>NZ_NHPP01000001.1 GCF_002838835.1 Siphonobacter sp. SORGH_AS_0500
GGAATAAGCAGACCATCAGTGTTTGAAGGCGTAGACGGATTACTGGCGGTTACGTCGAGTTGAGCCTTGGGCGTAGAGGTACCTACACCCAATTGGGCATAAGCGGATACGGTAGCCAGCATAAGACCAGCAGAGAGTAAAAATTGTTTCACTAGTGTGTTAGATAAGATGAGTTGACAACGGGAAAGCGAAGATAATTCAGAAGCCTGTAATTAATATAGGTTGACTAAAACTTCATGTAAAGGTATTAACGCATTAATAGACTTTATTTCTATGTATTTTGGCCCAAATCACAGCAAAGTGTACCCTATTTATATCTCTCAAATGCAATAGACTGATAATAAATACTAATTAATTCTTGTATTTTTTCTTAAAAATATCACCTATGTGATTTTTCCAACAACTGGTGTTCAGATGAGAGTCATATGAAAGAGACCTTTGGTAATAGGCTAAACAATAAACTGTCCGCTCGCCTCTATTACTGCTAGTGGACGCGTTAAGGGCAATTCGGGTTAGTAAAAGTCTACTCTAGATTAGCTTTAACCCTGGTAAGAGGATTCAAAGTTATATTGTCCCTAATCGCTATCATAGTTCATGTCGTTGCTGGCGATATTATGATTTACCGAATGACTAGCTTAGCATTCTAATCATACTTACATAAATCAACGCCTGCTCACCTAAACTAGGATTTACCCTATTGGAAGACGCTAAGCTAAGCGAGACTAAACGCTGGGTGCTCCGAGAGACAATGGGTCCTGTGCTCTGTTGTTGGGCCAAAGCAGATGGCGAATTTAAGGGAAGCCGGATCGGCAATCAAAACGGGTGGCCGCGTATTCCTCTTCCTCTATACTGATGACTTCGAAAGAGATTATCAGGCTTTTCCGCAGGCAGGAGTCAAGTCCGTTAGACACCCCAAGAAGAGGTGTATGGGAAGGTAGCGGTGTTTGAAGACCTCTACGGCAATCTTTGGGATTTATTAGAACCCTAAGTTGAGTGCTCCCAAAGGATATGTATAATCTAGATGGCCTTATTTAAAATGCACTGATGATTCACGAGCTAACCTGGATTAAGTTTACGGAACAAGCTTTAGAGGCTTTAATTAGTCGAGATCTACAACAGGCAAGTAAGCTAATAGGTGTTGAACTTGATGCTTTCTTTATCACTGATGACGCCACTCGGCGATGGAATAACCGACTTAACCAATGTCGTCAGGACCCTCGTACTTTGAATTGGATAGCCCAAGTGGTTACGGTGAACCAGAAAGTTTTGGGCCATGCCGGGTTTCATGGCCCTCCCGACCAAGCGGGTATGGTTGAAGTGGCCTACTCAGTAGTACCGGCCTATCGAGGTCAGGGCTATGCCAGGTTAATGCTGCGGGACTTGCTGCTTCGAGCTAAGGCAGCGGAAGAGGTTAGGGTGGTTCGAGCAACTATTCGTCCCGATAATGCTGCTTCATTGGCGACCATTCGTCCTTTTCAATTTATACATAAAGGTGAACAGCAGGACGAGATAGATGGCCTGGAGTATATTTTCGAGCTTGATATTCAAAATTTTCAAACGGAGCTTGATTAACAAAGGGGTATATCCGCTAGAGTGAATAGTAGTCAATGGTATTGCACCTATACTAACGAAGCTAACTCAAATCTGAGTCGGCTAAATGCTTTTGCTGGAGGTAGTATAAGGTCTTTTTGAAGGTGTTTTACGTAAGTGAACAAGTAGGCTAATGGTAAGGCTATCGCTCTAAATGCTGAATGAGTTGATAGATGTTTGCCTTCCATTCTTTATACACTTCTTCTTTTGCATCAGCCCAAAGTTCGTGTAATTCAGAGTTCTCGCTAAGCACTTTTTGTAAGGCTTCCACCGCCTTACTGCTTAGGTCAGAAAGGTCAATGTCAGGGTGTCTGTCAGGGAAGGTATCTACTGCCAAAGGTTCATCATGATAAGCCAATGAAAAGGTAGTGCCATTCACTTGACGATCGATATAGACAGATGATACGACGGCTGCGATTCCTTCTGAGAATTCAAGGTATTTCGCTTCAATAGCATCAGTTAAAGCTTGTTCAATCAACTCTTTAGGAGTATCAGATTCTTCAATCGAATCCATGAAACCCATGGCGTCATCATCTTCAAAGTAGCCAGCTCCCCAAGCTCCCATTGTGTGCGTTTTTTTAACTGAAAAATAAGTGTGGCTCTAAAGATATAAATTATAATCAGATCTGGCTATTCCGGCAATTACCTTTGTCAGTATTGATTACCTAACCTTTATTATACTATAAAAACCTTACTCTTTGTTTGCTACTCTGATGTGTAGGTTGAAAGCCAAAACCTTCAATAAATGAATACTTTAATAGAAGCTCGAAGATCCTACCGCCACCAATTGAAGCTAAAGTAGTCCTTTAAGGGCGATTGCAAGTGTTTCTAAAAGTATAGGCAAAACGTCATGTATTGATATCAAGTCTCCAGTTAGCTCTATAGAAATACCTCTTATCCCTTTGCTGGATTATATGAGGGTAAGTGTAACTAGTTTAACGCTCAAACTAACTAAAACGATGGCTATACTATTTACCTCTTGCTCTTACGACAAATCAATGCTTCAGGAGCTTTCCAATGCTCAACTGTTAACTAGAAAGTCCAAGCTTCAGCAAATAGGCCTTTTTATGCTTATCCTCTTAGTCGTCATTGTTGGATCAGCTTTTATACTTGAGTCCTACTTTGTAGCTGCTACCAGTTGGGCCATTATTCCTGCTCTAATGGAGTATGGCAAGAAGCGTAAGGCTCTTTTTATAGAATTGCAAAATCGTAAGGAAGTTAACTAAACGTCCTTAGATGAGAGCCTTAGTTACTTCTAGTAAGACGGCACCTTAACTTTAAGGCAAGCAATGGGATTAACTTAACCAATGGCTTACTCACTATAGAAAACATTCCATGATCTACTTTTTATGCCAACCGACGCACCTTCTTCATTGACATGGAGAACACAATCGAAAATTCATTACCTGGATTACGACAAGATACTCCTGACGGCTCTGGTCATTCTGCACCATGTATCTATCACCTATGGTGCCCCCGGCGGATGGTATTACAAGCAACCTACTACCGATGCAATGGCTAAGATTGGTCTAACGCTATTAGTAGCTACAAACCAGTCCTTTTTCATGGGTTTATTTTTTCTGCTGTCTTCCTACTTTATTGAGCCGTCTTATCAACGAAAAGGAGCCCAAAAATTTGTTCTGGATCGTCTGAAGCGTCTGGGGATTCCGTTGGTTTTTTATTCTCTTGTTCTTTCCCCGGTAATGAATTTCCTGGTGTATCGCTACGGACATCATCATCAGGTACGTTTCTTCAGTTCTTAGCGGGGTACGACAACTGGATCGATCCGGGCGTGTTGTGGTTTGTGGCTGCTTTGTTGCTATTTAATGTAGTATACGTCTTGTTTCGACCACGTTACTCATTGCCAGATGCCCTTAAGCTGCCTTCTAGGTCAAGTATTCTATGGTTTGCTGTCGCTGTTGGCTTGATTAGTTTCCTGGTGCGATTAATCTTTCCTGTCGGCTGGGTGTTACATCCGGTCGGTTTTCAGCTTTGTTACTTTCCGCAGTACGTAGCCTTTTTTGCCATCGGAATAGTCGCTCAACAAAACCATTGGCTGGACCAGCTCTCATTACAACTGGGGAAACAATTTTTTAGAATAGCCCTGGTAATGGTTTTCATGGTATTCCCCTTACTATTTATAGTGACTACCAAACTAGCATTGCCGATGTCCAGCTTCAACGGGGGATGGAATGGACAATCACTCGTATTATGCCTGTGGGAACAGATTACGGGTATCTCCATCAGTATAGCTCTGTTAAGTTATAGCAGGCATCACTGGAATGTAAGTAACGTTTTTTTTAACACTTTTGCTCGCAGCACCTACAGTACCTATATTCTGCATCCCTTGATCGTCATTGGGTTATCAGTGCTACTAGCCGATGTGTCTATCGAACCTCTAATCAAGCTTTTGATAGTCGCCCCGCTATCCATCATTTTGTCTTTTATAGTGGGAAAACTGACCTTAAAACTCCCTGGAGCAGATAAGATTCTATAAATCAATGAGACTAGAAAATTCGAAATGTACTTAATATGTTCAAACTGCGTACGTGGGCGATTTAGCCAAGTCGAGAGGTTATAATTTCTCACGATTGGTGAAAAATTGACGTAGAGAGTCACGTAGTTAAAATAAACAATAAAGAGCTACTTCAAGGGGCGAAGTAGCTCTTTATGCTAAAATCAAGAGTTATTTTTAAATGTAGTGAAAGGCTAGGAGTATCCTAGCTACCATCGTTGGGATGGCTCGGGCTATTGGCTCACTATTGGTTTATTTTTACCAGTTCTACCCGGCGATTCTTTGCTCTATTGTCTTCTGAATCATTCGGCACCAAAGGTTTTTGGGCACCGTACCCCACAGCTTTCAATCTGGATTGATCGATGCCGGACGCGATCAACTCCTTAAGCACAGTTTTAGCCCGATCTTCCGACAATTTTTGTTGTGATCCGCATTGCCGGTATCATCGGTATGCCCTTCAATGCTAAGCTTAAGCCCTTTATCGCTACTAAGTACTTTCTGGATTTCCTTCACGGCGTCCTGACCTTCCGGTTTCAATGTGGCCTTATCGACATCGAAGTTGATGTAAAGGACCGCTTTCCCTTTTTCAGCCAACTGGCTTCGGATCTGATCGGACTTAAGCAGGGTGATGGTTTGCTTGAAAGCTTCTTTTTGCAGGATATTGAGTTTACCGGAAGCCGTGTTTCCGCTGAGCTGAATATAGATGTCTCCACCATCCGCCCGGCGGATCACGTACACTTTGATGTTTTCGTCTGCGTAACCAATCGAGCCATCTTCGCCTAAATAAGAGGCCTGATTGTGGTAACGTTCGTATTCTGCACTCGTAATTTCACCATCGAAGACCTTGACGCCACCCACTTTGGTGATTGCGTCATCGTAGCTTTTTTCAAAATAGGGCAGTGACCACTCCTCAGAACTACCCGGTTCCGTAACGATATAACTCTTCCAGACTTTTCCTTCTAGCGGCGTCATGACACCGTTTAGTGCAAAGAACAATTTGTCAAAGGACCGCTGGACAGGCTTGTTTTGCTCCGCTAATCCCTTGGGAAGACTAAAAAAGGGAAATGATTCGAGCGGGTGATTCGATACCGGAATGGTATTAATATCGAAACTTTGAGAAGCCCCGGTACCTGAAGACTCTGTTTTGGGTTCCGTTTCATTGGATGGGGCCTCATTAGTAGCCTTTGGATTTTCCTTAGGGGCATTATGGCAGGATGTACTTGCAATAATACACCAAAAGCAAGATAACGTAAGCAGTGATTTGAAGGGCCTAATCATAGTCGATTCTACGTTTAGCGTATGTTATGTAAATTGAAAAAGGTTGAAAGGGCATCCGCATGGAATTAACTAACCCGATATCCCTGAGCCTTTAAGCGGCCGTAAGTTAGGTCTTGCTCATCCAGAAACACAACCATAAGCTGATCTACGGTAACATAATGAAGGTATTCTGCCGATAGTATAGACAGGCGGTTAGTGGGGAGATGAGGACATAGATAGGCTTGCTTAAGGTAGCTTCGAAAATTTATTGTAAAAACTTATAATAAGTTAGGTTTCTGGAGGGGCTTAGTAAGTAGATAAAATACTATAAAAAGAATAAAGGCTACAAACGGGTGTATGTTTGCAGCCTTTATTCTTTTATAGTATTCTGTTTATTCTACTATCACAGAGAGTGACACGTTTTCATACCCTGAAAGCACCTGATTGAAAGGTCGATTACTCGCAAATAGAATACTACCCATGGCATCACTCATTCTAAAAATAGCGTTCCCATTCGAGTCTTGTGGATTTAACAACTCGATTCCAATAAAAGAGCCTGGGATAACAGGGATAATATCTTTAGAAAAGGTACCCAAGGCCAAATCCTTTCTAGCCCAAAGCTGGGTAGCTTTATATTGACCATCTGCATTTCTGAATCCTGTATCCAAAATTACCTTATCAAAAACTCCCTGTGAATTAATGGCTGCATTAGGGCCTTGGGGTTGAGAAATTTCAAATTCTAATATCCCAATGGGTTCACGCCCTCCATAAGTCTGACGGTAAATAGCGGCATAGGCATAACAGGGGTAAGTAATGGTTGGGTTATTGACAGCACCTCTTACCAGGGTTAAAACAGCACCTGTTATAGTTGTTCCATTACTAATTTGATGGGGAGTAATCTCTCCTAATACGGTTAACCCAAATCTAGGTTTAGTCGACAACGTTGCCGTAGGGGAGTTATAAATAGAAAGTGCTTTATTTTCTCCCAGCGACTGGGTAGAAAAAGGATAGTAAAACTTTAACGTTTCGCTTGAGCTATAAATGGATTTCCAGGCTTTAGAACTTTCATTCCAGTAATAGAAGCCGGGAAGTTTGTTGCCAGATGCTGTCGTTAAAAACACCATCATTCCATTTTGCTCAGCCGTTGGGTTAGTAGCAGGGAAAGCACTAACTCGTGGAATAAGCAGACCATCAGTGTTTGAAGGCGTAGACGGATTACTGGCGGTTACGTCGAGTTGAGCCTTGGGCGTAGAGGTACCTACACCCAATTGGGCATAAGCGGATACGGTAGCCAGCATAAGACCAGCAGAGAGTAAAAATTGTTTCACTAGTGTGTTAGATAAGATAAGTTGATAACGGGAAAGCGAAGATAATTCAGAAGCCTCTAATTAATATAGGTTGACTAAAACTTCATGTCAAGATATTGATGCATTGCTAACCTATTATTTTACCTATTTCATCATAAATCCGTAATGAATATACCTTCAAATCATTAACTATTTTGACATTTGAACGCTAGAGTCTACGATATGGATTAATCCCTGAAATCTGTCTGGCGATTTGACTTCTGTCTGTTGAATGTACGCTTTATCTATCCCTTGGCTAAAATCTTTTTCTGTAACTAGGATACGGGTTTATCCGATCGTTTCCATGTCCCAGAGACTCGTATAAAGGAGAAAGATTGAACCTTAAGACTGCGTTTGAATAGCGTCAGTTTTTGATAATTTATTCGCTCTCCGGTTGGTACGTCTCTAGCAAGATTAGCTGATCATATAATTTATTTTGAAAGGCTGTCTTCAGATGCTTGGTAAGTCTGACCGATGAAGAAGGTCTATTCCATGATTCTGTTTAGCTGCCGAGAATCCAAGAAATGGATCATGGGACGGGCTATATACGCTTAGGTTTTTTAAATTCCATAATGGTTTGTCACTCTGAGCTATATAAGAGCCTTTGGAAGTCGTTACCAGACTGATTTTGATAATCAGTTAGCAGGGCTAGAAAACTTAGCAGAAAAACAAATCTCATACTACGATTCTTTGTCACCAAAAGTAACCGAAGAAAGTGCACTTCATTACTGAATAATTCAAAACGGGGTCGGCTGAATACCGAGGCTGGCGTCTTAAATAGGAGATTTATGATTAAATTGCCTTCCTAAGGGATTAGGCTATTCTATTCACAAAACAACTTATTAAACCAGGTATCTCATTTCATATGAAATCTAAATATATACTCTTCCCCACAATGCTATTTGCTCTGTTTACCAACTCATTAATTGCTCAGCCGGGAAAAGTGACAGGTAATATCAAGGGCCTGGGTAATCGACCCGTCATTTTTGGTTATAAGCAAAAAGGTAAATACCAGCTGGATACTGTGTTTGCTAAACAGGATCATTTTAGCTATTTAGCTAAACCTAGTGATGATGGACGTATTCATCTTCGAATTACTTCTCCCAGATACACTGCTTTTTACTACGATGAAGTACCCGTAACGGTTTCTGGATCGATTGAAACTCCTTACAAGCTTATTTTTAAAGGCGGTCCAGACAATACAGTTCTCAGTCGCTATGAAGAATCAATAGAATGGGTTTATGACGAAAAGTTTAAAACAGCATCCGGCTCAGAAAGGGCAAAACTGGAGCAGCAAAGAAATAAAGATATACTGGATTTCATCCTTAAAAACCCTTCTTCTATTCATAGTGCCTATTTATTGTATTGGCAAACCATTACTGATGACACTCCGATTGATCAGTATGAGAATATTTTAAAGTCATTATCTGCTGCGGTACAAGATAGTGATCAGGGTAAGCAAGTAGCTAAGCGGTTAGAACTCCTAAAGAAACAACCAGTTGTAGGAAAAGAAGCTCTAAACTTCACGCTTCCAGATACGGCAGGACGAGCAGTTGATCTGAACAACTATCGGGGTAAATATGTCCTTTTAGATTTTTGGGGACATTGGTGTGGGCCTTGCATTAAATCATTTCCTAAGTTAAAGCAATTACAAAGCCAATATATGGATAAGCTGGTGATTATAGGAATTGCCGCTGAATATGAATCTGATAAACCTCAATGGTTAAAGACTATTCGTACTCATAAGCTAAACTGGGTACAGGTTTCAGAGTTAAAAGCCGATAAAGGAGAAGTGAATGAAGGGTACAACGTCAATGCTTTTCCTACGTACCTCTTACTCGACAAAAATGGAATAGTATTGGAAAGATCTCTAAGCTTAGAACCAATTCAGCAGAAGCTTAGCTCTATTAAATAATCCTTAGTTCAGTAAGCACGTGGTCACTATTATTCATGCGTAAGCATCTCTCTGAAATCTCGGGATTTCTGCATTTGTGACTAAAATCTGCCTTATAAGCTCTGATGGAAATTAGGTAGCTTGAACGCAAATAATTCCAAATGCGGAGTCATGAACCGAAGAATTTCTTGTCTTGCACAAAAAGAACTCAGTTACGTATTTGGCATGCATCATGCAAAGAAAGCCCGTAGCTTTTTTAATCATAAGCTAGTTCTCCTCTGCCTGGCTGATATGAGCGGCAACAATCTGCCAGCGATTTTCTGAGTAATGCCAAACCCGGGTATAGCGGAACAGACCTTCAATAGCGACTTCAGCCACCCAGACTTTCAATTTCATTAAAGCAAAAACAATAGCCGTTTCGAGCAGAACTTTAATCTTGACCTCCTGTGGGGTAATACTTTCTATTCGTAACTGCCCGGATTGATGGGCGGCCAGATCATCGGCTTTAGTAAGTAGGTAGCCAGCTGGATCAGTTACAATCACATCATCCGAGACTAAAGCATCCAGCATCTCTACATTGCTTTGGATCATGGCCAGCCGTAGCCGCTCTTCATGCTGTAGAATTTCTTCGATTACCTGCATTGCGTGTTTTTTGCTGGCAAATAACAAAGTAGACCGTTATTCCGTAGTCGGTTTTACTTGAGATATAATCGGGAAAACTTGAAGTCTTGCCGGGATGCACATGTAGGAATCCGATGATCTATTCCTACGTCCCCAGGTAGCTTTCTTTCCGTGTGCCTTTGAAAATCCACGTAAAGTGGTAATAAGCTGTTTCCACTCGACACGCAATCTTTTAACCTTCACTATTGAAGATTTTGATATAGTTTTGCCGATAATACTGGCTCCGTTTTCTATGCGTTCTCATTCAGAAGTATAGAAGATCGGAAAAGTAAGGATTAATTCAGTACCCTTAAGTTCCGCCCGATAGATCATTAGTACATGTTACCGCCACTAAAAACATTGAGTAAATCTTACTCATTCACCGCCACTATTGCCCTTATACTGCTTGTTGCATCCTGTGGACGCAAGACCGTAGTTAACCCATCTAAGCCCTCATCCAAGCTTTCCACGCAGGCGATTCTGGGTTATCCATCACTCACTACCGGCAACGCCTCAGCCGACGGTTCGGAGTATCTGTTAGTCAAGCCTCAATACGTGCTTTCCTATCAGCCGCTGAAGGGTATTGCCCGCTGGGTTGGCTGGCATCTTCAAACCAGTGATTTAGGTTCTGCGGATCGTCAGGATGATTTCAGGCCCGATGAGGACTTACCGCGTAACTTTACGATGATCAAACCTACAGACTATACCAATAGTGGGTTTGACCGGGGGCATTTGTGTCCCTCGGGCGACCGTACGGCGACGGCAAGTGATAACTCCGCTACGTTTGTCATGAGCAATATGATTCCGCAGGCTCCCAGCCTGAACCGGGGCATCTGGAGCGATTTAGAGGACTATTGTCGGACGAAAGTGAAACGTGGCTCTGAAGCGTATATCTATGCCGGTGGATACGGAGAAGGAGGTAAAGGATCGAACGGCTCAGCAAATACTATTGCTAGTGGAAAAGTGAGTGTACCGAACCGTTGTTGGAAAGTGATCCTGATTATGCCGCAGGGCGATAATGATGTTTCCAGAGTGAGCACTGAGAAAGTGGAAGTAATTGCGGTGAACATGCCTAACTCCCAGGACGTAGCCGGGACAAGCTGGCGGAAATGGCAGGTAACGGTACGTGAACTAGAGCGAACGACAGGCCTGGATTTCTTTTCGGAGCTTCCACAGTCTGTTCAGGATAAGATTGAGAATTAACCCCTTTTATAACCTAACCTGTATGAAGAAAGTATCACTTGTGTTAATGGCCTCCGTTTTACTGTTTTTCTGGTCATGTAGCAAAGACCGAGAAGAAATGATTTCGTTTCCTCACTATATGGTAACGGATTATTTTAAAGTAAAAACACCAATCAGACTTTTTACGGACGGCAAAGAAATTACCGATCAGGCAATTATTAATACTTTCATAGAGGATTCGACCTATACGGGATTTGGGAAGTATACAAAACATAGCAGCTATTTTGAGAATGATAAAATAAAAATTACGAAGGATACACTTATCACCTTCACCCACCAGGATTCAGTCGTAATTGGTACGTTTGATGCCCGTACAAATCCTAAGCGTTCTGTTATTAAGAAAGGGAATGAGTTTGTCATCATTAGCCCAAGTCACACTATTCAGTCACAAACCTCTCCAATAAATGAGATTTTAAAGCACAAATTCATTATTGATAATGTAACCTATATGCCTATACATGGTTCATTATATTTAATTAGAGAGGTTTATTCAGCATATGGAGACTACAATCAAATGGAAATGCCTAGAATAAACTATTTATATAAAAGAAAAGGAGGATGGGGTAATGCTTTAAGCAGATTAAATGAATTTGACGAAGCCTATATAGCTAAAGTAGCGAAGGGGGATACTCTTGCAGTGCAAGAATATAGGATAGGCTTGAAAGCTAAATAAGGTCAAATGAAAACTGATTATAGGAGTTTAAATCATACAAGCCCGGCAATTATCGGGCTTGTATGGGTTTAGAAAAAGAACGTTGAGCCTTTTGAGATTCTAATCAAATAAGTTAGGGTAATCGTCGATAGGCCTCGTCTGCACCATTTGCTGCGGGGAGACGCTCGTAGCCAGTGATGGTAAGATTGCTAAAAGGTGGGAGCAGTCCACTCAGACCTGTTTGGGCCCCGGCAAAAGCCTCGGTGCGGCCCCGGTCCAGGGCATTGGATACGTTTACATCACCGCGTTGAAGAATGTTTCTACCCCGAATCATAAACATATCACGACCCTGGGAGCGAGAATCCGCATTCGTAACATTCTGGGCAACCACCAACCCAATGCCAGGTATTCTTCGGGCTTCTAACGGGGTATTGTTTACGGTCCATACTCCCAGATACGCTTTGGTAGAGAAAACATCGGTCACGCCTTGAAAACGGTCTTTAACGCGGTACGCCGGCGAGCCGTCATTCGCACTCACTTGCTCAAAGCTAGAGCCCAGATCATTGACGCTGAAGCCCGGAACAAACCAGCCATTTCCATCCGGCCCTGGTTCAAAGCAGCCGCTAGCCCCTTGTGCCACGGAAGTTGGACTAAAATCACCCCGTGCAATAAACTGGCCACCTCGAATGAGAAAGCGTGAACCAAATTCAGGCTCGGGTAAGATTTGTCCTACAAATTGACGGTCGCCATCTCCGGCAACAATAACCTGGAAACGGCTATTAGGTACGACGCTCCAGATACCCAAATCTTTTCCGAAGGTGAGGCTTGTGCACTGCCCACCCTGGCTAAATCTGGCACCAGACGGTTTAGAAATGGCGGGAGTAGGCGTGTCATTCTGTTCTCTGTTACAGCTAATGGGTAGCGTAAGCAGCCCTGCCAGAATCGCATAGAGTCCTTTTCGCAATGGTTGATTCGTATACATGTTTCGATTCATTGAGTAGTTATAAATACCCGTTCAGTGGCCATTCTTTACGGGCGATTTATCAGATCAATCTGCTGAACAAAGGTGACTGCAACGTACTCCGAATGCAATAGGGGAAAACCATGGATTTTGTAAGCCAGGTAGGGGAAATCCTCTAGCCAATGCGGTCTAGAATTTTGACAGCGATCTGTCGAAGCTTACGGGCTGATGGGAGGGATAATTTCTGAACAATGCGAAGCTTGTGGTTTTCAACTGTTTTCACACTGATGGAGAGCTTGCTGGCTATCTCCTGATTGGATTCCCCCCAACCAATAAGGCCTATTACTTCCCGTTCACGGGAGGTAAGTTTAGCCAGGTAATTTAACGTCTCCGAACAGTTATCCAGGGTTGTTAGGGTAATCGAGACATAGCGGAGGCCTTGCTGGAGTTGCTGTAAACAGGAACGCAAATCCTGGAGAGAAAAGCTTGTGGGTAAAAGACCACTCAAATCCAGGGAATTAAATAGCTGATGATTACCCTCCGAGGAGAGAAACACGATACACTTCGTTGCCAGTTTGGGGGTTGCCCGGATTTGCTGAAGCAGGCCAAAGGTGCATTGGTAGAGCGAAAGCTGAGGGGGTTGAATCAGCAGGAAGTCAGGGGCCAGAAAACTAACGGCCTGTTGAAGGGGCGTCGTATGGTCTTCTAAGTTAATAAGGATGTATTCATCGGCCAGGGCATCAATGATGGAGAGTTGTTCGGCTTTGAGTGCGGGTAGATGATAGGCAATAGTTAGAGGTAAGTGACAAGCATTCATTAGGGCGGGTTGGATTAGTGGTAGCCCAATTTAAGCCCTTTTTAATCTAACGCCTCTTTATACGTTAACTAATTTTCAACGATTTAGCTAACGGTAGTAATGCAGCGAAAAGTAGAAAAAATTTCTGTTATTTAGGTCACCTGAAAAACAGAAAGCCTAACGCTATTTGGCATCCAAAGATTGATTGGTACCTAACCATATCTTTGCAAGTTACCAGCATAGGGAAACTTTCGTTAAGAATGAATAGTTAGTTTTACCTTTAATGATTTTTACTATCATTGAGCATAAAGAATTAACCTAACTCATATGTCTAATCTCCACTATTCAGTCCTTCTGCCCGAATTTATTAATTCCACCTTAATCAAGTATTTACGTATCATGTGTAAGCTATTATTTACTCTTTTCTCTTGCCACTCTGCACCAAAGGGCAAGACATACCTGTATCACTTCTAACGTTTAAAGGTAATTATCCAAAATTTCCGATAGATACAGTTGTTTCCTTTCCCTTCATTAATGTATTTGAGAGGACTTTAGAAGAGTATTATATAAGTGGTTTACCAACGAATTTAATTGATAAAGAAAAATGTATTATATCTACTTGATTTACAACATTTTACAGACGATATACTTTTGAACAAAAGCGGAAATTATTGAGTAGTGTTGCTTACGTAGTAATAGAAAGAGATCCGGTCTATTCTCCTAGTATAGTCATGGGTGTATTCGAAACAAAACTTACCCCCCTAAGTAATTCTGAAACTAGAGTGGTAATTAGTCTAAAAGAACCAGATGCTCGCTATGTGGACAACTATAACGGTTTTGAAAAACACCTCAAAGTTCAATCTACAGGAGTTTTCGAGAAAAACATTATCCAAAGAATCACGAAAAATTGAACTATTTAATCTTCTTATGGCCTGATAGAATATTATACTAACAGTGTCCTTTACTCAATGCTGCATTAGTAAAAATGGAGAAAGACGATTAGAAAGGATTATAAAAAAGCTTGCTCTGATTACCAAAGCAAGCCTAATCAGATTTAAAAGGTTAAACGACGTTTACTTCTATCGGAATAAACTACTTTATTATAATGAGAAACAAATTTAGCTAACTAGAGAACATAAAGAGACTAATGCATGCTTGAATCCAATGGAACAAGTGCCTTTTCACTGTTACCAAGACAAAGCTAGGATGTTCTCATTATTAAAAAATAGCCTAATTCGAGTACGTGTAGGTAACTGATATTAAGGCAAATGATTGATAATTGTTAATAAATTTTATGCCTTTGATTCTGTTACAATACACAAACAGACCCAGAGCTTAGATCAAGAAGGATTGATGTTGAAAAGAAGTTAGCTGTCCCGCCAGCCACTAAGCATAGAGAGCTCAATCATAAGCCAGCCAAGCCCTGCTAGAAGCGATAAAATAGCCATCCAGCGTTTACCGGGAAAAGAGACTTTCATAAACCAAAGGAACAAGCCATAGACAATCAGACAAAAACTCCCGGCTACTAAAGCGTAAAGGCTGATCCACGAAGCAAGGTGAATGCCCAGGTAAACCGTTACCACTGGCAGTAGTAATGTTACCAGTACTATTCCGTAATAGAAAGTCAGCTTCATCTTTTAGAGGTTACTAGAGATTAATAACTAAATCCTATCAAAAGTCTTGCCAGACATGCTAACTCATTCATTGTTTATTGTAAATCGCAAGAAGGTAGATCCTGTAAGGGCGGCTCTATTTTTGTATACGTATAGAGAAAGGGTAAGCCTACCTTTTAGATCTCAATGATTGAAATCGTGCTTATGAATAGATTAAATGTTCTAAAAGGGGCCTTTATCCTATGTTTCTTCGTCACCAGTTGCCGTCTCAAGCCCATTAGACCAGATGAGTCGGATAAGGTTTTGTTTACTTAGGCTACGCTGGGTTACCCCACAACAATACGGGCTTTGATCGGGGGTAGTTGTGTCCAGTGGGGGACCGCAGTGCCAGTGAAAGTGATAACTCTACCACGTTCGTACTAACTAACATCATCCCTCAGGCTCCGGCATTAAAGCAGGGTGTATGGAAACACGTTGAAGATTATTGCCGTAGCCAAGTAAAAGCGGGCTGGGAAGCGTATCAGTATGCCGGAAGTTTTGGGGATGGCGGAAAAGGAACGATGGGCGAGGCTACATCCATCGCGAATGGAAAAATCAGTGTACCTCGCCGATTCTGGAAAGTAGTGTTATTAATGCCCGCTGGAGAAAACGATCTGCAGCGAATCACAAAAGATAATGTGGAAGTATTCGCCGTGAATATGCCCAATAACCAGGATATCATTTTCCCAGACTGGAAACAATACAAGGTAAGTGTGCGGGAAATAGAAGGATTAACCGGACTTAACTTTTTTTCTAAATTACCAACCGAACTACAGAATCAGCTAGAAAACTGAGTTAATGATTCTCGGTTTAGAACAATCTGTTGTTTGGAAAATAACCATTGATTTAATGGAACGGGATTGTTGATACAGTAAAGACTGGACGCTTGCGTTTAAATAAGACAAGTTAAATTAGTCAAGTAATGACTTAATTGAATTTTCAAAAAAGGCCTATTTCGGTTGTAGGGATAGGCCTTTTTTTGGGAGTAATAATAGCTAACTAGTTTATTTGAAAAATGTTTATAAATAGTGGAGTAAAGATTTTAAATTGCCATTGTCCGCTCCTATAAAATCTGACCGCTCTTATGTATACGCTTTGGCTTTCCGTACTTTTATCAGTTACTCCGCCTAAAACAGATTCGGGTTATATTTGCTTATCTCCTAAAGCCTATGCTTTTCACAACAGGGTTTGTCATGGGCTAAGTAGGTGCACACATGGAATAAAGAAAGTAAGTAAAGCAGAGGCCATTCGCAGAAATTATGTTGCCTGTAAGATTTGTTATTAGTGAGTAGAATGTTTTGAAGATGATCAGTAAAACTATTACTTGAGTGTTAGAGTCAGGAATGGCAATTGTTTGGCCAGATACTCTTGAGTAGCTACGTTAGCAAGCTAAATGAATAGTTGTAAATTTTCTGAAAATCAGATAATTGTATCATAATGGGTACCCATGTGCTCATTTGGAATAACAGGATGAGCATTGCAGGTGATGGGTTTGCTTCAATGAGCTAGTAACGAAAAATTACAGAAAAGAGGGAAGCCATACAATCAATTCTTGTGGGCTTAGACTAGTTGTAAAGCCCAGCCCATCATCTATTAAAGATTAAACTTCTTATTTTTCTACACATTCCTGCCGCTCCTGGGAATAATTTACACCCTATTAACTCTTAACGATTGCTGAGTGACCTTTTCTAATACTATTAAGAAAAATTATAAATTAGGTGCCTGATTTCAGAATGAAGCCTGCCGAAACTAGTATTTCTATTTATTAGACACTATTCGCTATTTTAAATTTTTTCATAATACAGTTTGATAGTACTCACAGCTACGAAATACAAAACATAAATGGACTCTTAAGTAATCAAAAATGCAGTTAATTACGAAGTATTATGGGTTAATAAAATACATAGAGTAGGGCTATAAGTATTTGTCTGATTGATGTGCCTAAGTATAACTAGCTGAAATAGGTAAGTATATTTTTACAACTACTGAAATAAATTTTATTTATAATTCAAATATTTTTTATTTGTAAGTAACTTTGAATAGTTAGTAATTAAAAACAAAAATTCCAGACATAATGTACGTCTGGAATTAAATAATCCGCTAATAAATAAGGAAGTCTCTTTACTTCAGTAGTTAGAGACAGTATCTTAAAATCCTTATCTGATCACAGATAAGGATTTTTTGTAATTGTACTTAAGTTTTTGTGCGTACTAATGCAGATGAAAAATAAGTTTTTACACTTATATAAAATAGTGTAATCGACATATGGTATGTGATACGTAGGCTATTTCATCTAGTTACAATGAACAATTAAGCACTAAATATAGATGGTTTTAATTATATTGGCATAAGGCAATACTTGAAAAATATTATTAGCTCTCTGAGACCCGTAGCATTTATAGCCATGGGCTCTTCATGCGAATTATGGCTTGTGAAACCTTCATCGATTGAAAATCAGTAGGAATTCCTTCGCTTCGCTGTGAAAGACAAATTGGGGTGTAAACTAATGCCCATCACTGTTTTATTAAACGTAGAGGAAGCCTACTTACAGTATCCCGATGTATATAAAATGTCATTCTTAGACAGGCTCTGAAGAGGTACGAAGTGCGGATGGTTTTAGCCTGCTCCCTGCATTATAGCTATTTAATCCTGAACGTATGGGTAACGTTAAGATTCGGAGTAAAATGATTAATCAGTTTCGAATAGAAGTACAATAAATGTAGTGAAGTAGTAAACAACTCCATACCAGGAGGGGTTATAAATGATATATTCTGGCATTTTGGTCAGCTGTTGAGAGTGAATTGTAAGTTCGCATATCAACAGATTTCTTGCTCACCAACCCAATCTATCAGATGATTGCTACACTAAAACTTCTACTTATTCAACAATCTTTATTTGGGGCACCTAAGATTCCACTGGACAATCTTGCTGAACTGGAAAAAGCAGCTCCGAACCTAATTCTCTGGGCGGTACCCGTGATGATTTTCTTTACGGCACTGGAAATGGTCATCTCGTATTTTCAGGAGAACCCGTACTACGAAAAACACGAAACCATCGGATCGATACTGACGGGGCTGGGTTCGCTGGTAGTCGGAGCGACGCTGAAATTCAGTCTTTTGTTTGCCGTCGTATGGATTTACAACCAGTTACCTTGGCGGATGTCGCTCAACTGGTGGACGTTTATTCCCTGTTACGTAATCTTTGATTTGTGCAGTTACTGGGCTCACCGCATCTCCCATGAACAACGCTTTTGGTGGGCTACGCACGTGGTGCATCATTCTGGCGAACGCTATAACCTGAGCGTTTCTTTCCGACTGAGCTGGATTCAGAACCTGAAGACCATTTTCTTTTTGCCCGTAGCCCTGTTGGGTTTCCATCCCATCATTTTTTTACAACGAACCAGATTGCCGTTTTATTCCAGTTTTGGGTGCATACAGAGTACATTCGCAAAATGCCGCGTTGGGTAGAATACATCTTTGCAACGCCGTCTAATCACCGGGTGCATCATGGTTCTCAGCCCAAGTATATTGATAAAAACTTTGGGGCAACGTTTATTTTCTGGGACCGGATTTTCGGAACCTACCAGCATGAAGACGAACCTCCGGTATACGGCATCACTACCAATATTAGCCAGAAAGCAAATCCCTTAATGATCAATTTTCACGAAGTAAACGACATCATTGCCGACGTGAAAAAAGCCAGGGGTTTACGGAAAAAACTCTTCTATATTTTCGGAAGCCCCATCGCTATTGATATGGAGAAAAAACGGAAAGCCGCTGAAATCAGTGTAAGTCCTGAGATTAATCAGGAAAGAGCTTAATTTCTAGATAGAAATAATTCAAGAATCCCTAAACGAAAGATCGTTTGGGGATTTTTCGTTTTAGACCATTTTCATCTCAGAAAACGTGCATTGTGGCACAGAATCACACATGCTGTGCTCAAATTGCGTATCTTGCCTGTCGTCTCAAACTAATACACCCATTGTGAAAAAACTGTTTACGACCCTTTTGCTGAGTAGTCTGGCCCTCATGGCTCAGGCTCAGCAAACGCCATCGTGGCTGCGTTACCCTTCGATTTCGCCCGATGGTAAAACGATTGTGTTTACCTACAAAGGAGACCTCTGGAAAGTAGCTTCGACGGGCGGCGTAGCCACGCCCTTAACGTCCCACGACGCTCACGATTTCATGCCCGTCTGGTCGCGTGATGGAAAGTCCATCGCTTTTGCTTCCGACCGTTACGGTAACTTCGACGTGTTTGTGATCAGCCTGGAGGGGGGCGAACCTCGCCGCATTACCTCTCACTCGGCGGCTGAATATCCCTACGATTTCACACCTGATGGAAAAAAGGTAGTCTTTGGTTCCGCTCGTCTGGACTTGGCCAGCAACCGCCAGTTTCCCACGGGTTCGCAGCCCGAGTTATACCAGGTTTCAACGCAGGGAGGTCGGGTTGAGCAGCTCTTTACGACACCCGCTGAGGACGTGAAGTTTAACAAAGACGGTAGTAAGCTGGTGTATCACGATAAAAAAGGCGGCGAAAATGCCTGGCGGAAGCACCACGTCTCATCTATCGCCCGTGACCTTTGGGTCTACGACGCAAAAGCAGGTAAGCACACCAAGATTACCAGCTTTGCCGGAGAAGACCGAAATCCCATTTTCGCCGACGGGGATAAAAGTCTGGTTTACCTGAGTGAAGGCAACGGCTCTTTTAACGTATATAAATTACCATTAGAGAACCCTTCGCAGCCTCAGGCTCTTACTTCCTTTAAGAAACACCCCGTTCGTTTTTTGAGTCAGGCTCAGAACGGTACCCTGTGTTTCAGTTATGACGGCGACCTGTATACGATGGCTGCCAATGGAAAACCTCAGAAACTGAGCATCAGTATCGCTTCAGATTCTCGCAGTAATAACGAGAAAGTAATGCCAGTTAGCGGGGGGATTCGCGGCATGGCGGTATCTCCAAGCGGCAAAGAAGTAGCCTTCCTGTTCCGGGGCGAAGTGTTTGTGAGTTCGCTGGAAGGTGGGATTACCAAACGCATCACGAATACACCCGAGCAGGAAACCGACGTAAGTTTCTCGCCCGACGGTAAAGCACTGCTGTATGCGTCCGAACGGGGGAATAGCTGGAAAATCTACGAGACCCGCATCGTGCGTAAAGAAGAGCCCTATTTCTACGCTTCGACCTTAATTAAGGAAACGCCGATTATCGACAATACGAAAGAAAACTACGAACCGGAATATTCGCCCGATGGAAAGGAAATCGCTTTCATCGAAAATCGGATGACGCTAAAGGTGTATAACATCGCCTCGAAGCAGACGCGTAGCATTCTGACGGATAAGGAGTTATTCTCTATGCGGGATAATGATCAATATTTTCAGTGGAGTCCCGACAGCCAATGGTTTTTGTTTGATTACTCCATGCCGGGTATCGCTGCTGGAGAAGTGGGAATGGTGGAAGCCAGTGGCAAAGGCAAGGTGCGTAACCTCACGGAAAGTGGCTTTCAGGATTACCGGGCCAAGTGGGTCATGGACGGCAAAGCCATGCTCTGGTTCAGTAACCGCGATGGCATGCGGGCAGCAGCCATGAGTGGCGGCAGTACTTCTGATGTATACGCCATGTTCTTCACGCAGGATGCCTTCGAAAAATTCAAACTGTCGAAGCAGGAAGCGGCTTTACAGAAAGAAATCGACGAGAAAAATGCCAAGTCGGATACGACGAACAAGAAGAAAGATCCGAAAGTAGCGAAGAAAGACAGCGTGAAAAACGTGTTGATCGAGTGGGAAGGGCTGTCGGATCGGAAGGCCAAACTCACCATTCATTCGTCTTCGCTGGCTGATGCGTTGATCAGCAAAGACGGTGAAACGCTGTATTACCTGGCTCGTTTCGAGAAGGGCTTTAATCTTTGGTCAACGAACCTGCGGACGAAGGAAACCAAGATGCTGTTACCGCTCAACTCCGGCGGTGGATCGATGGTGTGGGATAAAGATCAGAAAAACATCTTCCTGAATACCGAAGGCCGCATTGTGAAAATTGATCCGGCATCGGCCAAGCAGGAAGGTATTAACGTTGGTGGAGAAATGCTATTGGATACAAAGGCCGAGCGTCTGTTCATGTTCGAGCACGTATGGCGTCGTACCAAAGAGACCTTCTACACGGGTGGTTACCACGGTATTAACTGGGACAGCTACAAACCCGATTACGAAAAATACCTGCCGCACATCAGCAACAACTACGAGTTTTCGGAAATGCTGAGCGAGCTATTGGGTGAGCTGAACGTGTCGCACAGCGGTTCATCCTACGGCAGCTTCAACGCCAACGCCGATCAGACGGCCTCGCTGGGAATTTTCTATGACCCAAATTTCACGGGTACGGGCGTGAAGATTGATGAAGTTATTGCGAATGGCCCATTAGCGAAGGCGAACCTGAATGTGAAAGCGGGTATGATTATTGAAGCCATCGACGGTGAAACCATTACGCCTGAGCGTGACCTGCCGTATTACCTGAACCGCAAGGCGGGTAAGAATACGTTACTAACGATTCTGGACGGTAAAGAACGCCGCGAAATCATTGTGAAGCCAGTTTCGGTGGGAGAGGAAAGTTCCCTGTTGTACCGTCGCTGGGTGAAACGAAACCAGGACGAAGTGGAACGGCTGAGCAAAGGCCAACTGGGTTACGTGCACATTCCAGGCATGAACGACGGAGCGTACCGGATGACCTACGAAGAAGTGATGGGCAAGTTTGCCGACAAAAAAGCCATCGTCATAGACACCCGTTTCAACGGCGGCGGCGACCTCGTGGCCGATCTGGCGATGTTCCTCTCAGGGAAGAAGTTCATGGACTATACTACGGACACTCGCAGCAACGGCTACGAGCCCAACTTCCGATGGACGAAGCCAAGCATTTCGCTGGCCAACGAAGCGAACTACTCCGACGGACACTGCTACGCCTTTACCGTGCAGGAAATGAAGCTGGGTAAGCTGGTAGGTCAGCCCGTACCGGGCACGTGTACCTTCGCAGGCTGGGAATCTTTACAGGACAACAGCGTCCGCTGGGGCGTACCACCATTAGGTGTAAAAGCTATGAACGGCAAATACCTCGAAAACTGGCAAACCGAACCCGACGTAAAAGTCTGGAACGATTACGAGCAGGTAAGTAAAGGAAAAGATCAGCAGCTGGAGAAGGCTGTGGAGGTGTTGTTGGGTGAGGTGAAGTAAGTTATTTGATTGGATTTTTTATGGCCCTGGCTTCTTTTTGGAGCTGGGGCTTTTTTGTAATGATTTTAATATTAAGTTGATGTAAGTATATCAGAAGATCAAGTTAGTATTATTGGTGATAACACTAATAATGGTAGAAAGAATACTAAGATATAGATGTACAGGATTAGATAAAATGACTTATTTACTAATTTAATAACTTATAATGAGTGTAGATGTATATTGGATTAGATGCCAATAATGAATATATTCGAAAAATGTACTAAACACTGAAATTTGTCGTTGTTAGAGTTTTAATAGATATTGCCAACAACGACAGAAAATAATAAATGGATTACATTTAATATTTTTTAACGAAATGAGAATTTATTTAGATACCTGTGTTATACAAGATTTGAAAGATAATTCTAACAAAGAAATGTTAGAATTAATTATTAAAAGTAAAGGAGAAATAATTTATTGTTTTTCCGAAGCTCACTTGCATGATTTATCGAGAGATAAAACAGATGAAAAATTTACTGATATGCAATTTATGGAACAAATTGTTGATAGTAATTGCTATCATTATGATAAAGGTATAATGTTTAATAATCTCAAGCCTATCGAATATTACAATAGTTTTGATTGGGAAAATATAGCTTCCGCAAATGATTTATTTACGGATTTTTCAGAAGATGATGAATTATTCGGTGGAGTATTGAAATATATGTTTTCTAATATTCCTTTAGACTTTAAAAATGTAATTTATCAAGATCAAATACCTGAAGATATGCCAAAGGATTTAGTGGACATGTTATTGAAGCCATCAGATATGTATGAATTCATGTTGTCTATTACGGATTATTCAGACTCTTTATCTATTGAGCAAAAAAAATTTAAGGAACAATTACAATTTCTACATAAAAATCAACTAAGAGATAATCTCAAATTTTTAGGGATTGAAGGTTATGATGGGGATGTGATAACGGATAAGGAAAAATTTAGAACTTCATATGCTGATTATTTTTTGAAGAATACAAATGGGAAAGGTAAATATAGGTACGATTTATTTATTGATATGTATAGTGGATTAGATTTCTTCGGTTTTGTAAAGGGAAAACCTAGAAAACAAAAAATGATGAATATGTTAAATGATAGTAAACATGCATTTTTTGGTGGTTTTTGCGATATTGTCGTTTCGAAAGATGAAGATTTTATCAATAAGACGAAGTTTATGTATGGTATTGAGGATTTGGATACCAAAGTATTCAATCAAAAAGAGTTTTCAGATTTTATAATAAATAGAAATTCGAATAAGAAATTTAATGAACTGATTACAGAATTAACACGAGAAAAACGAAAAGAAGATATTATTTATAGAATTAATCAGAAGGAGGGGTATGCACGATTGTGTGCGATTGAGCGATACCTATTATGGGTATTTTAATGCTCTAATCAATCATTCAAACGGTAATATTTGCTTTACAAAAATAAATACGCTTTTTGGGACAGGTACCTTGGTTAAAGAAATCTCATTTTGTGTTAATCAATTAATCAAAGAATTGGGTACGGACTACTATGGAAAAGGAGAATGGACATTAAATGAATTTAAACAAGATTCCGAAGATGCATGGGAAGGAAGAACTTGGATATTGAACGATAATATAAGGATTGACTTAGAATTCCATGATAGGTTATATATGATACTCGCTATCATTGGTGTTTAGCGAAGCTCAATAACTATCTCTGATTCTTACAAGTTTTCTTCATGAATTAAAGCCACTCTTTATTCAAAGTGTTAAACTCGAAGAGCAGCACTTGGAACTTTTGATAAAAAGCAGTTTTAAACTGCCTTTAGTCATATACTGATTTTATCTATCGTTTCAAATGACGATTCGCCAAATTCATCAGAACAGGCTAGGAAATTATACATGGTATTGACGAAAAAAAACCAGTTTATTGTTCTATAATTGCTGAAGAAAATTTAGGTTAAGGAACAAAATAGGTCATTACATTTCTATGACGAAAAACAGCAAGCAACATCGTATTGACAATAGGATGGCTGACTGTCGCAAAGGGAACGATTATAATTCCATAAGCTGGTGAGTTGGCGTTTTTCAAATGCCCGACCTTAGCTAACGTAAATTGTTGTACATTAGCTTGAAATGACAGCATTAAAAGATTAACTAACAAAACAAAAAACTATGAAATTCATTTATTATAACTTACTAGTTATACTGGTAGTACTGACAAGTTTTTCAACAGTATCACACCCAAACGACCCAATTCCTGAACACGAAACTTTTAAAGTTTACTCTAAACAAATTGGGGAAGAAAGAACTATTAATGTTTGGACGCCAGTAAATTATAAAACAAACGCAGACTCATTCCCTGTAATGTACATGGCAGATGGAGGAATAGAAGAAGACTTTCCTCACGTGGCAAATACTTTGGCTAAACTGATACAGGAGAATAAAATAAAACCTTTGATTCTGGTAGGAATTGAAAATACACAAAGACGAAGAGATTTGACAGGTTTTACCGAAGTAACAAAAGACAAAGAAATCGCACCAGTGGTTGGAGGTTCAGAAAAATTTAGGGCTTTCATCAAAGAAGAACTTTTCCCAAAAATAAACAAACGATATAGAACAACCACTGAAAAAAGCATTATTGGCGAATCTTTATCAGGACTATTTGTTGTTGAGACATTTTTTCTTACCCCTGACATGTTCGATAATTACATTGCGTTCGACCCGTCTCTTTGGTGGAATAATCACTATTTGGTAAGAAATACAAAAAAATATTTAGCCAATTTTCCTAAAGCAGAGAAAAGAATTTGGTTTGCAGGCTCCAATACAGAAGGTATTTTAGAATATACAGAGGATTTGGCAGAAATACTTAAAAAAGAAAATTCCTTAAATGTAAAATGGAATTATTCACCCGAGCCCAAAGAAAAACATAACACAATTTTTAGAGCAACAAAAGAAAAAGCAATCAGTTGGACATTAAACAAAACTGAATAAAAGCTATATGTATAACCCTAACTGTTTCGAGTGATGCCCGACATAGAATGCTTTACTTAACACTCGAACAGACTGGGTAAATCATTATCTTTCCTGCTGCAAGTTATTCCATTCGTATTCAGTGTATCTATCCTTTTGAAAATGCTCTTATGAACTCGTCAGCTACCCACGATCAGCGGATCGCTACGATGACGTTCGCGTCCGTGTACCCGCATTACGTAACGAAAGTGAAAAAGAAAGGCCGTACCAAAGAAGAATTGCATCAGGTCATTGAATGGCTGACTGGATTTGATGATCAGAAAATTCAGGATCTGATCAATGAAAAAGTATCCTTTGAATCTTTTTTCAAACAGGCTACCCTGAATCCCAACGCTCATCTGATTACCGGAACCATTTGTGGCTATCGAATTGAAGAGATTGAAAACCCGTTGACCCGGCAGGTTCGGTATTTGGATAAACTCGTAGACGAACTGGCGAAAGGTCGGGCGATGGAAAAGATTTTGCGAAAAAGCTAAGCAAGGATACAAACTGTTGTAAATGTTATTTTTTTAAATCAATCAAATTAAAGAATGCCTCTTTAAATAGAATATTTGGTATTGACTGATCGATGTACTTACAAATGGGTAGACTAATAAGAAAGTCACGAAAATAAAAAAATGCTATTCTTAATATGGGTATATAGGCTATTATTAGCCTAATCAAAATAAGACAAATAGCAGCGTACTACGCTTTGTAAAATGAGAACTATCGATGTTATTTTGAGGAAATCATATCAAGATGAAACTTCTGTTTGATTTGATATAGAATAGTGTCTCGTACGATTAATAAGTTGAAAGTAATCGTACGAGACGAACCTAACCGAATTTAAAAAGAATAGAATATGACGTATAATATAGAATGGTTGATAACCAATTTCGAAAAAGGAAAACGAATAAACTATTTATTCTTCTGGGGACATCAAAAAAGTAAAAGTGGAGAGCTGACCCCGTCGTGTTTTAGTCAGTGGTGGCCATCGCCTTTTACAGTTAATCAAGTAAAATACAATACCGCTGAACAGTGGATGATGGCTCAAAAGGCACTTTTGTTTGAAGATAAAGAGACGTATGATAAAATTATGGTTTCAAAATCACCAGCAGAAGCAAAAGCATTAGGGAGACAAGTAAGAAATTTCGATGAGACCCTTTGGAATAGCAAGCGATTTGATATAGTAGTTGAAGGAAGTTTGCAAAAATTTACTCAGCATAAAGACTTAAAAGAGTTTTTACTGAACACAAACGAAAAAGTTTTAGTAGAAGCCAGTCCAGTAGACAAAATTTGGGGTATCGGTCTTGTAGCAGACCATGATAAAGCTGAAAATCCCAAGCTCTGGAATGGCTTGAACTTACTCGGATTCGCCTTAATGGAAGTTAGAGATAAAATAAGGAATGAAGAGTGAAAGAATTCAAAATCAGACCTTAGGTCATAGAAGTCCAATACGTTTGCGAAAGTAAAGGTGTTCAAAGAAAATGAAGATAGCACGGCAGTTTCTGCTAGGATTAATGGAAACGCCAAGTGCTTGTCTTTTATGAATGAGTATATCTTTACTGCACTGAGTGATACTTCTCGGCCTGGTCACTCGGAATAGCATCTCTTCAAAGGGCATCAATTGACGATCTGTTGCCTTAATACTGAGAAGAGACACGGTTTAGAAGAATAAGGAAAGCAACGCAAAAACTAAATGGACATTATTACAATTCCTGACGAGCTAAATTCAGAGAACGCTCTATCAGTTCAGGTTATAAACTATACCAACTCAAAGGAAATTTCTAGACAACAAATTATTTTAAACCAAAATACACTTAGCTTTTTAACCGAAGGGACTAAAGAAGTTATTTTTAATAATTCAGCTTTATCAATCGATACCTCCAAATTTCTTCTAATGAAATCGGGACATTGCTTGATGACCGAAAAATTTTCTCATATAAAAAATTACAGAAGTGTCCTTTTATTCTTTACAAATGAAATGCTACTGAAACTTTTACAGAAAAGGGGGATAGATAAAATAGACTCTAAAGAGTACAAATCAGTTTATGCATTTGAATATGATGGGTTTATTCAAGGGTTCGTGAAAAGCCTAATGGATATTTCTTTGCTTTCAAAAAATATACAGCAAAAGTTACTTGAAGTTAAATTAGAAGAAATAATGGTGTATTTGACGGAAATATATGGAACTGCCTTTTTGTATTCATTTATAGATAAAAGTGATGATGTTACCCAGAAGTTCATTCAAACCATTGAAAGTAATCAATTGAATAAATTAACTTTAAAGGAATTAGCCTTTTTATGTAATATGAGTATATCCACTTTTAAAAGAGAATTTGAAAAGCAATATTCTGAATCGCCAATCAAGTGGTTTCAAGATAAAAGACTGGAACATGCAAATCGTCTACTCCGTCATGCAAACAAAATCCCTTCTGAGGTCTATTTTGAAGCAGGGTACGAGAATTTGTCAAGTTTCATACAGGCATATAGATCTAAATACGGCTTCACACCCAAGCAGCATAAAAGTTGATCTTTTCGCAACAGTTTTTGAACTTTTCTCACCAGTTGAGCTTCATCGCTAAAGTTAACTTTGCCTAAAATTTTAAATCATGATAAAATGAAAAAAGCAAGTTTAATTTTTGCATGGTACTTAATGTTCGCAACAGCAGCTTTCGGACAGGAAACCTTTACATTATTTAGCAAAGATTTAGGGGGAGGAGCCACTAAAACGCAGGAGTTCAATGGATTTGGCTGTTCAGGAAGCAATCAATCTCCTCAATTGTCCTGGAAAAATGTACCTCAAGGAACAAAAAGTTTTGCCATCACTATGTATGACCCTGATGCTCCAACAGGAAGCGGATTCTGGCATTGGTTAGTATTCGATATTCCTGCCAGTGTGAATGAAATGGTAACCAATGCCGGAAACGTTAATTTAAATCTGGCCCCTAAAGGTGCTGTTCAAAGTATAACGGATTACGGAATCAAAGGGTTTGGTGGGCCTTGTCCACCGGAAGGACATGGATTTCATCAATATATCATTACGGTTTATGCCCTGAAAACGGATAAGCTTGGGTTAAACGAGAATGTAAGTCCGGCAATAGTGGGTTTCAATCTGTGGAATCAAACATTAGCTAAAGCAAGTATAGTAGCCTATTACAAACGGTAAAAATCACGCAAAGGGATTGAAATATTCTTTCAATTCCTTTGCGTGTAAAGCTTTCCATCGTTCTTTTAAATTTTGTAAATAAGTTAAAACAATTCTCTATTTCTACATATGTTGATTCATGTAAGACTTATTATATATTTTGTTAAATAATTTATTACTTTATTTTTATTTTAATAGAAGTTTATTATTTGAAATAATATTCCATCCGAATGGCTTGTGATTACAAAAATTTAAACGGTAATTCAGAGCATTCTTCAACAGCTACTACTTATGCCTTATGAAACGCCTAGCGGCCTTATCCCTTCTTTCTTTGCTTGGGTTATCATGTAGTAAGGGCAACGATAAAACCTCACTCAATGAACGGGTCAATGGCATTTATCAGGCTATTCGACAAACCACCAATAGAGATACCATAACTTTACCCTACCAAGGTCAAACCATTACTACCCGTGTGGGAGGCTTAACTTCAACTTCCGCAAAATTTTACATTGAATCGTTTGAGAATGGACATACGTCTGGCGTTGTTATTGTTGAAGCCAGCCTAATTAGTTCATCCGCCAATAGAATCCAATTTAGCACAATTGGTGATCGAAATTTTGGGTTCTTACAAAACGATACCTTAGTAACCCGCTACATGATTAATGACATTTATTACGAAATCACTTCCGTGAGACAGTAATCAAATTGATTACGTATATTATTATCCGTGTATTACTAAAGGCCGCATCCTAATTTCTTTACGCTACTCTTTCACAAAAGAGGATCGATTACCTTTTCACTAGTTTCTTATGACCCGCTTTTTTAAATCAGCCTCGGCTATGATTTTGTCTTTATCCTGGCAAATGAGTAGCCCAGTGCCGGGTCGATCATGCGTTGTTTTCAATGGATCATTCTTCTCTTTTTCTGATAGTCTTCTATAAATGTTTGAAAATCAAATAAATAAGAATCTTTTAAATCTGATTGTATATAGAGCAATCAATTTCCACAATTAGTAATGGCTTTCCCCTGTCTTTAGTAAAGGTCTCTTTTCATCTACAAACGGAGTATATCTTGGCACTAACCTTACTGTAGAGCCTTATGAATATAAAACTCCCGCTCTCGGGGATCTTGCAGCCGGTCTATAAAATGGCCTGATGCGAGACCAGGATAACTGTGCAACGACCTCTTGCATACATGCAGGATACGTTTCGGCAAGGCTTTTCTTTAATAAAACATCATACATGTTTATCCATGTGTTTCTTATGATCTGAGTTAGCAAGATGCTCATCTTTCCTGCGAGACATAAATTTCCTTTATTCCAATCTGACCAAATATTATTTGACTTTTTATTTTTTCAACAATCCAATAGGGGTTTTTAAAGGGGTTGTTCGTCATCAACGACCATTACGAGTGTAAAAGAAAGAGTGCCCGATTGTTACCCCCAAACATTTGAACTATGGCCAGTCCGCTCTACGCTACTATTGTTTCTAAATCAACTTTGCATGTAGATGCCGAAGTGCTTATCACCAAAGCATTCGAGCGTAGTGTTGAAGAGGGGATGAGTTTATTATTTCAACGCTATTACCAGCCGCTATGTGCCCATGCGGTCCGCTTTGTTTATTCACAAGCTATCGCAGAAGATCTGGTATCAGATATCTTTTATGAATTTCAAGCCAAGCGTTTGTATGAAAATATAACAAGCTCTTACCGTGCTTTTCTCTATACCTCTGTACGAAATCGATGCTTTGATTACGTTCGCCGTGAGATTAAACCCCATTTTTCTTTGGAAGATTTCCCCTCGCTAGCCATTCAGGTCACCCAACAACCGGATACAATTACTCAGTTTGAAGAACTCTACCACGACGTTGAAAAGGCTATTCATGCCCTTCCCCTTAAACGCAGACAGATATACCTCCTTCATCGCTTTGAAGGGAAACCCTATAAAGCGATTGCAGACGAACTCCAGATTTCACCTAAGACAGTGGAGATTCAAATGTCCAAAGCCATTCAACAGGTAAAGGATTTTCTGCGTGACAAATGGCTACTGCTCCTGGTAGCTCAGTTTCTGGTTTTTTGATTTTTATTTCTATGCATACACAGCCTCCCATTACTCAGGAATTACTCTTCCGCTATTTTGCAGGAACTTCCACTGCCTTCGAAAAGCAGTGGATTAACCAGTGGATTCAGCAGGAAGAGCATCTGGAATTCTTTTTCCTCTGCCTGGATCGCTATGAATCTGCCCATCCCCAGTTTCAAACCGACGCCTCGCAGGCGTTTATTCGTCATCAAAAAAGATGTCTTGAACAGGATACAACGCCCCCGCCTGCTGTTGAATCCAAATCACTTTCCCGCATTTGGATGCTTGTAGCCTGCGTGAGCTTCCTGCTCATTGGCGGTTATCTATTTAAAGATCATTTACTTTATAAAAGCTACAGGACGGGCTATGGAGAGACCGCTCATCTGACGTTGTCTGATGGTAGTAAGGTGATCCTTAATGCTAACTCGACGCTGCGAGAACCCCGTTTTGCCTGGATGGATACGCTACGGCAAGTATATCTTACCGGAGAAGCTAATTTTTCCGTCGTGCACACGCCCGATCACAAAAAATTGGTCGTGCAAACCAGTCAGGGTATGCAGGTGGTGGTTTTAGGGACGGAGTTTACCGTCTATGATCGTCACCAAGCGGCACGAGTCGTGCTACATAAGGGAAAGATTGAACTTCGATATGTGCAGGACAAAGGCGTCAAAAAAATAATGATGTCTCCCGGTGATCTAGTAACCACTACGCCCAACGAGAAGCCTCAGGTCAAGCGTGATGAAACTCCGGATAAGTATACCGCCTGGACGCGTGACCGATTTGTCTTCGAGCAGACTTCACTGCAAGAAATAGCCCAGCTTTTTGCCGATAATTATGGATTGACGGTCGAAATTCAGGACCCTCAATTGGCCCAAGAGACCATCTCCGGTTCCTTTACCGCACATAATGGAAAAGAGCTCTTGGAGCTATTGATCGAAGCTTCTTCCCTGCAGTTCACCCAAATCAATAATCATATTTTCATTACCACCACTAACAAACCCCTACGCCCGTGATGCACCATATACCTAGAGTGCTAGCCATGGTGGGTCTTCTAGCCGCTTTTGAACCGGCTCAGGCTCAACTTATCGCACAGGTTTCATCTCACTCTTCACAAAACAGAAAGCCTAGCCAAGTCGAGTTAAAACAGGCCCTGACTCAACTCAAGAACCATTACAAAGTTGATTTACTTTATTTTGATCGAGTCATTAAAGGCTATTATGTTTCCATGCAAGACATCCGCTGGGAAGCAGGGTTGGAGTCTAATTTGGAAAGTCTGCTGGGACCTTTGGGATTAACCTACAAAAAAACCAAAACCAAAGGCTACATTATTACCGAGCAACCCAAACCGCTGGAAAAAAACACGTCGAGTGCCAGCCTTCCTCTAGCCGACCTTACACTATCCACTGAATCTTGGGAGGACCGCTCCGCGTTGGATATTATCATTCGTGGAACCGTAACGGATAGTTTGAAGCATGAGGGTATTCCTGGCGTAAACGTTACCGTGAAAGGAAGTACGCACGGCGTTTCTACGGACGCTCAGGGCCGGTATTCCTTAAGTATAGCGGGCCCAGGCACCGTCCTGGTTTTTACTTCGATCGGTTATCAGCGTAAAGAAGTCGTCGTGGGTAACCAAACGGTGTTTAATGTTATTTTAAACGAAGAGCACAAAGCTTTGGGGGAAGTGGTCGTAACCGGTTTTGGGGACCGTTCTAAACGAAACGTAGGCTACGCTACCACAACTGTCGATGGGGATGCCATTCGCCGGCAGGCTGCCATCAACCCGATTTCGGCTTTGCAGGGAATGGTGCCGGGCCTGCAAGTACAACCCGGCATTGGCGGCCCTCAGTCTACTCCTCGCTTTCTGATCCGGGGCAGTGCTTCCTTAGATCCTTACCGCAACCAACCCCTAATTGTTGTGGATGGGATTGTCATGGAACAAGATGTCGTACTACCTAACCGGGGAGGAGACCAGGATTTTGGTAATATTCTTAAAGACATCAATCCCGATGATATTGAATCGATTAACGTACTTAAAGGTGGAGCAGTAACGGCACTTTACGGCAGTCGTGCCAATAATGGCGTGATCCTTATTAAAACCAAGAGCGGATTTTCGCAGCGGGGTCTAGGCGTTACCGTTTCGCAGTCGTTAGTATGGGATCAACCCTACCGTACCGTAGATTTCCAAAACCAATTTGGCTCAGGTACTAATACAGCCGACTTCATTACGGCAGCTAATGGCGAATTGCAAATCAACCCTAATTCCTACGGCTACAGCTTTGGACCGGCTTTGTCGGGACAAACCGTACGTGATGTAACGGGTAATCTTATGGAGAACAATCCCCGCCCGAACGACATCTTGAATCTCTTTCGTACCGGATTGACCAGTAACACCAATGTTGGGATTTCCGGAGGTAATGAAAAAGGTACGTTTCGCCTTTCCTTCTCCAGACTGGCCTCTCAGGGTGTAACCCCACGCAATGGCTTTGACCGTAACAGCTTTAACTTTCGAGGTACCCAACGCTTGCTTGGCAAAGTGCTTCTGGATGCCAACGTAACGTTTGTCCGTAGTAATACCACTAATCCAGCCAATCAGGGCTCTTTGGGTGGGCTCCTGCGTAATTTGGCCTACGGCGTGGTGCGTAACTACGATATGGATTACTGGAAGAATAATTACCTGAACACTAGCCAGGGCGGTGTCAATGATAATGATCCCAGTGGGTTCACCTATACCTTGTTTCAGCTGTTCGAAAATAATGCCCGTCAAATTGATAATAACTTACGGGGAAGCATTGACATGCGGGCTCCTTTGGGCAGTGGCTTTGAATTTCAGGGGATGGCTAGCCTCAACTACGTGGGTTCAACCAACGAAAATAAGCAGCGGGGCATGGAGATTAATTTTTCTAATCCTCGGTACGAAACCTTCGTTCGCAATACTATGGTGAGCCGTTTTCGGGGTAATTTAAATTACACCCGTCGCATGGGTGAATTCGATCTGTTACTCCAGGGAGGAGGAGAATTAAACAGCTCCATTTCTAAAGGTATTCGCAACTGGACCAACGGAGGCATTCTAGCCGATGTGTATCGCCTGAGCAATTCCCGGAACCCGATCGGTTATCAGGAAGATAAGCCCAATCAAGTCAGTAGCAATTCACTTTTTTACCAAGCTAGCTTAGCTTTTAAGGACTATCTGACGTTCAACGTCTACGGCCGTAATGACTGGAACTCAACCCTGGTTTATAACGATGGTCATGGTAATTATTCGTATTTTTATCCTGGTGCGGATTTAGCCTGGGTATTTACTGATGCCTTTAAAACCCGGTTACCTGATTTCCTGGACTACGGAAAATTACGTGCTTCGTACGTCATTGCAGGCAATGGTACGAGCCCCTATACGGCTAATACAGGAGCCTACCAAGGCAACAGCCCTTACATTAATATCAACGGTACAACCGTCATCAACTACCAATATCAAGCCAATACCCTCCCGAATCAGGCCTTAATTCCCGAACGTTCTCAAAAATTTGAAACCGGTCTAGAGTTAAAAGCTTTTAAAAACCGATTGGGCCTTGACATTACGTATTACTCGCAGGATACCCGCAATCAAATCATTCAATTTGGGGTGCCTATTACCTCTGGAGTTAGTCAAGCCCTGACTAATGCGGGCTTGGTTCGCAACCGCGGCATCGAACTACTTCTCTACGGAACACCCGTCAAAACACGAAATTTTTCCTGGGATACGTACTTTAATTATACGCTTAATCGAAACTCGGTGGTCTCACTTCCTTTTGGACTGGAATACATCACTTTAGATGGGGGAGATGGTTTTCAAGCCGTAGCGAAAGCTGGTGGTGATTACGGAACTATCATTGCTCCCTATGGTTACGCGAAGTATCAGGCTCGTACATCTGACGGAGCCGTCACCGACAGTCCCCTTAATGGCCGACACGTATTGCGGGCCGCTAGTAATAGTACTTCGGTATTCGTGCGTGCTCAGAACTATGCCCAGGGGGTAGATAAATCGCCCGTATTAGGTTCTATTGTCCCTAAGTTTATGGGCAACTGGCGTAACAGCTTCAATTACAAAAACTTGCAGCTTAATGTCATCCTAGATGCCAAGTTTGGTGGAAAGGTTTATTCGACGACCTCCGACTTGGGTCAGTGGTTAGGTAACTTAAAAAGTACTTTACCCGGACGTACAACCGAGCTGGGCGGACTTTCTTACACTACGCAAGCGGGAGTGGCTCGTACGGATGGAGTCATCCTTGATGGCGTTTATCAACAGGGAACTACGGTTACGGGTATTGATGGGAAGGTATACGACCTTTCTGGTATGACCCAACAGGAAGCCTACGAAAAAGGTATTGTTCGGCCTAACAGTGCGGCTAGTTATTATGCCAACACGCACAGTTGGGCCAACGGTATTCGCGAAGAATCTATTTTTACCTCCTCTTGGGTTTCTCTTCAGCAAGTCAACCTAACCTATGATGTTCCAGCCAAAGCCGTCAGTCGGCTTAAGCTCAATGGCCTGCGTATTGGACTAATAGCCAATAATCTTTTCTACCTCTACAACAGTGCCAAAGACCACGTGAATCCCAATAACCTCAACAGTACAAGCTCAGGTGCGATGGTAGAAAGCTCAGGCATGCCATATATCCGCAGTATGGGCTTTTCCATCAATGGTAGTTTTTAAGCAACATCTCTTATGATAACTATGCGATCCCTTATTTTGATGGTTTTGGCATTAGGAGGCTTATGGGCCTGCGACCGACAGAAATTTGCTGAAATCAATACCGATCCTGATGCCATTTTGAACATTCCGCCTGAATATGAATTCACGGCGGCACTGCTCAATATCAATGCTAACGATTTTGAAAATTATTACGATTATAACCGAGCTATTTACTACTGGACCCAATCCTTTGTTTCTTTGAATGGAAATGCTTCCAGCGTTTATGAAGGATCAGGAAATCTCAACCAGCGTTACAGTATTTTTTATACCAGGGTGGGGAATAAGTTAGTGGATGTCCAGAAGCTCATTGACCGAATGCCTGCTGATCAAAAAGCCCGGTATGTACATTTGCGGGCCATCACGAGCATTCCATTAGCGTATTATGCCTGGTACACCTCCGATGTAAATGGTAGTTTGCCTTATTCACAAGCCTTTCAGGCTCGTTACACCGTGCCAGCCCTGCTAACGCCCAAATACGATACGCAGGAAGAGCTTTATAACATCCTTGAAAATGAATTGAAAGCCAGCATCGCTACCTTAAAGACTACACAAACGGTTACGCAGGTAAGTCTGACGGATAATGATATTTACTATGCAGGTGATGTTTCTAAGTGGATTAAGGCTGCGAATGCATTGCGATTGAAAATTGCTTTTCGACTCATGAAACGGAATCCCGATCGTTTAAAATCCATCGCTACTGACGTACTCTCTGATGCTACAAATATCATGAGCTCGACCGCTGACGACTGGAAATTTGTAGCGGGAGAGCAATTTTCTTCGGCCGCTAACCGAAACCCGACCAGCAACAGCAGTGTATCAGGGGCTAAGAATTTTGTGGACTTTCTTTGGAAAACCAGCGACCCACGTCTTCGTGTGTTTTTTCAGGCATCTGCTTTTACCAAAGAACGATTTGATGCGGCTAAACAACAGGGTAAAATTCCGGCATCTTTTACTTGGGATGGGCAACTGTATCGGGGCCAATTTGCTGATCCTGACGCCTCTTTGAATACGTCTAACTCAATTTATTTTTCTGCCATTGAGTACACTTTTAATGGAACCAAGCGGACGGATCGGCTTCCCTCATCGGTCCAGAGTCGACTCTTCTATGGAGCTTTTAACAACGGGACAGGGCAAACGACCTTTCCTATTATTACGTATGCGGACTGGTGTTTTATGCGAGCTGAATTAGCCGTACGCGGAATCGTAGGGTCGGATGCAGAGGGCTGGTATTACAAAGGTATTGACGCCTCCTTAGCGAACTACGAAGACATGGCTCGTAAGTCGAAGTTGGACGATTATAAAGCTTTAAGTGCGGCCGAAGCCGCGGCTTATAAAACCCAGCCAGGGGTAGCGTATTCCAGTGCAACTGGTCTTGAGCAAATTATCGTTCAGCAGTACATTAATTACTTCAAAAACCAAAATGAAGCCTGGGCACTCATTAAGCGTACCGGACTGCCTTCCGTTGATGGAAAAATCTTAGCTTTGGAAAATGTACATCAAGGGGGTACACTGCAACAAATGCCCCGTCGTTTTTCCATTCCAGTTCCAACGATAACGGACTTGAATTATCAAAACGCGATGGATGCCATTACCGCTCAGCAACAGGATGCTTCCTTCGGAGGCCCTAGTGATCTAACCGGAAGAGTGTGGTGGGATAAACCTTAACTATTGATAGCCTTCGGTCCACCCGGACCGAAGCTTTTATGATATGCCTGCTGCTATTCTCTTCTTTTTTTTACTGCTAGGGCTGAAGCCTGTACAACAGCCAAGGCCATTGGATCAGTTGGTTCTTCGTACCCTCACAGGAGAGCCTACCCGGCTGGGAGATTTTCATTCGCCAGCACGGGTCATTGTCTTTCTATCGCCAGAGTGCCCGCTTTGCCAGCAGTACTCCCGAAAGCTTACCCAATTAGCCCAACGCAAAGACCTCAGCGTTATTGGCGTATTTCCTGGAAGAGCTTATGATAGGGCAGATTACGAGCAATTCAAACGCAAATATTCCATCGACTTTACGCTCCTGACCGATGCCAATCGCTCGCTCGTGAGAGCGTTAGGAGCTACTACTACGCCGGAAGCTTTTCTAATCGATGGTCAGGGACAGGTATTGTATCGGGGGGCTATTGATGATTGGGTGACGGCCCTGGGCAAGACTCGTCCTCAGGCCCGCCATCACTATTTAGCTAGTGCGATTGATGCCTTTTTTGCTCATCAACCCATCTTGCCTGTACAGGTTTCCCCCATTGGTTGTCTGATTAATGATCTATAGGCTATGAAAAAGGTATTACTTTGCCTGGTGCTTCAATGGTGTTTACTTACTGGTACAAATGGACAATCGTTTCAAGACGTGGAGCCCATTTTCTTACAAAAATGTGCAACTTGTCACCGGAGCGGAGATGCGGCTCCCTTTCCTCTTCAAACCTATGAAGACATTGTTAAAAGAATTTCATTTATTAAAAAGGTAATTACCACAGGCTATATGCCGCCCTGGCAAGCCGATGCTCATTACCGCTCCTTTGCTAATGAAAGACGGCTTTCCTCACAGGAAAAGAAAATGATTGTCAACTGGATCGAAGCGAAAGCACCGAAGGGCAACTATCAGAAAAAATCAGCTCAAATTACTCGTTTGCTACGTGAGCAAACGGCTTATCACCGAAGCCCGGACTTGACCTTACAAATAGATACTACTTTTCATCTCGTTGGCGATACCAAAGAACGATTCGTTGTTTTTCAAATACCTATGGATCTACCCAAGGATCAGGCCATCGAAGGGGTTGAGTTTTACACGAACAATAAAAAAATAATTCACCATGTGAATTACGGTTTTTATAAAGTGGACGATCCCTCCGTTGATATTAATCAGGGAGCAAAAGTTATCAATACCACTGATGATCCTAATACGCCAAGCCTGTTGCAACAGCAAAAAAAGCTCAAACAACATATGGTTTATTACACGGGCTGGATTCCAGGCACTTCCGTTGAGAGTTACCCCAAAACTTTTGGCTGGACGCTTCCCAAACGCGGGGTGATACTGCTAACGGTTCACTATTCTGCCCTTGCCGCGGACGAGGAATCCATCGTGGGAGTAAACCTGTTTTTTCAGAAAACGCCTATACAGCGTACAGTGAAAGTGATTAGCTTAGGCTCGGGAGGGATCGGGGAAAAGGATATAACACCTCCTTTGCTTTTGTTACCCGGCGATCGCAGTAAACATCATCTACAGGTACAAACGAAGGAAGACCAGTCCTTGCTTTATGTTTGGCCCCATATGCACTATTTAGGCACTAGCTTTACCGCCTATGCCGTAACTCCTCAACAAGACACCATTCCACTAGTGCGAATTGCAAAGTGGGATTTTCGATGGCAGGAACTTTACCGCTTTAAAGAATTAATTAAAGTTCCTAAAGGGTCTGTTATTCATTTAGATTGCAGCTATGACAATACGGAAGATAATCCTTATAACCCTAATTCACCCCCTGCCACCGTATTTTCGTTCGGCGATATGGATTCAAAAAACGAAATGATGACGCTTCTACTTATTTATACACCCTATAAACCTGGGGATGAAGAGCTTGATTTAGAGAATCATTAGTCTAGGTATTTCACGAGCACAGGTTGCCTCTTCGATTATAAATCAGTTACTGGTATCAAACGTTCTTTGATACCAGTAACTGATAAGGTTGCGAAAGGTGGAGCTAGGTTGCTGATGTAGCTCGTATCGGACGTTCTATTTTTTTATCTCCGGGGACACCACTACAAAATCATATTTGTCGATAAGTTGATACGTATCTTCCGTCAGTGTTTTATCGTTTCTATAGCGAACCCGCAGGGGACGTAAGTCCACAACCACCCATTTTTCTTTGTTATATAGTTTTAAAAACTCTTTGGGATATTCGTTTTCGGCACTCTCATAATCATCAATGATTTTTCCATCCTCCGTGGTGTATCTCAGCATGAAATAGACATTGGTGAAACGGGTTTGATTCCGTTGAGCCAGCTCATAGACCGCATTACCCATATCATACAGATGGGTCATCAGGTTTAATCCTTTGGCTAAATGATTGGCTCCCAGTTTGAAGAACACCTTCTCGTTTTTTGCTTTGGTCTGGTCATAGTAACGATAGAAGTTTTTTTTCATTAGCGTCGCCCGCATCAATGAATTATCTTCATAATAGATCGTTCTGGAGACTTTAATATCATCGAGTACCTGTTTATACTGTTGCTGGGGAATCCCGTTGCGTAAACTGTCGAGTAACTTAACTTTGGGCATCCACCACCGGGCCAGTAAACTATCCCGGACAGCCTGATAGGCTTGCTTCACCTTCGGCGACTGGGCATTATAAACCCGGTTGATTGCATACGGAAAAGCCATTTGAAATTCCTGATCGATCCCCCAAATCTGATACTTATAGTTGGCCGCAGTGTTTAACATCTGGGCATCGTCTTGAGTCTTAAAGAACGGAAAGGTTCCATACGTGGGATGATCTTTGGAGACTGCCAATAAACTGTCGTAGGGGCTTTTACTAGTCGAAATCCGCATTAACTCGGAGGCTACAAACGGGCTGACTTCTACACACCAGTTTTTAAATCCATGACGGGAGGCGGCTTCCAGTGCAAAACACGATAGCTGAGACAATACCCCTGAATTGTGATATTCGCCCCAGGCCACAAACTGATTATCCGCAAACTGCTTTTCCAATAAGTCCCAGCCGGGACCAATGGGTTTTTGACCATTGAAGGTAAATGAACTGGTATGGCGTGCGAGATAGGTATTAAATTTACTTGAGTCGCTAAGGGCTTTTCCCTGTTGAGCAAAGCCCGTATGGGTAAAGAGCCAAGTAATCAGTAATAAAAATTTCTTCATGTTAAGTTTTAGGTAGTTATTTCCGGTGACAATCTATGGGGATGAGCAATGTACCAGAATCCTTTTAATAACCAACATAAGTACTGCTGAGTATTATTTAGCCCTTGCAGAGGGAATGCTTTTATTGGGGGACACATAGACGCAGTATAACCGATGATAGCTGCTTAGATATCCATCATCCTTGTCCAAGCCTACTTCATACCGTTTTGCCACTGTACGGGGACTAAGAAATATTTTAACTCATTTCCGGAAAATACGGCTAGCAAATGTGCCATTAACTTGGTAGTATAGATTAGAGTTATGAAGTTAAAATAACCTGATTAACAGGCTGCATTTAAACACGGAAATACGCTCTAAATTATCACATGAAAATAAATTCGAATATGGCTTATGATCATTAAACAGCAAACGGAACTAAGCTTAGAAGACAAAGAACAGGTCTTTAAATTATGGAACCATGAATATCCAGAAAAGCTTCAACATAAGACAATTAAGGATTTTGATGATCACTTGAATAGCCTTACGCAACAAGTGCACTATTTGCTATTGAATGGCGATAGCAAAATTGAGGGGTGGGTAACTACCTTTGTAAGAGAAGATGAAAAATGGTTTGCCATTATTCTTTCTGAAAAACTACATGGAAAAGGCTTAGGAACGCAAATGCTGAATAAGCTGAAAGAAAATGAAGACGCATTAAATGGCTGGGTTATTGATCAAAATTCTGACCGGAAATTAAACGGAAGTTTGTATCAATCACCTTTGGAATTTTATCAAAAAAATAATTTCCAGGTCATTCCTGAAATCAGACTGGAAACTATATCAGCTGTCAAAATACGTTGGAAGAAATCCAATGGGTAGGTATAACCGACTGCCTTGAATAGACTGAGCTAATAAAAGGGAAGAAGGGTTCAGTTACTAGTATACTGATTTTCGTGCTTCGATTATTGAACGAGTGTCAGGTTAAAAAAGAAGCATCAAAAAAGGCAGTCACATTTTCATGTAACTGCCTTTTTACTAAGTAGCGGGAACAGGACTCGAACCTGTGACCTTTGGTTATGAGCCCAACGAGCTGCCAACTGCTCCATCCCGCGGTGTTTGTTGATACAAAGATACAAACTTTTTTATAAATTATACCATCTTATTTTATATTTATTGATAAACTATTGATTATTAGTGCATTATTTGTTGAAATGAATGAATGAGTCTTTTGATCAATGAACTAATTCGGACATAATAGGGGATATTGCCTCTGCAAAGATTCGGAGGGAAAATGCTTTTGATGAATGAAAGTACAGGCGAAAAATCAATACATTAGCTTGACACTTGTGTAGGAAACTTTCAGAAATCAGGCATGAAAACTCATAGTACGAATTATTTCGATACCTTTATTGAAGTGGCGGAAGACACCAAAGCCAGTCAGGGAACGGTACCGCCTTGTAAAAATGGTAAAAAGACGGTTGCGTATCTGCAATACGAGCTAATTGCCGGATATCCGTATCAATATACTTCGGACGATGTACTTTTTCAGATACATGCTGAGAGGAATGCCATTGCAGAAGCTGACTATTCAGCCGCCCGCGAACAGTTTTTCTCTAAAGGTCAGCCTTGTTTTCGGGCATCTCCCTTGACTAAAACCTATGGTTTTGGCGTACATAGTAATGAGGAAGGGAAAATGGCTGTTTACGGCCTGGAATCGCCCGAATACGAACAACTGGTCTCCGATGAAAAAATTAAAAAGGTGAAGGCAATGAAAGCCACGAAGTAAGATCACTAAAAATAGTTAAGTATTTACTGATAGGTTAGGTGGTATTTAAGTAAATACTTAAACTTCTCGAATCTAACCATCTGAAAATCTAAATGCAACGCCATGCTTACGACTGTGCACCCTAAACTTCCCATGCGTGACAAAGCTGTTACCAAGGAGTTTTACATGCATCTTTTAGGTTTTACTTCAGTCGGAAAAATGGATTATGATGGGTACCTAATGCTGGAGAAAGATCTTGTGCAAATTCAATTTTTTGAATTCAAAGCGTTAGATCCCGCTGAAAACTATGGTCAGGTATATATTCGAACCGACACGATTCAGGAATGGTATGAATATCTTTTAGCGAAGAAAGTCAAGTGCATGCCACTGGCAACCAAACCTTGGGGACAAAAAGAGTTTTCGTTACTAGATCCCGATCATAATCTCCTGACTTTTGGGCAAGGGAGCTGAGGCAATGAAGTCGAAAGGAGTAGTAATGGCTGTACACTCCATACCAGCAATTGATGCCTATTGACAAACTCTTATAGTTATATTATTACGTATATTGTATATCGTTATAGTGAAAACATGGACGGCTCTGTTAACTTAAGTGATAGCTGTTTAGTAGAGAAAGGTTTGATAAGCGTGCATTACCAGTTTGGGAGTCTAGTGTTTTTATACTTTAGGTTAGAAACAAGCTTTTCATCTAGAGTGAAACAACTAGCTGATGTTTCGATGTACTTTCCACCAGGGAAGGAGATCTCAAATGCTTAAGTAAGTTCTCTCACTTTGTTCAAAATGACTTCGTTAGAAAATAACAAAAGGAGTCAGTAAGGTTGCAGTAATGTATATCCTACAGACCTTACGGACTCCCAATGACAAGCGTTTATATCGCTCGTAAAGACCTTGGTTGATCTTATCCCTGCTGGTAAGCCCCGGCAAATTCTTGGGCGAAATCTTCCAGTTTAACTTTTCCTAATACGGGACGGTTCTTCCAGTAATCTTCCTGAAGTTTTCCTTCCCGAATGGCCTTACCCATGTCTACGTATAGTTCGGTGAAAACGGGCGGAACGCCAGCAGCCAACATGCCTTCCCGCGATTGTTCATCGGTAAAGGGAACCCAGGGGGTATTTTCTTTTCCAACTGACTGACCCAATACTGCCGCGATTTCACTCGGATGGCGTTCGTCACTGGCAATGTAACGAATGTGATAACCCTCGAAATCATGTTTCAGTAACTCTTCAGCCGCAACATCGGCAATATCAGAAGTATGGGTTAATACCAGTTTTTCCTCCGTATTCCCAAAGTTGTTACCCGCAATACCTGCATTTTTAATTAAGCCGGCGAGGCTGAAAAGGTTATAATAGAAATACGAAGGGCGGAGCACCTGAATATTAAGGTCCGTCAGTTGCTGTAGTTTTTCTTCGAGATAAGCCAGCCCGTCAATTGGGCCTGCCCCTTTTCGCAAGTGAGCACCGATACTGCTTAACAATACTACGTATTGAATGGAACTGTTGGAAAGAGCTTTCACGTACAAATCAGCAATTTTTCGCTGGAACGTTGGGTAATCAGGTTTCGAAAAATCATTCGGAATCATCAGATAAACCGCATCAGCCTGCTGGAAAGCCTGGGTAAGAAAAGCTTCGTCGGCTACCGAACCAATGGCAGCCTTGGCCCCAAGAGCCTCGATAGCTGATTTTTTGTCGGCATTGCTACTAATAACGGTTACGTCCTGACCAGCCTGAACTAATGTTTGAGTAAGTGGAGAGCTAATGTTTCCCAGAGAACCTGTAATCAAGTATTTCATGATTGTCTTTTGTTTTTTGTTGAGACAAAGGTATTTTTGTACTTACTTTTTTACAAGTACTTACCCTAAAGTATGTACCCATGACACAGATCAAAGAAGCTTCGACTTATAATGCCAATCGGGAAATTGTTTTGCAGGAATGTCCGGTTACGTATGTAATGCAAAAGATTGGCGGCCATTGGAAGCCCATCATTTTGTATCACTTATTAAGTGGAAGCAAACGTTACAGCGAGATTCGAAAGGCGATGCCGCACATTACCGAAAAAATGCTCATTCAACACCTGAAGCAATTGGAAGCAGACAAGCTATTGATCCGGGAAGCTCAGCCCGTTGTTCCCCCGGTCGTTACCTATACATTAACAGATGCCGGGCGAGAACTAGAGGATGTGATTAACGCGATGGCCGCCTGGGCTTATCGGGATAAAAAAAGGCAGCAGATCACAGAAGGTTGAGCAGTTTACAAGAAAGCGTACAGCTTTATATAGCGAATGCCCTACCCGAGCACTAATGATAGATTAGGAAGGGTAGGGGAGTTGGTTTCTACCTTTCTTTTATTGACTAGTCCCTCTGTAGACAGAATGCTTTCTTAGCGGATTGGTACTTCAAGCTGGTTAGGTTTGGGTGAGGAAGTTTAGCATGTCTTAATGAAAACAAATGAATTGATCTAAAGGACTTGGGAGAGAGAGAGTAATACTTTGACTGGAGTCCTACCAATGTAGACTCCATACATTCGGGCTCTGAGTATGCAATATCTTTATTGCTAGTAGTGCGGTGTGGCTATATTTTGTATAATAGATGTATTACGAAATATAATTCTGTTTTATACTTAATTAATAATCATAAGTTTTAAGGTGGGTGCTTATTTTAGATTTAAGCATAGGTAACTAACTACTATTTGAAAAGTTTAGAAGCCTTCAGCCGAAAGGGCCATCAAAGGAAGAGTGAAGAATAAACCCGGTATTGGACAATTTAGTGAAATAGCTAAGCCTCCAGAGGGTAAAATAATCTTTCTGGAAAGCATACGTTCGACGAAATATTCCTGGTGCCAAAAGGGACTTGGCCGAATATACACCATGGTTTATTCTGTTTAATATTGCATTAATCTAACTTAACCTTATATTAAAATAGGATAATTATTAGAAATTTATTAGAAAGTCGTATTCAACTTTTTTTTATTAAGTGGTCATATTACTTTTAAAAGTTGTTTCCTATCCTTAATCATTATTTTTATCAAAACACACTTCATTCATGGGTAAATCTCTATTGAGTTTCCTGCTGCTCTTCTTAGCGGGAAGTTATCTGTATGCTCAGACTACAGTGAAGGGGGTTGTTACTTCATCGGATTCCAATACGCCACTACCCGGCGTGAGCGTTTCTGTGAAAGGCACCTCTCGTGGAACGGTCACCAATTCCGATGGTCAATTCTCCGTAATCGTTCCACAAGGTTCAAAAACGTTAGTAATTAGTTACATTGGTTATTTAACAACAGAGGTTGACGTAACCAACAAAACTAACGTAAACGTTATCCTTAAGGAAGACTCAAAAATTCTGAACGAGGTAATGGTTGTGGGGTACGGTACAGTAAGTAAAGAAACGCACGTAGGTGCATCCGCACAGATTAATGCAGATGCAATCAAAAACCGTCCCGTTTCTAACGCCCTGAACTCGCTGGTGGGTGCAGCTCCTGGTCTGCAAACGATCCAGTCGGGTGGAGCTCCTGGTTCTGCTCCGTCCATTCGGATTCGTGGATTTGGCTCTATTTCAGCTTCCAACGAACCTCTATATGTAGTAGATGGTGTACCTTACACGGGTAATACTTCAAACATTAACCCTGATGACATTGAGTCGATCAGCGTGTTAAAGGATGCTTCTACTACAGCCATTTACGGTTCAAGAGGATCGAACGGGGTAGTGATGATCACTACGAAAAAAGGAAAAAGCAACCGTAGTAATCTGAATTTCAATGCATCGGTAGGTGCTATTTCTCGTGGTCTTCCCGAATACGAAAGAGTAAGTGCTCAGCAGTATTATCCTTTAATGTGGGAAGTACAGCGGAATACCCTTCAGTATGGCTCATTAGCCATTCCCCGTGACATTGCCGGACAAATCGCGGCGGGTCAATTGACTACCTACAATAACCGTAACTATACGGGTGTTTACGATCTGCTGAAATACAACCCATTCAATGTGGCAAACAATGCAATCGTAGATGCGAATGGTGTACTGAACCCTAATGCACAATTGTTATATCCCGAAGATCTGAACTGGGAAAAAGCGGTTCAACAGGGTGGCAAGAGCCGTCGGAACTACAACCTTTCTTATGACGGTGGTAGTGACAAGTCAGATTACTTTGGTTCGATTGGGTATACGAAAGAAGAAGGGTACCTGTTGAAATCTGATTTCGAGCGTTTCACGGGTCGAGTAAGTGTGAATACTCAACCGATGAAATGGTTCAAAACAGGCTTTAACTTAAATGGTAGCTACAGCCGTGCGAACATTGATGCTGCTCCTGACGGAGGAACTTCATTCGTTAACCCGTTCTACTTTACCCGTTTCATTGGTCCTATCTATCCTGTATACAAGCACGATGCTACCACGGGGGATTACACGCTGGACGCCAACGGTAACCGGATTTATGACCAAGGTGATAGCCGTCCTTACTCAAGCGGTCGTCATGCTATTTGGGAAAACCAACTGAATAATCGTCAGGATGTTGTCGGAGTAGTGGGCGGTCGTACCTACGTTACGTTTAATCTGTTCCCCGGCTTCAAAGCTACTTCTAATCTGAGCTTTGACTTACAGGACAGACACCGTCGTACGTTTGATAACCCTATTATTGGTGACGGAGCTCCTGCGGGTCGTGCGTATCATTATATGTACCGCACCACTGCAACGACGTTCAACCAATTACTGGAATACGATAAATCGTTTGGTAAGCATAACCTGAATATCCTGGGTGGTCACGAAAGTTACTCTTACAAGTATAACTATCTGGTAAGTGCTCGTTCAGGTATTATCGTAAACGGCATTACGGAGTTACCTAACTTCGCTACAGTATTGAATGCTTCTTCTTATGAAGATAACTACGGTATTGAAAGTTACTTTGCTCGTGCCAGCTACGATTTCGATAAGAAGTACATTCTGAATGCTTCGATTCGTCGCGATGGTAACTCTAAGTTCGCTCGTGATGTACGTTGGGCTAGCTTCTGGTCTGTAGGTGGAGCTTACAACATCGAGAAAGAAGATTTTCTGAAAGGTGTGAACTGGGTTGAAATGTTAAAACTGAGAGCTTCTTACGGGGTTGTTGGTAATGACAACTTAGGCTCTACGCTTGGCTTATATCCTTACCAGGCCCTGTATAACCTGGCTGTGAATAACGTTGCTGAACCTGGCATTACGCAGGCGACGATTGCCAACAGTCAGTTAACCTGGGAAACGGGTAAGAACTTTGATTTGGGCGTTGACTTTAGCTTATTCAAAAACCGCCTTTCAGGTAGTGTTGAATTCTTCAACCGTGTAACGGATGGATTGATCTTCAGTGTACCTCTGCCCTTATCAAATGGTGGTACCACCAGTGGAGGTTTCTCCGTGAACCGGAATATTGGTAACCTGTACAACCGTGGTTTTGAGTTACAGTTAACGGGTGATATCGTTAGAAATCAGGACTTCAAGTATTCGGCAACTTTGAACGTAACTACGTTTAAAAACCAAATCACGAAAATGCCTGAAACGCAGCGACTGATTCAATCGGGAACGAAGGGATATAGCGTAGGCCACTCGATTTATGATTTCTACATGCGTGAGTTTGCTGGAGTAGATTCAGAAACGGGTCAGTCTCGTTACAAAACCAATATGATGACAGCCAATGCTAAAGTTGTAGGAAGTGATACATTGACTACCGTTATCTCAGAAGCGAACTATCGTTACACCGGTTTCTCGTCTATTCCTAAGTTCTACGGTTCTATGAATCATAACCTTTCTTATAAAGGTTTAACCCTGAGCTTAGTATTTACGTATCAGGTGGGTGGTAAAGTTTACGATGGTGGTTATGCGTCACTGATGCACGGAGGTACTTACGGAACGGCCATGCACGTAGACGCACTGAAACGCTGGCAGAATCCGGGTGACGTAACAAATGTTCCCCGCTTTGATAACGGAAACATTGCCAACTTGACTGGTGCCAGTACACGTTACTTAACGGATGCTTCGTATCTGCAACTGAACAACGTAACCCTTAGCTATGCTATTCCTGCTACCTGGTTAACCAGCATCGGAGCGAAAACGGCAAGTGTGTACGCTTCAGGAGAAAATTTAGGTTTATTCTCTGCTAGAAAGGGTATGAACGTGACAGGATCATTCAACGGTACCGTTGACAATACCTATAACTTCAACCGTGTACTTTCAATCGGTGCAAGACTTGGTTTCTAGTCAGTTCTTAAAATTTAGCATTTAAAAATGAAAAATATACTGAAAAGAGGAGTACTGGGATTGATGTTAGCAGGGTCCCTTACTTCTTGTGATAAAGATTTTCTGGAAACAGCTCCCACCGATCAGATCGCTACGGAAGGGGTTTTTACCACTACTAAAAATGCATGGGCTGCGGTCAATGGTATCCACCGTTTGATGTATTCCCAAATCTTTAGTACTCAGTCTCAGGGTGGACAGTCCGGGAACATGTTATACATGGAAGCCATGGGAGATGACATGGTATTCCCTAACGCTTCTAATAGCTGGTTATTAAGTGAATACCGCTGGATTTCTCACCGGAACCCTTCCAGCTCTATCAACTTTTATAACTATACGTTCTATTTCGTAATTATCCGTAACGCCAATATGATTATTGCGAATGTGGATAAAACGGAAGGAACGGATGCTGATAAGAAAGCAATTAAAGCGGAAGCTTTGACGTACCGTAGCTGGGCTTACTTCCAAATGGTTCAACTGTTCGGAGAGCGTTACGTAGCGGGTGGAGCTAACAGCAGCTTAGCCGTTCCTTTGGTATTAGAGCCCAAAACTGAACCTACTCCCCGAAGTACGGTTGCTCAGGTGTACGCTCAGATCAATACGGATATTAATGATGCCATCACTCTTTTTGATGGATATAGCCGACCTAACAAGTCTCACTTTAACATTAATATCGCCAAAGGTATCAAAGCTCGTATTGCTTTAGCTCAGCAGGATTACGCTACGGCAGCTCAGTTTGCTAAAGAAGCCAGATCGGGTTATACCTTGATGAGCAATGCCCAGTATCTGGGTGGTTTCAACAACTACGAAAACCCAGAGTGGATGTGGGGTTCACGTATTGTAGCGGACCAAACGAATTACTTCTATTCGTTCTTTGCGTACATGTCCATCAATTTTAACTCAACAGCAATTCGCTCAACTCCCAAGTTGATCAACTCTGCGTTGTATACTAAAATTGCATCGACCGATATCCGTAAGCAGTTATGGGATCCGACCGGAAAAAACACCACGGATTTCCCCTTACCCGCGTCTAACTTCCAGCGTTTCGCGTATCAGTCCAGAAAATTTCGTGTAGCAGACCCTACCTTAAGTATTGGGGATGTGCCTTACATGCGGGCGGCTGAGATGTACCTGATTGAAGCAGAAGCATTAGCTCGGGCAGGTAATAACGCAGGTGCTGCGGATGCATTATACACTTTGGCTGTAAACCGTGATCCTCAGTATGTGAAGTCAACGAAAACGGGTGCTGATCTAATTGATGAAATCATGACCCAACGTCGGGCTGAACTTTGGGGTGAAGGCTTCCGCTTTTACGATTTGAAGCGTACGGCTTCCCCTCTGAATCGTAACGGAGGTAACCACAATGCTTCGTATAACAACGGCGTATTTGATGTTCCTGCCAATGATATCAGATGGCAATTCCTGATTCCTCAGGATGAAATCAATAACTCAAACGGAGTGGTTGTTCAAAACCCCCAATAAGGAGTATTTATTTCGAAAGTATGAAAACAGGTTGTCCGGTAACGGGCAACCTGTTTTTGTTTTTAAGAATCCCGTAGCTTTGCAGCATAGCTAGGCTGCCTATGAATTTTGAAACGATTGAATACCTGAAAAGTGGGAATAATCGACAAAAGAAAGCGTATCAAGTTTTAAGTACATACCAGATTTTTGAGAAATTGTCGGCTTATGATCCCTTGCTGGTGGGTACCATTCCCCTGGCAATTGATATTGAAAATAGCGATCTGGATGTGATTTGTTGCTTTACCGAACAACAGGAATTTAGAGAAACCGTTACCCGGCTTTTTCAATCCGAAAAAGACTTCAAAATCTGGGATAATAACCGATTGGAAAGTGAAGCGGTTGTCGCCAGTTTTCGGATCGATAGCTCTGAACTCGAAGTCTTTGGTCAGCACATACCGACGCGTCAGCAACTGGGTTATCGGCATATGATCATTGAGTACAAAATCCTCCAGGAGCGGGGTGAAGACTTTCGTCAGGAAATCATTACATTAAAAAAACAAGGCATAAAAACCGAACCAGCTTTTGCAAAACTATTAGCTTTGGAAGGTAATCCTTACCAGGAATTATTAAAATTTGAATAGTCATGAATGTTAAAGAAGCTTACAACCATTGGTCGATTCAGTACGATACCAACGAGAATAAAACCCGTGACCTCGAAGCGTTATCTTTACGGGAAACGTTATCCGATTTTTCTTTCAACTCCATTTTAGAACTCGGCTGCGGTACGGGAAAAAACACCGAATGGCTGGTTGAAAAAACGAAGCATTTAACCTCAGTCGATTTTTCGGAGGAAATGCTGGCTCAGGCAAAGGCCAAAGTTACTTCCGACAAAGTAGAATTTTATCAGGCTGATTTAACGGAAGGCTGGCATTTTATTAAGCAGCCGTATGAGCTGGTTACGTTTAGTCTGGTTCTGGAACACATCGAAAATCTGGATCTGATTTTTGAAAAAGTAGCCCATGCTCTTACGAAAGGCGGGTACTTATACATAGGTGAATTACACCCGTTCAAGCAATATTCAGGATCAAAAGCCCGGTTTGAAACCGCCGAGGGGACGCAGGTGGTAACTTGTTTCACGCACCATATTTCTGAATTTACCCAGGCGGCCAGCAATCATGGTTTTGAGATAGTCAGCCTGAATGAGTATTTCGATGATGATGATCGAACGGGTATTCCCCGGATTTTGACCTTCCTTTTCAAACGGATTAGTTAAAAAAGCTTCTTCGCTGACTGTTTTGCCACGCAATGGTTTTGGGCTGCGTAAAGGTAAGTATTCCCCGACTTTCGGGTGAATTACTGCCAATATGAACGCCAATAAACAGTTTAGCCAATGAAGTATTCCAACCGGGAAAACACACCTTTAGCCTTTCGTGGCCAGTTAATCCTGATCTTAATAAGCCTGCTAATGCTGGCCTCCTGTTCGAAGGATAATGAAACAGTAGAGGATGCTTCTAAGGGGGCCAGCGTCTCCATTGATAGTGTTTCAACGATCTCGACGGCCATTGAAGGAAACACGGGCAAGGCCGAAAACCCTGATGATTTACTAGCTAATGCTACGTTTACTTCTACGGTTACCATTACCTACGGCAGCACCATTACGGTTGATAACCCCCTGGCTGGGAAGGGAGTTACGGTTACCGAAAGTAACGGAGATGTAGTGGTAAACTCAACCGTTTCGGCAGTTGCCTATGTCATTAGTGGTACTTCGACAAATGGCTCATTAAAAGTATATAGTGACAAAAAATTCAAGTTAACCCTAAATGGGGTTAATCTGACGAATAATGATGGTCCGGCCATTAACATTCAGTCGAGCAAACGGGCTTTTATTGTTCTGGCGGATAATACCACCAATAGCCTGACTGACGGAATAACGTATACGGCCAGTGATACGGAAGACAGGAAAGCCACTTTTTTTAGTGAAGGCCAATTAATTTTTAGCGGAAATGGGAGTGTAACTATCAAGGGAAACTATAAACACGCCATTTGCAGTGATGACTATGTTCGGGTGATTAGTGGCACAATTACCATTCCTTCGGCGGCGTCTGACGGAATTCATACCAACGACGCATTCATTGCTGATGGCGGAACGCTTACCATGACAACCGCTGGGGATGGCATTCAGTGTGAGGAAGGATATATCATTATTAATGACGGAACATTTACGATTAATGTAGCCGACAAAGGAATCGCGGCCAGCTATGATACCGATACCACGATTGACCCTTACCTGACCATTAACGGAGGAACCTTTGTGATCAACTCTTCCGCCGGCGAGGGAATTGAAAGCAAAAGTGTACTAACCATTAATAACGGGGAGTTTACCATCAAAACCTCTGATGATGGGATTAATGCAGGAACATTCATTTACATTAACGGAGGAAATTTGTACGTATATAGTACATCGAACGATGGGATTGATTCAAATGGAAAGCTAACGTTAACGGGAGGTAAAATTATATCGGTTGGGGCTGGTTCACCCGAGGAAGGGTTTGACTGTGATCGCAACACTTTTAAAATCACCGGAGGTATTCTGGTGGGGATTGGTGGAGCCACGAGTATGCCAACAGCTTCCGTAAGTACCCAGGCTGCTGTAATAGTAGGTGGGGGTACTCTGAATCAACTTATACATATTGAATCAACTGATGGAGTAGAGGCATTGACTTTCCAGATTCCCCGGACGTATGCAACGATGATGTTTTCAAGTCCTAAACTCAAAAATGCTCAAAGTTATAAAATATATACCGGCGGAAGCGTAACAGGTGGCACGAACTTGAATGGACTTTACACGAGCGGAACCTATCAAAAAGGAACCGAGGTTTCGACCTTCACCATGAGTAGTTTGGTAACTAGCGTGGGTGGAAGTACCGGGCCGGGTGGTCGATAGTTTTTCTTAATGTGAAAATACCTTGTTATTATTTTTGAAGTAATAACAAGGTATTTTTGGTGTGATAGATAATGTTAAAATGTATGAATACCATGAGGTAACTAAATTCATATGATTCTAATAGCGGGTTATTTAGTTATAATAATGCACGAAAATTCAGTTAAATTTTATTAACCTTATTGCTGGATTTAATCAAAGCATATAGTCATAAAGGATGGGTTTTTATTTTTATATGCTATAGAATTTACTCTCTGGATTAAGAGAGAAGGTGGTAAAATTCATTTTAAAATTAAGTAATTATAAATTTATTCATTCTCTAAAATGGTAATTTTCCGTTGATTGGAGTATGAATGAAACCTTGCTTTTAAAGTAAATTATTTCTGAATATAATAGCGATTTATAATCTTCATGGCAGCCGCTTCATCTTTGGCACAGGGAGTGCAGAAAGTACCAATGCCGTTGACCGGACCTTCATATTTCCAGGTAAATACCTTGTTGTACGTTCCTTTGGAATCTTTAACTAGTAAGGTGTTCCCGTTTGGGATAACAGTCAAAACTAACTGATTCGGAAATTTTACCTGAAAGGAGTGCGGAAGGTTCCCTTTTCCCAAATACGTTAATCGCAAACTTTTCCGGTTCGCTCCGTATGTATAATCAATAGTGGATCGTTGATTATTTCTTGCCCAGAAAGAAAATTCTTCATAAGTATCATGGCCAGGTGTACCCGTAGAATAGTTGGCTACTTGCTGAGCATCAGTATGATTATAACTTCCCCAAATCAGTACCAGAGCAAGCACGAAGTATTTCATAAGTCAAATGATTAGAAGTTGAGCTTTAAATATCTACGAGATAAAGGATCGTGCCGATTCATCATTATGCCGTGGAGAGGATAGGCTTGAATACTGACGGCAGGTGGAACCTGCCATCATCTTAGGAACGAGATGAAATCTCGCACCAGTGGTTAACTCTTACGGTCATCTTGAACGAAGGGAGAGACCTTCGGTAGCCGTGGGACGGATCTGGGGTTATTAAGTTAGTTCCTCGCCGTCGCTCGGCTCTAGCCGAGTGAGGCGGGAATTGAAAACGCGGACTAACTTGATTTTGTTAAATGATACCCCAGATGCATTCGCAAAGTCAATAAGTTCCTTCGCTTTGCTCTGGATGACAGATCAGAGTCATCTTAACCCGAGGAAAAGGCAGCCTCTTTATTTCATACAGTTTTTAAGAAGTAATAATTTTCATTAACTAATGCGATAGCCTATAGCTCATGAAATAAACCAGCTCTTTTTACAATATAATTTGAAAAATTATAGCATTTAAAAACAGTTAAATGAAAAATATTAATAGCAAAAAAGAGGAGTTATTGTATTAATATAAAGTCAATATAATTTCTATTTTAAAAGGATTTTATGGATACTTGATAAGCTATTAATTAGAGTTTTTAAGTAAGTATTAGTGTAAATATCTATCAATAAATGATAGTTCAAGATCAATAGTTGAAAGCGACAGTGATGCCTAAAATCTGAGACTCTAGTAAGGGTGGAACAATCTTTATACTTATAGAAGTAATAAACGTATAACTAGAATAGATCATGGACAGCATTAATCAGCAACAACCCGAAAAGAATAGAGAAAACCTCATCGGAGCGGAAGCCAGTGAGAAAATTAAGGAGTTAGTTGATAAAAATAAAACCTGCTTCTTCATTACGGACATTCAAACCAATGAGCCTTTGCACGTTCGGCCCATGTCTGTGCAGAAGATAGAAGAGGATGGAAGCCTCTGGTTTTTAAGTGCGGACGACAGTCATAAAAATGCGGAGATTCAGACTGACCACAAAGTTCAGTTGTTATTTCAGGGGTCTTCATATTCTGACTTTTTAAGTTTGTATGGAAATGCAACCATTTCAAAAGACAAAGCTACCATCAAAGAACTCTGGGAACCGATCCTAAAAACCTGGTTTACAGAAGGTGAGGACGATCCTCGCATTACGGCTATTAGAGTAGATCCGACAGAAGGATATTATTGGGATAATAAACACGGTAATGCCGTTGCCTTTATTAAAACCGTCGCCGGAGCTTTGGTAGGCAAAACGCTGGATGATTCAATCGAAGGAAAAATACAACCTTAACTCATTATCCATTAGGAAGGAAATTCCCGATTTCGGGTTTTCTTTCCTAAATGAATGAAACTAATTACTTAGTTATAAGATATACTGATGCGTTTGACTCAACCCAAGAAGCAGGTAGCCATTCAGTAACGTTTTTCAAAGCGATGAGGAAAGGGTAGTCTAAGGCTCTTTTGAGGGAGTTACGAAAAATCAAATGATATTACCTACCTCTAACTTTTCGCAAACCTTCTGACACCGCCTCTTTTGCTTTTTTATAGAGCTCTTTATTTCCCCGATTCATTTTTTCCAGATTCATCTTTGCTTCGATCAAATACCTCGGAGCAAATCCTGAGCCTGACTTCACAATATCCAGACTATTGTCTAGAATATCAGCATATTTGATAGTCTGAGCCGTCGCACTTATTTTTCCTAAACGTTCGGCTTCTTTGGTTTTTCGTTTGTCGCGATTCCACTGGGGATAGTCGGCGTGCGTATATACATCCGTTAGTTCGTGTACCCATTTTAACGTCTGGCGGGTTTCCTCCGGGCTAAACCGCTGTGACAAAAATGTAGACAATTTTTCGGAGGTAACTTCCGTATCTTCCAGCAGGTCATGCAAAAGGGCGGCTGCGATGATGGGTAACTCGGATGTAACCTCTTTACAAATTTCACTAACCCGAACTAAATGATTTAGATAGGGTTCATCAACAAATTTTCGGCGTTGGCCTTCGTGGGCTTTTCGGGCAAAGTCGGTAATAGCTTCCAGTATTTCCATGATTTCTTCTTTGGGTAGTTTACAAAAAAGTAGAACCATTTACGAAATATTCCTTAAACAAAAAGCTCTGCCACGCACGCATGACAGAGCTTTTGCTGAGGGGATGGTCAGATGACTAGTCTAAAAATCGGAGACTTGAAAAAGTCATCAACGGCTGGATTGCTTTGGCCTCCTCGTTCTTGAAGACCAAATACAAATCCTTGATTCCGTTGGTCTCTTTCAGTTTTACCCGAACAGGTGGACGATAAAAAGGATTCCGTTTTTTCGCCGCTGCCACTTTTGTAGAATCGCCAGACTCCAGTTCCGCCATGTACTTTTCAATATCAACGGGAGCGTCTTTTTTCAGTTTCGCTTCACCAATGAGTGGACCCGAAGGAGAGTCTGTATGAATTTCGACGGTACCACCCACATTACCTTCCCGATCCTGAACGGTGATTCCCAGATCCATTTTCTTCACGCCCGTAAGGTCAATGTTCTTATACGTGACTACTGAGTTTGCGTAAGGAATAACATTGATCCCTTTGCCCATACCTCTCGCTTTCAATTCCGCACCTTTCACGGCATCGGCTGAAGAAGCATTCATTTCGGGACTACGCAAAACGATGAGTTGTTCAGACGTTTGAGAGGGAATAGCCTTGGCATTCAGATTATTACCCCGATCAGTATACGCTACCCGAACCAGAACGGAGCCCTTTTCATTATCTCCTTCGGGAATGGTAGGTGTGATTTTTCCCTGCATGGGTAAGGTACTGAATTTCTTGGTCGTCACGTTCAGAATATAATCAACCAGCAAATTGGCATCCGCAACGGACATGGCGGGGTGGCCAGGCATGGCTACTTCGCCCCAAACGCCAACGCCACCGTTCCGAATTTTCTGAACCAACTGAGCTTTAACTCCACCACTACCTTTGTACTTGGTTGCAATATCGGTGAAGCTTGGACCTACCGACTTGCTATTAATCTGATGGCAAACTTTGCAGTCACTCTGACTGATAAGCGTCTGAGCTACCGCGTATTGCGTGTTCGCATCGACAGTCCGTTGTCCCTGAATTACTTCTGCGTAATCAAAACCCTCCGAAGTATAGTCAATACTCAAAGCCACCCGGTCGGCAGGAATTTTGCCGCTGGCCAAATTGCCATCTTCTTTATCCTCGACATTCACCGTATACTCAATGGCTTTGTTGGGGAAGAAGAATGTTTTGTTTCCGGTCAGTGCAATGTTCACTGCGGGGGGCTCATTACCCGCAATAATTTTTACCGACTTCGTGTTGGCGGCTCCTTTGGAGTCCGTTACGGTTAATGACGCCGTATAAACTCCGGCCTTATCAAGGGTTAAGGCGGGATTGGCCGTGTTGAAAACTTTAGGTGTACTACCCGGAGCCGTTACTTTCCATTGATATTTCAGAGCATCACCGTCATAATCTTTAGTGCCATCCGCCGAGAGTGTTAACTTCAAAGGAACGGTGCCCCCTTTTTTACTAGCCGAAGCCTGAACAATGGGTTTACGGTTTCCGCTATTATATTCGATACGAACCAGTTTGGAGTTATCGCTTTTCCGGAACCAGTTGCTACCGTATTCCAGTACGTATAAATCTCCGTCGGGTCCAAACTTCATATCAATGGGTTCGATAGGAGGGTAACTGGGCAGCACCCGCTCCATGGATTGATAGTCTCCAGCCTCATTCATGGTAATGGCCATAATCCATCCACGGGAAAAATCAGTAACGATCCATTTACCTTCGTAGTAAGCGGGCCAGGGGCGTTTGGCTCCTTTGAAATCAGCCTGCCGATATACCTGTCCACCCGTTGCACTTCGGGAACCCGTTCCCACCAGTGGGAATTTTTCCGAAACCCCGTAAGGATAGTAAATGAAGTTTGGAGCAACCGGAGGTAACTCGGCTAAGCCCGTATTATTGGGAGAGTTATTGACTGGATGATTGGGGTCTTTTTTCTCAAGAGGTTTGTTAGCGGCATAATCGTAAACCGGAAAGGCCTGATTGTCACCTACAAACCAGGGCCAGCCGAAGTTACCTGGCTTGCGGGCCTGGTTCAATTCGTCATAGCCGCGAGGTCCAATTTCTGAATCCTCCGTTGCATCTGGACCAACTTCACCCCAGTAGATATAACCCGTTTTACTGTCGATAGAAATTCTCCAGGGATTTCGGTGCCCCATCGAGTAAATTTCGGGACGTGTTTTAGCCGTGCCTTTTGGGAATAAGTTTCCTTCGGGAATGGTATAAGTTCCATTGGCCTCGGGGTGAATGCGAAGGATTTTTCCGCGAAGGTCATTCGTGTTACCCGCATGTCCCTGATCATCCCAACTGGCCCGACCCGGACGCTCGTCGGTTTGGGCCGCTTTCTGATTTCCCGTATTATTACCCACGGTCAGAAAAAGGTTACCCGCTTTATCCCAGGTCATGCCACCACCGGTGTGACAGCAGACTTCGCGTTGCGTTGGAATTTCCAGCATGACTTTTTCTGAACCCTCTTTCAAACCATCCTCTTCGACTATCCAGCGAGTAAGCAAATGCTTGTGTTCGGTAGGGTGGGCGTAGAACAAATAGATCCAGTGATTTTTCGTAAAGTTGGGATCCAGTGTCATTCCCATCAGCCCTTCTTCAGCCTCTGAAACTTTCCCTTCTGCACTGGTATACTTGGTATTCACTTCGAGTGTGCCAAGCAGATCTACCGATTTCGTTGCTGGGTTGTATCGCTTCACAGCTCCCTTACGTTCTATGATATACGCAGAGCCATCTTTCAATACTTCAAAAGACATGGGTTCGTCGAGGTCCTCTGCCACAACTACGGGAGTGAACCGACTTTCATCCGGTTTTTCCTGAGGGACCTGATCCCTCGAAATAAATGAGGCTAACCCAATGGCCATAGCCAATGGACCTAACAAGGCGATCCGCTGATAGGTTCGTTTTCGCTTCATGTGCGTGATTCGTTGAAATTTTATACTAGGTTTATCGGATTTTAATGAGCGTTTTCATCGGGTTATTGATACTAATTATTCTCAGATCAATATGAAAATCACTTATTGTATCATCAGGATACAATAATCGGTCTAGAAATTTCATTATCCAATCTTTTAGACGTATTCTTGAAAAAATTGTATAAAAAGGCGTTTATTAGAGAGGTTATGAGTTTAGAAAATCCTTACATTCCTCAACTTTCGCTCGACTGTGTCATCTTTGGCTTTCATGCCAGTCAGTTAAAAGTGCTGGTTTTGCGTTTTAAAAACTCGGATTTTTTTGCTTTACCGGGCGGATTTATCCGGCAGGATGAAGATTTGAACGAGGCGGCTCAGCGGGTATTAATGGAAAGAACCGGATTGACCGAAGTATATCTCGAACAATTTTACACGTTTGGTCAGCGGGAAAGGGGAGAGGTAAAGATGCAAAGGGAGTGGGCGGAAGCAAACAAACGGGACGTTCCCGAGTGGTTAGAAAAACGTTTTATCTCCGTTGGCTTTTATGCTTTGGTTGATTTTTCAAAAGTCGTTCTCACCACAGATGAAATTTCTGATTCCTGTGATTGGATTGACATTAACGAGTTACCTTCTCTCATGATGGACCATAGCCTGATGGTAAAAAAAGCTCTGGAAACTTTGCGATTGCAGTTAGACCAAAAGTGGCTGGTTTTTAATTTATTACCCGAAATATTTACCATCGCTGAATTACAAAAAGCTTACGAAATAATTTTAGGAAAAACGTTGCTGCGGACCAACTTTCAGCGAAAAATGCTGAGTCTTGAAATTCTGGAACGTATTGAAAAAAATATACAGGTAAGGCTCATAAAGCACCTTACCTGTATCGATTTCAAAAAACAGAGGATGAAGATAAGTTTTACTGATCGGCTACTTTTTTAAAGTAATCACAACAACGCCATCTTTTGCTTTTTCACCGTATTGGCTTAAAGCTTGTTCGCCCTTTAAAACATTTACTTTTTCAATGGTATTAGGATCAATAGCATTCATTTGATCTTGGGTTACTTCTTTGCCATTGACAAGAATGATTGGCGTTTTACCCGAGGATTTGATTTTAACTTGATCCTTAGTTGTAATATGTAGAACTCCATTTTTTGCTTTGCTGAGAATTTCGGGATCATCCCCAAAATTCTTCTGAATGAAATTATCAGGAGTTTTTTTGAAAACTTCAACTGAACTAATTTGATCAGTAGTTAAATCTTTTTCTAATTTTTCTTTAGACCAAACTTTGTCATTGACAAGGATAACTACATTTTTATCCAATCCATTAATTTTTATTCTGTTCCCTTTCGAAGAAAGACTGGTGGTTTCGCCGATTTTGATAACTTTTTCTTGAGAAGTAGGAACAACTTCAGAGCGTTTATTACAGCTACTCGCCCCTAATAATGACAGTAGAGTAGCAGAGAGAATTAGGATTTTGCTATTTTTCATAAGTGACAAGGTATAAGTGAGATAAATGATAATCCGATTACATCCGAAATATAGTTGATTATTCCGAAATATTCGGAATAAGTTAGACTTTTAACTTTCATTAAGATTTGAGAGGGATATATGGGATCTATTCAAACACCAATAGGTACGGTTACTTTAAGTAAAATACTAAGATTGAAAAAGTGAATAATAAGGATATACTTAAATACTTAAATTAATAATTAACCAGAAGTCATTAGTCAGAAATCAGCTCTTGAGTGGTAGCTAAATAAGGAATCTAGGAAAGGAGCCGTAGGGCACAATCGGGCAATTGATTTTTTAATTAAGAGATCTGATTTGATAGATAGAGAAAATCTTCAAAGAGAATTACTGGATTTATACTTTTCTGTATTAAGAGGAGGAAGCGAAGCTTTTCGAGAAGATTGAGATGATTCTAACTAATCTGTTAACTAAATAAATAGTTGATAATTGGGAGTCTTTCTAACCGAGGAATAGCCGTCATTAAGTTTCTTCAGAATTCATGAATGGTTAAATGGGGTATACCTTTTTTCAAGGATCAAATAGGCTGAGGGATAAGCATCAAAATCCACTTGCCAAGCTTCGTTAGAAACAGAAAAACGGCAGTGGAAACTGCCGTTTTAAATTGTACAAAACCAAGATTTCGTCTGAAATTTCCTTCTAAAATGCGGAAAGATGTGTAACATCTTAGCCTTATAGAGTATTTTGATTAGAATAATTATATAGTAAATTAATTTAGTTATAAAATTACCTTTACAGGTAGCTAATCAGAATGCTCTGAGAATCGTGTGAATGGATAAAGGGTCAGTTAGAAACGCTCTATCAAAACCTCAGCGGCTGCCGCCAAGGCAATTGCTGCCCCGTAACTTAATAGGGTACCGATTAACACGTACTCTGATTTGGGGGTAGCCTGTTTTTCCTCACTGAATCGTAGTAACGATTTCGCCGCAATCAAAAAGCCAATGGCATCATAGTGATTGGCAAAAATCAGAACAATGATGATGATGCGTTCCACAATGCCAATCCACATACCCACTCGATCCAGGCCACCGGTACTATGCAGGTTGAGTTGATCCTGCCATCGCCGAGTAGCCATGTTGATAAGAATAGAAACGGGGAAGGTCCCCAGTAAAAAAGTTACCATTACGATCAAGCTGTCTGCATCGGAAAGTAAGTTACTCCACAGATAGGTCAGATTCCGATCGATGAGATAAAGCCAAGCCAAAATGAGTACGACTACATGAGCTACCTGATCGAGTAGAAAGTTCCGAACTTTGGCCTGCGAACGTCGGTCGGCCTCCAGCTTCCAGATGTCAATGCACAAATGCAAAATGGCTATGACTAAAGCAACGATCCACTGATTCCAGCTATTCAAAAATAGCCAGGTCAATAAAAAATGTAAACCCGCATGAGCATACAGATAAGGTGATTTATAACTACGTTGTTCTTTATCTTTTACCCATGCATGGCTCTGTAGGAAGAAGTCTCCCAGAATATGAGCAATCAATAGTTTTAGTATAATGAGCAGTTGAGAGGTGGTGTACATATTTTATTGTAGTCAATATGTTTATTATACAGTAATTGATGTATAATAAAAGTTGTATTCAATTTATTTTGAATTAATGCACTGCAAAACAACTGTATAAAATCTTTTGACGAACAAATCAACGGCATTCCAGGAAGCGGCATTCGACCGCTGGTTCACTGCCGACTGCGTTATACCCAGCGTTGCAGAAATGTTCACTTCGGTGTGACCCAATAGCTTTAAATACATAATATCAGCCTGGGCTGCGGTCCACTTACTGGTAATGGTTTCGAGTAATACGAGTCCCGTATTGATTTCTGCATCCAGGGCGGGCCAGGAAGACTGAATTTCTATACGATTAGGATGCTTCTTCATCCCATCTAAAAGACGCCCTGAGTAATGAAAGGCCTCGCCATCTGACTCAGACAATTTAGGCGATTTATAGGCTACTGTACCGATTCCAATGCCAATTCGGGCATCCAGATTCTGTCCAGAATAAAAATCGCTTTTCAGGTAGGAGCGAATAAGCAGGGCTACTCGTAAAGCCTCGGCTGGCGTATCCAGTAATCCTTGAAAACTATCTCCTCTGAATACTTCAAATGGAATCTTCAATTGTAATTCGTTCTTCGCTTCCAGACGTGTAAAGAGGTAGTCAAGATTCTTCATCAGGACTTTTCTTTCTGGAATCACTAGCTTCGTAGAATCCACAATGTCGCCTGTGAGTACAGCAAATACTTTCATTTTATAAGCTATTTATCTGATAATATTCAAATATAAGCTAATTATCTAATACTATGAAATTATAAGCTAATTAACTTATAAAATATTATATTTTAGGTTGTACTAGAAAATTGACTGCCCATTGCCCTGAGCAGTCTGCTTATGCGAAGAGATTGTGTAAAACTACAATCGTCGGCCCTGATGCGAATCATGACTTTTGAAGTCTTCACTAATTAAAAACCGGAAGACGATCCTTTATTTCTCTCAGCAGAATATGCTTAATATTCCTACCTCTCATTTCGAATGAGGGGAGAGACCTTCCGTGGGAATGGGACGAAATCAAAGAAGGGCTGATCAATTTAGCCGTTACCCAATACGCTAGTAAAGCCCTCCGTCCAGAATGACAGAAGAGAGTAGGAAATAATGCTTCTATCATTTTACTTCTTAAACGGAAGTAGGTAGTGTCTAAGGGGAATAAAAGAATGAATCGAGAGGGGTTAAAACCCATTACGAATAACCTGGTGACTTTTTTATTCGTATATGGGTGGGTTGGATAATGAATAATTGTTGACGTTACATAATAAAGTGTCTCTGATATCTATCAGATCAGTAGAATGTAATCAGGAATGGAAAGTGAATAGAAAAGATTTTTGCGGTAGCTGGGTATGTAGTAAAAGGCCGTAGTCAATAATGATTGATTAGATAAATACTATTGAATACAAATAATTTATTAATAGATGTATTATGTAATTATTGAATATATTAATTATTGTGTATTTTAAAGTGGTCAATAGTTTTAGTATAGGTATGGGCTCAGTTTTTTAGAATATTTTTGTTGCATAAAAAGGCATTTCCCAAATCCATGAAAAAAATAATCTTATGGGGTTCGCTTCTGCTGGCAGCAGGTACGCTGAGCCGTTGCGGTGTAAACAAACAAATTGCGGAAGCGAAAGCTCTGGGCGATTGTCGCTACGATGTAACCTCCGCAGATAGCATTTATCTAGCTGGTGTAGACATTCGGGAGTTCAAGAACTTCGAAGCCCTTAATCCGTTGAAATTTCCACAGTTAGGAGCGGCATTGCTGCGTCAAAATGTGCCTTTAGATGCCCGGGTAAACCTGAATATCCAGAATCCAACGGGTAGGGCCGCCGGAATCAATCAATTGGAGTATAAAGTGCTGCTAACGGGGCAGGAGATTGCCACTGGGTTCATTAATGAGCGTATTTCGGTCGCTCCGGGCTCTAAAACGCAGGTTCCCATCCGAGTGTCGACAAACGCCTATCAATTGCTTTCTGATGCCAAAACGCGGGATTCGTTCATTCAGTTTGTACAGAATCTGGCGGGTAACAAATCAGCCAAGGCTAGTAAGTTAACCATCAAGATCAAGCCTACGCTTTCTTTAGGGGGAGCTCGGGTAAACTATCCGGGTTACATTACCATCGACCAGGAAGTGACCAACAAAATTCTGATTGGAAGATAAGATTACCCCTAAAGAAAAGAAAGGGTGGGGCATGGCTCCGCCCTTTTGTTTTACCAAATGACTTCATTACAGAACACGATATTTCGCGAGACGTTTGAACAATTCCTCTGGCAGGAAATGGAGGGAGAGGACTGGGTAAAAGCGGGTGAAGGCCGGTATGAAAATGAAGCCCGTCAATTGGCTATAGCTCTCAACGTAGAAAGGGATAAAATTGTACTTTTACAAGAATTAGACTTTTACGAAAGACGGGGTTGGCAAGTGATTCAATTATGGCAGGATGTATGGGAGAATCAACCTTCCATTGTGAAAAGTCGGCTAAAGTCTTTGCTTGGAAAATCAGCCCGAATTCCGGGGCGGCTGACGTTTATAAAACCGATTGAATCTGATTTTTTTAAAGAGTTTTTGAAAAAGAACCATTTACAGGATTCGGCTAAATGTCCCTATCGCTACGGCTTATTTTTAAAAAATAAGCCACAAAACCAGCTTTTTTTAAATGACCCGACTATCGTTAATGACTGTGTGGCCGTGGCTGGCTTCGGCCCTGTACGTTTCATGCCTGGCCGGGGAGAAAACTACTATTCAGGAGAATTAATTCGGTTTTCTAATGTGCTGAATCATACGGTTGTGGGCGGACTGGATAAATTGATCAAAGCCTTTTTGCGTGAACATCCCGTGCAGGATTTAATGACCTACGCTGACCGGGATTGGTCAACTGGTAAAAGTTATGAACGGCTCGGTTTTAAGCGTGTAGGAACAACACTGCCACAGGAGTTCTGGCTGGATTTAAAAACGAATATTCGGCATTACCCACATCGACTCAAAAAGGATTTTTCGGGAGAATTCAGGGAAGTGTATAATTCCGGTAATTACAAGTACATCAAGTTTTTAAGTTAATATGAGCGAGTTACAAACGCTTCAGCCCCTCGTTATTCTTGGGCCGACGGCTTCGGGCAAAACCCGTCTGGCGGTGCAGTTAGCGAAAGAATTTAATGCAGAGATTATAAGCGTCGATTCCCGGCAGGTATACCGGGATATGACGATTGGGACAGGGAAAGATCTGTCCGAATATGAAAATATACCCTACCATTTAATTGACCTGGTTGACGCCGGTACCGCTTATAATCTAGCGGAATTTCAACGAGATTTTCGAGAAAAGTTTATTGAAATCAAGGATCGTCAAAAAAGACCCGTGTTGTGTGGAGGGACGGGTTTATACCTGGAAGCGGTACTTAAAAACCACCAGTATACAACCATTCCGAATGACTTTAAGCTAAGAACGGAATTGGATACCCTGACGGATGAAGAATTACAAAGTCGCTTTTCTCGTCTGCATTCCGCGTTTCATGCGGTCGCAGATCTTTCGACGCGGAAACGAACGATACGAGCCATTGAAATTGCGGAATACCTGCAAAATAATGCGTTGGAAGCTCGCCCTGAACTAACGTTAAATCCTCTGGTGATGGGCTTAAATCCACCCGTTGAAATCCGTCGGGATCGTATTACCAAACGTTTACGGGAACGATTAGAAAACGGAATGATTGAAGAAGTAGAGGCTTTACTGAATCGGGGCATACCTGCGAACCGACTGATGTATTATGGTCTGGAATACAAGTTCATAACGGAATATCTGGAAGGAAAATGGACGTATGCGTTACTCTTTGAACGATTGAACGTAGCCATTCATCAGTACGCTAAACGGCAGATGACCTTCTTCCGAAAAATGGAACGGGATGGCTTAACTATCCATTGGCTGGAGGGTTCGCCTGACGAAAATCTAATGACTGCTCGAACGCTTATCAAAGAAAACGGCGAATGAACCTGAAATCATTCGCCGTTTTTTATAAAGGTAATGTTATCCAATTATTGCACTGGATTACTCAATAATCCATCGCTTTTAATAATGCTTTTCAGCTCTGCGTAAGGAATCATAATTTCCGTTGGACCTTCAGCGTATGACTTGATTTCCATCGCATTATAGCGGAATAATAAGCCCTCTTTCTGGATGCTGAAATTATCATTTAAAGCAAAGGCATTCCCCGTAAAAAAGTAACGATCTCCGTAGGCATCCCCGTCTTTTAATCCTTCCTGTTTACGGAAAATTTTCTCGGCTACGGTCGAAAGAGTCTTCTCGTAACCTGGCTTAAATAATTCGGAAAGATTAATCCGGTGTCCGTTCGTAGTGAAGTTAGCGTATTGCGTGAACGTAACGGGATGAGCACCGCCGGAGTAATTGTAGCTGAAAATCGAAACGACAGTCAACTGAGGCGTTTGTCGGATTACCTCGGTTTTTACTTCACTCGCCCAGGCTCCGCCTAAAATGGGTTCATTCGGAAAACGTTTCCGCTGATCGGTAATAAAGTCATCAAAGCCTGCCACAAAGTCCTTTACGACGGTATTCGGGCTGGCTTTCTTCATTTCTTCTGTACTGCTCTCTCCGTCCAGGTAACCCGAGGCCGCCACACTGGCCCGAATAATGCTGTCGGTCAGAGCTTTGTTTCCTTCAAAAACCGGATACGTGAAGCTGGCTTTCGCACACAAAGAGTCGGGACGTACGCATAACTGACTCTGAACGGAATCGCCTTTGATTTCATAGGCGGGGGCGTCCGAACCTTTGGCAGAGGACTGTTCCGATTGTTTGGACTCACATGACGCCAATAGAACTAAGGCGGGGAATAAGAGGGTTACTTTCTTCATAGTGTTCATGAATGGGACTGAGAACGGCTTGAATGGGCAGAAGGATGACCAGAAAAGGCTCTAGTTACGTTTGGGGCTGTTTGTTGTTCAATAGAAATGGTGGTAAATGGATCGTTAACCGTAAGAAGGTCGTGCCATAAAGCCATTTCAGTACGTTTGGGGCTAACATTCGGAAGTAAGGTTAACCCTTGCCTTCGGTGAGGTGTGAAAGTAACCAGAACTTCCGAATTACCCAGCTCAAACGAATAATTATGACTTTTCGGCCCAGATTTGAGCCAGATTTACGATGACTTCCACGGCTTTTTCCATGTCCTGACGTGTTACCCATTCCTGACGGGAGTGAAAAGCGTGCTCGCCTGCAAAAATATTGGGGCAAGGCAAGCCCATGAAGGAAAGTCGGGAACCGTCGGTACCTCCGCGAATGCTCATTTGCTTCGCCACAATACCGCTGCGTTCAATAGCTTCCAAAGCATATTGAGCTACTTGTGGATGCTGATCTAGTACCTCTTTCATGTTCCGGTACTGCTCCATAACCTTGAAGTCAATGCTGGAATTTGGATAATGCGTTAATACCTGATTGGTAATCTCTTTCAGAAAGGCTTCCTTTTCGTGCAGGCCTGCTTCCGAAAAATCACGGATGATGAATTCCAGTTCGGCTTCTTCAACCGTTCCATTCATGAAAGTCGGATGAACAAAGCCTTCCATCGCTTCCGTCGTTTCGGGCGAAAGGCGATCTTTAGGTAAAGCAGCCAGAATGTCTCCGGCAATCTTGATGGCACTTTCCATGCGTCCTTTGGCAAAACCGGGGTGCTGACTAACTCCCTGAATGCGAAGGTGAACGGCGTCGGCAGAGAAGGTCTCGTCTTCCAGCGAACCCAGCGTTTCGCCGTCAATGGTATAGCCGAAGTGAGCACCGAGTTTCGCCAGATTTACGTGTTCTGTACCACGTCCTACTTCTTCATCAGGCGTGAAGAGGATCTTAATAACGCCGTGTTCAATTTCGGGATGCGTAATGAGGTAATGAACCGCATCCATAATTTCAGCCACACCGGCTTTGTTATCAGCTCCCAACAAAGTAGTTCCAGAGGCAGTAATCAAATCATTCCCAATCTGAGCGGCCAGGTCGGGGTGATCTTTCTGGCGAATCACCTGTGTGGGGTCATCGGGCAGAATCACATCGGAACCATCGTAATTTTTGTGAACCAGGGGTTTGACACCGGCCCCGGAGCAGTCGGGCGAGGTATCCACGTGCGAACAGAAGCAGATCACCGGAATATTCGTTTTGCCGGAGGTAGCTGGTAACGTCGCATAGACGTACCCGAATGCATCCAGTTCAGCATCCGTAATACCCATTTCCAGAAGCTCCTGAACGAGTATTCGGCTTAAATCTTTCTGTTTTTCAGTAGAAGGAGAGGTTTTTGAATGCGGATCGGATTGCGTATCGACCTGAACATAACGTAAAAAGCGATCGGTGACGGTAAAATTATAATTCGCTGAAATCATTGATAGTCAATAGAATAAGGGATTTGTACAAAATTATATAGCAAATTAGCAAGTTTTTTTGCGGAATGGAGGCCGCTTTTTTACGTCATTCAAATTTATTTTTGTGCCGTGTGAAGGGTTTTTGTGTATTTTCGCTGTCATCAAAACGATGCCTCTCCTTAGCATGGCCATTGCCAAATAAATTTTTGCTTTATGTCTGATTTTGCAGAACTGTCCGTTGAAGGTAAAAAGTATCAACTTCCCATCGTAGTAGGGACGGAGGCTGAAAAAGCCCTCGATATTAACAAACTTCGCGATGAATCGGGATACATCACGATTGATTCTGGGTACAAAAACACTGGTGCTACGAAAAGTGCAATCACTTTTCTGGATGGTGAGAAGGGTATTCTGAACTACCGTGGCTATAGTATCGAAGATTTAGCAGCGAAAGCGACTTTCCTTGAAGTCGCTTATTTGCTTATTTATGGAGAGCTTCCCACTACTGAGCAATACGCTGAATTCGAAGGAGCGATTCGTCGCCACACGATCGTAAACGAAGGCGTACGTACGATCTTTGAAGGATTCCCCGTGAATTCGCACCCCATGGCGACGCTTTCCTCGCTGGTAAGCTCCCTGAGTGCCTTCTATCCAGACTCGTACGAAGGAAAAGACAATTCTGACCGTCATATCATTCGCTTACTGGCGAAGTTGCCTACAATTGCCAGCTGGAGCTATAAACGGGCGATGGGCCACCCGATGAACTATCCTAAAAATGATTTGGACTACTGTTCAAACTTTTTACACATGATGTTCTCGCTGCCCGTTGAGAAATACGAAGTTGATCCCGTGGTTGCTTCAGCCCTGAACACGCTGTTGATCCTCCACGCCGATCACGAACAAAACTGTTCGACTTCGACGGTACGTCTGGTCGGTTCTTCTCAGGCCAACCTGTACTCTTCGATTTCGGCGGGTATTAGTGCTCTCTGGGGACCTCTGCACGGCGGTGCTAACCAGGAAGTAATCGAAATGCTCGAAGCGATCAAAGCCGACGGCGGAGACGTTAGCAAATACATTGATATGGCTAAAAACGCGAAAACAACGGGCTTCCGTTTGTTCGGTTTTGGTCACCGTGTGTACAAAAACTTCGATCCCCGGGCGAAAATCATTAAGAAAGCAGCTGACGAAGTACTGGCGAAACTGGGCGTGAATGATCCCGTTCTGGAAATCGCAAAAGGACTGGAAGAAGCTGCTTTGAACGACGAATACTTCGTTGCTCGCAAGTTATACCCCAACGTAGATTTCTATTCAGGTATCATCTATCGTGCTTTAGGCATCCCAACGAACATGTTTACCGTTATGTTCGCCATCGGACGTCTGCCCGGCTGGATTGCTCAGTGGAAAGAAATGCGTGCGGCGAAAGAACCTATTGGTCGTCCTCGCCAGATTTATACGGGTGCTACGCTTCGCGAATTCGTTCCTATCGAAAACCGATAGTCACCGAACTGCTATTCAAAAATGTGGGCTTGTTCCCACATTTTTTTTGCCTTTACTTTTTCATGGCTTTTATGGGAAAGGCTTCCTCGGTTCGGGGAGGCCTTCTTTGTTCAGTAGGAAGTGGAAAAGATGATTGCACCGTACTCAAAATATTAGAACGTTTCTTTCAAACCTGACCGAAGGATGTTTGGATTTGTTATGAAATGGTAAATTGAAAGATCAGAATCTTTTGGAAGAGGAGAATGAAATGATTCATTAGGGGCTTCTGGAGGCAATAAAGAATGCTAAATTTTGACACCAGCCTCGGCCTAAATGCACTACCTTAGTGGCCTATCGTACTTCTGAAGCGTTTTCCAGGGATTGGAAGACGTGCTTCTAAAAACTAACGCATGCATGGAAGAGAAAAAAAATCTTCGCCGTCAGGATGCTTTGGATTACCACTCCAAAGGCCGTCCTGGAAAGATCGAAGTGGTTACTACGAAAGAAACAGCCACTCAACGCGACCTCTCACTAGCTTATTCGCCCGGTGTTGCAGAACCCTGTCTCGCTATTGCTCAAAATCCTGAAGACGTATATACATACACCGCCAAGGGTAACCTCGTAGCGGTCATCTCCAACGGTACGGCTGTACTGGGACTGGGAGATATTGGTCCAGAGGCGGGTAAGCCCGTTATGGAAGGGAAAGGCGTACTTTTCAAGATTTATTCAGATATCGACGTCTTTGATATTGAGCTGAATACAAAAAACGTCGATGAATTTGTTCGGACGGTAAAAATCCTTGAACCGACCTTCGGCGGTGTGAACCTCGAAGATATTAAGGCTCCCGAGTGTTTCGAAATTGAAGATCGTCTGCGGAAGGAACTGAAGATTCCCGTCATGCACGATGACCAGCATGGAACGGCGATTATCTCCGGTGCTGCTCTGTTAAACGCTCTGGAAATCGTTGGAAAGAAAATCAGCGAAGTAAGATTCGTGATTAGTGGAGCCGGAGCGGCGGCCATTTCCTGTACAAAAATGTACGTGAATCTGGGAGCCCGTAAGGAAAACATCACGATGTTCGATAAAGACGGTACGATCTGTCTGGAACGCGATAACATCTTTGATATTCAGCGTGAATTTGCCGTAGAGAAATCCATTTCTATGGTAGACGCGGTCAAAGGTGCCGACGTTTTCATTGGATTAAGTGCGGCCAATGTCCTTTCGCAGGATATGGTGCGGAGCATGGGGGATAACCCCATCGTTTTTGCCATGGCTAACCCTTCGCCTGAAATCTCTTACGAAGACGCTACCGCGGCTCGTCCTGACATTATTATGGCGACGGGACGTAGTGATTACCCCAATCAGGTTAATAACGTCTTAGGTTTCCCGTATATCTTCCGGGGAGCTCTCGACGTGCGGGCCACGGGCATTAATGAAGCCATGAAAATGGCGGCTACGTATGCTCTTGCCGAATTAGCTAAAGAACCCGTCCCCGATATTGTAACGATTGCTTACAACGAGAAAAACCTGTCTTTTGGCCGGAATTATATCATTCCCAAGCCGATGGACCCTCGTTTATTAACCAAAGTAGCTCCCGCAGTAGCGAAAGCAGCGATGGAGTCAGGCTTAGCAACCCAGCCCATTGAAGACTGGGAAGCTTACGAGCAGGTATTAGCGAAACGCTTAGGTCAGGATAACCAATTGACCCGTGCCATCGTCAACAAGGCGAAAAAAGATCCTAAGAAAGTAGTTTTTGCCGATGCCGAAAGTCAGGCGGTATTGAAAGCTGTTCAGCAAGTATGGGACGAAGGCATTTGCGAGCCTATTTTATTGGGTAACCAGACTAAAATTCGCCAGCTCATCAAGGAAGACCGTCTGGAACTGGAAGGCATTCAGATCATTGATCCTCGTTCGGAGGAGGCCAAATCGCTGGCGGATGAATTTGCTTCGGCTTTCTACGAAAAACGCAAACGCCGGGGAATTAGTCCCGCTGATGCCCAGCAATTTATGCTTCGTCGGACGTATTTCGGTGCGATGATGGTAGAGACGGGCAAGGCCGACTGTCTGATCTCGGGTCTGACGCGTAACTACCCCGATACCATTCGTCCTTCCTTGCAGATCATTGGTCGCCGGGAAGGCATCAGTAAGGTGTGCGGTATGTACATCCTGTTAACGAAAAAAGGACCCTTATTCCTTTCTGATACGACGGTTAACTTCAATCCGACGGTTGAGGAACTCGTTGAGATCACGGAATTAACGGCGAATTCAGTAGAAAGCATGGGTGTTAAACCCAGAATCGCTCTGTTAACCTACTCTAACTTCGGTACGGCTGACGGTGAAGATGCTGAAAAAATGCGGAAAGCTACAGCCATCCTCCGTGGAAAGCATCCCGATTGGGTAGTAGAAGGCGAAATGCAGGCTCACCTGGCCTTTAATACCGATCTGGTGAAGCAACAGTATCCTTTCTCTGATTTAGCCGAAGAGGGAGCCAATGTGTTAATTTTCCCTAACCTGTCCGCCGCTAACATTGCCTATAACTTACTGAAAGAAGTAGGGGATCTGGAATACATCGGCCCTGTTCTTTTAGGATTGAAGAAACCCGTGCACGTATTGCAGTTGGGTAGTTCCGTTCGGGAGATCGTAAATATGGTGGCCATTGCAGTTACGCAGGCTCAGGAAATCCGGTAAAATACATTAGGAATCTCGTTGAAAGTTCCCGTCCGGTTTTTCCGTGGCGGGAATTTTTTATACATAACAGTAAGCCTATTTTGCAAGCAAAAACTTGTAATGAAATGAGTATTTGTTTAAGTGTGTATTTTATTAAATAAGTAAATAGTGATTCAAGTAAAAGAGGTTATGAATAAATAATGATTTACGTAAATTATCAATTACTTATTTTAATAAAGCATTATTTAAGTAAATACACATTTGTAAAGAACAGTTAATCAGTGCCTTAAACCACCTTGATGTTATGAAAGATTTGTTTTCCCAGCAATCAGAAGCCTATGCTAAGTACCGGCCTACGTATCCACAGGAGTTATATGACTTCATTTTACAGCAGGTTCCCACGAAGGAAAAGGCATGGGATTGTGCTACGGGTAACGGACAAGTGGCCGTTAAACTGGCCGAATATTTCGAGCAGGTCAATGCGACGGATATTAGTGAAAGACAACTGAGTCAGGCTACCCCGGCTCAGAAGGTTCACTATGAAATCAGTCGGGCTGAAGAGACGCCCTTCCCGAATGATTACTTTGATTTAATAACCGTGGCTCAGGCTTTTCACTGGTTCGATTTTGAAGCCTTTCACCAGGAAGCCAAACGGGTACTGAAACCCGAAGGGGTCATTGCGGTGTGGGGGTACGAGCTCTTAGAAATCTCCCCAGACATTGATCCCCTGATTCTGGAATTTTATGAAAATGTTGTCGGGCCTTATTGGGCACCCGAGCGGCATCATATAAAAGAGAAGTACAGCCGGATTTCCTTTCCTTACCGAGAAATTCAGTCTCCGGATTTTGAGATGGTAAAAGACTGGACGCTGGAAGATCTGGCGGGCTATTTCAGCTCCTGGTCGAGTGTGCAGGGATATAAGGAAGCCAACGAAGGCGAAGACCCCGTGCCGGAGTTAATCAAGCAAATCAGTCCGCTTTGGGATGTGGATACGCGACAAGAGGTAATCTTCCCGGTTTTTCTGCGGATTGGGATTAATAATCTATAGCCTGATGGTTCAATAGTTCTTCGGTCAGAAACATACACAACTCAACAAAAAATCCCCGAAATTGCTTCGGGGATTTTGTATTTTTCTAAGAGCCTGCTTGAGTTATTTCTCCGCCGCTGCCAGTTTTTTTGCTGGCAGCAATGACTCGCCCCCCGCTGCCAGCGGCGGTAATATTACTTGATCTTAAAAAACATAGCTTCTGAAGCTTTCACCGATTGAAAATGGAAAGGCTAATACATCTCTAAGAAGCGAGAAATTACGAAGCATACACCATCGGTCATTTCTCCACCGCTGCCAGCTTTTTTTGCTGGCAGCAATGACTCGCTCCCTCCCAGCTCATGCTGCCAGCAAAAAAGCTGGCAGCGGCAGTCCAAAAGTATCTCCCACGAGAGGCAGTACTTATTTCTTCGTCGCTTCCAGCGTGGCCCGGCCAGCTTTTTCGCTGGCAGCATAAGCTGGAAATCGGTCAATTCATTACTACTAGCAAAAAGAGGCAGGCAAGTAGTGACTTTAGGCAATCTTCAATTACTTGATCGCATTAAATTCAGCTTCAGTAATCGTCAAGACTGTTCCGTGACGAATGCCTTTGGGAAATTCTACCTGGTCAGATACATCTTCCCAGTGTTCCATGTCCTTCGAACGGAGGGCACCGTAGGTATGGTCGATGTATTTGTCGAAATACACATAGACGTAATCGCCAATTTCTACCGCCGTAGGGCCTTCTGCCCAGTACTTACCCGTAATCGGAGCCGAAACCTCAACGGGATAAGGCCCTTCCGCTTTCCTTGACTTGGTAATCCGTATGTTTTTTTCCGCTGGTTTCGGATTCTCGTTTTTCACGAACATGTAATACCATTTTCCTTTTTTCAGCAAGCTTGCGTCAATGGCACTGAAGCTGGGATTAAAGAATAGCTTCGTCTTGCTGAATTTTTTGAAGTCTTTGGTCGTGACGTAATAGATGCGGTGGTTTAGTCCTTTTTCGTGTTCAGAATCGGCTATGTCCGCATGTCTTCCCGGAATGGTTGTAGCCCAGAAGATGAGGTACTGCTTTTGCTGATCGTCGTAGAAGACTTCGGGGGCCCAACTGTTCTTAGCGGTGGGTTCATGCTCCATGACCGAAATAGCTTGTTGAGGTGACCAGTTTTTTAAATCTTTGGAAGAGCTATAGCCAATAATCTGATCGTGCCAGCCGGACGTCCAGACCATGTGGAATTGACCATCAGCTCCCCGAATGATACAAGGGTCCCGCATGAGCTTGTCTTTGCCTACTTCAGGGCTCAGGTAAGAAGCTCCCTGACGCAGGGCCGACCAGTGAAGACCATCGGTACTGGAGGCATAATGTAAACCGTCCTGACCGTTATCTGTGAAGTAAGAAAACAGATACACCTGTTTCTGAGCCGAACAAATCAGGCTCGCCAGAAAAAAGACTGGGAATAAGAATTTACGCATGAAAAGAAGGAAAAAAAATTAGACTCGACAAGTTATCGGTTTTCAATAAAAATAGGTGATGAGTAATTACTGAAATAATCAAATACTGATTTACTATAAAGATCATTTAAGTAATTGAGTATTTAATAGTGTCTGATTGTTAGTGTATTAACCGGATATGGAAAGAATGAATTTACTACATAGACCTCAAATTAAGTTATTGAAAAACTTTACCCGAAGCGATTTGGAAGGAGCTGCCTTACCCACACTTGGGGTATTTGTAGGGCTGGTATTAGCTCAGATTTCTTACTTTGGGCCCTTCGCCGGATTCATGGTAATGGTGATGCAATGCCTCATGAGCGTCCGGGCTAAGGGTTCGTACAGGGAGCGTCTGCAAATGCTGGCTTACGTTTTGCTCATCCTGATCGGGACGACGGCCTGGGGAATTTTTAGCTCTTTTCATACCATCAATGTCGTCTTCGGCGTGCTCTTATTATCCGTAGCTTTGACGTACTGGAGACATTTCTTTCCAGAGGACTGGAGGAGTATCAATGCCCCCGCATCGGCCTTGTATTTCGTAACCCTGGCGACGAAGGCGGATGAAAAAGCATTACTGGCGGTCTTATTCAGTGGAATTCTGGGCATCGGCCTGCAAGCGTTTCTCTGGTTTGTATACCCCCAGGCTTTTGATAAAAAGTCTCCCGTCATGCGACTGAAAAGTCGCCGGGCCCGGAAACGCCCTCGGGCCAACCCGGTCGATCTGACGCTCATTTCTTCAGTAAAGCCTGATCTCTGGCGTTACACCTTTCGGCTGATGTTTCTGTTGATATTAAGTGTCTGGATTGTGAATTATACGCATTCACTGCACGCGTACTGGATTCCCTTAACGGTAGTAATCGTGTTACAGGATAACCATCTGGATACGCTCAAGCGAGTAGGCGGGAGAGTGCTGGGCACCTTTATCGGGAGCATCATCGGGAGCTTCCTATTGGCCCTTCACCCGGATCCGCTACTAGGGATGCCTTTACTCATCCTCTGTATGTTTACCTTTCTGCTGATTGTCAAGCATAATTATCCAATAGCCTGTATTTTCCTGACGATTTATATTATTCTGCTGATTGGCCGACAATCGACGAACACGTTTCAGGTTGGCGTGGAGCGAACGCTGTTTACATTAGCGGGCGGGTTACTGGTATTTTTAAGCTCGTATGTGTTATTCTGGCAACGCAAAAAACAACAAAGTGCCAGCTAAAGCTCTGGAACTTTACCGGATGCAATTGCCGTTGAATTATCTTTGTGAAAAGATTATAACGAGATATGTCAGAAGTGCTTATTGCTCCCCAGCCTGTTCAATTACCTGTGATGGAATCCTTTTATACGCTTCAGGGCGAGGGATATCATAACGGAAAAGCCGCTTACTTCATCCGCCTGGGTGGCTGTGAGGTAGGCTGCCACTGGTGTGATGTGAAGGAAAGCTGGGATGCCAGCCTGCATCCTCAATTTACGATTGAAGCCATAGTGAAAGGAGCCCTTCAGCATCCAGGACGATTGGCAGTAATTACGGGTGGAGAGCCCTTAATGCACGATTTAACGGATTTGACAGCGGCCTTACAGCAAGTCGGTTTTCAGACCAATATTGAAACCTCCGGTGTATATGCGGTGTCGGGAAGTTGGGACTGGGTTTGTTTTTCACCCAAGAAATTCAAGGAGCCGCATCCAGACATTTATTCGAAAGCGAATGAATTGAAGGTAATTATCTATAATAAGTCCGATTTTGAGTTTGCGGAAGAACACGCAGCGAAGTTACAGACTGACTGTCAGCTTCTGTTACAGCCGGAATGGAGCAGGCACGAAATGATGCTTCCCCAAATCATTGCGTACGTAAAAGACAATCCGAAGTGGCGGGTTTCGTTACAAACGCATAAATACATGAATATACCCTAAGCCGTATGTTTGAAAAAGGTACCTTAGTTCGGAATTTTTTTACGGAGCCCATGCAGGCCCGAAGATGTTTCAAAGCAGCCGCAGTGCTGGCCCTGTTCACGCTGGGGTACCAAACTTCATTTGCTCAGGACAAAAGAGCCCGGGATGCTTACGAGAAAGGGCAAAAGGCCTTGGCTAATCGGGATATGGGGGCGGCTCGCAAGGAATTTCAGAAGGCCGTCGAGCGGGACGAAAATTATGGCGAGGCTTATTTCAGACTGGCTCAGCTTTTCGAATATGACCGGAATCTGGAAGAATCGGCGAAGTATTACCAGAAAGCCGTTACGCTCAAGCCCGACTCGCCGGAAGTGCAGCCTGCCTTTTTATGGCTAGGGGCTTATTACCTGAAAACCGGGAACTACGCTCAGGCAGCTCCATTGCTGGAGAAATACCTGGAGGTTCAGAAATCCATTACCAAGCCGAGTCCGATTCTGAAAATAAGTCTGAAGCGTGCTCAGCGAATGCTGGATGTCTGCCGCTTCTCTCAGGAGGCAGTCAAACACCCGCTTACCGTACAGGTCAAAAAGCTCCCCGACGTTATTAATGCTTTTGATTCTCAGTATTTCCCAGTCTTAACTGCCGATCGGCAACACCTTTTCTTTACCGGAATTGAACAACCCAATGGGGATGAAAATCTCTACATTTCTTCGTATACCGAAGAACTCGGCTGGACGAAGCCCAGGGCGGTTTCCGGGATGATTAATACCGATGAAAACGAAGGAACTTCCAGCATTTCAGCGGATGGCCGGACGCTAGTCTTTACCGTTTGCCAGAGTCGCCTGCGTCGGGGATATGGGAATTGTGATTTATACATTACCTATCGAAATGGCGATCAATGGACGGAACCCGAAAACCTGGGGCCGCAGATTAACTCCGCTGCCTGGGAGTCTCAACCTACCTTATCGCCCGATGGACGGGTCATCTTCTTCGTTTCCGATCGTCCCGGGGGCCTAGGCAAGCGAGATATCTGGATGAGTAAAAAGGATTCACTCGGTCGCTGGATGCCTTCGGTTAATGCCGGGCCGGCTATTAATACCACCGAAGATGAAGTGTCTCCCTTCCTGCATGCCAATGGTACATCGCTGTTTTTTGCTTCCGATGGATACACGGGCCTGGGGGGATTTGATCTCTGGTTAACCGAATTTGACGGAAAAACTTTTTCAAAACCCGAAAATCTGGGGTATCCGCTGAACAATCATGAAGATCAGGTGGCTCTTTACATCACAGCCGATGGTCGGAAGGGCTATTATTCGCAGGAGGATCGCATCGAGACGGATCATCGGCAGTCGCGTTTATGGGAGCTGGATGTTCCTGAAACGTTGGCCTCCCGTTTCAAGCGGGCTCATGTGCTCAAGGGAACCATCGTCGATGCGACTACCAAGAAACCTTTGGTAGCGGCTCTGGAAGTGATAAATCTGAAAACCAAAGAAAAAGAAGCCGTTCTCCGCAGCGATAACCGCACGGGGGAATATGCCGTGGTTTTAACCTCAGGAAACGAATACGCCGTCTTTGTGAATCGTCCGGGGTACTTGTATAAGAGTCTTTCCTTTGATTTTTCGGGAGCTAGTGCCGATAAAGTGTTGGATATCGCTCTGGAAGCCATCCGAAAAGATCAGCACGAAATCCTCAAAAATGTCTTTTTCGATTCGGGTAAATGGGAAATCAAGGAAAAGTCACAGGCAGAGCTGGAGAAGCTCGTAAAACTGCTGAACGAAAATCCGTCCGTCTCTATCGAAATCTCAGGCCATACCGATGACGTAGGAGAAGACAAAAATAACAAAGAGTTATCCCTGAAACGGGCCCGTTCTGTAACGGATTACCTGACCAGTCAGGGGATCTCCGCCCACCGCATCAAAGCCGTGGGCTACGGAGAAACGCAACCCGTAGTCTCCAACACCGACGAAGAAAGCCGGGCACTCAATCGGCGGATTGAGGTGAAAATACTTTAGCGTTGGGAGTTGAGAGTTTAGTGTTTTGAGTTAATACTGGTTCAAAATTTTCCTCGGGCTGTCAATAACTAGGGAATTATTCCGAGATGTAGTTTAGGGCCGATACTCAGATAAAGGCATTTAAGTAGGGGAGATTTCTGACAAAACTCTAAATCCCAAACGCAAAACTCCCAATGCTACACTCTGTTTTTCAGTAAGTCTCAAAAAAATCTTGCCTTTCCGGCATGAATTGGCAATTTTTGTGTTAGCAACGTTGTTGCAAAGGAAGTATCATTTCCCATTTTTTATGTCAGCAGAACATATCCATTGCCTAATTATCGGCTCAGGCCCTGCGGGGTACACAGCCGCTATCTACGCCTCACGTGCGGGACTTAATCCCGTTTTATATACAGGTCCTCAACCCGGTGGTCAGTTGACTACTACTACGGAAGTCGATAACTTTCCTGGTTACCCCGAAGGAGTAACGGGTCCTGAAATGATGCAGGATCTGGAGAAACAGGCTCGTCGTTTCGGCACGGAAATCCGTTACGGCTTAGCTACCAAAGTTGATTTCTCGGACCCAACCTCCAAGAAAGTATGGATTGATGAAACGCACGAAATCTGTGCCGATGCCATCATCATCTCTACGGGAGCGTCTGCCAAATGGCTGGGCTTAGCCGGTGAAGATATCTACAATGGTCGCGGCGTTTCGGCCTGTGCTGTTTGTGATGGGTTCTTCTATCGGGGTCAGGAAGTAGTGGTTGTCGGAGGGGGTGATACCGCTGCTGAAGAGGCAAGCTATCTCGCCAAATTATGCAAGAAGGTATACCTGCTGGTGCGTCGGGATGAGTTACGTGCTTCGCAGATCATGCAGACCCGCGTAAAATCATTACCTAACCTCGAAATCCTGTGGAACACCGAAACGGAAGAGTTATTAGGTGATGAAACGGGATTAACAGGGGCTCGGGTGAAAAACGTAATTACGGGAGAAACGCAGGATTTATGCGTAACGGGCTTCTTCGTAGCGATTGGACACAAGCCTAACACCGATATTTTCAAGGATTATATCACCATGGATACTACAGGATACATTAAAACCGTTCCCGGTAGTAGCAGAACGAATGTAGCAGGCGTATTTGCCTGTGGTGATGCTCAGGATAATGTATACCGTCAGGCGATCACGGCAGCAGGTACGGGATGTATGGCTGCTCTGGACGCTGAACGCTGGCTGGCTGAAATGGAAGCTCCAGTGGTCATTACTCCAGAAATTTTGGAAAATTAATTGAACATAACTCCCTTACCGTACTCTAACGGAATAGAAGCGGGGCTTTCGGAGCCAAACCCTCCTGAAAGCTCCGCTTCTTTTTGGGATAGACATATCGATCCATTCAATACGTCTGAATGGATACTTTTTAGGTGTACTGAAACACATGATGAAATTAGTAACCGCTCTTTTTTTCTGTAGCATCTGCGTGTTCGCCACCACGGAAAGCTTTGCTCAACAGGAAAAAGGTCTGTTTAAAAAGGCCCCCAGTATTAAGCCTAAGTCGACAGATAAGAAAAAAGTGAATGAGTTTGAGCTTCAGCAGGAAGCTACGCCGAGTCTTCGCTTTTCGGAACAGTTTGAACCCAAGAAAGCCGTAAACCCCGTGACCAGTAATATGGACACCACGCGGGTAGACGATAAAACGGAGAAAATTCCGACGGAAACCGAAGATCAGGTCTATGATGATTCTTCCGGGGTTTGGGTAACAACCCACCGCTACTTCTCCATCTGGGATCCCAATACCATTGATCCCTATAACATCAATCCACTGGATTTCGACGAACCTATCGATCTACTCCTATATGATGAGGCCAAAAGCCAACTCTGGTCGGCACCGCTCCAAAAAGGCGTGTTAACCTCCCAGTTTGGCCGTCGTTGGGGCCGCTGGCATACGGGAGCTGATCTTGATCTGGATACCGGAGAGGATGTGTTTGCTGCTTTTGATGGGCAGGTTAGGGTAGTCAGTTTTGATGGAGGCGGGTACGGTCGTTATGTCGTTATCCGACATTATAACGGTTTAGAAACGTTATATGGTCACTTATCAGCTCAATTGGTTCAATCAGGGCAGTTCGTTAAGGCTGGGGAAAAAATTGGTTTGGGAGGAAGCACGGGCCGGAGTACGGGACCGCACTTGCACTACGAAGTACGCTACGAGGGTAATCCCTTTAATCCGCTGGAGATTTATAAATTCCCCGAAAACGTAATCAAATCCGATCATTACCTGCTCACTTCCAAGGTGTGGGACCACCTGCGGGGCGGCGGAAGTAACCGCGTTCAGTATGAATATAACACGGGGGAGAAATCGAAACAACACCGTCAGATTCGATGGTATCGCGTTCGGAAAGGAGACACCTTATCCGAAATCGCTCACCGTTCCGGCATCACCATTACCCAACTGAAACGTCTGAATGGGTTGCGTAACAGTAACCTGAGTATTGGTAAAAAACTCCGGGTAAAATAAGAAATGAGTATCGCTAACCACCGCAGGCTGCATCGTCTGCGGTGGTTACTCGTTTTATTTGCTTCCTCATTAAACCCAGCCTTCGTAAATCCGTTCTTATTGGCTCAATTATTAGTAAGAGACAGGCACGGCCTGCCTCCTTATTTGTTACCTGGTATTCATGTCTTATTCCCACTATTTATGTACCGCCGTTTTCTTTCTAGCCACTTACCTCGCTACAACGCCCGTCCAGGCTCAGGAACGGGGTGTTTTTAAGAATACCCCCACCATCAAAAGTAAGATTCCTCCCAAGCCGGTAACGAAAAAATCGACGCTGGAAGAAGATCCCGTATTACTCTTACGGTCCTACGAGCAATTTGAGCCGTTGAAGTTACCTAATCCGTTCGTACGCAGTGCAGTTGATACCATGCATGCGTCTCAGCTGGAAACGGATCAGTTTATTGTAGAAACTTTTCAGGAAATTCGTCCTTATAATTCTGACACCTGGGCAAAAGTAAGTGAGCACTTTAGAGTGTGGGACGAGCACCATGTAAATCCCTATGGCTACGACATACGGAACTTTGACGAGTCAATTAACATTCAACTCTATGACACCACTCGTCAGCAGTATTGGTCGGCACCGCTTGAGAAGGGACAACCTACGTCGATTTTCGGCTGGCGGAAAATTCGCTGGCACAAAGGCGTGGATTTGAATCTAAATACAGGCGATCAGGTTCGGGCCGCTTTTGATGGCCAGGTTCGGGTGGTAAGCTTCGAAGGCCGGGGATTTGGTCGTTACATCGTCGTCCGGCATTACAATGGGCTGGAAACGGTTTATGGGCATTTATCCAAACAATTGGTGAAGCCCAAACAGCAGGTAAAAGCGGGCGAACTGATTGGGTTAGGTGGAAGCACGGGTCGAAGTAGTGGGCCACACCTTCATTTCGAGTTGCGGTACGAAGGTCATCCCTTTAACCCACTGGAGATTTTTGCCTTTCCTGAGAATGTGATACGCTTTAGCCAGTACATCCTCACGCCTAAAGTATTTGCTTACGTGACCGGGCGTAAGTTTGAAGAAACCAAGAACGAGCCGGAAGGAGATGCTGACGAAGCGGAAGAAGAAGTAGAATACCGGGAAACCGATTGGTATACCGTACGGAAAGGGGATACTCTGGATGAAATATCACGTCGTTCGGGTATATCCATTGGCCGGATTAAAGAGTTAAATGGATTACGCACAAGCCGATTACAAATTGGACAAAAATTACGCATACGCTAATGAAATTAGACATACTGGTTCTGGCTGCTCATCCCGATGACGCGGAGATGTCCTGCGGAGGTACCATGGCTGCCGCAGTTGCTCAGGGGAAGAAAGTAGGAATTGTAGATTTTACCCGTGGAGAATTAGGAACCAGAGGAACGCCGGAGTTACGTCTTCAGGAAGCTGCCAACGCTGCCGAAATTCTGGGTCTCTCGGCTCGCGAAAACCTGGGCTTCCGGGATGGCTTTTTTGTAAACGATGAAGCCCATCAGTTGAAGGTCGTAGAAGTGATTCGTCGTTACCAGCCGGATTTATTAATTGCCAATGCCATTGATGATCGTCACCCGGACCACGGAAAAGGGGCTGCTCTGGCGGAATCGGCTAACTTCTTGAGTGGCCTCCGTCGCATCGAAACCTTCGAGCCAGATGGCACCCCGCAGTTACCCTGGCGACCCAAACAGGTGTTTCATTACATCCAGGATCGTTACATCAAGCCCGATGTGGTTGTTGACATTTCAGAGTTTTGGGAGAAAAAACTCGAAAGTGTGAAAGCCTATCGCAGTCAGTTCTACGACCCCAAGAACACCGAACCGGCCTCGTATATTTCCAGTAAAGAGTTCTTCGATTTTCTGGTATCACGCTGGCGGGAAGCGGGCCATCAGATCGGTGCTGAATTCGGAGAAGGATTCACCAATTATCGACAAATTGGAACGAAAGATCTCTTCGCATTACTGTAAATAAAAAGTCCTCATTTTCTATGATTCTGAAAATGAGGACTTTTTATTTGAGTAAATACGTAAAACAGTAATTACTAGAATACGTAACTACTGTTTTGCGTATTTACTTATCTTGAAAATACAACCGAAGTCATGGTTAAAGAGCCACCTACGGCCTTATCATTGAAAAACTGTACCTGATCTTTCTCGCTTTGTAAACCCAGGGTATACAGCAGCGGGTAATAATGATCGGGCGTTGGAATGGCGAGGGAAGCCGCTGGTCCCAGCTTCTCGTAATGAATGAGGTTCTGGTGTGTGTGCTCCAGAATGTTTTTCTTGAACGCCTCGTTCATGGACAGTGTCCAGTCATACCCATATTCGGGTTTATGCATGTGTTCCCAGGCAATCATCCGCAGGTTATGAACCATGTTGCCACTTCCCATAATTAATACCCCCTTTTTACGAAGAGCCGCCAGTTCTTTGGCTAAGGCATAATGATAGGATGCGGGTTTATTATAGTCAATGCTCAACTGTAAAACCGGAATATTCGCTTCGGGATACATATGGCGAACCACCGTCCAGGAACCGTGATCCAGCCCCCAGTCGTGATCTAAACCAACGTCGGTACTGGTAATAAGCTGTCTGGTTTCTAACGCAACGGACAAACTTCCTGGAACGGGATATTCAACTTCATGCAACTCCCGAGGAAAACCGCGAAAATCGTGGATGGTCTTGGGGTGATCCATGGCGGTTACGTGGGTACCCCGCGTAAGCCAGTGAGCCGACACGACCAGCACCGCAACGGGTTGAGGTAACTGTTTACCCAGTTCCCGCCAGGATTGGCTGAAGGTGTTATCTTCAATGCCGTTCATGGGCGAACCATGTCCCACAAACAGGACGGGCATTTCGTGCGTCTGTTTGTAGGTATCTGTTATTTTTTTTAGTGCCTGTAAATCCATGTTAATAGATGATAAACGAAGGATGATCTTCTGATTTCACACTATTGAATTATGATGTTAATACATTATATGTACTAACATACAAAAATAATAATTAATTCCTGTTAAGAATCATTAGTTTTGAAGATCATTCAGCCGGAAGCATTTAATGAGGTTACTGACGATTCAGTAACGAATCTATGAAAATTGGAATTGAAGCTCAACGCATTTTTGATCCCCAAAGACACAGCTCTGATTACGTAGCCATTAACCTGATCCAAGCCTTGCAAAAGCTCGATCAGCGAAATGAATACTTTATTTTTGCCCGTCCCGGCGAAGATCGGAGCAGTATGCAGGAAGCCTCCAATTTTCACGTCATCGAAATTCCGGGTTATAATTACCTTCACTGGGAACAGGTGCAGTTACCCCGGTACATGCGTCGCTTTAAAATTCACGTCTTGCACAGTACGGCTAATACGGCCCCGGTACGCCGTGAGGTGCCTCTGGTGCTAAATCTGCACCACATTAACTTCATGGATACGCACGACCGGACAAAAGCGGAAACGCGGTATCAGCAATTGAGTAATCGATACCGTCGCTGGATTGTTCCCCGGGTGGTCGATCAAGCAGAGTTAGTGATTACCGTTTCCGAGGAAGAAAAACAGCGAATTCTGAATCGTTTTCCGAAAGTGCAGGCAAATCGGGTGCAGGTAGTGTATAACGGTGTAAGCGAGGCGTATCATCAGGCCCATGAAGCGAATCAGGTTGCGGTACAGAAGCGTTATTCCCTGCCAGATCAGTACGTATTGCATTTCGGAAGCTCCGAGGCCCGAAAAAATACCCAGCGGGTAATTGAGGCTTTCGCCAGAGTAGCAGAGCGAGCGGATCAACTATGCCTGGTGATTACCAACGTTTCAAATGCTTTTGTAGAAAATAGCCTGGCTCACATACATAAATCTGAATTGCGGAACCGTATTCGTATTCTGGAAACGTTGAAGCAGAGCGATTTACCCGGACTATATCTGGGAGCAAAGGTTTTTATTTATCCTTCTACCCGGGAAAGTTTTATAAATCCGCTGCTGGAAGCCATGGCCGTGGGCGTACCCGTAATCACCTCTGACTTACCCGTTATGCACGAAATTGCCGGGCAGTCCGTCACGTGTATTGAGCCAACGGATGTATCTCTATTAGCAGAATCGATTCTTACGCTTTATACGGATCAGGCCCGGAGTAGCCGATTAGTGGAAGAAGCGAAACAGATTGCTCAGGATTTTACCTGGGAGCGAACCGCCCGACAAATGATTCAGATTTACGAATCCTTTAAATAGAAGGTTTCAGGCTTGATTGACTATCTATAAATCACCCCTGAAACCTTCAGCTCTTCTCAAATTATTAAGGAGCTAATCGCTCAATTTGCCATTGGTTATCCGTAAATGTGTACAACAGCCGATCGTGTAAACGGGAAGGGCGGCCCTGCCAGAACTCCATGCGTTGAGGAATGAGTCGATACCCACCCCAGTGAGCGGGTCGGGGGACAGGCTGATTCAAGAATTGCTCCTGAAAACGCTTTTCGTTTTCTTCCAGCGTTTCACGGTTCGTAATAACCTGACTTTGGGGGGATGACCAAGCTCCAATCTGGCTGCTTCTGGGTCTGACGGCGAAGTAGGCGTCCGAGTCTTCCTCGGTAACTTTTTCCACTTTTCCTTCAATTCTAACCTGGCGTTCCAGTTCCACCCAGAAAAATGTCAGGGCTGCCTGTGGATGGTCGGCTAACTCATGGCCTTTTTTGCTTTCGTAGTTCGTATACCACACAAATCCCTGTTCGTCCACGGTTTTTAATAACACAATACGACCGGAAGGCTGGCCTGAGGCCGAGACCGTTGCCAGGTGCATGGCGTTGGGTTCGGGCACTTGAGAAGCGGTTGCTTCCTGAAACCAGATGCGAAACTGATCTATGGGGTTCGACAAGACCGAAGAGACATCCAGATTGCCTTTGGTATAGTTTTCCCGGAGAGCGGATAAATCAAGCATAGGTGATGATGGCATGGCTTTCATACAAATTTAACATGGACAAAAGAAAGGACTAAGTCGTGATTACGAGCATGTTTTTCTAAATTTCATCTAAAAAAGGGATTCAATTGCAGCGGAATCTACGAAGTGGTACAGTGCGTGCCGAATTTATTCTATTTTTGCCATTCCAATTCAATGGGTAAAGGATTTCAAAATGATTGACGACAACCAACTGACCCCTGAAGAGCAATCGACGGATTCGACAGCAGGACAGAACGCACCGCAAGGGCTGCCTACACAGGAAACGACATCACACGCTGGCACTGAAGATCAACCAACGACACCGGCTGACTCAGCAGAGACTTCTGCTGAGGGAACTCCCGTGTCGGAAGAGGTAGCACCGGCACAACCATCGGTGACGACCGAATGGGAATCCACGCCAGAAGTAGTCGCTGAGGCTGCACCTGAAGTGGCGGATCCTTCACTGCCCACTTCCGAATCTGATGAATCAGTGGTTGATTCGTCGGCGGATGAAGTCGAGGCCAGTGACCACACGCACACTGATTATACGCAATGGTCGAAACAGGATCTGGTAACGTTACTGGAGACCACGCTCATTGCTGTAAAAGAAGGAACTGCCGATCTGAAAGCTACCGACGCAATTCTGAAAGAAACCAAGCCCGTTTTCGAGCATATCAAAGCGGGTGAACGTCAGGAAGCTCTGCAACGTTTTATTGAGGAAGGTGGCGATGAAGAAGGGTTTGCGTACAAAGCCGATGCACTGACTCAAAAATTCGACCAGTTATACGGTCAGATTCGCGGGGAACGCGTTCGTCATTTCCAACAGGCGGAGAAAGCCCGTGAAGATAACTTCACGAAAAAGACGGAATTGCTGAATAAACTTCGTGAGCTCGTAGAAAACGAAGAAAAAAGCGGAGCTGGCGAGAAAAGCTGGGATACGTTCAAGCAAATTCAGACTGACTGGAAATCAGCAGGCAATGTATCTTCGGCTCATAACAACACGCTTTGGCAGACGTATCACGCTCTGGTAGACCGTTATTTCAACAATCGGAATATTTATTTCGAATTGAAAGAGCTGGATCGCAAGCGGAATATGCAGGCTAAAATTGAACTGATCGAGCGAGTGGAGAAAACTGCGGCGGCGGTTCAGGCTGGAGAAGAAGTGAGCGGAAAAATGCTTGATGATGCCAACGAGTTGTTTGAAGAATTCAAACACATTGGCCCAGCTCCCAAAGAAGTAAACGAAGAACTCTGGCGGAGATTCAAAGCTACCCTGGACACGCTTTACAGCAAAAAGCGGGAACAAAACGAAGCTTTGAAAACGCAGTCGGAGGAAATCTATAAATTAAAAGAAGACATTGCTTCACTGGTAGCCACATTCACGACCTTCCAGTCGAATTCCATTAATGAGTGGAACGATAAAACGAAGGCTATCCTGGCGATTCAGGATCAATGGAATGCGGTAAAAGGTCCCATGCCTCGTGATAAAGGTCGGGAAATGAGCCAGAAGTTCTGGGGAGACATTAAAACGTTCTTCCGTAACAAAGGTGAATTCTTCCGTCAGCTGGAAGCCAAGCGGGATGAGAATCTCCGTCAGAAAACGGCCCTTTGCGAACAGGTGGAGGCTTTGCTGGAAAGCGGACAGGACTCGGCAGAGACCACGCAAACGGTTATCGAACTGCAACGCCGCTGGAAATCCATTGGTCACGTTCCCGAGAAAATGCGGGATAAGATCTTTGATCGTTTCAAGAAAGCCTGTGATGCCTTCTTTGAACGCAAGCGAGATAAAAACGCCGGTATCGAGAAAGAATTTGAAGCAAACCTGGCTCAGAAAAAAGCCCTTTGCGATCAGATTGAACAGGAGGCGAAGTCGGGAGATACCGATGTGGATCGACTGAACGCATTCAAAACCCAGTGGGCAGCCATCGGATTTGTGCCACGCAAAGAAATTCAGCCCATTCAGCAACGCTACATCAAGGCTATCAATAGCTACGTAGCAGCGATGGGTAAACTAAGTGCTCACGAAAAAGAGCAATTAGTGCTGGAAAGCGAGGTAGAATTAGTGAAGCAGGAACGCGGTCGTGGCGGTCAGGTAGATCTGCGTGGAAAGGAAAACGACATTCGTCGCAAGATTCGCACGCTGGAAGACGAAATTGCTCAAATGGAAAACAACCTGGCATTCTTCGCGAATTCTAAAAACGCGGAGAAAATCCGTCTTGACTTCGAAAAACGGATCGAACGTTCTCGTAAAGATCTGGAACAACTGCAACATCAGCTGCGTGTCGTTCGGGAAGCCGAAGATTAATAGAAGATTGACTTTCATTAGTAACAAAAATACCCATCTTACTCAGATGGGTATTTTTGTTAAAATCCGTTTTGATAACCAGATTATTAGAAAATATCTTCAAAAAAATAAAAGACGGTCTTGACAAAGGGTCGTAAAAATACTAGTTTTGCGGAACGTTTGAGGGAAATGAAACACCCGCAAGCAACATAAGCCTCCTTAGCTCAGCTGGTAGAGCAACTGACTTGTAATCAGTAGGTCATTGGTTCGATCCCGATAGGGGGCTCTTAAAAGCACTTAACTACCTAGTTAAGTGCTTTTTTGTTTGGGGCATTTTTGCATAACTCCCCAGGAAAGGACATAAGATCGTAATCCATTCTTCTCTAGAAGGCATAGTTGAGGTTACCGCCTATCATCACATTATCCAGGCCGTGGTTGGGTGGGAAAAGGCCTAAGTTAGACATATGCCTTAGTCCGGCTTTTATTTCCATTCCTAAGGCCCCTGCAATGGGGAAGTGAAAGCCGAAACGAAAGTTATTATTAAAGATAAAGCCATTGTTTTGTCGAACAGGGGCCCGATCAATGTAATGGGGTCCGCTACTGATGGAAGCAAATAAAAACACGCGTTGATGGTCCTTACCAGGGTATACGCAAATCTTAAGTCCGGCGTTAATTCCTGCTTCCCAGCTCGAACGGTTTTCCTTGAACTTCCAGTCGTGAAAATCAGTTGTATTGTATTGAGGGATGACCAGAAAATGCAAAGAAACCTGCTCGTCTGAATTACGTGTGACCGCCCTTTCGAGTTCTACCTGATGTGTAGTAACTACGTAACTATAATCCTGGTTGACTTTGTAGCCGCTCTTGATGCTACGTTCTACCGTCAAGGCGACGGAATGATTAAAAAATGTACGTGTGTCATTTTGGGCAAACGTATAATGTGAAACGGCGGTGACAAGCAACACCGAGGCAACCTTTCTGGCGGAAAGTTTCATAAAAAAGTTTCTTCATTTGTAAACACGGAGACCGGTGCTAAAGAACAAGGTTTTATTTATCTTATCATCACCGAAGTGGATAAAATAGGATGCTGGGGACTATAAAAAGATCTTACCAAAAGTTCATAAATATTAGAGAAGATGCAAATCAGCGAAAAGATTATTTTTAAAGATTTATTTTATATCACTATTTAGATAACTATTTATACTATACGTTTATAATTTTGTAGCACTTCGTTCATGGTGATCGATTTTTTTAAGAATCACGTAGTGTTAAAATCTGATTATCTTTAGGCGTTTTGTTTGATAGGTGTGCCGTAATGAGAAATCGGCCTTCACACCGCTATCAAGTTTCTGAAAGGAGAAAAAGGTTACTAGCCCGAATCAGTTAACAGGAGGTTTTGGTAAATGAACTCCCCAAAACAACCATGTGAGTTAAACCCTATAAAAATAAATTAGGTTTGAAGAAAAGAGCTGGATCGTATTTTTCAAATGCTCCAGCGTTCATGCGATAACCAGAACTTTTCAGGCTCAAGTGTGGAGGTAGCTCAGTATAGAAAAGTAGCAGAGTTATTGAGCGGTTTAAACCAAACCGGGAACTATAGATTTAGTTTACTTGCATGAGTAATTACTTAAATGTTTAAATAGGGGTGGCTTTTCATTAAATACCTATTTACGTAAATAAGTAATGGAGTATAACGATTGCAGTTATTCAGTAAATGAGTATTTAATTAAATAAGTATTTACGCTCGTTGAAATACGTTATAAAGCTATGATTTTGAGTGAACAATCGCGTTTGAAGGATTTAAATGAGTATCAGATTTTAGACACTCCACCCGAGATTGCTTATGATGCCATTACCCGACTGGCTTCTGCTATTTGCGATACGCCTATCAGTTTAGTGACCTTAATTGATCAAAATCGGCAATGGTTAAAGTCTAAAATAGGCGTTGATATCGACGAAATTCCCAGAGAAATAGCATTCTGTAATTATACCATACAGGAACCTTCGCACCCGTTGATTGTGGAAGATTCGGTATTGGATGTCCGCTTTTCAAATAGCCCTTTTGTTACGGGAGACCCTCACGTGCGGTTCTACGCCGGCGTGCCGCTGGTTTCCCCCAGAGGTCAGGCCATCGGAACCTTATGTGTGTTCGATCAGAGACCCAAACAATTGAGCCAGTTTCAAGTGGAAGCTCTACAGGATCTGGCGGCTCAGGTGGTATGGCTGTTCGAACTTCGACGATCCAGTCTGGAAAATATCAAAGCCAGAAATGAGTTGGCCGAACTTAATAAAAGCCTGCAACTGGCCAAAAGCCAGGCGGAGTTGGCCAGGGAAGACAAAGCCCGTTTTTTATCGACCATGAGTCACGAAATCCGAAACTCTTTGAATCCCATCATTGGTGCCTGTGATCTGTTATTGATGGAAGATTTGAATGAAGAATCGAAAGAACTGGTCGATATTCTACAGTTTTCATCTCAGACGCTTCATACGCTACTCGACGATATTTTGGCTTATAGTAAACTGGAAGCCGGAAAAGTCGTGCTGGAAAAAATTCCTTTCGATTTAAAGAAAGTGGTGCATCGGGTGATTGATGCCTATCAGCCTTCAGCCCGGGGTAAAGCCATTGAGTTGAATCTGAAGGTGGACGGCAGTATTCCTCAAACCATCTACGGAGATCCGGGACGACTGGTGCAGGTACTGAACAACCTAATTTCAAATGCCATAAAATTCACGGAGAAAGGTCAGGTATCCTTACGTGTTTTTGCTACGCAGATTACGGAAAAATGGGTAACGACTCAGTTTGAAGTAGCAGATACCGGCATTGGTATGCCCCCCGAGTTTCTGGACCATCTTTTCGAAGAATTTACCCAGGCCACCCCTGAAACCAGCCGACTGTACCAGGGTTCGGGCCTGGGCTTATCCATTGTACGCTTGATTCTGTTGCAATACAAAAGCCAAATACAGGTGGAAAGCAGTCCGGGCAAGGGCACTTGCTTCAGATTTGCCATCGACTTTTTGCTGTATTAATGATGGTGTGTATCCAGGCAGGGGTCGTCTGGCGTTTCCGTTTCCAGGGTGGCATGCTGTATGGAGAGGTGTTCGAGGGTATGGCGGATCTCGTGCTTTAGCTTAAAGATTTCGGCAGAACTCAAATGCGAAGGAATAACCAAATGGGCGGTTAATGCGTTTTCTGTGGTACTCATCGCCCAAATGTGAATGTGATGCACGTCAAGGACGGAAGGGTATTGAAGAATCTGCTCTTTGATGGATTGCGTAGATAAAGTGGCCGGAACGCCGTCGAGCGACAGAATTAGACTATCCCGAAGCAAAGACCAGGTACTCCAGACCACCACCAGGGCGACGATGATCCCGAGAACAGGATCAAGCCAGTACCAGCCCGTTAGCGGCATAGCGATGCCTGCTGCCACTACCGCTGCGGATACCAAGGCATCGGCCAGCAGGTGGAGATAAGCCCCTTTGACATTAAGATCGTGCTCTTTCTGTCGAAAGAATAATAACGCTGTAAATGCGTTAATTCCAATACCGATACCAGCGACCAAGGCTATGGTATTTCCTGCCACAACGTGAGCGGACCATAATCGGTTGAAGGCCTCATACCCAATGCCACCCATGACTACGAGTAATAACACAGCATTGGCCAGAGAAACCAGAACGGTGCTTTTCTGATAGCCATAGGTAAAACGTTCGGTCGGTTTGGATTTGGCGAGACGAAACGCAAGCATGGCCAGCAATAAGCTGGCTACATCACTTAGGTTATGTCCGGCGTCGGTGAGTAAGGCCAGCGAATCGGTATAAAAACCAGCGGCGGCTTCAACGATAACAAAGGTGGTATTGAGAATGATGCCAATGACAAAAGCACGATTTACTTCGGCAGGAGCATGGGAATGATCGTGAGCGTGGGAGTGAGCCATAGGAATAAACGTTTTCAATGGGCGTATAAGCTGGGCTCAAAAGTAGCCTGGCAAGTCATGCAACAGGGAATCAATAACCAATTCATTGATAAATAATCGTTCATGCACTGATAAAGTCCGAATGATCGTTTCCATAAAACAGTCTGTTTACTTTATGAAATCAATACTTACGCTGGCTTTTAGCCTGATTCTTACCGTACTGATGAGTTCTTGCTGGGCTCCGAAGTGTCCCATGAAAAGCTGTCACGTCAAAATGGAACATCGTCACGAAGGAAGAATTTATCGGGGAAGCTCTATCTTTTCCAGTCCTACGCATGGGTTTGCCTGGAAAATGAAAAATCGTAGGGGAGAGGCCGAAGAAAAATCGCTCTACCGGGATAACGAAGATCCGAAGACCAGGAAAAAATTCAAAAAGCTATTACCCTGGGAAAAAGTATAAAGCCGTACGGGTAAGGTCTAAAGCCCCGTTAAAGCACTCCTATTCACGTCAAAAGCCGAATGAATTTCTGGCTGACTGAGTATGAGTGCTTTTCTGTTCCGTTCGTAGGGAGTAACCGCAAAATCCAATAATCCGTTGGCAAAGTTAGGTGTCCTTTTCTTGGGAAAATCTTTGAAAAAACGGTAAAAAATCAGTATTTTTGGTACTTCTAATAATAATGATTCCCTCGTAAATCGGGAAATTCTGCAATTGATTTAAAATGGCTGAAACTACAGAAGACCATCTGCCCGAAGACAATAGTAACTCTGGAAATATCATTCCCATTAACATTGAGGACGAAATGCGTGGAGCCTACATCGACTATTCGATGTCGGTTATCGTATCGCGTGCCTTGCCTGATGTGCGTGACGGTCTGAAGCCCGTTCACCGTCGGGTTTTGTTTGGAATGGACGAGTTGGGCGTTAACTACAACCGCGGATATAAGAAGTCAGCCCGTATCGTTGGAGAAGTGTTAGGTAAGTATCACCCCCACGGTGATTCTTCCGTTTATGATACCATGGTACGTATGGCCCAGGACTGGTCCCTGCGTTACCCCTTAGTGGACGGTCAGGGTAACTTTGGTTCGATTGACGGCGATTCTCCCGCAGCCATGCGTTACACGGAGGCTCGTCTGAAGCGTATTGCTGAAGAATTACTGGCCGATTTAGGTAAAGAAACCGTTGACTTTCAGAACAACTTCGATGATTCGCTGAAGGAGCCAACGGTTATGCCCGCAAAATTACCCAACTTGTTGCTGAACGGTTCGGCGGGTATTGCGGTGGGTATGGCCACCAACATGGCTCCTCATAACCTGACGGAGGTAGTGGATGGTATTGCCGCGTATCTGGATAATGCGGACATTACGATTCCTGAGTTAATGCAGCATATCAAAGGTCCTGATTTCCCCACGGGCGGGACGATCTACGGTTTGACGGGTATCAAGAATGCCTTTGAAACGGGTCGTGGTCGCGTAGTGGTACGGGCGAATGCTACATTCGAGCAGACTAAAACGGGTAAGGACCAGATCGTTATTACCGACATGCCTTATCAGGTGAATAAGGCGACACTTCAGGAAAAAATTGCTGAACTGGTTGAAGACAAGAAACTCGAAGGCATCTCCGCTATTCGGGATGAAAGCTCCAACCGGGAAGGTATTCGTTTGGTTATCGAACTCAAACGCGATGCCGTTCCTAATGTGGTCCTGAATAACCTGTATAAACATACGCCCCTTCAAACGGCATTCAGCGTAAACAACGTGGCCCTGGTTAAAGGTCGCCCGATGACGCTGAATCTGAAGGACATGATTCGCTATTACGTTGAGCACCGTCTGGATGTAATTGTGCGTCGGACGCGGTATGACTTACGCGAAGCCCGCAAACGGGCTCACATTCTGGAAGGCTTGCTGGTCGCTCTGGATCACCTCGATGCCGTGATAGCTCTGATTCGTGGCTCACGAGACCCGGAAGTGGCGAAGGCTGGTTTGATGAATGGTTCGTTCATGACGCCAGATCAACGCAAGAAGTTTCTGGAAAACCCGAATCGTTCGTTACAGATCGTCGATACCTTCAAAAACGAAGAAGGTTCCGAACTGATTCTGAGTGAAGCTCAGGCGAAAGCGATTCTGGAAATGCGTCTGCAACGTCTGACGGGTCTGGAGCGGGATAAAATCATGGAAGAATACAATGAGTTAATGAAACTCATTGCTGATCTGGAAGATATCCTGGCTCGTACCGAACGTCAGTATCAAATCATTAAGGATGATTTAGCGGAATTAAAAGCCCGTTACGGTGACGATCGGCGGACGCAGATTTCTCACGCGGACGACGAGTTATCAATTGAAGATATGATTGCCGATGAAGAAATGCTGATTACCGTTTCTTCACAAGGATACATCAAACGGACGCCATTGGCTGAATACCGCACCCAAAGCCGCGGCGGCGTAGGAGCGAGAGGAGTGAAAACGAAAGATGACGATTTCACCGAACACCTCTTTACGGCCACTATGCACAATTACCTGTTGTTCTTTACGGATACGGGTAAATGCTTCTGGTTACGGGTATTCAACGTTCCTGAAGGAAATAAGACGGCAAAAGGTCGTCCGATTCAAAACTTGCTGAACATCGAATCCGGTGATCACATTCGTGCCGTGATTAACGTGAAGACGCTGACGGACCCTGATTACGTAAACAATAACTTCATTGTGATGTGTACGGAACAGGGAACGGTGAAGAAAACTTCGCTGGAAGCTTACTCGCGTCCGCGTCAGAATGGGATCATTGCCGTAAATATCAATGAAGGTGATCGCCTGCTGGACGTAGCTCTGACGAATGGTAACAACGAAATTATCATTGCCGTAGATGCAGGTCGTGCGGTTCGTTTTAACGAAGGTAAAGTTCGTCCGATGGGCCGGACTGCCACGGGTGTCAAGGGTGTCGAATTGGCAGATGATGAAAAAGTGATTGGAATGGTTTGTGTGGTGGATCCCGCGACGGCTCAGTTACTCGTTGTATCGGAACAGGGCTACGGAAAACGTTCCGACATTGAAGATTATCGCCTGACGAACCGGGGTGCCAAAGGCGTTACTACGCTGAAAGTAACCGATAAAACCGGTAAGCTGGTGGCTATTAAACAAGTGACTGATAATGACGATTTAATGATCATTAACCGCTCAGGAATTGCGATTCGTTTTGCCGTAGCCGATCTACGGGTAATGGGACGAAATACGCAGGGTGTTCGACTGATCAGTTTACGTAATGGGGATGAGATTTCATCCATTACCAAGATTGAGAATGAAGAGCTGCTGGAGGTGACAGGGCAGGAGGGGGAACAGCCTACTACGCCGCCTGAAGCACCTGCTGAGGCATGATTTTTTAAGCCTTGAAGATTTTTAAAGTCTTCAAGGTCTTTCTTTTTGTTTACGATTAAAAGACTACAGAAATAAAGTCTTGTCAAACAAATCAATTAAAAGTACGTTTTCCGTATATCAGGAAAAGTACTTACTTCGCATAGTAACTAAACCAAAATAGTAGTACAATGAATAAACTCATTCTTCCGGCCTTATTAGGCCTGTTATCAGCATCCGCTTATGGCCAGAACAGTGCTTTGGCAGCGTTAGAAAGCGGAAAGCTCGACAAGGCAAAGGAGGAGATCGATAAAGCAGTTCAGGATGCCAAGTCAGGAGCAAAACCAAAGACGTGGTTAGTGAAAGGCCAGGTTTATGAAGCTCTCTCAACAGATCAGAAATTAGCGGGTCTTGATTCCATGTCTTCGCTGGCTGCTTACGATGCTTACAAAAAAGCAGTGGAGCTGGACACGAAAGATGGAAAACAGGGTAGTACTGCGAAAGATGCCCAGAAAGCAATCACGCAGGCACCGGATTCGAAGGATAAAGTTCGTCTTTACTATGGCTTGATTGGACAGGGAAATGCAAAATATCAGAACAAGAATTTTCCTGACGCTCTGAAACTTCTCAAGACAGCGATGGTCGTAGATCCTAAGGATACCACGGCTGCCATGTTTACGGGTATTGTGGCTCAACAAACGGGCGATAATGCCACGGCTAAGGAAGGCTTTGGCAAGTACCTGGAATTGGGTGGTAAAGATCCCGTTATTTTTTACACTTTGTCTAACATCTATCGTACTGAAAAGAACGATGATGAGGCGGTCAAAGTCTTAGATAAAGGGATTGCGGTTAACCCCGACAGCAAGGATCTTAAAAACGAAAAGATCAACATTTATCTGCAATCAGGTAATACGCACAAAGCGATCGATGATTTGAAGGCGTTAGTTGAGAAAGATCCCAACAACACGCAGAACATCGTTAACCTGGCCATTCTGTATGACAATGCCGCACAGAATACGCAGGAAGAACTGAAAAAGTATGCATCAGAAGCCAGAAAAGGCGGAGACGCTGACAAAGCAGTAAAAACGGCTGAAGCGGATGTGAAACTGTATCAGGATGAGGTAACTCGTTTGACGGCTGCTCTGAAGAAAAAACCAACGGACAAAGAATTAAAGCGTCAGTTGGGTGAAGTAAAATCAAAATTCGAATCAGCGAAGACTGCTTTAGCTTCAGCGACTCAGGCAAAGGCTGCTTCTGATCAGCAGAATTCTGGTAAAGCAGCCGAAGCTCAGGCGAAAGTTGCTGAACTGACGAAAAAACTGGAAGAGGAAAAAAGTGCGGCTAAGGCTGGCTACGAGAAAGTTCTTCAGATCGAGCCTAATAACTACGATGCCAACTATAACATGGGCGTTTATTATTTCAACGAAGGTGTTATGGTGAAAAGCAAAGTAGACGCGATGGACATGAACACCTATAACAAAGAAGGTAAAGCGGTTGAACAGGAAACGGTAGCTAAATTCAAGCAGTCATTACCATACTTTGAAAAAGCATGGTCATTGAAGCAGGAAGAAGCTCTGAAAAATAACTTGTCTCAAACGTATACCATTCTTAAGACGTTAGAGAAAACAGACGCTTACGATTCAAAACTTGCAGCGTTACAGTAGCAAATTTGAGTTGGTGTAGTATAAAAAAGTCTCTGCGAGAATCTCGCAGAGACTTTTTTTGTGGAGTTTAGCTACAGCCATAGAATTCTCAAAAACTTCATGTAGGGTGGATATTGGATTTAATTACTTAACATAATATAAATTATATAACATATATAAATAGCTGATTTACAGGAGTAACGGTACGAATTTACGGAGCTATGAAATGTATTTCATCCCTATACTGATTATAGATGGATCAATAATTTAGCAGATTACAATGAATCAACCATCAAATCAAAATGAGAAAATTAATTCTACAGGAATGGATTTCACTGGACGGTTTTGCGGCTGATGAAAACGGTCAGACGGATTTCTTTAATAAGCCTGAGTATAACGAAGAATCCGAGGATGATGTGCTGGATTTCATGGGCACCATCGATGCCATCCTGTTGGGCTCCCGAACGTATCGCATGTTCGTGGAGTATTGGCCAACGGTAACCACTGAGGTTGAAACCATAGCTGACAAATTAAATGAAACGCCGAAGATTGTATTCTCACGCATGGTGGATCATGTTCCCTGGGGAAAATGGAACGATGCCAGGATTGTCAACAGAAATGCCGTTGAAGAAGTCACACGGCTTAAAAATAAGTCTGGACTGGACATGGTGCTTTGGGGAAGCCTTTCACTAGCACAATCGCTGTTACGAGCAGAATTGATCGATGAAATTCAGTTGCGGGTATGTCCCGTTATTCTGGGTAAAGGCAAACGGCTCTTTTCCGAAGAAATGAAGCATCTGGAATTAGAGCTACTGGAAACGCAATCTTTTAAGTCTGGGTTGGTCTTTTTAAAATACCAGCCTATTTATACAAGTTAATTTTTGGAGAGCAGGCTTCGTGAAGAGCTCCGAAGCCTGCTCTGGACTAGGATTGTAAAATAGATGCCAAATCCGCCGGTGAATAGTTGACCGACTTGAGCGTTTTATGGTCAGATTTGCGATATACGAGCCATTTACCGTTGTCTTCATGATAGGACGCTTCCGTGCCATCTTTCGCCAGATAGAAGGCAACCGTGGCCTGTGCTTCGGCCTCAGTAGAGCAGGCTTTGCTCATATTAGAACGATGCACCTCGTTGAATAGGTCAACAAACTTCTCTCCCAGACCAAATTCAAGCACCGCTCCAGACAGAACATATTGAAGGTCACAGAGAGCGTCCGCTACGCCAATCAAATCATTTGCTTCCACCGCTTCCTGAAATTCCTTCAGTTCTTCCGCCAGTAAAGCATACCGTAATTTCGATCTGTTCTCACTGGGTATTTGTGGATCAGATAAGACAGGAGCATGAAAAGTATGATGAAATTCAGCTACTTGTTGAAGAGAATTAAGTTGATCCATAGTGTATAATAACGTACTTTATGTTTAATAGAAAGAAAAAACACGTAGAAGAATCCCAGGTCAGGATACAAAATCTAAGCAAATATAAGCCTCACTCCCGCCCTTTTAAAGGTTAATTCTACCACAGGGTTTTGTTTCACGCCCGACTGGTAGCTAACTCTTTCACAATGAACAAATTAATATCCACGTGAAACATTAACTTTTAGAATATTAATAAATAGTTGAAAAATAGGTCCTTATAGGTCTCCTTCTCAATAATTAGTTGGTAGTGAAGCCTCAACGATTGCCAGCGTTATACCAGGGATTGTTATTCGGATTAGTAGAATGCTGAGACTGAAATGGTTTATGAAGGAACGCCGCAGTTGGCCTTTTCGTTTTTGAAATCCTTGCTGTCTTGGTTAATCGCAAGTCTTTTCTCTAAGCCTTTGTCTTCCTTTGAATGGATGTGACCTGGAGGAATCCGATAGTAATTAAAGATGTAGCCGTCTTGCCCTATATTTGAAACGTAAGCGATGCAATGGTCTTTCGCAAGAATTGCCTATATGCTTTTTCGTTGCCCTATGAATCTTGTGAATCGGTCATCGGCAAAGTGATTGGGAAATACTTAATGGTATGAAAATAGTAACTGTAAAGAGACGGTTAGTAGGAAGGATCGAATCAGGGTATCTAAATCTCGCCACCGAGTCCGATCAAACTATTCTCAAAATGATCGTTGAAGCGTAGCCTCATGACCCAACCTAGTATGCACTCAAGTACGTTATTGAATGATTATTCATTCGTATATGGGGGAATATAAATGTGTGGAAAGAATCATTATGCTTACTTATTAAAAAACCTCCTGCCAGGTTTGATCGGAATAGAAGACAATCATTTTAACGACGTGTTTATTCTCAAAAGAGGCTTTTTCATGAGCCTGAGAATACGCCAGATCGGGTCTTTGTCCTACTCCATTTTTTCTAGCGAAATCTGAGGACTTAACCTGCGGCTGCATTTCGTTAACAATAGGCTGACTATAAGCGGATTTAGGGTGCGAAAAGCCATTTGATTTAATGACCGTCGGATTTTCATCACAAAGCCATTCATAGGTGATTTCAGGGAATTGCTTCACGATTTTGCGAGCAATATCCATGCTGAGCCGATTTCGGCCTGAAAGTATATGAGAAATGCTGGATCTTGGAATGCCAATAGAGTCTGCAAATTGTGCAGCAGTTAAGTCGTTGGATTCTAGCAGGTAAATTACTTTTTCTTTATCAGTCATAGTGGCTATATCGTATTGTAAACACTAGCATGTTACAAATGTATTTTACTTTTGTGAATTAACCAATGACGGATAGAAACATTTATAAATTCATTAATGTAAATAGTCAAATACTTTTGTAAATTTAGTATTGTGAACAGGTATATCCCGTATAATCTGTTGAACATCAGTATTATTTACGAATGTAAATTACAATTGTGCTTCAAAAGTTTATGAAAGTTAACAGATCAAATATTCATTAGAAGGGTATAAAAAAGGATAGGAGATTGTTCCCCTACCCTTTTTACTGAGTTAATGTTATAGAAATCACTATACAGCTACGTTGTTTTCACGCAGAGCCTGATTCAATGAAGTCTTCAGATCCGTACTCTCTTTACGCTTGCCAATAATTAAAGCACAAGGAACCTGATAGTCGCCAGCAGGGAAATGTTTGGTATAGCTGCCTGGGATAACTACGCAGTTTTCAGGCACAAATCCGGTGTATTCAACAGGTGTCTCCCCAGTAACATCAATCACTTTTGAACTGCCCGTAATCACGACTCCAGCACCCAAAACGGCTTTTTTACCGATTCTAGCCCCTTCTACGACAATACAACGAGAGCCAATAAAAGCACCGTCTTCTATAATAACGGGTGCTGCCTGAGGTGGTTCAAGAACACCCCCAATTCCGACGCCACCACTTAAGTGAACGTCTTTACCAATTTGAGCACAACTTCCGACGGTTGCCCAGGTGTCAACCATAGTACCGCTATCAATATAGGCTCCGATGTTCACGTAAGATGGCATTAAAATAACGCCTTTAGAAAGGTAAGCTCCATAGCGAGCCACGGCTGGAGGAACGATCCGAACACCTAACTGTTCGTAACCCGTCTTCAATTTCATTTTATCATGGTACTCGAAGATGCCTACTTCCTGTACTTGCATGCTCTGTAAAGGGAAATAAAGAACGATTGCTTTTTTTACCCATTCATTAACTTTCCATTCTCCATTAGCAAGAGGTTCTGCTACACGAAGCGTGCCTTTGTCTACGGCTTCTACTACAGAACGAATAGCCTCTTTAGCAGAGTCCGTATTTAGCAGTTGACGATCGTCCCAGATCTTTTCAATCGTTGATTGTAATTCAGTCATATATTAAAATGGTTTCTGCAAATGTAAATAGAAACTCTCTTTAATAGATACGACAGTTTGTCACTTTAAAAAGTACAATATATAAAATTACATCTCCTCAAATATTATTAAGATTATAGAGGTTATTTGATTGATTTACAGGTATGTACTAGTATTATAGTTAAATCTTATACGTTCCATATAATACAATTCAGAATATTATATGGATGTCAATAGATGATAATAAAATATGATTACAGGTCTATTATTGTGTATCCTATTGGAGTATTTACTGATTTACAGATAACTGTAAAAAATGTAATGCCAGCAATCCCTATTATACTATGGTGTTGGTGATTAGCAAAGGATTTGATAGATAAATGAAGGATATAGTGCTTTGATTAGTCTTAGGGATATACGATATGATGTGTTTTTCTATTTTGGTTATTCCACATTATTTTTCTACTTATTTCTAGACTTATCTCTCATATATTTATCATATATGCTATTTCCTGACTGATCTCTATTGCAGGATAATGACTATGAATACTGTTTTGGCTTACATATCAGGGACTACCCTATTCTTTTAGACGATTAGATAAATGCAATATATCATTAGCAATAGCATAGATAATTAATAATATATTTAGCAATTTTTAAATACTAAAATAATTTACTAAAATACTAATCATCTATTATTGCTAATTTTAGTAGCTAGTTAATTGCTAAATTATTACTCTTTATAGGTGATAGGGAATTCGTATTATATTAATTAATATTGCATCGAAAACCATTAATCTATTTTCACATGGCAAAAGTTCGTGTCGCAATCAACGGGTTCGGTCGCATTGGACGGCTCTCCTTCCGTCGTCTATTAGAGAAAGAAAACGTTGAGATTGTTGCTATCAATGATTTAACAGATAATGCAACCTTAGCTCACCTCCTTAAATACGATTCAATTCACGGTAAATTTGCTGGTACAGTAGAGTCTGATTCAGAAAGCATCACTGTAAATGGCAGCAAAATCCACGCTTATGCTGAGCGTGATCCTAAGTTACTTCCCTGGGGTGATTTAAATATTGACGTAGTTATTGAGTCTACTGGCCGTTTTGTTGATGAAGCTGGTGCTGGACAACACTTAACTGCCGGAGCTAAGAAGGTAATCATCTCCGCTCCTGCCAAGGGTAATGTTAAAACAGTAGTATTAGGTGTTAACGATGACATCTTAACTGCTGATGACAAAATCATCTCTAATGCCTCTTGTACGACCAACTGCTTGGCTCCTATGGCTAAAGTAATTGAAGATACATTCGGTATTGAGAAAGGATACATGACTACTGTTCACGCATATACTGCTGATCAGAATCTGCAAGATGCTCCTCACAGCGATTTACGTCGTGCTCGTGCGGCGGCTCTGTCGATCATTCCTAGTACTACGGGTGCTGCAAAGGCCATCGGTCTGGTATTACCTAGCCTGAAAGGTAAATTAGATGGTTCTGCTTTACGCGTTCCTACACCTACAGGTTCTGTAACGGATCTTACTTTGGTATTGAAGAAAGAAGCCACTGCTGAAGAAATCAACGCTGCAATCAAAGCTGCTGCTGATGGACCGATGAAAGGTTACTTATTCTATGCTACTGATCCTATCGTTTCTGCCGATATCGTAGGCGATACTCACTCTTGTATCTTCGACTCAGAATTAACTTCTAGCCAAGGTAACTTAGTGAAAATCGTAGGTTGGTATGATAACGAAGCCGGCTACTCAAGCCGCGTTGCTGACCTGGTAGCTAAAGTAGCTAATCTGTAATTCCAGATTACCCTAGCACTAAAAAGCTCCTGAATGGATATTCAGGAGCTTTTTACTTTTTATAGCTGGTCTACCTCCGCCACGACAAACGTACTGCCTCCTATTACCACCAAATCGTCTTCATTTGCCTGGGATAATACCTCATTCAATGCTTCATTGACATTTACAAACCACGTTCCCTCTAATCCGTAAGCCTGAGCCAGTTCTGTTAATTTTTCTGCAGCCAACGCTCGTGGCGTAGAAGATTGGCAGAATACATACTTTGCTTCTTTAGGATAGTGGGGAAGAATTTTCGACAAATCTTTATCCGCTACAAACCCCAGGATAAACCATAACTGATGGTAGGTGTAGGATGCAACCGTTTTTAAAACTTCTTTAATGCCGGCTTCATTATGCCCTGTGTCCCCATACACCCGGGGTTTTTCCTGAATTAACTGCCATCGTCCTTTCAGTCCGGTCAGCCCTATCACATTTTGTAATGCTTCTTTTACTACCTGCTCTGGCAAATCGTATCCCTGCTCACGTAATACTTCAACAGCCTGGAGCACACCCAGAACGTTTTTAGATTGATACGAGCCCGTTAAATCTAATTCCAGATCAATCAACCCATCTCCACCCTGAATACTTAGCTGCCTTTTTCCTTTGACTAGCTGTTCGGAAACAACCTGCAATTCATCAGAAGCAAACAGAATAGGACTTGTGGTTGATGCTGCTTTAGTAATAAACACTTCATCAATTTCTACCTGACGCTCGCTGATGACCACCGGAACCTGAGGCTTGATAATACCTGCTTTTTCAGCCGCAATTTTGGGCAGAGTATCGCCTAATACATCAGCGTGATCCCAGCCAATATTCGTAATCAGGGACAGTTCGGGCAGGATTACATTCGTTGAATCCAATCGTCCCCCCATTCCCACTTCAATGACGGCAATATCTACCTGCTCTTCCGCAAATACGTGAAACGCCAAAGCAACGGTGAGCTCAAAGAAGGAAGGGTTTACCGATTGAATAAACATTCGGTTATGTTCAATGAAATCGATAACCTTCTGTTCCTGAATAGGTTGTCCATTGATTTTGATACGTTCACGGTAATCTTTTAGATGCGGGGAAGTGTAGAGACCCGTTTTGTACCCTGCCTGCTGAAAAATAGCCGCGAGCATGTGCGAAGAGCTTCCCTTCCCATTCGTTCCAGCGACATGAATGCTTTTGAATTGTCGATGAGGATTTCCCAAATGCTCCAGCAATGCATCCGTATTAGCGAAACCCGGTTTATAGGCTTTCTTGCCGGAGAGGTGAAACACGGGTAACTGTTGATAAAGGTATTCGATGGTTTCCTGATAAGTCATGGTCATAAAAAAATGCGTACTTCAAAAGTACGCATTCGTATGTATTGTAAGTACGTTTTCTATTGAGAGCGGACTACGAAAGTGATCGTACCGGAGGATTGAGCCGCCCGGCTTCCAGCGGAATTGGTAGGAACGAATTCGAGTCGTTCAATCTCCCGCTCGCATTTACGAACATCAGCCGGACTTAGTGTGCTTTCCACCACAGATTTCGAAATCAGGTTACCGTTCTCGTCAATCTTGATCCGGAATACCACCTTTCCATCCGAATTCAATCCCTGCGGACTGGGTTTGCGACTCCAGGTCCAGCCCGTCATACTTAACGAAGAACCGTTACCCGTACCTCCACCGCCGCCTGAGCCTTTTCCATACAAGCCCCGACCATCCACTTTTCCATCTGGAGCACCGTAATCTCCTACCCCTTTATTTCCGGCAGGACCGTTGTTGTTACCTCCGGGATTATCACTGGTGCCGTTGGTTCCATTGGATTTCGCTTTCCCATACAAACCTTTTGTATCCACTTTGGGCTGCTCAACGGGCTTTGAAACCGTCTTCGCTGGCGTAGCTGGAGCTGGCGTTTTCGTCTCTACGGGTTTTACTTCTTTCGGCTCCGGCCTCGGGGGCACTTTAACCGGACTTTCTACTTTGGATGTTTTCAAAGGAGCCTCCACTGCCTTGGGAGTAGTTACCTTTTTTACCGGAACTACCTCTTTCACCTCAGGTTTGCGTACCCTTTCTTCCTTTACCTCTTCCTTGGCAGGCTTGGATTCTTCCCGATTCGTCAGTTTACTGGGCTTGTTACGAGTCTGAATGTCTCCACTACCCAGGGCCCCAGAACCGATATTGGCCAGTTCAATGCCCACCATAGGTTCTGGCGGTGGTGTCAATTTCCACATACCGACCAGCCATAACAGCAAAAACAAAAGAACATAAATGCCGGTCGTGACCATCAAAGCCACCGATCGGTTTCTGCGTTCTTCCTGTTCTAGTTGCACACTGCTATTCATATACGTTACTTATGATTCAAACGATTGATTGTAAAACGACCAAATGGGTAAATTGTTACGTAAAGTGTGGTAACAAAAAACCAAACCCGGCTGAGGTTTGGTTTCAAACATACGAATAAATAATTCCTTAATCAGCGATGGATTTCAGAATCCAGAGATTATTATTAAAATCAGGTCCCAGTTTCTGAGCCATGGCCTGAGCGGCACTGGCCGTGTTGAGACGGTCACTAACCGTTACTTTAACCAAACCTTTCCGGGGACGTAATAATTCTACTTTATATCCTTTTGAAAGCAATTGCTTTTTCATGACCTGAGCACTCTTGACGCTTCCGAAACTACCAGCTACTACATAATAGCCACTCGGAACGGCTTCTCCTTCAATGGTTTTTACCCGGGATGGAGTCACTAAAAACTTAACCTTATTCTTTACTACTTTCTCTTCCGCTGCCTCAACTTCTACTTTAGGAGTTTCGCGTACATCAACTACTTCAACTTTAGGAGCAGGTTTGGGAGTAATAGCTACTTTCGCATGAATTGGGTCGTTTACTACGCTTACGGGCTGAGAAACCTTCTTTGAATTCAACCAGGAGAAATCCAGAGCAGTCATGGGGTTCATGCTACTCAGGTTTGTTTTCTGTCCGGTATACCAGGCTCCCACTACCGTTACCACCACGAGCACCGCAGCGGCCACCCAACGGCCCAGCCGTTTGGAAGAATGAACTACGGTTAAATTCGACTCCATCGGTTCTTCCGCCAGTGTTTCTACAACCGAAGCAGTTTCTGTGGCTTGGTTCACCGCATAATGACGGTGGTAGGCAGGAACGAAGGAGGCTAAACCATACCCTTCTCCATAATAGTTAACCTTTTCCTGAGGTGCAAACACCAGTTTACCTTCTCCGTTTTGAGTGAAGGTTCCCAGATGCTCAAATCGATACTGTTGCTGACTACGAATGTCCAGTTTAACCTGCTCAACAAATTGCTTCAGACGGTTTCTGGTCTCTTCCCGGGAAATATTCTCCGATTTCGACACATGATTGGACAACAAGCCATCATCAAACTGTAACATCTCATTAAATACCAGCCGGGTACGAGGAGGCAGAACAGATCCATCGGATAAAAAAGTTGCTGAATCAAAATTGCCGATAAATCCCCCAAATTCGGGAATTACCACACAATCCTGTTCAAAAAGCAAGTTTCTTACGTGTTCGGGAATGGTAGCCATGAGATCCAGTGAGGTTGAAACCGTTATTACCTGAGCATGAAAGATCTGAGGAAGTTCAGATCATTTTAAAGTTTAAAGGTAGAATAACAACTACGAAAAGTCAAATGAGTTTTCGGTTTTTAGCAGATTGCCCTCACCTGCATGCAGTTTTTATTCAGTCAGGGCTCATTAACTCTTGTTATTTACAGGACATTGGAGACTGGGCTAAACAGGACATTCTTCATAAAAAATTTCTCTCTTTTCGCTGGAGTATCCCTCTCTGTCATCCAGAGCAAAGCGAAGGACCTTATCACTTTTGCGAGCCTACTAGATCATGAGAGAACAGATTGACCTCCACCTCAACGCCGCGAGAAGAATTCATTTATACTTTGATCATTCGTCATCAAAGATCCAACGATTGTACATTATTAGTTTGCCTGTAGAAATAAGTCGTTATCCTAAGTAAGGTTCTTCGCTTCGCTCTGAATGACAGATTACGGTAAGACAGTAAGCAATGAACAAAGAGAGAGAAATTCCCGATTATCTTCCTAACATTCTCTATACATAAAAAAAGCCCGCTGAGACAGCGGGCCTAATTTAAAGCAACAGCAATGATTTAGAATTGGTAGGATACGCCTGCCAGGAAGTTAACACCCTGTTGTTTGTAATACTGAAAGCGTTCAAAGTTCTTTCCTACAATGTTATTGACACTCACAAAAGCAGAAATGCGGTCGGTAATCAGGTAGGTGGTTCGCAGGTTCAGGTCAATGATGGGAGCCAGCGTTCTTACGACTCCTGAATTCAGATTTCGGCCTTTCAAACCGGTAATAACGTAGAAATCCGTTCCGACGATTAATTTCTTGCTGAAGGTTACTGTGTTACTCCAGGTAGCCGTGAATGTCGGACGATGGTAGGCAAAATCAATCTGCTTGAGGTCATACCCATACACATCAAATTTCAGGAACGAACGCCAGATGTCTTCATGCTGGTAGTTTAGTTGGCCCGACACGTTAATGACATTCGAGAAACCATTATCCTGCGGCTGATCGTACAACACGGAGAAACGAGTGGAGTCACTACCGGAATTATTAAACAGATACAGATTGCGGTACCGGCCAAAAGATACTTTAGCTTCATAACTAAAGCCTCCCTGAATCAGCCCTTTCGTTCCAATGTAGAAATCGTGCACTTTTTCCGTATTCAACAAGCGTACGTTTGGAGCCAGGTAAGGATTCTCATCAGTCAGGCTGGCCAGCGTATTCCGGTGAATGTCTCCCTGATACCCCGCAAACACGTGAATATCCTCTACAGGCATCAAATCCAGTTCGACTACCGGATAAGCATGTGTGGGTTTCGCCAGGGCGTTGAGATTGTCCGTTTCATTGACAACGTTAATACCCGCCAGCACGCTAAACCGATCGGTCCGATACTGGAAGGTCGGCTTGATGCGGAACAGGTTCCGGCTGTTAGTTAGCGAATCATTCCGCTGGGTTAGGTAAGCATCTCCGGCCAGGTGAGCAAAAAAGTTTTTCGTAATCGGAAAAGTCGCTTTCAGGTTCGTACCCCAGTCGTATTCATTCGCCTGCGTAAACGTACTTAAGGAACGCAGTTTCGTTTTAATGGAGTAATCAATGACCGCATCTTTCTTCGTATTTTCAATGCCAATGCCGACGTTAAAGTTATTGAGTACCTGCTTGATATCTTCTCGTTTGGGCGTTTCAATAGCCCGGCTGTATCCGTAGAAGTAATACTGATTACGGTCATACCCGAGACTACCCGTCAGCTTCATGCTACCTCCACTGTAACGTCCATCTACCTGAATCAACTGGTGACTGGTACCGGAGTTACGACCATCCACCGGACCCGTAGCCGTGGAATTGTGTAATCCCTTTATGCTCAGTCCGTAAGGCAGGTCATTGCGGGAATTGACATTAGCCTCTAGTAAGAAGCGACCATAGTTACCGGCTCCAACCTTGACTTCGGAATTAAACAGCGAACCATCATTCTGCGATTTGGGCATTTCGGTTACTGCTGGATTAAACTGAGGCGGAGCAATGAGTAGCTTCTGATCGGTGAACTGATACTTGAGTGGCTGCCGATCAGGCCGAGCCGATTGACTGGCCGGTATTTTCTCGAAATTGCGGTTTTGGGTAGTCAGGTTGATTTTACGTTCACGAACGATATCAATTTCCCCGGTCTGGATTTCTCCTTCACCTGGATTTCGGTTTTGGGCAAAGCTGGTGACACTACTTCCCAATAAACCCACAAAACCCAGGGATTGAAGGAAGGTTCGAATGGTGCGATTATGACTCATGTTTGGACAGATCTTCAGTTGAATGGATTACTTATTTCCCAGAGCAGCTAATTTTTTACGAGCTTCTTCTACTACTTCTTTATTCTCAGCTCCCTCGATAATGGTATTGAGCAGAGCCTTCGCCTGAAATGCTTCATTCAGACACACATAGACATCGGACAGTAGCAGGAAGCCCCGGTCAATCCACAACTGATCGGTATATTGCTCCTTGAGTTCATTGATAATCTTATCGCGTGATTCTTTGCATTTCTTCTCTTTATACAGGATCTGAGCGACGTTATAAATCGCCTCCGCTCCGTAGGAATCCTTGGCGAGTTTAGCAGTCTTCTCAAATTCTTCGATGGCTTTCTTGGAATCGCCTTTCGCCAGAGCAATTTTTCCGGCGAACAGCTGGGCCCGGTTTTGGGCTCCTAATACTGCATTACCACCATTGATGACTTCTTTTGCATACACCAGCGAAGAATCCAGTTTATTGCCCTTGAAGTACGTTTCCATCAACCCCAGCTGACCCGCTACCTGATCTTTCTTGTTACTGGACGTGCGAAGTAAAGTCTGGTAGTTGTTAGCGGCGGCCCGGTAGTTTTCGTTTTGGTACTCTAGTTCCGCAGCCCGCTGAGCTGCCCGATTGACAAACTGGGTTTTGTTTTCGCGAATTACCTGATAGTAATACCGTAACGCATTCGTGCGGTCTTCCGTCCGGAAATAGGAATCAGCCAGGTAATACACGCCTTCGGGGGTAGAAGCACTCTTCGGATATTGTTGAATGTAACTCTGGAATGCTTCAATCGCCTGAGCGTATTTCTCACCGAAGTATAAGTTCTTGGCGGCTTCGTATTTCACTTTCTCCAGCGATTCGCCATTCGGGTTACTTTGCTCGTATCCCTTAATAATAGTAGAGAATTCTTCGGGACGACCTGCGGAATTCAGGGCATCCTGTACACCAATCAGGGCTGATTCTGCACTTTTGGACGCTGCGTATTTACTCAGGATTACCTGATAATCGGCAATGGCCTCGTCGTAACGCTTCATGTTACTGTAGGCAATGGCTCGTTGCAGATAAGCTGCGTGCAGGATAGGACTTTGAGGCTGTTGTTTAATCAGTTTTGTAAACTGGGCTACGGCTCCCTGGTAATTCTGCTGATTCAGTTCCACCATACCTAACTGAAAAATGGCATCATCTACATAGGGCGAATTAGGATACTGATTCAGTAACTGATTCAGCGTAGTCCGGGCTTCGGCGTATTTATCGGTATAGAGCAGGGAAATTCCTTTATTATAAAGGGCATTATCCTTATCTGATTTCCCCGTAACCGCAACCTGATCGTAAATCTTGGTAGCCTCATCATAACGTTTCGCCACTAGGTACGTATCAGCCAATCGGATCATGGCATCCTCGTAGTTACTGCGATCCGCCGAAGGTAGTCCACGCACCGCATCAGTATAAGCCTTGAATTGCGTGGATGCTTTATCGTATTCCCGGGTGTTGTAATAGGCATAACCTAAGCCGTAACGACTCCGAATTTTATAATCCGGCACTATTCGGGACTGCTCACTGCTGGCAATAAGCTGGGTATACTGAGGAATGACTTCGGCGTATTTCTGCTGGGCTGAAGTTGCTTCTGCTTTCCAGAAACGAGCCGCTACCGCCAGATCGCGGTTATCATTGTATTTTAGGGATTTGTCAAAAGCTACGATGGCCCGGTCAAACTGCTCGGCATTATAGGCGTTTATGCCAATGTTATAGGCTGCCTGCTGGTATTGATTCCGTTGTTTCGGGCTCAGGTTGCGTTCTTTATCGAGATAATCCAGAATCAGAGCGTAGTTATTGGAAAGTAATAAGCCTTCACCCCGTAATTCTTTGCTTTCATTCAGGTACGCACTGTTGGGATACGTCTGGATGAACTGATCGAATTCCTTTACGGATTCATTCCCATTTCCCAAATCCAGTTGAACTTTTGCGTGATTGAACGCGGCGTCTTCCTGAACCGATTTATTAAAGTTCAGGCGACGGGCCTGATCCAACGCAGCCAAGGAATACTGTAGATTATCCGTATTCAGATAACTAATCCCCATGTAATAAGAGGAATACTGTCCGAGGGTATCTCTATTGGCCGCCAGCGGCTTGAAGGTGTTAATGGCTCCGTTAAAATCGTTCTGGCGATACAGGGAATACCCATACCGATAGGCCGCCGGTGCGGGTAACTTCCCACCCCGGAAATTAGTATGCATCTTATAGTATTCGGAGGCTTTGGCGTAATTGCCTTTCTGGAAGTACACATCAGCCGTTAGCAACGATAGGTCGTCCAATTTCTTACCCGATTTATTTCCCTTCCGTAAAATGGGCTCTGCGTAAGAAATCAGGGAATCGTATTGTCGCTGGCGATAATAGGAATGAGCAATCCAGCCGGGGGCTTCATTCCCAAATTCCTTGGAGTTTTCAATCCGACGAAAGTCGAGGACGGCACCGGCATAATCTTCATTCTTGAAGCGAATCACTCCGGCATAATAGCTAGCTGCGGTAGCAAACTCCGTACTGCTTTGCTTCACGACATCCAGCGAAGTCAGGGCTGCCGGATAATTCTGAGTGTAATACTGAGCCATCCCCAGCTTGAAGGTCGCTTCCATCCCACTGGCTTTTTCCAGGTAAGGAATGGCCCGGGCGTAATCACCATTGTTATAATAATAGTTACCCAGATCCGCATACAACTGCTTGGCTGCCGGGTGATCGCCGTGGTTTTTCACAAACCGCTCCGAAAGAATTTCGGCTTCAGGCTGATTCAGATACAAAGCCGACATAGCGATGTAATACTCCGCATTGACGGCATTCAAATCATTACTGGCCAGTAAGCCCTTATTCGTATCCAGAAATCGCTGGAATTCCTGACGGGCAGATGCGTAATTTTTCTTTTCAATAAACTCAATTCCTGAACGATAATACGTATCCGGTGAGATATAATTTAATGTATTCTGAGCTAACAAAGCTTGCCCGGAATACATCGAAAGTAAGCACGACCCCAAGAGGGACAAGCGGCGTGTACGCATAGAGAGAGGCTGATTTAGGATCATTCAGAACTTAATACTTATAAAAATCTATGAAAAAAGAGGCCAATGGCATAGAACAACCACTGCAATAACCACAAACCAGAGGGTTTTGTGAGGGTTTATTACAAAATGCTACAAAAAAAGACAAATAAAGGGCGGTGTCTTCATTTCCATAGACTATTTTCACGGTTTAAACGCAAAGAAATACAAAACCGATATGATTCAACGACTCGTTGTTTTCGTTTTTATCGTGTTCTTCCTTTGCGGTTTCGTTTTTGTGCCTGATTCCATGAGTCAAACCCATATACAGTACACCATTTCGATGCCTGAGCCAGCTACGCACTGTGTTGAGGTCGAAATGCAAATTTCAGATGTAAACCAGCCGGACCTCCAGCACCAGGGTTATATTGATTTAAAAATGCCCGTCTGGACACCCGGTTCCTATCTGATTCGTGAGTATTCCAAAAACGTTGACCGCTTAGAAGCATGGACGGATCACCAGCCAACGGTGGCCCGAAAGATTAGAAAAAATGTCTGGCGGATTCCGCTCAGTTCCTGTACCAAACACTTAAAAGTTCATTACCAGTTATACGCCAACGAGTTAACCGTTCGCACTAATTTTCTCGACGATCAACAAGCCTACCTAACCGGGGCGGCTACCTTTTTATACGCCGAACCCTTCGTTCATTTACCGCATTACGTTACCATAAAGCCCTTTTCTGACTGGAAATCAGTATCGACGGCCCTCCCCGCCGTCGAATGGGATCCTCATACCTATCGGGCAGATCATTTCGATTTGCTGGTTGATTCGCCTTTCCAGATTGGTACGCACCGTACTCTGCATTTTGAAGCCTGTGGAATTCCCCATCAAATTGCCATGGTTGGCTCTCACGCTCCCGTAGATGAAGAGCAACTCTTAAGCGATTACAAACGCATTTGTGAGGCGGCCTTAACTGTCGTTGGGCAACATCCCTGTTCACACTATTTGTTTATCGTTCAACACACCAACGGTGGACTGGGCGGGCTTGAGCACTTGCATTGCACGACTTTGCAGGCTAACCGGAATACGTATAGCCAGGACGTTTCATACGCAAACTTTCTGGGGCTGGTCGCTCACGAGTATTTTCACCTGTGGAATGTAAAACGAATCCGTCCCATTGAGCTGGGACCTTTCGATTACGAGAATGAAAATTATACGCATCTGCTGTGGGTTGCAGAAGGCTTCACCAGCATGTACGATAATCACATCCTGCGTCGGGCGAAACTGAGTAGTGTCGAAAAATACCTGGCTGATGTAGCGAGCGATTTCAGTTACGTGGCTAACACACCCGGCACCCAAATCCAGTCACTGACGGATGCCAGTTGGGATGCCTGGATCAAGTACTACCGTCCTAACGAGAATGCGATCAATAGCCAGAGTTCTTACTACGTGAAGGGGGCCGCTGTGGCCACGTTGTTGAACCTTGAAATTATTCACGCCACCCAGGGGAGTCGCTCCCTTGACGATGTGATGCGTTACTTGTATACGACGTATTACCTGGAACAAAACCGAGGCTTCAGTGAAGAAGAAATTCAGTCTGCCATCGAGCACATAGCCGGAGTAAGTTTTGACTCCTTTTTCAGCGATTACATCTGGGGAACGAAAGCTTTGAATTTTAATAAATACCTGGCGTACGTAGGTTGTTCCCTTGCGAACGAGATTCAGCCCTTCACAACAGCTTTTCTCGGAGCAAACGTAGCTCCCGGCAAAAATGTGGTATCATCCATCATCAAAGACTCTCCGGCCTATCGGGCTGGTCTGAATGCAGGCGATGAACTGGTCAGTGTAAACGGCCAACCACTCACTGATTTGAATCGGTTTATTCTAACTCAGAAGCCCAATGATGAATTACTTTTCGAAGTAAGGAGAAGTGGTTTGATTCGAACGTTTGATGTCAAACTAAGCACTTCTCCCTTGAAAAAATACGTCATTGTCAGGGATGCTAACCCGAGTAAGGAACAGCAAAATCTATTTGAAACCTGGGTTTGGGCGTAAGCGATTATTCGCCAAAAGGATCATAAAATCTGCTGGATCTATGCTGATTAAAAAACCTGACTAAGTCCAAAATACCTTTAGTATTATTTAGTTAGTAAATACTAAAACTGATTTTCAAGGTGTTACGGTATTTGTCTACGTTTTTTAATCATCTAATTCGTCCACGGCTTCGCCCCAATCTTTGGCCATTTCTTCGAAACGACGCATCACTTTGTCCAAAAAAGGACCATTCAACATTTCTTTTAAATCATCCTCACTTGTAATATCATACTCATTAATTTTATACGTCTGCTCAAAATAACCGGCTTCAACTTTAACAATGTAGCGATTGTTCCAGGCATACAGGGTGATTTTACAGGAAGGATGCGGTACTTCTCCAATGACTTTCATAATGAATGCGAATAATGTGAATACATGGCAACGAGCCATTTCCAGTACGAATATGCGATTACTATCCCTACTTTTCCTAGTTTTTTTTGTCAGTTGTGGAAACCAGCGTGAACAGGAAGCATACCAATTTTTCCTTCGCGGCAACGACCAGTTACTGAAACAGGATTACCCGCAAGCCATTCGTTTTTATACAGAAGCCATCAAGAAAAAAGAAGATTTTTCAGAAGCATTGACCAACCGGGGCCTCTCCTACTTGCAACAGGGTGATACGGAAAAAGCCCTGAGTGATTTAAATAACTCACTGAAAATCAATCCTAAACTTGGAAGCACGTATCAAAATCGGGGTAATCTTTTTTCGCTGGAAGGCCAATATGCCCCTGCTCGAAAAGACCTGGAAGAAGCCGTAAAACTGATACCCGATTCGTCTTCGGCCTGGGCTTTATTAGGTAATGCCCAATACATGACGGGTCAGGAAGATTTAGCTTTTTCATCTTTTGATAAAGCCGCTCAATTACGCCCATCCGATTACACTACCTACGCCTTCCGAGGGTGGATCTATGTACTTCGGAAAGAATACGCCAAGGCTCAGGAAGATTTCAAAAAAGTATTGCAGTATAAACCCAATGAGCCTAGTTCGGTTAATAACCTGGCTATGGTTAGTACCATGCTCGGAAATCCGCAGGAAGGTTTGAAATGGGCCGATCTGGCCGTAAAAATTACGGAAGGCAAACTTCTCGCCTACTCCGTTAACAACCGGGCTTTTGCTTTGCTGGAACTTAATCGACTGGAAGAGGCCAAGGCTGAGCTAGATCGCTCCCTCCGGCTTGAGGAAAATAATGCCTGGGCTTTCCGTAACCTGGGTATCTATTACCTGAAGAAATCCGATGCTGCAAAAGCCCTGCAAGAATTACAAAAAGCCGAAAAGCTGGACCCTTCGGTAGATGAAATTAATTATTACTTCGGAAAAACGTACGAGTTACTGGGTCAGTCGGCTGAAAAGTGTAAATCCTGGCAAAAAGGGGCTGCTTTGCATGAGAAAAAAGCATTGGAAGCGGCTAAAACCTGCCGATAATACGTTCTGAGAATTGAACGGAACGGGCACTATATCGAGCTTTGTTCCTCTATCCAATTCTCAGAAGGCATTATCGATCAAAAGACTGACGTAATACTCACCATAAACTACTCATTTCAAAGGACTTACAAGAGACCTAAAGTGCTTTCATAAGGGTCTTAAAATGATCAAAGTAATTTTGATTCATCTCAGCATTACTACTGATTTCCAGGAGTTTAGCATTTTCATCCTCTAAAATGAACGAAGGAAGAGCTTTTTCGAGTTCTTCGTAGCTAGCCACGTGCTCGTAATGCAATCCAGCGTCCTGAGCAGTGTTTCGGGCCGAGGTCTGATGACGCGTTTCAAAGAAGGTCTCCAGTTCAGGTTGCTGACGAGGTCCTTCAATCATTCGAAAAATGCTACCGCCTGAATTATTGATTAAGACAATCCGAAGGTTAGCCGGTACATGGGGATGCCATAAAGCATTTCGATCATAGAAAAAGGCTACGTCTCCAATCAGTACAAAAACCAACTGATCGGTTGTCAACGCGGCTCCGACAGCCGTACTTAAACATCCATCAATGCCACTGGTTCCACGATTTGAAAAAACGGTAATGTTTCTCTCATGCCCAATAAAATTGGCGTATCGAACCGACATGCTATTGGCCAGATGTAACTGGGAATGAGCTGGCATTACCGCCATCACTTCATCGATAGCTTTGAATTCTACGAAAGCTTCCGTCAACCGAAAATTTGAACGAATAGCCTGAAGTGATTTTTGTTCGGCCTTTTCCCAGTGAGCCAGGTATTCCGTTTCGATTTCATCGTCACCATTTCGGAATGCCCGTAAGTCCAGCGTTTCCAGTAACTCTTTAAAAAATAGCTCTTTATCAACTGCAAGCTGATGCGTTAAAGTCTGGAAGGGATCAATCAGTTCCCGTCGGGAAGTAATGTGGTAATGATCTTTCGGTTTATGTTTTCGGAGGTATAATTTCAGATTTTTGGAAACGAATGCATCTCCAAAAGAAATGACCAGGTCCGGCTGTAGCTCTTCTAGTAAATCCGTATGGGTAGAAGCCAGAAAAAAATCGGGATGGGTAATGAAATTTCCGTGAAGATTGGAGAGCACCTCCCCTACTACGGGGATCCCTAACTCGTCTTTGATTTGGCGAAGTGTTTCCAGTAACTCGCGGGAAATCACCTGCTGACCCGCTAAAATCAAAACCCGATCAGTGGATTCAATTTTTTGAAGTAACTCTTCCCAGGTTTCTACTGGTAACTGAGTTTTACCCCTTGAACGCAGAATCACCTTAGGTGAACCATAGGTGTACGATTCATCCGCTTTCGGATAGAAGGGTTCGCGGATGGGCACATTCAAATGAACCGGTCCCTTCGGATCTTCTTCCGCCGTGTGAATGGCCTGATTTACACTTCGTTCGATAAACCACAAACTATCCGAATGGGTATAATCTGCTGGTAATGAAATAGACTCCTTGACGTGTTTTCCATACACCGAATCCTGATGAATCATTTGTCCATCCTGCTGATAAATCCATTCGGGGGGGCGGTCGGCAGTGAGTACTAGCAAGGGCACTCCCAGAAAGTAGGCTTCGGCGACAGCCGGAGCAAAATTCAGAGCTGCGGTTCCAGAAGTACAGATAAGTACAACGGGTTTATTCAATTGTTGTGCCATACCCAGGGCTATATAGGCCGCCGCTCGTTCGTCGGGAATCACTTTTGTTTCAATAGAAGGATGCCGGGCAAAAGCTAACGTCAAAGCAGCAGACCGAGAGCCGGGCGAAATGACTGCCTGGGTTATGCCGCGACGTACGCATAATTCTGCCAGATCCAATAGCGGTTGCAAAATCATAATAGATTATATCGTAAGCGGACGGAGGTCCGAAGTACTTAAAAATAAATCCTATAAAAAAAGCCCCCGAAGTGGAGGCTTTTTTTATTTTTCTGGACTTGAAAAATTATCCTAAATACGTTTTTAACGCTTTACTCCGTGAAGTATGGCGTAAACGGCGAATGGCTTTTTCTTTAATCTGGCGAACACGTTCACGAGTCAGGTTAAATTTCTCACCAATCTCTTCCAGTGTCATGGCATGGTTACCATCCAGACCGAAATAAAGAGTGATGACATCTGCTTCGCGTTGAGTTAACGTAGATAAGGCACGTTGTACCTCTTTACGAAGAGACTCATTCACTAATCCTGAGTCAGGTTTGTCTTCACCGTCATTTTCAAGAACGTCAAGTAAGGAGTTTTCTTCTCCCTGTACGAAAGGAGCATCCATTGAAACGTGACGACCTGAGATTTTCAGGGTGTCTACTACTTCGCCGGCGGAAATTTCCAGTACTTCGGCTAACTCTTCGGGAGAAGGTTCCCGCTCAAAACGTTGCTCCAGTTCAGAGAACGTTTTAGAAATTTTGTTCAGGGAACCTACCCGGTTCAGGGGCAGACGAACAATACGAGACTGTTCGGCCAAAGCCTGAAGAATAGACTGACGAATCCACCATACAGCGTATGAGATGAATTTAAAACCGCGAGTCTCGTCGAAACGCTGAGCGGCTTTGATCAAACCTAAGTTACCTTCGTTGATTAAGTCACCCAGAGAAAGACCCTGGTTCTGATATTGTTTAGCTACTGACACTACGAAACGTAAGTTTGCTTTAGTCAGTCGCTCTAACGCTAATTGGTCACCTTCACGAATTCTTCGAGCCAGTTCTACCTCCTCGTCCGGGGTGAGCAAATCCACTTTACCAATTTCCTGAAGGTATTTATCAAGAGATTGGCTTTCCCGGTTAGTGATCTGCTTAGAAATTTTTAGCTGTCTCATCTGGCATCAGAATTTGCTATGGGTTGCTGATGATTATGTAACATGAAATCGTAGAAAAAAAATTCAGGAATGGAAGCTTGTCCTACAAAAATTAATTGCGGGGGCGACGATTCTCAGAATTTCCCCGGTCACTGCGTTCGGGGCGGTCGCTACGTTCGGGTCTTTCGGGACGTTCCTGATAACCTTCGGGTTTGGGTAACAACACCCGACGAGATAAACGGAATTTTCCGGTTTTCTGATCTACTTCAATCAGTTTCACCTGAACTTCTTCACCTACTTCCAGAACACCTTTCATGGCGGGCAAACGATCCCATGAGATTTCAGAAATATGTAACAGGCCATCACGTCCTGGTAAAAATTCTACGAAAGCTCCAAAATCAGTAACCGTTTTTACTTTACCCGTATACACTTCACCTACTTCAGGAACAGTTACGATTCCTTTCACGCGACCAACCGCAGCATCCATGGCTTCTTTATTGGTAGCAAAAATGCTAACGAAACCTTTACTGTCTTTTTCTTCGATGGCGATGGTAGCTCCCGTAGTTTTCTGAATTTCCTGGACAACTTTACCACCAGGTCCAATCACTGCACCAATGAATTCCTGTGGAATCTCAATGATGAAGGCACGTGGAGCATGAGGTTTAAGATCCGGACGAACTTCGGCAATAGCCTTTTTCATTTCGTTCAGGATATGCAGACGACCCGCTTTTGCCTGAAGTAATGCTTCTGCCACCACTTCATACGCTAAGCCATCAATTTTCATATCCATCTGGCAGGCAGTGATTCCTTTTTCGGTACCCGTTACCTTAAAGTCCATATCACCTAAGTGATCTTCATCACCCAGGATGTCGGATAACACGGCGTACTTACCCGTCTCAGGGTCAGAGATTAATCCCATCGCAATTCCTGAAACTGGTGCTTTAATTTTTACGCCTGCATCCATCAGTGCCAGCGTACCGGCACAAACCGTTGCCATAGAAGAAGAACCATTAGATTCCAGAATATCCGAAACGACACGAATCGTATATGGATTTTCAGCATCTGCTGGCATTACTTTCTTAATGGCACGCATGGCCAGGTTACCATGTCCTACTTCACGGCGTCCAGGTCCACGGTTGGGCTTCACTTCTCCGGTAGAAAATCCAGGGAAGTTATAGTGCAACATGAATTTATTATAACCGGAAAATAAAGCCTGGTCCACAATCTGTTCGTCCATCTTGGTTCCCAGCGTTGCCGTCGTAATGGACTGCGTTTCTCCGCGGGTGAACACAGCCGAACCATGGGCACGGGGCAGGTAATCCACTTCACACCAGATCGGACGAATCTCGTCTAACTGACGACCATCCAAACGGCGACGCTCGTTTAATACCAGATTACGGGCGGCATCTTTCTCAATATCGTGGAAATACGTTCCTACCAGCGAAAGGTCAATGGTGTGATCTTCGGGTAAGCTATCCAGATATTCCTGACGAACCGCCTTGAATCCTTCTTTACGAATGGTTTTGTTCGCATTACCTTGAGCGGCAACGGCATAAACCTTATCGTAATAAGCATTATATAATGACTTCTTCAGTTCGGGATCGTGCGTTTCGTGACTGTACGTACGTTTCACTGTTTTCCCTACTTCTGCTTCTAATTCTTTCTGAATCGCACACTGAGCTTTGATCGCTTCATGAGCTGTTTTGAGTGCCGTTAACATATCTTCTTCCGATACTTCGTTGCACTCTCCTTCTACCATCAAAATATCATTGCTATTTCCAGCAACGATCAGATCCAGTTCAGCACGATCCAGCATAGAGGTAGGCGGATTGATCAAATACAATCCGTCAATTTTTGCTACCCGTACTTCTGAAATGGGACCATTGAAAGGAATGTCAGATACCATTAAAGCAGCTGATGCGGCTAAACCGGCCAGGGCATCAGGCAATACTTCAGGATCTGCGGAGATCATCATGATGTTCACCTGAACATCTGCGTGAAAATCTCCGGGAAAGGTGGGACGTAAAGCTCGGTCTACCAGACGGCTTACCAGGATTTCGTAATCAGAAAGGCGACCTTCCCGACGCTGAAAACTTCCTGGGATTTTACCAGCAGATGCAAATTTTCCTGATAGTCAACCGATAAAGGTAAGAAATCGGTGCCCGGACGTGCATCTGCAGCGGCTACTGCCGTGGCCAGTAACATCGTATCGCCCATGCGAACTACGACTGAGCCGTCGGCTTGTTTAGCCAGTTTCCCTGTCTCAATGGTAATAAAACGACCATCGGGAAGGGTAATTTTTTTAGTTACAACGTTCATATTTTTTCGTTTAGACCGCTTTTGAGACCGCTCTCCACTAAGCGAGGGACCGCTGTGTAGCTCATCCTAGAGGAGGAACCGCTTTCAAGAGGTTAACCAGAAAATGCGTTTCTGGTTTACTGTATTTTTACTCCTGTGCAGTCTTTATTCTATTAGAGTAAAAAAAGCACGGGAAGTAATCTGTTTGTCGAAAATAAATTTCAGGACAAACGCAAAACAAGTCAGGGAATCCACAAAAGGAATTCCCTGACTTGACAATCATCCGATTATTTACGGAGACCTAATTCTGCAATAATTGCACGGTAACGATTGATATCTTTTTTGTGCAGATAGTCGAGTAGACGACGGCGTTTACCTACTAATTTCAAAAGACCTGCTTGAGTAGCGTAATCTTTTTTGTGTACTTTCAAGTGGCTCGTTAAAGAGCTAATCCGGTACGTAAACAGAGCAATTTGCGATTCAGCCGAACCTGTGTCGGTTGCTGACTTGGCATGCCCCTGCGATTCAAAAATTTCTTTTTTCTTGTCGGCAGTCAGATACATGTGATGCAGCTAATATTAATTGTGAATCGCAAAAATACAACGATTTAAACGAAAAAACACTATACTGCTCTGCTTTTTTTCTTAAATAATGTGGTCTGCGACTTCCAGTTCATCACTTTTTCTTTCAAACGGTTGAAAGCAATGCTATATACGTCAGCTTCAAACAACCGGGAATCATTCAAGGCCTTCATCAGGAAATAAATACCAAAACCAAACAGCACCAGATTGGACATCCAGGCGGCCAAAGGCACCCACATGGTTCCTTCCTTGGCGTATTTATCACCCTGAATTGTTAATACATACATCAGAATGAAAAAGACTATGGCCACCAGAACGGGTAAACCGAATCCACCCTTTTTGATAATGGAACCCAGCGGAGCCCCAATCAAAAACATAACCAGACAGGATATCGCGGTTGTGAATTTGTGATTCCACTCCAGCTCATTTTTATAAATATTCTTACGGCGGTCATACATCAGCAAATCATCCGTTTCAATGGAAGTCAACCGGGACTTGGCCGAGCTTAACGCACTGGCTGTAATATCCGTGCTTTTGACGAGCGGTAACTTTTCTCTTGCTGTAATCAGGGAGTCAACCCAGCGGTTAGGCATTTTTTGGGCTGTTTCACTAAGCGGTTGCAGGTGGTAAGAATAATACTGCCTTGCCATGGAGACCAGTCCTTTAATCGCCAGCTCGTAATTATTTTTCAGCGAATCCCCGTCCATCGAAAGCTGACTTATGGACTTCATGATCGCGTGGTTTTTAAATTGGTCCTCGTCCGTTTTCGTCATTTGAAACGAACGCATATTGATGTATTTCTTGGTATGCTTGAAAGCGTTTTTGGCAAAGTCAGTGGTATTTCCATCGCCGGAAGACTTATCCACATCTTCTACATAGTCTGTGGCATTAAATAACTCAAAAACCAGATACCCTCCATCCAGAATCGTGTACGTTCGGGCTGAATCAGCTATCGTCACGTGCCGGTTGCCATTACTCTCCGCATGATCATAGATCAATACATTTTTCAGCGAACCATTTTCATAGTTCTTGGAAACTTTAATACTATAGCCAGGAAGGTCATTATTAAAAACACCTTCTTTGAAACTTAGCGTTGCTTTCGTTGTCTTAATGTCCCAAAGCAGACTATAGCCCTTCAAATTTGCCCAGGGTTGAACCGTATTATTAAACCAGAGTATGAATCCGGTAATAAACAACATAACCACCGCCACGGGCCGAATAACCCGTCCCAGAGAAATGCCCGCACTTTTTACAGCCGTTAACTCTGAGAATTCGCCCAGGTTACCAAAACACATCAGCGAAGACAAGAGCACCGCCAGCGGCATGGACACCGGAACGACCATTAAGCTGAAAAAGAAAAACAGACGCCCATAGACATCTAAGCCTACGTCGCGACCGGCGATTTCGTCGAAATAAAGAAGGATGAAACGGGTTAAAAAAATAAATTCAGTAACGGCAAAAGTTACAATGAAAGGCCCCCAAAAAGCCTTTAACACTAATTTATCTAATTTTCTCATGGCAGATTCTGTCAATCGGGCTCAAGTATAACCAAGAAATGAAGGAATCATCTCTTGCAGTAGCCAGATTTAACAACTCCTAACATTTATCCCCCTACTACTTCCCGCAAACTATCAATTAATCCATCCCAAAGAGCCTGGAGGTCTTCCTCATCGTTGTTATCCGAGTAATCCGTAATTTTCAGGAATGTAGAATTGGTAAGGTCACTTTGTTCGAGACGAAATTCCATATAGTTGCCTTCGGTTTCACCGGGCTCAGGTAAGAAATCATACTTGATACTTTTATTCTGGCGTATCGAAGTAATCTTGGCAGGGTGGTTTTCGCCGTCCCACTCAAAAATCATAGACTGATTGGAGCCCACGTTTACTTTATTAGCAAACCATTGCTGAAGGCCAGAAGCAGTGCTGATATAAGAAAAGAGCATCTTGGGAGAAGCCCGGAGTTCGTATTCGGTAACAAATTTGTACTTAGTCATAATTTTTTTCGTCAATGACGCCTCCAGTTAAATTACTCAAAATCAATAAAATATTCAATTACTCAAACGGGTCATTGAAAGAATTCTCGATTTTTTTTTCACAAGGTATAGCTTTTCGCTGAAAAATCACATACTTTTGCACCACAAAATAACGGCGGGGTAGCTCAGATGGTTAGAGCGTCGGATTCATAACCCGGAGGTCACGAGTTCGATTCTCGTCCCCGCTACAAAACAAAACGCAGGCCGAAAGCCTGCGTTTTTGCATTTATACCCTTTCTATTCGTGCTTTTCTGCTACTGCTGGGCTTGCTAAGTATTTGCTAAACGACTCCTTTCCGTGTCGGAATGAACCAGTTTTGTTCCCTCCGCTACTCAATAATCCTCAACTTCATTCGGCACGGATTTTTAAACCTATATGGTTCCATTTTTGTCCATCTATTCACCTAAATAGCTGAAAATGACTGATTCACAAATCAGGACAAAAAATAAGAAACGTATTCTGCCATATTGACTGCCTGTCACAAATACCTCCCCAACTGGGAGGATGTTACTTTTATGTGCTTTTAAGCAGAAATTTAGAATCTCTAGTGCAAAATCTTGAAAATTAATTCTTTAAGGATAATTTCATCGGTAATTGTACCTCCGTCTACCCCTTTGGCATACGCATCCGCCTGTCTCAGATATTTAATCACCTGAGCTGTTTTGTCCAGGCTGTAGTTGCGTACACCCGCCAGGTAATCTTTCACAAAAAAGGGGTTAACTCCCAGCTCAGAAGCCAGATTCCGTTCGCTTTTGTCAGCAATGGAATGTACGAGTAACAGCTTGCTAAAAAAATTATAAAGGATGATTAAGGTGGGCTGAATGGGGTTATCCTTCGGGTTCTTTGCGAAGTGATACGCAATGCGATTGGCTCGTTCGGTATTTCGCTGAATAAGAGCTTTCTGTAATTCAAAATTATTATACTCCCGGCTCACGCCTACAAAGCGTTCTACGGTCTCGGCCTGGATGGATTCGTCCGCTTTTAAGTTCAGGATAATCTTCTCCAGTTCATTGGCAATTCGTTTAAGATCATTACCGATAACTCCGTTAACATTTGTAACGCCTTCGGGCTAATCTTCACTCCTTTGTCGTGACAATACGCGGCAATCCAATCCGGTATCTTGTTGTCATACAGCTTTTTAGAAGAAAAGTAGACACCTTTCTTATCGGCTGCCTTTACCCAGGCCTTGCGTTCGTCCACGGTACTTTTGAAGCATAGCACCAGGATGGTAGAATCCAGCGGATTAACAATGTAATCTTCCAGAAAACGTACGGTATCTTTGGAATCAAGCCCCTGCATGTCCTGAGCTTCCTTGACTATCACTAGCTGTCGGTCGGAAAGCATGGGGTAACGTTTGGCATGACCTAATAAATTCGCAATGCTCGTATCTTTTCCATACAGAACAAACTGATTGAAATCGCGGGCTGAAGGAGAAAGGGCATTTTCTTCCAGGTAACTAGCAAGCTGATCAATGTAGAAGGGTTCGTCCCCGGCCAGAAGATAAATGGGTGCAAACTGATTTTTCTTTACGTCTTTCCAAATCGCGTCAAACGTCTGGGGCATAGGATTACTCAATTATAAATGATTCGATTCCTGTAAGAACTGCTGGCACCGCTGCTGTAGATCGGGCCAGAACTCTTCAAAATCGGTTTTAAAAAATTCGTATTCATCGGCCAGTTGTCCGATGCTGCGTTCAATCCCCGCCGCTGGCGGAAAGCGTACACCAATTCCTTTCAGGGACCATTCAATCCCCGCCAAAGTGGCATACCCGGTAAACCAATCCCGGCTGGTCAGCGAACGAACGGTGCTTTGCATGACCTCGGGTAATACGGCCTGGTGTCGTAAAACGGCCTGGTAGAAGTCCTGAGCGTAGGCGGTCAGAGGTCCTGTCCCGTATGTCTTCCATTCTCGGGCTAATACATAATCATAGAACATATCCACCAAAACGCCTGATAATAACCCGTATTCCTCCACGAGACGGTCTTTGCTGCGGCGAGTAACCGGATGATGGTCCGTAAAATCATCGATGATTCGATGAAGCCTTACCCCTACCAGCATATCCTGAGAAATGCCTTCGGGATGATAATTTTCCAGGCGGCCCTTCACGAATTCACCCAGCAAATTACCGACCTGCACGTCTTGATTACGCCCCGAAAGTACAGTATGTGCCAGAAAATTCATGGGTAAATAGAAATTTAGTCCGATCCACTTTATATTGGAATGGTTATTTAACCAACAAGGTTCAGTTTAAATCCATTCGACCTTTTAATCTTTTCAACTGTCTTATTTCTCAAGCCGGCGTATGATTGGTACGTTTGCAAAAAACAAAGCTCATGGAAATTACAAAAAACAAAGTAGTTCTTTTAACGTACGACTTATCAATCAAAGGCCCGGATGAAGCAGACTTTGAATTGGTAGAAGCCATTGGCGAAGAAGAACCAATGGGTTACATCCATGGTCTGAGTGGATATCCCGAACGATTTGAAACCAGCCTGGAAGGTTTGAAACCAGGTGACACTTTTGACTTCTCCATCTCTCCCGACGAAGGCTACGGTCAGCGTGATCCCGAAGCGGTGGTTGATTTACCACTTGATGTATTTAGCGTTAACGGCGAAATCGACCAAGACTTACTTCAGGTTGGTAACGTGTTACCCATGACCAACGAAGAAGGTCAACAAATGAATGGCCGTATCGTAGAAATTACGAACGATGCCGTTTGGATGGATTTCAATCACCCGCTGGCTGAAATGCAATTACATTTCAAAGGTAAAATCCTTGACGTTCGTGAAGCTACTCCTACGGAATTAAGCCACGGTCACGTACACGGTGAAGGCGGCGTTCATCACTAAGATGAGCTCTACTTAAGCTTCCCATTATAAAAAACAGCAACGAATTGATTCGTTGCTGTTTTTTATTGATCAGGCCATCGTTGGTACATATTCTTCTACGGTAACCCCAAACTTTCGCAGAAACTCGACGCCTTCGTCAACGCCAATGCCTTTATACTTCGCATAAGAGTCCTTAAAAACCACGCGGGTAATGCCCATGGAATAAATAATACGGGCACAGGCGATGCAGGGCGAAAGGGTTACGTAAATCGTGGCTCCCTCAATACTGGCTCCCAGTTTGGCCGCGTAAAGAATGGCATTCTGTTCGGCGTGCAGAGCCAGCGAACAACTTCCTTTGGAATCCCTGGGACAGCCTACTTCGGGAAATTCTTCGTCGCAGTTGTGAGTTCCGGCGGGGGGGCCGTTATAACCGATGGAAATAATACGGGTGTCTTTCGTTAATACGGCACCAACCTGAGCTTTGATGCAGTGGGATCGTTTGGCCAGATTAATGGCCAGTTCCATAAAAATATCGTCGAAATGGGGTTTCATGAATTACGCTGACAATCAGATCAAATAAGCGGAAATGGGAGATAATCTCTCGAAAGGTATCTTATTTCGTTGTTTTTGTTCGTTAACTTTTGCCGAAAGTTCCGACATTAAAACGACGTACGCTTACTTAAACTATGAAATTATTTCATTTGCTCGTTCTGCTTAGTCTGTTTGCGGGTAAAGTTCAGGCTCAGGCCGACTCCACCCAGTCAACCCCTACCGTTGAATTAGTACAGCCCCAATTACGCCCCAGCCCCGTGGCTATGGCTCAGTATAAAACCGAAAATTGTTACCTGAAACTAACCTATGGCCAACCCATGCGAAAAGGTCGGGAGATTTTTGGGAAGCTTGAACCTTATGGTAAACTGTGGCGAACAGGAGCCAACGAAGCGACCGAACTGACCCTTACGAAAGACCTTAAAATTGCGGGTGTTCCCGTTCGCTCAGGCACTTATACTTTATTCAGCATTCCCAATCAGAATTCATGGACCATTATCCTGAACACCGACCTGGGGCAATGGGGAGCTTTTAATTACAAGCCTGAACATGATTACGTTCGTGTAGATGTTCCCGCGATTAAGAATAATCAGATTTACGAAGCCCTCACCTTCAAGTTTGAAGAAACCAGCGAAGGAGCGACTCTGCAGTTAATGTGGGATGATGTAAAAGTTCAGATTCCGATGGCTTTTGCCAAGTAATCCCCATAAAAAAAGACCTTTCTCTGGAAAGGTCTTTTTTTATGATTAGGCTTTACCTTTAGGACGTAACCAATCCGGTCGGTTTGTCTTAACCCGGGCTTTTAATTCATTCAGAATGGAATACAACCCGAAGTAGGTTCGGTTCACATATAATCCATGCTGACTACCCCGAGCTACCTTGGAATTACGGATTTCCTCAATGCGTTGCAGCTTATCGGCAAAGGCGTATACCTCTTCGAAGTAGGCATCATCCCCAAAATCAAATGTTTCTTCTTTAAACGGACGACCCAGCAGATGAATCATCTGAACGAAAAGTCCTGAGAACAATTCTTTCTCATGGTCGGAATCACCCGGATATAAGAATTCTAGGTTATAGAAAATCGTCTCCGTCTTTTTCTGATCTGCCACGGTATCGGGGTTAATCAGGGCGAAGTAATTTTCGTAATAATACTGCGGAATGTCCTTGATACAACCAAAGTCAATCACTCCCGTAGTGCCGTCGGGACGAAGCAGGAAGTTACCGGGGTGCGGATCGGCATGAACCTGTTTGAGGGTGTGAATCTGGTAATCATAAAAATCCCAAAGCGTCTGTCCGATGCGGTTCCGCACTGCCTGACTGGGGTTGGTCTCCAGAAATTCACTCAGGTGTTTTCCTTCCAGCCAATCCATCGTCAGAATCCGTCGAGCCGAAAGCTCTGGATAATATTGCGGGAAAATTAATCCTTCAATGTGAGCACAGGCTTGAGTAATTTCCTTTCCCCGGCGTAATTCCAGCTCGTAATCCGTTTCTTCCAGCAAGCGAAGTTCTACCTCAGCCGTGTAGCGATCTACGTCTTTCTCGTTCAAACCAAAAAGCGTTTTCGCCATTGGTTTTACCATTTTTAAATCTGAACTGATGCTATCCGCTACCCCGGGATACTGCACTTTTACGGCCAGATTTTTGCCATCTTTCGTGGCTTTATGTACCTGACCAATCGAGGCCGCCGCGGTAGCTTCCATTTCAAAGGTATCGTATAGTTGCTTAGGTGACTTTCCGAAAAGCTTCTGAAAGGTCTTCGTCACCAGCGGAGCCGACAAAGGAGGTGCCGAATATTGCGATAACTGGAAACGCTGGGAATACTGCTTCGGTAGTAGATTCCGATCCATGGACAGCATTTGAGCTACCTTTAAGGCAGAGCCCTTCAACTGACTCAGGGATTCGTAGATGTCAACGGCGTTATCTTCGTGCAGTTCATCCCTACTCAGATCAGGATTCACCAGTTTCTTAACATTATGCTTTAAATAGTTCCCGCCAATTTTAACGCCCGTTTTAACAAACTGCGTGGCCCGAGCTACTTTAGATGTGGGGATGGATTGCTGTGATTTCATACTAATAGAGAATACTTAGCGATTTTGATACACGAACTTGGCCAGATCCAGTGCCGAGTCCAGAGCGGAAGCTCCCAGCAGATCGAAGGCCATGTTAACGGCTTTTTCAATAGCCGTATCCGTTTTCTCGAAACCTTTGGATGTGTCCTTGCTCCAAAAATCCAGTAACCAGAGCGTCTGGAGCCAGAACGCATCCGGGTATTTATTTTCAATGATGCGACGAGACTGTACTTCACGACTCTCCCGCCCCTCGGCCATCAGATCTTTGACGAACTTTTCAAACTGATACTTGAATTCTGCCAATGTCGAAGGCGTGCGAAGCGAACGGTGCTTGCGGGCTTCCTGCACACTACGAATGACGAAACTCCGATTGTTCGTGAGCGTTTCGATCCAGGTATAATAAAAGGCCAGTAACTTCTCCCGAACGGAATACGTTTCATATACCTCATCATTACGGAGGCGAGCCAATGTATCTTCGAAAAAGCCCAGCCAGATACTGCTTTCAATTTGTTCGAAGGAATTATAATACTCGTAAAAATCCGCTTCCTTGATTTTGAGTTTCTTGGCAAAAGCAAAAACGGTCGGTGGTTGTTGACCGTGTTCTAAGAGATAGTCGATATACGAATCTTTAATCTTGGTTAACGAAGCTGCCATATGTTGCGGGAAAGATATCTAATTGATAAAACGTAAAACGACTTACGGTAGTTCTCAAATTTTAGAGAATCGTTGCAGGATTTACTAGATATTTTTCCGGCAAATAACAAATGAATGCGAAAGAGTAATACAGGAGAAGGATGAACGGTAAGGGAACCCAACAAAGAGGCACGCTTTCGCGTGCCTCTTCTCATTTTACTATATGTTCTCTCACCCCAGTTTTTTTCTTAACCATGCACGAACCGGCTCATCATACCATTTCAAGCTTACGTAGGCCAAGGCAACACTACCGATCAGGACTAATAAAGCATAAGGCCAGGCTTGGGCGAGCGTTACGCCTTTATGATTACTGATCCAGGCTACGTAAAAATAAACGAGTGGGTAATGAACCAGATAAAGCGGATAGGATATATCCCCCAGGAATTTACACAGTCGATATTCCGTCTCCGTATGCACCACGCCGCTGGCTCCCAAATAAACGATGAGGGGAAAAATGAAGATTATACAGACTGATTCATACATGCCATTTAGCCACAGATGCTCAGCACCGCCTATGCGTGGCATGTATAATACAAGAGCTACCAAGAGGCTGCACCATAAAAAGGCACGTTTTACGCGAGTGGGCCTGGTGATGCGTGACAACAGTAATCCGGCAAAAAACGGATACATCGTCCGGGTAATTCCTATCCGTACCTGCTCCGCATTCAGGGTCCAGCCACCGCTGACGTCTCCGCTGGGACTAGTAATAGCCAAATGAGCCAGGGCCAGGGCTGCGATACCTACCAGTATACTGAGGGCAACAGTCGAGAATTTCCGTATGCCGACCGCGTAGAGGATATTGGCAATGTATTCAAAGAACAGGGACCAGCCTACACTGTTGAGCGGATGCATTTCCTGCCAGCCCCGTATGTCAAGGGATAACGGAACGGGTAGAATCGTGTACCCCATGAGCAGGACTAGCAACATTTTCCACCAAGGAACGGTGTGAATCAATGGCCAGATCGTTGAATCTGTATAGTAGAATCCGATAGCTCCAAGCGTCATTCCCAATATGACCATGGGTTGAAGCCGTATGAGGCGACGCTTAAAAAACGAACCGACGGTCATGGTATGCCATCGGTCATCGTACGCGTAACCCATAACAAAGCCTGACAACAGAAAGAAAAAATCAACGGCTAAGTAGCCGTGGTTCACAAGGATATCCAAATGCCCGGTCCCTAAGGGCTCCGTCAGGTGAAAGGTAACGACGATAAGGGCTGCCACGCCGCGTAATCCATCCAATATAAGATAATGCGGCTTTGCCGAACGTTCACTACTAATAATCATTGATAAATTTCAGGTTTAGAGTTCCGTATGAAAAACTATACTTCGCACAAATAATTACCTATTTGCACGAAATTTCAGGTATTCTTTAATGATTTGAGGGACTTTGTATTAGGAAAGATGCTTGGCTCCGGTTTTACCGAGGTTATTGAAATCTCGTTATACAGGCAAGAGTATCACTGATTTAACCTGAAGCCATAAAAAAAACATCCTGGTTTAGGATGTTTCTTAAAGTGATTCCGCTGGGATTCGAACCCAGGACCCATACATTAAAAGTGTATTGCTCTACCAGCTGAGCTACAGAATCGATACTCGTAAATTTCTGGTGTACTGAAGCGATAGAATCGCTAAACTTATTTGTGATTCCGCTGGGATTCGAACCCAGGACCCATACATTAAAAGTGTATTGCTCTACCAGCTGAGCTACAGAATCGTACTAATTTGCTGATGATGCGGTAAATCTAAGTTGAAATAGTGAGTTAAGGCAAGTCTGATGGGAACTTAAAAAACTCTGATTCGTACTTTTCTTTACTTGTGATTCCGCTGGGATTCGAACCCAGGACCCATACATTAAAAGTGTATTGCTCTACCAGCTGAGCTACAGAATCATTATCTTTGCTTGACAGAAAGCCTTTCCGTTTTTGCGAGTGCAAAAGTAGTGTTATCAGAAGCCGAACGCAAGTGTTAAGAGTTAAAATTTTACAATTTCTTTATCTTTTTTTCGTTTTGAGCCTCGGAAACGCTGTTGCTCAGAACGTCACGGCCAAGATTCAGCAGGCCGATTCTTTGTTTAAAATTCACAATTTTTCGAAAGCTACCCTCGCTTACGAGGATGTCCTGAAAGTTTCCAACCGCATTTCTCCCGCTATTTTTCTTAAACTTGCGTACCTCTACGAGCAAAAAAAAGACTGGTTGCACGTTCAGTATTACCTGAATTTGTATTACGAACAGATTCCTGATGAAAGGGTACTGAGAAAAATGAATGAAATTGCCCGTGATCAGGGCTGGAAAGGATACGAACTCGACGATTTTAATCTACTGGTTTTGTTATTCAAACAGTATTCCGGTTACCTCATCGGCCTTTTGCTTAGCGTGGGCTTATACGTTTTTATTATCCTGCTGATTAAAAGGATCAAGCATCAGTACATTGCTTTTCGGTATAAAGCTCTGTTTTTTCTGTACTGGTTAGCCATTACCCTACTCGTCAATCTTCCCGGACGTTACCGACAGGTTATCATCCGAAAACAGAATTCTATTCTTCGTTCAGATCCTTCGGCGGCGGCCCCTCCTACTGAGATGGTAAAAGAAGGCCACCGATTAAAAGTCGTAGGAAAGTCTGATATCTGGTATCAGGTCTTGTGGGAGAATCAGCTCGTTTACGTGAAATCTGCGGATGTGTGGATTGTCCGGTAATTCTCTAAGATCGATTTCGTAGGGGCGAGTTATCTTCTTTGGCCAGTGTATTATACACCATTTTGTCCATAAACTTGGGGAATAGCTTATTAAGAAAGACGGTGAGCTTTCCCTGAGAGGTCAGAATCAATTCGCGTTTACGATTCACAACGGCTTTGTAAATATGGACGGCTACCTCTTCCGCTGACATCATTTTTTCCTCATCTCGCATGGTTTCGCCCATGCTTTTTCCATCCTTGCCGAGTGAAGCTACCCGAATATTGGACGCCGTAAATCCAGGCGAAGCCGTCAGTACATGCACGCCCGTGTGTAAAAGTTCCGTGCGTAAGGCTTCTAAAAAGCCATTTAAAGCAAATTTAGACGCCGAATAGCCACAACGAACGGGTAAACCCCGGTAACCTGCAATAGAGGAAATTCCGACAATGCTGCCTTTGGCTGCTTTGATGTATGGAAGTGAGGCTTTGGTCGCGTATACACTTCCGAAGAAGTTAATATCCATTACCTTCCGAATTACTTCCGGGTCCATGTCTTCAAACATGGCCCGCATGGAAATTCCCGCGTTATTAATAAGTACATCCAGTCGACCGTATTTGCTGATAATTTCCTGAATCATGCGGCCATTATCTTCGGCAATACTCACATCCGCCACCAGACTTAGATAATCAATACCTGCCCGACTTAATTCCTGATTAACCTCAGCCAGTTTCTTCTCGTCCCGTCCCGTAATCACGACTTTACTACCCTGCCGGCCAAATTCAAGAGCCAACGCCTTGCCAATCCCCGACGAACCGCCCGTGATTAATACTACCTTATCTTTCATTGTAATGGTTATTCATTAAAGCACTCAAAGTACGTGATTTTTTCCATCGAGTCATCGAAGGAGGTTCACAACCCCTTTGAATTGCCGTTTGCTGTACTTAATCAGGTAATAAAACTGTCCCGTTGAGGTATTTTCTCCGGTCCACCGAAAGGTTGGTTTGGTATCCCGAAAGATCTGCTTTCCCCAGCGGTTATAAATTTCCACGAATTCAAATTGTTCAAGGCAGTTATCCAACGGTAAATCGTCAATGGAGAAGTAATCATTTTTTCCGTCATCGTTCGGCGTAAACACGTTTGGCGGAGTAAACGTATAGTCCACCATACGGTCGCGAATGGTTAACTCCACTTTTACGGTATCGAATCGATTGGGGTTACAGGAGTTATCTTCCGTTACAAAGTCAATCACAAACGTTTTTTCGGGTAACCCTTCCATTAACGCACACGTAGGTATCCACTCGAAAGGACCGCTGGCCTTACCCGTACCCGATCGATTTTGCCAGCTCATGCCGGCAGAAGCCAGCGTAAAGCCCCGCCCGTTCCCCGTCAGTGTAATCGGATCATTATCAGGATCCTCGGCATTAACCATAAAACGAACGGGTTGCCCGGTGGTTCCTTCCAGCAAGACAGTAGCGGTATTACCGGCAAGTGTGGTTTCAACCCGTGGCCTTTGACTGGGTCTGCCCGTGGCTTTCAGTTCCACACTGACCGAATCCCGCCGATTCCGACCACAACGGAGGTCAATGACATAAAAGTCCACGATATAGGGTTCATTTCGAACGGCACTACAAACGGGAGTCCACTGAAAAGGAGATCGGGCTTTTCCCAAGCCGCTGGAAGGAGTAAAAGTCATCCCTACACTGGCCAGAGTAAAACCTCTGCCTCGGGCTTCAAGACGAATGCTATCGGGATCCAGATCAAGACCATCAATATTGAATTGTAAGGGAGTACCCATCGCTATCGTCGCCCGATTGTTAGCCAGTGTCGTAGAAATTTGAGGTGGCAGATTCGGTCTTGGTCGGACAAAAACGCTGATGGTTAAAGTATCATGCTGCGGTAATGGACAACTTTCATCACTGGCAATCACCTGAAACCGCAGCGGCCGACCTTCAAAACTTTCGGCACACTCTGCCAGACAAATCCGTGCTTTGGCCGTGTCCCCTGCATGGGTAATCGTTACTTGAGAATGGTCGAGCTTAAAATCCAGTAGCGTTGGATACAAAGGATTGACTTTCAGATTCAGACGAGAATTCGCGTCCTGATCCGTAAAAAATAAGTCAAGGCAACGCTCCTGACCCACGACCATTTCGATGGTTTCTCCGGCTCGGTAAAAGTTACGTTTTCCTGCCTCTCGAGCCATCACCCGTGGCGGGGCACTCATCGGGCAGTCAATGACTTTGAGCTGAAAATCCCGTCGCACCAGACCAATTCGTTTGCCAGCCCGAAACTCTTCCACCATCACTGAAAACACATACAACCCCAGTTGCGTAGCCGTTACCGAAAGCCGACCCGTTCGACGATCAATGGCTAAAGGAGGATTGCCGGGAATGGCATTCGTTGCCGAGTACCCCACCCCCCAACTTACAGCCGGATAGGCCGAACTGCCTCTGGCCAAAGGTGCAGGCTGAGCCGCAGTGCTATACCCGTTCAGGGGTGTTACCAGCGAATAGGATAAGCTATCACCGTCGGCATCGGTAGCACTAAAGTCGAAAGTGAAAGGTTTATTAATGCAAATAAAATCCCCCTTAACGGTTTCGAAACGAGGAGAAGAATTTACAAAAACCCGGTTATTCTGGTAAAGAGCAGGCATTTCCAGATAGAATGCGGTTCCGGCACTACTCGGGCTGACGATATTATTAATAATGTTATTGCGGCAACATCTTTCCCAAACCAGGTAATACCCATCGGGGTCATTGAACACTTCCTGACGAAAAATCACTTCTGACCCGTATCGAATCAAACGGGTTCGCAAAGAGGCGGCCGAAGTGCTACACAGCGGGTTGCTGTACGGAATAATTTCATCCGTTAACCTCGGCATGACCAGGTCCGACATCCGGGCGTTGTCCTTTTTTCGAAAAATGGAGATCGTGACACTGGGATCATCCGCTCCGCGATTTCCATTAATGTCATCAAAGTAAAGATTCAGGTAAATGCGGTGCGTCCCCCCGTATAAACTGGCTCGCAATGATTCGACCTGAAGCTCTCCACCAACGATGTGCGTCGCCCAGGCGGCAAGGGTACTGAAAAGTAGTAATAAAGTCAGGTAAAATTTTGCCATAGAAGATTCGGTTCCGCTCTGAAATTACTCTTTATGAACGATTTAACAAAGAATCCCCGACGAGTACGCATTAAATAGCGATTGACCTGTAGAAATTATCTAATTTTGTAAAGTCAATGAGAAAGAACAAACAGAAAACACCCGTAATTCTGGAAAATTTACGGGTTGAAGATTTTGCCGCAGAAGGTAAGTGTCTGGCCCGGAATGATGGTCAGGTGATTTTTATTGAGGGTGAAGTGGCCCCCGGTGATCTGGTAGATGTCCGCATTTTCAAAACCAAAAATAGCTTTAGAGAAGGCCGGGCCATTGCTGTACATGAGTTTTCGAACGTAAGACAGGAGCCTCGTTGTCAGCATTTTGGCACTTGTGGAGGCTGTAAATGGCAACACATTCAATACGAAACTCAGCTTGATTTTAAAACCCGTCAGGTACGGGATTCGCTGGATCGGCTGGCTAAAGTTCCTCATCCGGGCATTCTTCCCATTATTGGCTCTGCTCAGGAGTATGGTTACCGTAATAAACTGGAGTTTACTTTTTCGTCAAACCGCTGGTATACCGACGCCGAAATAGCTTCGGGCGATACGCTGGAACGGCGGGCCGCTGGTTTTCATATTCCCAAGCGTTTCGACCGTATCCTCGACATTGAAAAATGTCATTTACAACCAGAGCCTTCTAACGCCATTCGACTGGCGATTAAAGCTTACGCTGAAGATCGGGACTGGACGTTCTATGATCTTATTAAGCACCAGGGCTTTATTCGGAACGTCGTTATTCGTACGGCCAGTACGGGTCAGGTTATGGTGATTGTTCAGTTTGGCGAACCTCAGTGGGAAGCGATTAACGAACTGACCCGTTACCTACAGGAAACGTTTCCGATGATTTCTTCGCTTCATGTGGTGGTAAACGAAAAGGTAAACGATACGTTTCAGGATCAGGACGTGATTCACGTATCAGGAACGCCTTACATCGAAGAACAAATGGAAGGCCTGATTTACCGGGTGGGTCCGAAATCTTTCTATCAGACCAATTCCGATCAGGCTTATACGCTATACAAGATTACCCGTGACTATGCTCAACTGAAAGGCGATGAGCTAGTGTACGATTTATACACCGGAACGGGCACGATTGCCAACTTCGTAGCTCGTCAGGCTGCTCATGTAGTTGGCATTGAATACGTTCCCTCAGCCGTAGAAGACGCTAAGGTTAATTCAGAAATCAATGGTATTTCGAATACTAGTTTCTTCGCCGGAGACATGAAAAAACTCCTTCGGGCTGAGTTTTTCTTTGAACATGGCAAACCCGACGTCATCATTACTGATCCTCCACGAGCCGGTATGGATGCAGATGTGGTTGAAGCAATCATTGCCGCCGCTCCCCAGCGGATTGTCTATGTAAGCTGTAACCCTGCCACCCAGGCCCGCGATGTAGCGATGTTATCGGAATTATACGAGGTGAAAGCAGTTCAACCCGTTGACATGTTCCCGCATACCCATCACGTAGAGAATGTGATGTGGCTGGAGAAGAAAGCACAATAGATCAGAGAAGGTTACCCGATAGTTTAGAGAAGGCTCAATTTTTTTGAGCCTTTTTTTTATGCCGCCAGCCCAGCTTTCTAAACTCTCTTTCGATGGAACGCAAGCAGTCTCTATCTCGAATAGCCTACTTGATTATTGCTCATCATCAGCCTTCTCACCTGGCCCGGCTCATTAAGCAATTGGAACATAGCGATGATCATTTTTTTATTCATGTAGATCGCAAACAATCAATAGAACTGTTTCAGAACGAAGTAATGACTACCGAAAATATTCACTGGATAAGCGATCGTAAGTCCATTTTCTGGGTAGGCATAGGAACTGTATTAGCGGAGGTTGAATTACTCCGGGCGGCGTATCAGTATGGAGCATTTGACCAGTACATTTTACTTAGTGGTTCAGACTATCCCATCAAACCTCCTGAATACATTAGATCTTTTTTAGTACAGGAAAAACGCATTTTTATTCCTGTACAGGGTTGCATTTATCCGACTACTGACCGTCGGTTTAGTGACCGATTTAACCATTATCATTTCATTAATAACGACTTCTTAAACCCTCGGGGCAAGCACAGTAATCAATTTTTCTTTTATCAGGTAAGGAAGTATTTAAACAAGCATCCCCTATGCAGAAGAATCCCTGAAAACATTCACTTATACCAGGGCCCAACCTGGGTTGGGTTAACTCATGCATTCGTTAAGTACTTATTCACCGAGGTTGCTATTCAGAAGCTGATTCGTTTCTATAAATTCATGTATTGCCCAGATGAAATGTTCTTACCGACTTTGGTAAAAACCTCTCCTTATGCAAATGATTTATATTTTGACTATGAAAAAAATACCGATGGATTAAACTGGTTAGGGTTATTCTACACCGACTGGCATACCCCTACTGTCATCTTACCCAAAACCCTGGTAGAAGAGGACTTTACGGCTTTAAAGGAAAGTCATATTCATGCCTTATTTGGGAGGAAATTTGATGAAGTCAAGTCTAAAGAATTATTACTTTTGGTCGATAAACATTTGTTAAAATAAATAAACATTTAAAATTCGTAAAGTATACTTGTAAATCAATCCTGACCTTGAAAGATTAAGTATCATTTATGAAGAGGTATTTTAACGTTCTATCTAACATCAACCTACAAACCATCCGGTTCAACTTTAAATATTTCCCGTTTAGACAAGCCATACGTTTTCCCGTTTACGTGGCTCCTCAAGTACACTTCAATCACTTAGCCGGGCAAGTTTCCATTGAAGGCCATCTTTGGCCGGGTAAGATTAAGATTGGTTATGGTGAAATTGGCATATTTGATAAACAAAAATCACGTTCAATCTGGCAAGTTTCCGGGAACGTTGTTTTTAAAGGAGCGTGCAATATTGGCCATGGTTCTAAAATTTCGGTTGGCGACGACGGCACTCTGATCTTTGGGGATAATTTTACGATCACGGCAGAAACGTCCCTCATCTGTTATCGCAAAATTGAATTCGGTGCGAATTGTGTACTTTCCTGGGAGATCCTAATGATGGATACGGATTTGCACACCATAAAAAATAGTCAAGGCGAAGTCATTAACTATCCTAAACCCATTCATGTGGGAGATAACGTATGGATTGGCTGCCGCTCTACCATTCTCAAAGGAAGCACAGTATCGAGTGGCTCTATCGTAGCGGCAGGAAGCCTTATCACGAAGCCGTTGGAAGGGACCAAAGCTATTTTTGGGGGAAGTCCTGTACGAATCTTAAAAGAAAATGTCCGCTGGCAGGTTTAATAAAAAAGGAACCCGATTGATTCGAGTTCCTTTTTTATTATGCGTTATTTCAGCCATACCTAGAATGGGACGTCACCCATCCCCGTACTGAAGCTGCCAAACTCACCCGGAGGTGGGGTTTGACTTTGCTGATTCACTTTACTACCAAAGGTCCTGGCAGGAGCCTGATTTTCGAAGGACCCAATCGTCTCGCTGTTATCCGCTGGACTGAAACGCGGAGCATCCATCATGGAGAAATCTCCTCCACCTAAATCAGCGAATTTGGTAAACTTATTAATAAAGCGAAGCGGCACCGTTTCGGTAGAACCCGAACGGTTTTTCGCAATGATTACTTCCCCTACACCCGTCGTTGGCTGTCCATTTTCGTCTTGAGTAATACCGTAGTATTCAGGACGATACAGGAACATTACCATATCCGCATCCTGCTCAATCGAACCTGATTCCCGTAAATCCGAAAGCTGTGGTTTTTTCTCTCCACCCCGCGTTTCCACGGCCCGGCTCAACTGGGACAGGGCAATCACGGGTACGTTCAATTCTTTCGCCAGGTTTTTTAAAGCTCGTGAAATCGAGGCAATTTCCTGCTCCCGGTTTCCGCCGCCTTTCGAGCTATCGCCCTGCATTAGTTGCAAGTAGTCAATAACCACCAACTGAATATCGTGCTGCTGCTTTAATCGACGACACTTTGCCCGAAGTTCCAGAATGGATAAGGCCGGGGTGTCATCAATGAAAATTGGAGCCGAGTTGAGCTTCCCAATTCGGGCGTGTAACTGAGCCCATTCGTGGTTGGCCAGACTTCCTTTTTTGATTTTCTCACTTTCAATTTCTGCCTCCGCCGAAATCAGACGGTTTACTAATTGAACCGAAGACATCTCCAGCGAGAACACGGCTACGGCCTGATTCCAGTCCACCGCCGCATTTCGACACGCGGAAAGAATAAAGGCGGTCTTACCCATGGCAGGACGAGCCGCAATAATCACCAATTCGGACTTTTGCCAGCCCCCCGTTACCCGATCCAGAGCCGTAAAGCCCGAAGCCACGCCCGTCAGACCATCGCGTAAGTGTTTCTTTGCTTCGAGTTCTTCCAGAGCTTGTTTCACCACCGCATTCATATCCGAAAAATTCTTACGAATATTCGATTCTGAAATTCGGAATAAATCCTGCTCGGCCTTATCCAGAAGGTTAAAAACATCCGTGGTATCTTCATACGCCATTTTCAGTACTTCATTGGAAGAAGTAATCAAATCGCGTTTGATTGAATTTTCAGCTATTTTACGGGCATACGACTCCACGTTAGCGGCGGAACTGATTCGGCTGGTTAACTCGGCCAGATAAGCCGAACCACCCGTAAATTCAAGCGTGCCATCATTTCGCAGGCGTTGCGTAACGGTTAATAAGTCAACAGGTTCCGAATTATTGAAAAGCGTTAGAACCGCCGAAAATATTTTTTGATGAGCTTCGCGATAGAAACTCTCTGGTTTCAGGATATCCACCACATTGGTTAATGCGTCTCTTTCCAGCATTACCGCCCCCAAAACCGCTTCTTCCAGATCAACCGACTGGGGAGGGATCTTTCCAAGTCCCGTATCGAGCCAACGATTACTAGTGGCGAGCCCTCCTACCGAAGTTGTTGGTTTTCTTGCAGTTATGTTTCGTCGTTTGTCATCCATAGGTACAATGTTACGCAAAAATGACGCTCATTTCACAGGGAATAAGCTCATTTTTTTCAGAAATTTGCTAAATGGCTGATACTGAAAATAAACCCGAATCCCAGGGCTCAAACCTGAAAAAAAATAGACAAGCTTTCGGAAAACCAGTCGCAAATCATTACTTTAGTCAAAGAAATTTTCACAAAACCTCTGTATAGTTTGATAGAAAAGACCATTACCCTCGACGAGGTTTCACTAGTTGACTTTTTAGGCGTCGAGAATACGAATATCCGGGAGCTTTCTGCGGCTTTCCCGATGAGTAAGATTATTTCAAGAGGTAATGAAATTACCATTCGGGGTACCTCCGCTGAAATCAGTCGAATTACAGAAATTTTAGAATCTCTACAACAGCATTATTTACGGTTCGGTAAAATCACTTCTGACAACGTAAAGAATTACCTCGGCCATACCGAAGAGGAAGGTTCTGTTCCACAGACCCCAACCGATGATGACGTTTTTCTGTACGGGAACAAAGGCATTGTAATCCGTATGAAAACGGCCAATCAACTGGCCATGGTTGATGCAGTTGCTAAACACGACATTGTATTTGCGGTGGGTCCGGCGGGTACCGGGAAAACCTATACGGCCGTTGCCATTGCAGTTAAAGCTCTGAAAAATAAGGAAGTAAGAAAAATCATCATTACTCGCCCCGCTGTGGAAGCTGGCGAAAATCTTGGCTTCCTGCCCGGCGATCTGAAAGAGAAAATTGATCCTTACTTACGCCCGATTTACGATGCTCTGGACGACATGATTCCAGCCGAAAAGCTGAAATTATACATCGAAAACCGAACCATCGAAATCGCCCCGCTGGCGTATATGCGGGGACGAACGCTCAATAATGCCTTTATTCTGCTGGACGAAGCTCAAAACACGACGACCATGCAGCTAAAGATGTTTCTGACGCGGATGGGTCCAAACTCCAAGACCATTATTACCGGGGACCGCACTCAGGTGGATTTACCAACCAAGATGAAATCTGGTTTGAGTGAGGCTTTAACCATTTTAAAGGATGTTCCCGAAATTGGTTTTGTTCAGTTAGACGGACGTGATGTGTTACGTCACAAATTGGTGCGATTGATCATTGAAGCCTACGAAAAGGCCGAAGCTCCTCATGAATCAAAAAGATAGTCACTCCAGTATTCTTTGCAAAAAGCCGCTCCTCAGCGGCTTTTTGCTTGGACTTTTATGCATGAGTACCAGCTGGGCTCAACGCATCCGGGATTGTGCGTTTTCTCCGGTGTATCAACAGCAGGTTTTGAAGGTAAAAAACGCAACCATCTCCCGGCAGATTTTCGAAGATTCGATTCGGCATTACATCCAGAATAAAAAAAATCGGGGTGGCCGTACCGCTGAGAAAATTATTCGCATTCCCGTGGTCGTTCATGTGATCCATAACAACCCTGATTCATTAACCATCGGCGGACGCGGAAACGCGAATATTTCGGTGGAGCAAATTGAGTCGCAAATCCGGGTCCTGAATGAAGATTATCGCCGGAAAGAAGGTACGAATGGCTATAATACCAATGCCGTAGGTGCTGACATGGAGATCGAATTCTACCTTGCCAATCGGGACCCTAACGGCAATGCGACTACGGGAATCATTCGTCGGTATCGAAACAAATCCATTTATTCGATTGATACGGATTTGGAAACAGTTAGTGCCACAAGCTACTGGCCTTCTGACCATTACCTGAATATCTGGGTCTTACCCGACATTTATTCGTACCTGGGTTATGGACAATTTCCAGCTTCCACCTCGGTTCCCGGCTTAAGTTCTTACTTTCAGGATTATGCCCATACGGATGGTATTTTCGTGGCTCACCAATACTTTGGTTCTACTGGAGATCTGGCTGATCAATCTTACGCATTGGGCCGAACGGTTACCCACGAAGTAGGCCACTGGCTGGGGTTGATTCACACCTGGGGCGATGAATATTGCGGTACTGATTACTGCGATGACACTCCCCCCACGGAATCGTCTAACAACACCCGCTTTTGTAACGACCGCTACTCCAACTGCGTTTCAGGACAGACCACGCGAAATATGATTGAAAATTACCTTGATTATTCGCCCGATGCTTGTATGAATGTTTTTACCCAGGATCAGAAAAATCGGGTGCGGGCCGTTTTAGAGTTAAGTCCCCGCCGAAAACAGTTGGTTAATGCTAATAATTCGCTCGAAGAAACCTCAACGCTACAACTGAAGGTTTACTCGAACCCAATTCAGAATAAGATACTTTATTTTGACGCTACTTTTCAGGGATTACATTCGGTCAAATATCAACTCACTAATACGCAGGGCCATACTTTGTTTCATTCAGAAGCAAACAATCAGCCCAGCAGTAGTTACTCAATCCCGGTCGGGCAATTAACCCCAGGTACCTACATTTTAACCTTTGCGACGGAATCCGAGAAAGCGAGCCATCGCATTGCGGTCCCTTAACCATTAGCTAAGTATACTCAGTTTTAGCAAGGATTCGTGAAAATAGATTTCAACTTTGAAGCCTAAAAAATGACTTCATGCGTTGGAATCTATTTCCTTTTTTAAGGTATGTAATAGCCCTCTCTGCGGGTACTCTACTCTACCATTGGGGGCACTTCTCCTTTCAAACTTTTCTGATCATTTCAGGAACGGCGTTGATCGCATTCCTGGGGCTTCAGTTTACTACCGTCGGAATCAAATGGCTTGGCGGTCTGGCGGGAACGGTATTCTGTATGGGTTTAGGAGGATTGATTACTCACACCTCCGATGAAAAACTTGCGATTAACCATTTTACACCTCTTCAGGATTCTGTTATAGCCTACCGGGCGGTTTTGTCCTCTGCCGTTGAGAAAAAGCCCAGCACCTACCGAGTTATTGCGGAGATCAATGCCGTAAAAGTTCAACATGAATGGCGGGAGACTCAGGGAAAAATACTTCTGTTTATCGACCGGACCATTACGCATAAGCCCAGGTATGGCGACGTATGGCTCATTCGCAAAAGACCGGAGTTAGTCGAACCACCTTCTAATCCCGATGAATTCAATTATCAGGCTTATCTGGGTTACCAGGGCATTTACCATCAGCAATATGTACACGCCTTTGATTTTGCCCGGCTTGGTAACCATCCCCCTTCGGTGTTACTCAATTTAGCCTACACGATCAATGATAAAGCATCATCCCTACTGGCAGAGAAACTGCCCTCAAGACAGGAATACGCCGTAGCGGCTGCCATGTTATTGGGCGTTCGGGAAGAACTTGATTATGAGTTGCTCCAGGCTTATTCCGCTGCCGGTGCCATTCATACACTTTCCGTTTCCGGGATGCACGTGGGTATCCTTTTTCTGGTGTTAAGTTGGTTACTAACACCCCTGCGAAAAGGATCCAGTCACCAAAAGTGGCTCTTTGCCAGTATAGTTACTTCGTTCCTCTGGGGATACGCTTTGGTAACGGGTTTATCTGGCCCAGTGCTACGATCGGCCATTATGCTGAGTGTCTTTGTCTGGAGTGATACCTTTCGACTCAGCCGAAATGCGTTTAATACCCTGGCCTTTTCCGCTTTTCTCATTCTGCTTTTCAGCCCTTACAGCTTGTTTCAAATGGGCTTTCAGCTTTCCTACCTTTCCGTGGCAGGAATCATGTACCTCTATCCCAAGCTGCATTGGCTCTGGAAATTTGATAACCCCTTGGGGGCCGAACTTTGGAGTTTATCCTGCGGAGCCGTGGCCGCACAGGTGGTGACTTATCCGCTGGCGGTTTATTACTTTCATCAGTTTCCTACGTATTTTCTAGTGGTCAATCCGTTGGTAATGGCCTTTTCCAGTCTGGGGTTAATCGTAGGTATGGCGTATCTAATCTTCGCCAGCGTTCCGGTTCTCAATGACTTTCTGTTGTATGTATTAAAATTATCCTTCGGTGGCTTAAACGTAGTAGTGAAAGCAACCGAGCATCTACCCGGAGCTTTATGGAATAATCTGCTGATCACCCCTGTGCAATTGGTAATCATTTACGGAGTTATCCTGATGATTTTGATGCTTTTTCTAAAAAGGCAAAAAGCCTATTTATGGGGCGGATTGGGGCTCGTCATTCTATTTTCGTTCAGCAAGGTATATGCCTTTACGCAACATCGACAACAGCAAATTATCTGCATTCACCACCTTAAAAAGCATACCGCTATTAGTCTGATCAAAGGCAGAAAGCTACACCTACTGGCTGATTCAGCTTTATATGGCGATACCAGAACTCAATCCTTACACCTGGTGCCTTTCTGGATTAATCATGATATACGTTCCAAAGAATCAGGCGTAACGCCGACTCATGTCCGTCCCATTCCTTACGGGAATTACATTGAGTGGCAATCCAGAAGTATCGTTTGGATACATAAAGAAATTCCTAAGTACACTTCGTTTTCCATCAACCAATCGTTCGATATTTTGCTCCTCACCAATAATGCGATTCGTTACCCAGGTGATTGGATAAAACAGGTTTCAATGAAACAAGTGGTACTGGACGTAACGAACAGCAAAAGCGTTACCAAACGTTGGGTAGAAACTTGCAGAAGATTACGTATTCCCTGTTATGATATTCGAACTTCAGGGGCTTTTGTATACGGTTATGAAGGAATGTAAAACCATCTCAAAAGATGGCTCCATTCAGACACCTAAATTTTTCTAAAAAAATAGGTTTAAAACCTACAGACTTACTCTATTAAAAGCATGAATCTAAGTATTATTTCTCACGTATAAACACCCAAAATAAGGGGATTTAGATAAAGGGTTTTGTATTTAGTTGATAAGCTTTTAGTATTGAAGACGCATATACCTAGGTACCGCCTACGCACATTTAACTATTTGAATTCTTATGCTCAAACATGTATTGTTTGCAGTATTCCTGCTCTCTATTTTCTCATGTAACCATGAGCTTACCAAAGAGGAAACTTGCGAAAAACTTGATTCATCCTTAAGAAAACATCTTGAAGATCTTGCTTTTAAAGGTAACTACCCATGTACGATCTATGAACTTAGAACCGTAGACTTTGAAGAAGTTAGCGATAACTACCTTGACTCTATGCGGCTGACTACTAACTATCAGGATTATGAAGATTACAAAAGTCTGCTTGAATCAACCATTGAACTTGCCCAAACAGAATCATCCCAAGCCAACCTGTACTTAGAAACGTTTGGTAAGGGTTCTTTATCAGATATTTCCAGAGAAGACGCCCAGAAACATATAAATGAAGCTACGCAATATAAAGATTCGCTAGTAGCCATTATTAAAAGAGATTCCGTCATAAAAGCACGAATAGCTTTAAGAAAACATGCGGAAAGAAAGTATTTTAAAACCAAAACTTTCCTAAAAGCCACCCTCGGCGATCATAACAAGCTTGATACCGTAAACTACATTTTTACCAAAGACTTTAAACCCGTTATTAATTAAAGTAAATAGGTTACCTGATATACCGGCTACGAAAAAGTTAATTATTTTGAGGGCTTCTACAGTAAGGCAAGTAATAAAAGCAAAACCTAAGTATTCTTACCCACGTTCAAATAATATAAATGAAAGATTTCAGATAAAATATTTTGTAATATTTTAACAATCTTTTAATATTGAAGTTTATATGTAAACAGTACTACCTTTCAACTTTAACTATTCGCCCTTTGTACCGCCTAATTATTCTTGCCTCTTTCCTGATCTTAAGGACAAAAATCTCTTTCTCACAAGGAATCTGTAAAACAGAATTTTAAATAATTTAGGACAACTGGTTACTTCACCTAAAGCGTTGGTTTGATAATGGACTTTCCAGTGCTACTACTCAGAAGTTTTAAAGTAATATAATTCAACTAATTCCTTCATGAAGAAGTTTTCCTTATTTGCATTATTGTTAAGTTTATTTCTAATCCTTTCCTGCTCCAAAGACACAGAGCGTTACGAGTATCTCATTGAATATATCATTACAGGGAATACTACTCCTATAACAATAGTGTACAATAATGAAAACGATGTACTAGATACGGTTACCGTTACCTCTCTTCCTTACAAGATTCAATTAAGAAAAAATACGATTGAGAAGACCTGATTACAAGCCTGGAAGCATACTAATGCAGGTACTATCACAGTAGAAACCCGCTATAAGGGCAAAACGGTTAAAACTCAACGTACGGAGCGTGAACATGGTCAGGTCCATATCCTCATCATAAAAGAAAATGACATTCTAGCTATTGAACAACAGCCTGAAGAATGGGAATGCGGAACCTACAACGGAAATCGTCTTCGCACGGGTCCAAAAGGTGGTTGTTATTACATTAACAGTAATGGCAATAAAACCATATGTTGACCGGGGGCATTGTAACTGCCAGTAATTTTATAAAATTATTAAATGTATTTAATTTCCTATGAAACACCTTTACACTCTCCTATTTTTCCTCTCCACCTATTCTAGCTATGCTCAGGTAGCCATAGGTACGGAAACACCCGATCCCAGTGCTCAGTTAGAAATAAGCTCAACGGATAAAGGGCTACTTATTCCAAGGATAACCTATGCCAACCGCCCCGGTAGCCCAGGCAAGCTAGCGGCTACAGCTGGTCTAATCATCTATCAAACCGATAATGATCCGGGATTTTATTTTTACGATGGTAACGTATGGGAAAAGATAGTTAAGAAGTCAGAGCTTCCTACGCTCAGTTACATGGATGCTACGCTTACATTTGGACCACAAGCTACAAGGTTTATAGCTTGGAATGGGTTTAGTGATTATCCTCTACCATTCACCGTACAAAGCTCCTCCCCGGATATTACCCTCAATGCCGATAGTACTACCTTTGTCATCCAAAAAGGAGGCGTTTATTCCATCGAATATTGCATTAACGCCGAAACCATTTCTGGAAATTCATCTATAATTGAATTCAGAATCAACGGAAAGTTAGAAAGTCCGCTTACAGGCATAGCAACTTTGAAGACCCCAAGGGTATTAATTACAAGAATAGTACGGATTGAACCTAACTCAACCATTAGAATAAAAGTCAGTCCCAGCTACGTCGAGAATAGAATAGCCCCTACTGTAATGGACTTTTATCCCCTTGGAACGAAGGGATATATTAAAATAACCAAGCTTCAATAAATCTTATCTAGCTAAAATGTCAAGAGTAATATCTGGTGCAGGTAGTTTCTAAGGAGTGGCGACTCACCCACCTCATTTAAGCATGCAACTGCGTTTACTTACCCCCTGAACACATTAACATTAGAGAGATAAGCCGGTCGTTCTGGTCTCTTCGCTGCTCAACGGAGAGACTAGCGACAGGCATAGCCAAAGCTCGGGTGTGGTCTATTCGTTAATAATACCAGTTTTTTATATCCGAAATTCAGCAGGGGGCCTAAACGCAGAAAACCCGATAAACCAGCTTTTACAGCCGATTTATCGGGTTTATCTCGGGTTTTACCCCTCACGAGAGTGACGTTGGGGAGACTCGAACTCCCATGCCGGAACCGGCACTACCCCCTCAAAGTAGCGTGTCTACCAATTCCACCACAACGCCCTTTGTTTAATGTGGTGCAAAAGTATAGATTTTTAGAAGCGAATGCAAGTAGTGTATCGTATTTTTGCAGCAGCATTAGCACCAGTACCATGCTAGGTGCTGATAATCAAATCCTCTTATTGAAAAATAAATGGCATTAGAAATCGAAGGTATCCTGCAACAAGTGTTGCCCGAAGTAAATGGAACCAGCAAAACAGGTAATCCCTGGGTAAAACAGGATTTCGTAATTGAAACCACGGAAGATCAATATCCGAAAAAAGTAAACTTCTCTCTTTGGGGAGACAAAGTAGCAGATTTCAAACAGTACACAACCGGCGATAAAATCAAGGTTTCTTTTAACCTCGAATCGCGTGAGTATAACGGCCGTTGGTACACTGAAGCCAGAGCCTGGAAAGTAGAGCTGGTTGATAATAACGGATTCGTCGGCGGAGCTGGAAATCAATCTTCAGATATTCCTTCTATTCCCGCGTCTCCTCTCCTGCCTTCCGATAACGGCACGGACGATTTACCATTCTAAGTAACAAAAAGCGGTAGAGCCTTACTCTACCGCTTTTTGTTTAGATGATTTCCAGCAATTTCTGCACTGCTCGTTGGGTATTTTTTCGGATCCCTACGATGTCGGTTTCCATCATGTAACACGGAGCCGTGACTATTTTCAGTTTCTCATCAACAATGACTTCGTCGATGCCAGCTAATGCGTGCTGCGAACCTACACTTTCAATCCCCGCCGCAAAACCAGAAATGTCATAGGGTGAAGCTTCCTCGGTTGTGCCTAACGTCAGGAGTGGATGATATTCCGAACCTTCCAGTGCTTTCGCAATGACAACCGGACTCACGCAGAGGGAAGCAATGCCGACTTTATTCCGTACCGCTTTTAAAATAAGCTCTTTTACCTCCGGCAATACCTCAGCAGCCGGACCATTGAAAGCCCAGTTAGACAAATTTTTTGCTGCCCCAAATCCTCCCGGAATCAAAAGGCCATCCAGCTCTTCCAGGTTTAGCTCTTTCAAATCCTTCACCGCCCCCCGTGCAATACGAGCCGATTCGACCAGTACATTCCGCTGCTCGGACATTTCTTCTCCCGTGAGGTGATTGATTACATGATGCTGCATAATATTAGGAGCATAACACTGATAATCAGCTCCCAATTCTTTAATGGCAAGTAAAGCTAAGGTCGCTTCGTGGATTTCCGTTCCATCGTATACACCCGATCCGTGCAGAATAACTCCAATCTTCTTCATGATTACTCTTTGGTTAGTGATGCAAAGAAAAGATCAATTCATGAAGACAAAAATTAAAATACAGGTAATCTTTCCTAACTATTCTCAATCTATTCGATCATTAATTTCTTCAAACTTTATCCATTAACAAGCCAGAATCAGCTCATTGATCAAAGCTTAACTTTCCCGAAAATCTGTATTATTCATTTAATAAATATTAATTCCTATTCATTATAAAATTGGAATTTATTCAATCACAGGCTTTTGTTGATACATTAAATTGTGTCCTTACCAGTAATCTTAATAGAAGACGGCAAGGATATTATTATATCTTTTACTTATATAAATATGACTCATTAGAGGGCCTATTATTCTAAAATTATTTAGATACTTTATATGCATAGAAACCTAATTAATTAAGTCATATATCTTAAATTCGGCGGTTTTAAATTATAAGATTTTTCACCTATGAAGTATTTTTCTATTTTCCTCCTTAGTATTTTCTCACTAACTACTTTTGCTCAGGTTGGCATCGGTACTTCCACCCCTCATTCGAGTGCTCAACTGGAGATTTCTTCTCCTAACAAAGGTTTGTTAATCCCACGGATTACAAAGCAAAACAGACCCGGAAGCCCTGGAAAAGACACCGCAGTGGCTGGTTTGATGATCTACCAGATAGATCAGGATTCGGGCTTCTATGTATATGATGGAAAGAATTGGGATCGTATGGTTCGTTCCAGTGAAGTGCCTAACAACTCGTATTTGTATGCCTGGGACAATCGGCAAGGATACGTTTTAGACTATAACAACTACAAAACTTCCAATACCAATCGTTTGAATTTAGCCATAGCTCAGAATAAAGGTTCGGCGTTTCCCGTCGCTGTGCTATTTCCTACCTACACTTCTTCGCCTGATATCAAAGCTAATTATAGTTCTGTTAGTCATGCTTATTATTCATTTCAGGTCAATAATGCAGGCTATTACCAACTTACGTTTTCTATTACTCCCGATCAAACACCCCTGGGGCTGTATTTTGCCCTGATATACATCGATAACAATCCTCTTGCCGAGTCTAGAATATCTTCTGTTAAATCCAACTATACGGTAAATTCTACTTCTATTGCTTATATACCTGCTGGAGCTATCGTAGAATTAAAGCTTACCCCTCCCCTCTCACTTCCCAATACTATCCACATTGCTGAAGGAACGCAAGGCGTTAAATTATATCTCCAACGTTTACGATAACTTCTTATAAATTAGCGATTTATAAGAACATGCTATGGATTTAAACGTAATAGAATCAGGGAAACGCAACACTGGCACGGTTTTTTGACAATTCGAGTAACGAATTTATCAGCATGATCAACCTGTTCAATTATGACTACATCGCCTACTACTCAAACCGCCCTGCCTGCTTACTTTGAACAAAAATATAATCAGGCATTCAAGGATTTATTGAATCGTCAATCGCTGTCGTCTGAATTGGATTCTCACCTGGATGAAACCATTTCTTTGCATTCACTCCATCCGGTAAATATTACCCAAACTCCCAAAATTGAGCCCGCTCACACTACTACTATGAAGGTACGGAGTACGTATGGGACCGTTCAGGAATTTGAGGTACCTCATTATAAAGTTACTTACTCTTGCTCCGGTGATCCTGAGTTATTGGTTTCTATCCCTTCCGACACCAGCCTGAACCCTGATGCCGTTTTTCTAAATACGAAGAATCGTCACCTGGGTTTTGTTATCCCATTGGAAACGGAAGACGAATCCTTGGCGAAGTCTCAGATTGATGAGTATTTTATGGATGCCTTTAAAAATATACTTCACATCAATTTTCAGATTGAAGCCTATAACCAGAGCTTAAGAGCTCGATTAAAACGAGACCTGGCTAACTGGAAAAACAAACACAAAAAGCCCGTCATTAACGACTAGTGTCTGCTCTAGTAAAAAACCTTCCATAAAAATGGAAGGTTTTTTTATGCCCTATCGCTTCGTCTAACATGCCTCTACCTCATCAGATTCCGCCATCTTTTCCCCTGTTGATAAGCAACAGGCATAACAACCAACGGCATACCTATTCCATTAAAAGTAACTCCGCCAATGAATATACATAGACTATACGTATATTTATGCTTTGTAAACACTTGTATTTTTTAAACCCTATCTGGTTTCCGGGTAGGGTTTTTCATTGGTTATCTCTATCGACGTACTTAATCAATGTTCATCCCATTAGTCCTGATTTTCAATTGGTTTTAAAACCATTGGCCCTCTATGCTTATGGTTCAATAGCTGAATTTACCTTATAACTAATTAATCATATCGTGTAATTATTACTAGATTTTAGGGAGACTAAACTAATCATTCGTATTTTTGTAACTTAAATTGAAAAAGGATTAGTATAAACCTCATCGGCCTTGCTGATGAGGTTTTTTCATAAATAACAAGCACAACCTGAATTTACCTTTTAATAAATTCGTTACCTCTTCAACCATTTTTTACTTTTAAACCTTACATTTATTAGAGTGATGTATAGATAAGATACTTATTTATATCTCGCGATTAGGCCCAATTGCTTAGTTTCTTATGTTAGATTTTGTTGCTATAGATTTTGAGAATGCCAATAATGCCAGATCCAGTGCTTGTTCTTTAGGCATTACCATTGTGAAAGACGGAAAAATACAGGAAACGAAATACTGGTTAATCAAGCCTTATCCCTTCGAAATGGGGTTTTTCCAGCAACGTGTTCATAAAATTGAATTAGCTACGCTCGAAAACGAACTTACCTTCGATGAGTTATGGTCCGAGATACGCCCATATCTTGAAAATCAGACCATTCTTGCCCATAATGCTTCTTATGATTTGAACCTGTTACGTGGCCTTGTCGATCATTACGGGCTGACTATTGGAAACCTGCAATACGCCTGCACCGTTGACATGGCTAAGGTTACCTGGCCCAACGAGCCTAAACACTCACTGGGGTATTTGGCCTACTATAATCAAATCAAGTTTGTGCATCACCGGGCCGATGATGATGCCCGCGTATGTGCTATGCTAGCCCTTCGTATGGCAGAACTTCACCAAGCAGAAGACCTGGATGATCTGATTTATAAAACCAAAATCAGCAAGCGTAATCTGGACGGCAGTTTTGCCCGACTCACGCCCCGGCCCCGTCGCAAAGCTAAATCGGCCACGGTCATTCCGAATTTGTACCAAATCCCCAGTCCTGACCATCATCTGTTTGGAAAGCTGGTGGTTTTCACGGGAGATCTTGAAACGTTTAGTCGCGAAGAAGCCCAGCATCTAGTGATTCAGAAGGGAGGCGTTGCGGCGAAAAACATTTCACCTCAAACGCATTATGTGGTAGTAGGGAAACAAAATGCCTTATTGGTCGGAGAAGACCTGAAATCCACAAAAATGCGTCGAGCAGAAGAATTTATCAATCGAGGGTTTCCGCTGGTTGTATTAACCGAAGAAGAGTTCTTAACCTTGATTCAGTAAATTTATTTTCTGAATTCCCAGCTTTTGTCTATTACGGTTGAATGCTGCATGGTATTAAACAAATCTTTATCATCCGTAAAAGTCAGTTTTTCTACCTGATAACTCTCGATTTCAACCGTAAACTTCTGTTTCTGAAAAGGCCAGGGTTCTACGCCAATGGTACCATTCTTGCGTTGAAAAACGTAAGAACATTCTCCATCGGGACTTTTGCTTATTTCCAGCCGACGTTCATCCACGGGTAACTGATTCTGACATAGAATCAAGGATAATGCATCGCACCATTGCAAAAATGCGTACGCATACGTAACCTCATCCTTACCCACGTGGTAATGGTTACGCCATTTTTCCTGTAATCGGGTTTGTTCGTGGAGTAACTGGTCCAGTTCAGACGATTGGGTTCGTTTGGGTTCGTAGAGGAAAGAAATGTGCATGGAAGTCATCAGAGCATTCCAGCGGCTTTTCTCCAAACCAATCTGAATAACATTAATGCATTGCGGAACTGAATACTGAATCATCTCAAAGTTGAGCGGTGCTCCTGCATCCGTGAGGTGATTTCGGCCCTCCCAGGGTTCCTGGCCATCATCATGTTCGGTTAAAGCCACCAAAGTTTCAATCCAGCGAACGGGACGCTTGTTCACTTTCCACTGCATAGCCAATTGTAACGCCAGCATGCCATGAGCCTGCTGATGAATTACTTCCCAACCATAAGGAGCCGGTAATACAATCATAAAATAGGTCGATAATTTAGGGAACATGCGTAAAAAACAATACCCGCCCCTTCTCAGGAGCGGGTATTGTTTCGTAATAATGAAGTCTAATTCTCTAATTTCTGGAGATACTCTATAGCTGCATTACCCACAAATTTCCGACCCTCATTGTTGGTATTCAACCACTCAGCGGGTGGAAATAAGTCAAATAAACCTACTTTAAATAAGGTAGGAATAGCAGCTTTTAACTCATGCTGTATTTTCTCACTTTTTGAAAGATTGTACAGATTGATGTTATGCAGTAACGTGGCAATCGTTCCCGTCTGGACGGTGGTTCCATCTTTCAATTGAACCGTTGGCAGGCTTTCTCCTTGAGCTAGTATTTTTTGATTAATACGAGCTAATTCATCGATGTTTTCAACATGCTCGCTCATGGCATTTCAGGTTTAGTTAGTGGAAAATAGTTGGTAATGATTCAATCCATTCCTGTAGAATTATCTCCCTATTCTAAAAAGCAAGTCCAGCACATTTAAGTGCATTACCCGTACAGCAGAGCCCGATCTACTTCTTTGATAATAAATTCAAAATCTTCTGTTCTATTCAGGTAATCTAAGTTATTGACATCCAGGATCAAAAGCTTTCCATCCGTATAATTACGAATAAAATCTTCGTAATGATTGTTCAAATCTGTGAGGTAATCGACACTCATATTTAATTCAAAGTCGCGTCCCCTTTTCTGAATTTGTCCCAATAATTTGGGTAAATCAGCTTTCAGGTAAATCATCAGATCGGGCGGTTTTACCACATCCATCATCGTTTGAAAAAGCGAGAAATACGTCTCATAATCCACCTGACTCATGTATCCTGAATGATACAGATTGCGGGCAAAAATGTGAGCATCCTCATAAATCGTACGATCCTGAATGATACGTTTGGTAGATTCCATGATTCGCCGGGCCTGATCAAAACGGCTTCGCAAAAAATAGATTTGTAAATGGAAAGCCCAACGTCCCATATCTCCGTAAAAATCAGCGAGATATGGGTTATTCTCTACGGCTTCATAAAAAACTTCCCAGCCAAAATGTTCGGCCAACATTCGGGCAAGTGTGGTTTTTCCGGCTCCAATATTTCCGGTTACAGCAATATGCATCTGGGAAAGAAGTAAAAAATTAAATTCATGTGGTGAACTTCTGACGAAGGTAGGAAGCAACCATCCGGGGTATCGAGTAGTTCAAAATTCAGCAAAAAAAAGTGGATTTTTTAGTTTTCAACCGCGTCTTTAAGGACCTTCTAATCTTGTCTATCTCAAAATACCTTACCTTTGCAGTTGAATGATCCACGTTACAGGTGGCTTCAAATTACTTTATGAAACCGTACCAAATCCTGCTTTATTACCTCTATACGCCCATCGAGGATACCCTGGCGTATCGGGAAGAACACCATCGTTTTTGTCTGGAGAATAATCTGTTAGGCCGCGTTATCGTCGCTCCCGAAGGACTGAACGGAACCGTTTCCGGCCTCGTTGAAGATTGTCAGAAGTACATGGACTGGCTGCATGCCGATCCTCGTTTTCAGGCAATTCAGTTTAAAATTGAGAGTCACGATCAGCACGCTTTTCACAAACTTCATGTACGGGTTAAAGAGGAAATTGTAAATTCTGATTTACCCGTAGACCCTTTGAAGGAAACCGGAATTCATCTGGAGCCGAATGAATTCAAGGAGTTACTGAATGATCCTGACGTAGTGCTGGTCGATATGCGTTCGAACTACGAGCACAACGTCGGCAAGTTCAAAGGGGCCATTACGTTTGACATGGAAAACCTCCGCGAACTCCCCGATCACGTGGCTGAAATTGAGCATCTGAAAGGTTCCGGTAAGAAGATCATCACGTACTGTACGGGTGGTATTAAATGCGAAAAAGCTTCGGCGTATTTATTACATCAGGGTTTCGAGAATGTGTATCAGCTTCATGGCGGCATTATCCGGTATGGACTGGAAGAAGGAGGCGAGAACTTTGACGGCGAATGTTACGTCTTTGACGGTCGGGTAACCACCAGCGTGAATAACGTAAACCCGAATGTAATTTCGACTTGCCACCTCTGCGGAACGACCACGAGCCGAATGGTGAATTGTGCAAACCCTGAGTGTAATGAACACCTGCCCATTTGCGAAAATTGCGGATGGGAAATGGACGGGGCCTGTTCGGAGGCCTGTAAGGCACACCCTCGCAAACGCCCCTACAATGGCGTTGGCTATTATCCTAAAAAGACGGAAGAGTATACCCCAACCATGGGCTTTAAAAGTGCCCTGGGTAGCTTTAAGCCGGAAAAAGTATAAGTGATAGATCCGGGGAATGTATTTTCCCGGATCATTTCATTACAACAGGTTTTTACGCATAACGTAATCGTTCATCCAGTAGCCATTTCCAATGTAATTATCCTCCTCCCGAACCATTTCGAAACCCAGTTTTTCGTAAAACTGACGGGCCGAATTGCTTCGATTGACGTTTAATTCCAGGTATTTGCCTCCGGCCTGAACGGCTTGTTTTGAAACCTCATCCAGTAACTGCCGCCCATACCCCCGGCCCTGGCTGATCGGTAAAAAGTAGATTTTATGGAGTTTCACAATACCACCTTCTTTGGGCTCAAAAGCAGCAAAACCCATCGCGATGTTTTCTTCTTTTGCCAGTAGAAATACCGTATGACCCTCCATAGTTTGATGTAAGGTTTCAGAGCTATACATCCAGTCCAGCATAAAGCGGGATTGTTCTTCTGAAAGAATATGCCCGTAGGTGGGCTTCCAAGCAGTAAAGGCAATGTCCTGAATAACAGGAATATCCGAAGGCTGGGCAAGGGAGATTTGAAGCATGATTAGGGGCCAATTAATACTTATTTCTGCCTCTAAATTACATATTGAAATGGGTTATCCTAACTTGGAAATGACCCGCTTAACTAGTTTTATGTCCGACAAAAAACCAATTATTCTCGTCACCAACGACGACGATATTACCGCCAAAGGCATTAGTGTACTGGCTGAGGCCATGCAGGAATTAGGAGAAGTCATCGTCATTGCTCCCGATCGTCCCCAATCGGGTCAGGGCCACGCAATTACGATTAACCATCCGATTCGTATTAAAAAAGCCCGTTTTTTGAAAATGCTGCGGTAGCCTATGAAACTACTGGCACCCCGGCGGACTGCGTCAAAATGGGAAAACACCTCGTTCTGAAAGATCGCAAGCCCGATTTGGTTGTGAGTGGTATTAATCACGGAAGTAATACTGCCATTAGCATTTTATATTCGGGAACCATGTCGGCGGCGATGGAAGCCGCGATTGAAGGAATTCCAGCGATTGGATTTTCTCTGGCGAATTACCATCCTGAAGCCGACTTTTCTCACACCGTGGAAGCCATCCAAACGATTGCTCGTCAGGTGCTGGAAAAAGGCTTACCCAAGCATGTAGCCCTGAATGTGAACTTTCCCGCGAAATCTGACGAGCCCCTAAAGGGTATTAAAGTGTGCCGTCAGGCAGATGCTCGCTACATGGAAAGTTTCCAGCAACGCGAAGACCCTTACGGTCGTCCTTATTACTGGCTGGATGGGGATTTCGTTAATTTTGATGAAGGAACCGATACCGACGAGTGGGCTTTGGCTAATAACTATGCCTCCGTCGTTCCCTGCAAATGCGATTTAACGGCTTATTCAACCATGGAAGCCTTGAAATCCTGGGATTTATAAGCGTTTGAGAAAGTTAGCGTCTGCTTGATGGCTTTTGACGTTGTTTAAAAGTTAGAAAACGTTTTGCAGGCTATTGCCGCACTCGTTTCAAACTTTCAAACCTAACCGAAAGGCTCTACCAGCTCTCTAACTACGTTTTATCAAACCATCTAATCATTAAGATTAATCCGTAAAAGTTTATAGAATTCTATCCAGTTAAGTTATGGCCGTACTTGGGAGTCTATTGAAAAGAGGAATTGGGTTGACAGGAACTGTCATACGCCGTCGCCGGGTCAATGGATTGAAATCGCAGCGTAAAGCCTTCATTAAGCTATTAAATAAGGCTCGTTACACTGCTTTTGGTGAAAAATATCAGTTTGAGCGAATCCTCTCCTGGGCTCTCTTCCGCAAGGATGAGCAGTTTTATGAGGAATACAGAAAGATCGTTCCCATTCACGACTATAATAAAATGTACAGTGAATGGTGGCATCTGACCAAGGAAGGCAAAAAGAACGTTTCCTGGCCCGGTCGGGTGAAGTTTTTTGCGTTGAGTTCTGGAACTTCCGAATCGGCTTCCAAATACATTCCGGTAACCAAAGACATGGTAAAAGCCATGCAACGTACCAGTATTCGTCAGATTCTGGCATTGTCGGAATTCAAAAACCTTTCAAATGAGTTATTTGAAAAAGGATACCTCATGCTGGGTGGAAGTACCGACCTTAAGTTCAGCGGTCGGTATTTTGAAGGTGATTTGAGTGGAATTAATGCTTCACAGATTCCTTTCTGGTTCGAGCGTTTTTATAAGCCCGGCAAAGAAATCGCCCGCATTCGCGATTGGGAGCACAAACTCGAAGAGATTACCAAACAGGCAAAAGACTGGGATATTGGGTATGTAGTGGGCGTTCCGGCCTGGATTCAATTACTTCTGGAGCGGATCATTAAGCATTATAATCTCAAGCACATTCACGAAATCTGGCCGAATCTGGAAGTATTTGGTTGGGGTGGCGTTTCGTTTGAGCCTTACCGGGTTGGCTTTGAGAAGCTATTGGGAAAACCCATCACGTATATTGAGACGTATCTGGCTTCGGAAGGTTTCATGGCTTATCAGGCTCGTCCCGATGCCAAAGGCATGCAATTAGCTCTGAATCAGGGTATTTTCTTTGAATTCATTCCTTTTAATGACGAAAATTTCAACGGCGAGGGTGAAGTAAAGGCCAATGCCAAAAGTTTGATGATTTCCGATGTGGAAGAAGGCGTTGAATATGCTCTGCTGATCTCCACCTGCTCGGGAGCCTGGCGTTACCTCATTGGCGATACCGTTCGCTTTACGGATAAAAAACGTTACGAAATTACCATCACCGGACGGACCAAGCATTACCTGAGTATGTGTGGAGAACACCTTTCGGTTGACAATATGAACCGGGCTTTGGAATTAGCCTGCCATGAGCTAAAGATTTCGGTACCCGAGTTTACCGTGGCTGGTGTTCCTTACCATTCGCTGTTTGCTCACCACTGGTACATCGGTACCGACGATGCGGTGGATGTTGAAAAGCTTCGGGTATTGATTGACGAAAAACTGAAGGACCTCAACGACGATTACGCCGTTGAACGTCGACACGCCCTAAAAGAGGTACTGGTAACGGTTTTACCCACCCAAACCTTTTATGACTGGATGGCGTCGAAGGGGAAAATGGGCGGTCAGCACAAATTCCCCCGGGTATTACGCAAAATGATGATTCAGGAATGGGAAGAGTTTTTATCCAAAAAAGGATACGAAGCTTCCGTCACTGCTAATAAATGATCGGCTTGCCTAGGCAGAAAATGCCGGTCACAAAACCAGTTTAAATGTCGGAGTTCTTTCACGCATAAAGGACTCATGAATTCAGGAACCAGTCCGTCTTGCACCAGGCGGGCTGTTTTTTTTAGGTCCAGAAAACGCATTTCATCCGGCTGCCCAGGTTTGGCTCCCCAGTTATACACGGGTAATACCTGCACATTCGTCAGAAGCGTTTTAGGAACGCCCTGCTCAGACCCTTTTTCGATAGTTAACTTCAGTAAGGGCACCAGACGATCCCAGACGAAAATATCATACGCCACAAAATCGGCTAGCGAGTAGATAGCAAAACCCGCTTTCTTTTCGCCCGAAAATGGATCGGTAAAATCCACTCGCTCCATCGGTTGAGGATTATGCGGATGACTGCCGAGAATAATATCTACGCCACATTCCCGAAAAACCCGATGATAGATTTCTACCGTATGAGCCGAAGGATAAGCCTGATAGGCGTTCCCCGTATGAAATAAAAACACCACCAGATCGGCTCCTCGTTGACGTACGTTTTTGACCTGAGTACGTATGGATGATAGATCAGCTTCGGGCCGATTCAGGCGTTCGTAATTAGCCAACCATTCTTTACCGGGCTCCGTTTCGAATTTATTCAGATTGGAAGTCCAGGAAAGAAAGGCTACCCGAATACCGTTTCGCTCCAAAATTGGCGGTTCTTCGGCCTCTTTAGCATCAGTAGCCGTTCCTACGTGGGCTACCTTTTTCTTCTTTAAGAATTCAATGGTTTTAAAAACCCCCTCTTCTCCCTGATCCAGGCTGTGGTTGTTTGCGGTACAAAGCAAATCGTACCCTTTATACGAGCCATTTCCAGAAAAGATGGAAAACATTTCGTCGGAACCGTTGAAATGCATGTCGTTCAGCATCACCTCCGGCACGGCGGAGGCGGGTTTATCGGTGTCAATCGGTGTTTCCAGATTGGCTACAACCAGGTCAGCCCCAAAGAACCACTCGCCTACTTCATCCCATAAATGTTGAGTAGCGGCTGGGTTTACTCGCTCATAAGGCATTAAATCGCCCCCAGCCGTAAGCGTAATACGGGACTCTGGCATAAAAGCAGGGGAAGGCGTAAAGTCCAGCGTTTGCGAACGAAAATGTTCTTCCAGGTTTCCCTGAGCTTCTACCGGTGGAGCGATGTAATATTTGTACCCCAGATAAGCCGCTCCCTTGTAGGGCGACAAACGCGGGTTTTCTTCAAAATTAGGCAAGGGTTTCCGCCATGTGTTTTTTTTCAGCCAGTACAAAGGCTTATAGGCACGAATAAGATTTCGTAGTAATCGTTCGCCCTTTTGGGTGTAGGGCATCACCGGAAACGATTGAGCGTCTGGATTAATAGCTTTCATGGGGTACACTAATAAAAGGGTAACGAGGAATCAACACAGTTTATTAGCTTGCACTAATCCAGATTTCTACCTGACGATAGAATAAATAAAGGCCAGTGCCCACAAAAACGGCCCCACTCACGCGATTTACCCAGGTAATGACCGTATTATTCAGGAAACGCTTGATTCGCTGAGCAAAGAAGGCAATCGCTACCTGCGTCATGAAAATGGCTAGCAGACAGGCTCCGAAATAGGCGATTCGCAAGTCCAATTCGTATTTGAGTACTCCCTTTACATAGGCAGATACAGATACCCAAATAATGAAATTCGCCGGGTTCGTTGCATTAAGGGTAAAACCAATGCCGAAGAATTTCAGAAACTGAAAAAATCGTCTCTTGGGTTGCGTAGCGGGAATTTGAGCACTGGCTTTGCGAATGGTACTGGCTCCCATCGCAATCAGGAAGATGGAACCGGCTATTCGTAAAAACGTATCGAAATGGGGAAAGTTTGGAATAAACGAAGTCCCCGTTAAGGCAACAAAAATGAAAATTGAATCACAAACGATGACTCCCGTAGAAATCCGTAATCCGCTTTTCCAGCCGTAGTCCAGGCTATTACGGATTAATGAAAAGAACACTGCTCCTAAAGTGATGCACATCACAAAGCCGGACGAGAATCCGAAAAAAAGAGCTTCCCAGAACTGTAAAGTCATTTAGTAGAGGATAATTTCTATAAATCGTAAGCTTATAAATGGTTTGATAAAGTTTGAGGTTGTTTGAAGAGGTTTGAAAGTCTGAAGTGAGTTTGATAGTGATCACTCAAACGAAATCTAACTTTCAAACCTCTTCAAACTTAGATCATCAAACGTGTTCAAACATTCTAACTTTTCAAACCTAATCAAACGCCTCTCAAACGAGCTACTTTTAACAAGCCGTATACACTGAGAGAATCGGTGATTTTATTATTCATGACCATTTCAACGGCTTCCGTGAGAGGTAACTTCCAGATTTGTAATACTTCCGTTTCATCAAATTCGGTTTCGCCCTGTTCCAGATTTTCTGCCACAAAGATGAAACCTTCTTCGTCCGTTACGGAGTTAGAAGTATGGATGCGACCAATCATTTCCCATTTCTGAGCCATGAGTCCGGTTTCTTCCTTCAATTCACGTTGAGCGGAAAGTAAGACGTCCACGTCGATGCTTCCGCCCCCCATGGGAATTTCCCAGGAGTATTCTTCCAGCGGATAACGGTACTGACCCACTAGCCAGGTGTTGCCTTCGTTATCAATGGGAATAATACCGATGGCTTTATTTTTAAAATGAGCCACGCCATAAATGCCGGGGGTTCCGGCGGGAGTTATAACCTCTTCATGGCGAAGAGTAATCCAGGGATTATCGTAGACTTCCTTCGAAGAGACGGTTTTCCAGGGGGATAGTTCAGTTTGCATCTTGCAAAAATAGGGCATGACTGCGGTTCCGGCATTTAAATCCTTAATTTTGCACGCCCAAGTTTACGAACGGGGGCATTTTTTTGTTAAAGCCATGTCATTAAGTAAAAAACAGCAGCTCATCTGGTTATCTTTTGGGGTAAGTGTCGTTTTGATGCTACTCAAGTTTGTAGCCTGGTGGCTGACGGGTTCCAGTGCCATTTTATCGGATGCTCTGGAATCTATTGTCAACGTACTTGCCAGCGGATTTGCTACCTACAGCGTCTATCTGGCCTCCCAGCCCAGCGATTTAAATCACCCTTACGGTCACGGTAAAATTGAATTCTTCTCGGCAGGACTCGAAGGCGTTCTGATTCTGCTTGCGGGAATTTTCATCATTATTCAGGCCATTCGTCAGTGGATTTACCCTGAACCCCTTCAGGAACTCGACACGGGGATGTTACTCGTCGCCATCACGATGGTGGTTAATTATGCCGTGGGTTATTACGTTCAGAAAGAAGGCGAAAAGCAGTCCTCTCCTTCGCTTATTGCCGACGGAAAGCACTTACAACTCGACGCGTTTTCAACTTTAATCCTGCTTTTCGGAATCGGCCTGGTTTTGTTATCCGGCTTCCTCTGGCTCGACCGCCTGATATCGATTGTGTTTGGCGTAATTCTGATTTTCAATGGATTCCAAATTGCCCGAAAATCGGCAGCGGGTTTAATGGACGAAGCAGACGATGCCACCGTGAAGCGAGTCGTAGAAATTCTGAAAGAGCACCGGAAAGAATACTGGATTGACATCCATAACCTCAGAATCCAGCATTACGGAGCCGATTTGCACATTGACTGTCACCTGACCTTACCGTATTACTGGGATCTGGAAAAGGTACACACAGCCGTGCATGAAGTGGAAGCTATTATTGACCTGGAATTTAACTCCAGAGTTGAAGTGTTCATTCACGTAGACCCCTGTTTGCCCGCCTGTTGTCATCATTGTCAGTTGAAAAACTGTCCCGTACGTCAGTATCCCTGCATGAAAGAGATCAAGTGGAATAGGGAAAATCTGGTGTTAAATCAGAAACATTTCCTTCTGGCACTGGATGAGAACAAAGCCGATAACCAGCAGTAGGTCAGGGATTAACCCTCTGCTAATTAACAAAAAACGCCTCCAGAAAGTTAGGTACTTCTTGGAGGCGTTTTTTGTATATAAAATTCTTAAACCACAGCTAACGAGCACACGAACATCCCGATAGGTTTGAACCTATGGCTAGCTGTATAAGCATTAAAGCTGTAAGTATTTCAGGAATTCCTGCTTTCTGCTTTCTTCCTCAAACTTACCTCCGTAGAAAGAGGTAACGGTGGAAGAAGTAGGATCTTCAATACCCCGCATCGAAACGCAAAGGTGTTTGGCGTCCACGACTACTGCTACGTCTTCTGTCCCTAATACACGTTGTAATTCACGAGCAATCTGCATCGTCATCCGTTCCTGAACCTGTGGACGTTTAGCAAAGTGCTGCACCAGACGGTTCAGTTTCGAGAGACCAATGACCTTACCGTTCGAGATATAGGCCACGTGAGCTTTTCCCATAATTGGCACAAAATGGTGCTCACAGTTAGAATAAAACTGGATGTCCCGCTCCACAAGCATCTCCTGATAGCGATACTTGTTATCAAAAAGCGTCGTAGAAGGGTAGTTTTTAGGGTCTAAACCACTAAAAATTTCCTTTACGTACATTTTGGCTACTCGCTTGGGCGTACCTTTCAGGCTATCATCATTCAAATCAAGACCTAACGTCAACATGATTTCGCGAAAATGCTCCTGAATCTTTTCGATTTTTTCATCATCGGACAATTCAAAGGCGTCGGCCCGAAGGGGCGTATCAACGGAGGTAGCAATGTGGTCTTCCCCCAGTTCTTCATCAGAAAACGTAATCTTAGTATCCGACAACAGGGTATTCAACGAAATTTCGTTCGGTTTCATACAGACGAATTTTTAAGTCAAGCTTTGAATCGAGCTCGGCCCGAAGCTTGTCGTAGATAACAATGGCTATATTCTCAGCCGTTGGGTTGAGTTGAGCGAATTCTTCAGTGTCCAGATTTAAGTTCTGGTGGTCAAAACGATCACTCACGTGCGTTTTGATTAAATCGGACAAATATTTTAAATCGACAACATATCCGGTTTCCGGGTCAACAGAGCCCGTCACCTGCACAATAAGTTCATAGTTGTGCCCGTGATAATTCGGATTATTGCAGAGGCCAAATACTGCTTTATTTTTTTCATCCGACCAGTTGGGATTATGCAGTCGATGAGCAGCATTAAAATGTTCCTTTCGGAACACGGCAACTCTCTTTTCTTCCATAAGGTACAGGCTTCTGTCTACTAGTGTTTCTTTGAATGGGAGGCCGTCTGAAAGTTTGTCAGCAACGCCCGGCCATTCGAGGAAAGAGCAATTCTTGTGTCAAAGAAACTGAACTCTTTGAACAAATGTTCCTTTCTTTCGATAAAAAGCAAAAAAGTCTTGGGTGAAGATGAGTCAGATGAATTGTTCCAACCAGAAGGTTTTGCGAATCATTTTTCAGTAAAATTTGCCCATATCCCTTAAAAACTAATTGCTTACCCTCTTTTTTGTAATAAAATCCAAACCATATTTGGTAGATCAATCATTTGGATGCAGGTAATTATTAAAATTATTTATAAATTCACGAACTTTTATCAACTGCTTAACGCACTTACACTCCCTATTCTATATCTAACTTTCTATGTCTCAAACAGCTAAACCGCAGCAGTCGTACCTGGGCCCATTGATTATTATTGGTGTACTGTTTTTCATTTTCGGCTTCGTGACGTGGGTAAACAGCGTGTTGATTGTCTTTTTCAAAAATGCTTTTCAACTCAGTACGTTCTCGTCTAACCTCGTTGCCACTTCCTTTTTTATCTCCTATGCTCTGATGGCCATTCCTTCTTCTTGGTTACTGAAGAAAACGGGCTTTAAAATGGGCATGTCTTTTGGCCTAGTTACCATGGCCGTTGGTACCTTAATTTTTGTTCCGGCGGCTAAAACCCTTTCCTATCCTTTGTTTCTCGTTGGTTTATTTCTGATTGGAATTGGGTTAACTATTCTACAAACTGCTTCAAATCCCTATGTAACCATCCTGGGCCCTCGTGAAAGTGCGGCTCAGCGTATTAGTTTTATGGGGGTAGCTAATAAACTGGCGGGTATTACTAGCCAGCTTATTTTCGGTAGTCTTTTGTTATCGAATGCTACTACGGATAGTTCGGCCACACTTGAAAAAGTAGTAACACCATATATGATTTTAACGGGTGTATTGATAGTTCTGGCTATCTGGATTCGTTTCTCTAATCTTCCTGAAGTATCTGAAGAAGATGATGATGATATTACTGAACACGTAACCACAACTCGTACCAGCGTCTGGCAATTTCCTAATCTTGTCTTAGGCATTCTGGCTTTGTTCTGTTACGTGGGAGCAGAAGTAATCTCAGGAGATACCATCATTAACTATGGCTTATCAATTGGGTTTTCAAGCGACGAAGCAAAGTATTTTACGGCCTACACCCTGTATGGCATGCTGGCAGGATATATTCTAGGTATTGTCTTAATCCCTAAAGTTCTTTCTCAGCAACTTGCCATGCGAATTGGAGCGATCCTAGGCATTATACTCTCTATTGCCGCATTGCTAACTACGGGCTTTACCTCTGTGTTATGTGTTGCTTTAATTGGTTTCGCCAACGCCCCTATCTGGCCTGCCATCTGGCCTCTGGCCCTAAATAAACTAGGTAAATTTACTAAGCTGGCTTCAGCACTATTAATTATGGGTATTACGGGTGGAGCTTTACTTCCTCTTATTCATGGCTACCTCACTGATACCGTAAGTCCTCAATTAGCCTACGGACTTCTTATCCCTTTGTATGCGTACATCCTGTTCTATGCCCTGATTGGTCACAAGAAACAGTCCTGGTAAGCTACGGCTAGAGTAATTATAGAAAAGGCTATTTGAGATTCCTCAAATAGCCTTTTTTCATTAACGTGTAATTTATTACGTAAGGTCGAATATTCATTCTATAGCATTACTACAAGAAATTGATGAATCAGAGGTAATATTTGCAAAGTGTCTATCGAACATTTCTTCTGTTTTGATCGTTAAGATTCAGGTATATTTTTAGTAAATAACTCGCGGATACGCCTGCCCCCCACTACCTTTGCAGGACGAGCTTTTATCTAAGTACATGCAAGTAAAATCGGAATTTCAAATGCCTGATTCCATGGCAGCTGGCCCATCCTATAGTCAATCATTAACTTCCTATACCCGCCGACCCACCACACAGGTTCGCGTGGGAGATCTCTGGATGGGCTCTGATTACCCCATTCGTGTTCAGTCCATGACTACTGTAGACACGATGGATACCCTGGGTTCGGTGGAACAATCCATCCGCATGATTGAAGCCGGGTGTGAACTCGTGCGTATTACCGCTCCGAGTGTGAAAGAAGCTCAGAATTTAGATAATATTCGAAAAGAACTGAATCGTCGGGGTTACCATACTCCGATTTGTGCGGATATTCACTTTACCCCCAACGCTGCCGAGTTAGCTGCTCGTCTCGTTGAAAAAGTGCGGATTAACCCCGGTAACTACGCCGATAAAAAGCGTTTCGAAATCATTGATTATACCGAACAGGCGTATCAGGATGAAATTCAGCGGATTCGCGATAAATTCATACCCCTGGTTCGGATTTGTAAGGAATACGGCACCGCCATGCGAATTGGAACCAACCATGGTTCTTTATCCGACCGGATTATGAGTCGTTACGGCGACACCCCGGTAGGATGGTAGAGTCGGCTCTGGAATTCTTACGGATTTGTGAAGATGAGAACTTTACGAATATCGTTATCTCCATGAAGTCTTCCAATCCTCAAGTAATGGTCGAGGCATATCGCTTGTTATCCAAAAAGTTACAGGAGGAAAAACTCAACCCTTACCCACTACACTTAGGGGTAACTGAAGCAGGGGAAGGCGAAGACGGGCGTACCAAATCGGCCATGGGCATCGGTACGCTTCTCGAAGATGGTCTGGGAGATACCGTTCGGGTAAGCTTAACGGAAGATCCTGAATTTGAAATTCCCGTGGCTCGTACGCTGGTTGATCGTTATAACAACCGCAGCGAAACCGCTTCCTTCATCGAACCGATTGACGTATTACCCATCGATCCTTATAGTTACTCGCGTCGGATAACGGCTGAAGTTGAAAACTTTGGCGGGAAAAATGTACCCCGGGTAATTGCCGATTATTCTCAAATCGACATCAGCGAACCCGCTGATTTACAACCCATCGGGCATTTCTATTTACCTGCTACCGATAAATGGGCGATGAACGACCTCGGAGCCGATTATATCTATTCCGGTGCCCGGCCCGTTCCTTTCATGTTACCCAATGGCCTGAAAGAAATCATTGATTATACAACCTGGAATACCCTCAAGGATCAGAGTCGAACTTATCCTCTACTAACTAAAGAGGAATACCTCATTACTATTCTGAATGGCAGCGTTTTACAGGCTACTCATTTTATAAAACTACAAATCAGCGATTGCGAAGGAGATATTCTGAATTACTTACAGGAAGATCCTTACGCCATTCTGGTTATTGAAACGAAGAATACGCACGCGATGGCCGAGCTTCGTCGTTTGTTCTTCAAATTAGCCCAACATCGCATTCATTTGCCCGTAGTAACCCAGTGGACGCAACACAGTGATTCCGTAGATCAAACTACGCTTTACGCGGCCACGGATTGTGGGGGTTTACTGGTAGATGGCTTAGGCGATGGCTTGTTAATAAAACAGACTGATTCGGCTGATCACCACAAAAACAACGCTAAATTTTTAAACTCACTGGCGTTTGGGATTTTGCAGGCGGCCCGTACCCGGATGAGCAAAACGGAGTATATCTCCTGCCCGTCTTGTGGACGTACGCTATTCGATTTACAGGACACTACGGCTCGAATTCGACAAAGAACAGACCACCTCAAGGGAATTAAAATCGGGATTATGGGTTGTATAGTTAACGGCCCCGGTGAAATGGCTGACGCAGATTACGGTTATGTAGGTATGGGCGTAAACAAGATTGCTCTTTATCGCGGTCAGGAAGTAGTCAAACGCTCCGTCCCTGCCGACCGGGCACTCGACGAACTTATCGAACTTATGCGTGAAGACGGCGTCTGGAAAGAACCCGAAGCCGTTTTAGAGTAAATTAAAGTAGTTTGAGGTAGCTAGTATTCTATCATTCAGAATTCTAACTCAAAACTACAAACTCAAAACACCAAACGAATTTCATGGAAAATCGCATTAAAAAACAATTTCAACTGGGCGAAGCCTTTCGTTATTTTTTTCGCGTTTTCGGAAAAAAAGACCCCTCTCGTCCCGATAGCTTCAATTTAAGACTCATGCACGGCATCAACAAGATCAGCATTGTGATGTTCCTGTTTTGTTTGATTGTGATGATTGTACGGGCTTTTACTCGTTAATAAAAATTCATCCCCGTGAATTTAGAATTGTTCCGTGAGCATTGCCTGCGTATGCAGGGCGTTACCGAAGAAACCCCTTTCGGGCCTGACACCTTGGTTTATAAGGTAATGGGAAAGGTTTTTGCCCTAACCCCATTGGATACCGAATCATTCTCCTGTAACCTCAAATGCGATCCCGAAAGGGCATTGGAGTTACGGGAGCAATATGACTGGATTCAGCCGGGGTATCACATGAATAAAAAACACTGGAATACCGTTACGAGTCCTGTGGGAAGTTCAGATACGCTCATTAAGGAATTAACCAACCATTCCTACGACTTGGTGAAATCCAGTTTACCCAGAAAATTACAGGCTGAACTAGCTCAGCTTCCCAATTGAAACTATGGAAACGATTGCCCTGATCCTGTTATTCATTCCCTACGTGATTATTCGGTATTTCACGGAAGATCATGACACGCCCGCCGATAAGGACCGGAAGCGTTTCAGTGAGGGTATTGATCTGGTAAAGAACAAGCAATACGAAGAAGCTCACGCCTACTTCTTTTTGCTGGTAGATCGTTATCCTAAATCAGCCATTGCTTACCTCTACCGGGGCATTTGTAATTATTACCTCGGCAACTATTACTCGGCCCTGTACGACTTCACTCATTCCGCTTCTTTCGATAATACCCAGTGGGAATGTTTCCTTTACAAAGGACTTTCGCATTTAGAACTCGGCGAATCAGATCAGGCCTTTCTGGAACTGGATAAGGCCGTTTGGCACTCGCGTTCAGAAAATCCGAATGTGCTCCGTTTTCGGGGCGAAGCCCGTTACCGCCTCCAGCAAATGGACGCTGCTCGTCGCGACTGGGAGCAGGCCGCTCAGTTGGGAGATGAAAACGCCGCCCATTACCTGCAATTGCATTTTGGTTCGCCTACGCGACTGAAGAAATAACCCGGGTCGGGCCGATCTTCATTTATTTTGAAACTTTTTTGAGGGATAGAGTGAATTTGTCAGGTCTTGACAGAAAAGAACGCTATTCGTATGAACGCCACATTACTCTCTGTTAAGCCGTTCCTGAGCGAAGATTTCCTCCTCCAAACTGAAACCGCTCGTGTACTGTATCATGATTATGCACGAGAAATGCCCATAATCGATTACCATTGCCATCTTCCTCCCGATCAGATTGCTGCGGATAAAAGCTTTGCAAATTTGACCCAGATCTGGCTTTATGGCGATCATTATAAGTGGCGTGCCATGCGGACGAATGGGGTGGCAGAACGCTATTGCACCGGGGACGCAACCGATTTCGAAAAGTTCCAGAAATGGGCCGAAACGGTTCCTTATACCATGAGAAATCCTTTATATCACTGGACTCACCTGGAGTTACAGCGATATTTTGGCATTGATCGCGTTCTGAATGGCCAATCGGCTAAAGAGATTTATGAGGAAGCTACGGCTTTGTTGAATACGCCGGATTACACGGTGCGGAACCTACTTCGCCGGATGAACGTCGAGACGGTTTGTACAACGGATGATCCATCGGACGATCTGAAATTTCACCAGCAATTGGCGAATGAAGGTTTTGACATCAAAGTGTTACCGACCTTCCGTCCCGATAAGGCTATGCTTTCGATTGATGATCCGTTGGATTTTAATGCTTACGTCGACAAAATCGAAGGCGTTTCCAATAGTTCAATCAGTACGTACGACGATTACGTAGCGGCTCTCCGCCAGCGTCACGACTTTTTCGCTTCTTTGGGTGGTCGCTTGTCTGACCACGGCCTGGAGCACATGTACACCGCTGAGTATACAGAATCCGAAATTCGTACGATTTTTGCTAAAGCCCGCAGCGGACAGTTACCCTCCGTGGAAGAACGTCTGAAGTTCAAATCTGCCATGTTGCTCGAATTTGCCATCATGGACTGGGAAAAGGGCTGGACGCAACAGTATCACCTCGGTGCTTTGCGGAATAACAATGCCCGGCTGCTTCGTCAGTTGGGTCCTGATACGGGTTGGGATTCCATCGGAGACTTTGGGCAGGCTCGTCCGTTAAGCACCTTCTTGGGCATGCTGGATAACGACGATAAACTGGCCAAGACCATTCTTTATAACCTCAATCCAGCCGATAACGAAGTGTTTGCGACGATGATCGGTAATTTCAACGACGGCAGCACACCCGGCAAGATTCAGTGGGGTTCGGGCTGGTGGTTTCTGGATCAAAAGGACGGCATGGAGAAGCAGATCAACGCTCTGTCTAACATGGGCTTGCTGAGTCGCTTCTTAGGAATGCTAACGGACTCCCGCAGTTTCCTATCCTACCCTCGTCACGAGTATTTCCGTCGTATTCTTTGTAATATGATTGGAAATGACGTTGAAAACGGGGAGTTACCCGCCGACACCGAATGGCTCGGCCAGATGGTTCAGAACATTTGTTACAACAATGCGAAAGAGTACTTCAAGTTTTAATTGAGAAAGAGAGTACATAACAAACGCCGCAGTGACGGGCCGTTTGTGTTATCTTCTACCCCGGCTTAACAGCATAGTTGCTTTCTGTACTACCTGTGGGTTCTGTGACTTACCTTTTAAGTAATTTCCCAAATACGTAAACTCATCGGGTCCCGGACTTCCTAACTTCTCGTACTGATTGACCCGGTCAATGACCTGAGCCCATTGCTGGGTTTTGATCAAGGCATTCAGTTCAGGAATCAGTGTTCGATTTTCGATTGATTTTCTGTCAAATCCCAGCGTATTTAAGTAAGACCCTAATTTCTGAATTCGTGCGGGACTCATAGTAGCCGCCCGGCTGGAGTATAGCGTCGTCATGACAATGTACTCACCGATCTTCTTTAAATCTTCGGCGGGAAATTTCGACTTATACAAGGCCAAATGGGTCATGAAGTAATCAAACAAGGGATTTTCAGCATCGAGTAATACCTTCTGGATAACCGTAAACGCGGCTTTCGACGTATACTCAGCAGGCTTGAGTGCTTTCGTATAAGCCTGCATGGTCTGAATGTTACTCACCGTATCTTTCATAATACGGCTAAAATACCCGTAGTCTGCCAGAAAACTGGGATTACGTTCTCCCTGCCGAAAACGATTCTGATAATTTTGAGCCCGTTGTTTGGGGTCTGCCACCTTACTAGCCAGAGCGACTAAGGGTTGTACTGCATTTTCAGTACTTTGAGCGTGAATGAGCTTCACGTTCGAATCAAAAAACAGAAATAAAGGTAAGGACGGAACAAACAGGTTTTGCTTCGCCAGAAAAGCCTGAGCCTCGGGCGTATTAACGTCCAGCTTATAACTCACAAACCGATCATTAAATGCTTTCCCTACGGAAGCATTCTTAAAGGTCGGAATAAAACTCTCGCAGATGTGACACGTAGGCGAATACACTTCCAGGAAAACTAATTTTCCCTTTGTCTTCGCCTGGGTGAAAGGCGTTCGAAGATTACCCGGAATAAAGTTAACGCCTTGCCCGAAGGCATAAGTACTGGTAATAAGAAAGGCTAAAACCCAACTGAGTTTCCGCATAAAGATTGGAAAATTTGATCGTTTGAAGTTTGAGAAATGAAGTTAACGCTTCCATCGCTAAAGCGAAATTTATCAAACGATCAAACTACCTATTATAAATTATTTACCGCCATTTCGCTGTAACTCTTCGAGTTCAGCCTTTAGGTACGGCTCAGAATTTTGCAAACGTCATGAATTTGCTCGGCCATTTTCTTATCGCCTGTGGCTGATATAATAGAATCCGCCACACCTGACATGATTTCAATGTAAAATTGCTTCATGTCGCCTACTTCCATGTCTTTCGTCCATAAATCAAGCTTCATCGTTGCCCGGTGGTAACGATCCCAGGTGGCAATAGAAACGGCCTGCGTGTCATTCAGCCCTTCGTTTGGGTTGTCTGAAGCATCCCAGTAAATTTTGTTGGGAACGTTATTCTCGTCTAATTCAACGTCAAAATGGATTTCTGCTTTTTTCATAAATGAATGGCATGCGTGCCCGTTTCAAAAAATTTAATCAGGTTAGTAAAGGGCAAAAGCCTTCGATAAGTTCCTTCCTTATCGTTGTTTGTTAGTTGTTGAAAGTTGTTGGTTCTGTTTGTAGAGATTAGTTACTATTTCTCTACCGCTGTCAGCTTTTTGCTGGCAACAACCAGTCAAGTATCAGGGAAGGTACTGCCAGCAAAAAAGCTGGCAGCGGATACATTATACTAAGCACCTAACTACTGCTGTCCAAAAACTTTTTTCAGCAAATCAGTCACCCGGGCCTGTGGATTCTCGCGGATTTTCGCTTCCTCCTGTTCGACCAGTTTAAATAACCCATCAATCGCTTTACGAGTGGCGTAGTCATTCAAATCAGGGTTCAATTTCTGAGGTACCAATGGCAATTTATTATAACTCGTTACGATTGTACCGTAATATTTAGTGGCCTGCGTCTTTTCAATCGAAGTCTGAATCACTGGCGAGAATTCTTTGTAAAGAGCATCAAAGGATGTACGTTTTAGATATTCCGTCGCTGCGTTTTTCTCCCCTTTCAATATATTAATGGCATCGGGAATCGTCATTTTCGTAATCGCATCCACGAAAATAGGGAATGCTTTCTTCGACGCGTCTTCAGCTCCCCGGTTCAGGGTTAATACAAACTGATCGACTTGTTTTCCTAAACCAATTCTGCGTAACGTACTTTCAGCCTTCTGAATCTCAGGGGGTAATAAAATTTTAATCAAGGAATTTTTAAAGAAACCATCCGTCTTTGAAGCCTGATCGGAACCATTGCGAATACCTACGGTTAAAGCTTCCTTAAGACCTTTGGCAATTTCATCCGAACCTAAACCCGTTGCCGAGGAACTTTGATTCAGAATCGTTTCAGCCTTTTGAAGAATGCCGCCCCAGCCACTTTTTTTAGGAGCTGCCTGGGTAGTATCCGTCTGAGCCTGAACTATTTGTGTAGTCAATGCTAGTACTAACAGACTACCAACCCATGTTTTTACTGATTTCATAAAGATTCGTGTGGTTGATGTTTTAAATTGGGTCAAGACTTTTTATGTAGTTTTGAGCTGCAAAATTAGAGCAAAATCGAAACATACCGCCAGATATTACGATTAGCTTTATGAAGCGAAGATGATCAACGATGTTGTCATCCTCTCTCCTAGTTTCTGGTACAGACTCCTTACGTAGAAAAAATGAATACCATTACTGCTGAAATTATTACGATTGGAGACGAGATTTTGTTTGGACAAATCACGGATACCAACACCCAATGGATCGGAGCTGAGTTATCAGCCATTGGCGTTCGAACCATTCGAAAAAGCTCCGTGGGCGATAATAAGTCTGAAATCTTACGCATTCTGGCCGAGGCCGAACAACGAGCGGACATCGTTATTATCACGGGCGGACTCGGTCCCACCAAAGACGACATCACGAAAACAACCCTTTGCGAATATTTTGGAACCAGTCTGGCTATCCATGAAGAGGCTCTGGTATTTGTTACCGAATTTTTCCGGAAAAGAGGTCGCGAGATAACCGACATTAATAAGGGCCAAGCCGCCCTGCCCTTAAATGCGACGTACATCCCTAATACCCGCGGCACTGCTCCGGGCATGTGGTTTCAGGAGCGTAATACCATTTTCGTTTCCTTACCTGGCGTTCCGCATGAAATGATTGGCTTAATGACGGACGAAATCATTCCCCGCCTGAAGCAATCATTCGAATTACCCGTCATTTATCATAAAATGATCAAAACGATTGGGATTGGGGAGTCCTTTCTGGCGGAGCGAATTGAAGCCTGGGAAGACGCCCTCCCTTCGCACATCAAGCTGGCTTATCTGCCTTCCATGAGCATGGTAAAGCTGCGACTCACCGCTACGGGAACGAACGTGGATGTTCTGGAAAAAGAAGTCCAGGAACAGGTAATAAAAGTTTTACCTTTAATTTCGCCCTACGTTTTTGGCTACGATTCGGATGAATTTGAAGACGTCGTTGCTGAGTTACTGAAAAAATCAGGACAGAGCCTCTCAGCGGCGGAAAGCTGCACTGGAGGGTACCTTTCTCACCTGATTACCAAGGTTCCAGGATGTTCAGCATATTTTGAAGGTGGCGTGGTAAGTTACTCCAACGAAGCCAAAATGCACACGCTCGGCGTTCAAGAACAAACGCTCCTTGCTCACGGAGCAGTTTCCGAAGAAACCATTCGTGAAATGGCCGAAGGCGTTCGTAAACGTTTTCAGACTACCTTTGGACTCGCAACCAGTGGAATAGCTGGCCCTGATGGCGGCACTGCCGAAAAACCCGTGGGTACCGTCTGGATTGCTCTGGCTACGCCTCAACAAACGATTACCAAAAAGCTCACCCTCGGAGGAACCCGTGAACAGAACATTCATCAGTCGGCTATTTCCCTGCTGAATGTATTAAGAAAGGTTCTGCTCAATATTCCTTTGGATTAATTGCTGAAATGACTTTGAATCAAGAATTCATCGTCGTTTTATAAACACAGTTTTCTTATGACTGAGATTCTCATGCCTGCCATGGGCGAAAGTATCCACGAAGCAACCGTATTAACCTGGCTGAAAAAGCCCGGCGATCACGTGGAAATAGATGAGCCTCTGCTGGAAGTAGCAACGGACAAAGTAGATACCGAAATTCCTTCTACGCATACAGGTATTTTGAAGGAGATTTTGATTCAGGAAGGTCAGGTTGCCGTTATTGGCAAACCCATTTGCCGCATGGAAAGTACGGGAGTGGCTACTCCTGAAGCGAAACCGGAGCCCCCTACTCTGGATGAAAACAGCAGTCCAGAGGAAGTAGCCAGTTTCCTGGAAAGTTCTGTTCACTCGGCAGCGGCTTCACTCGGCCCGCGTTTCGAAACACCCGCTACTCAGGGTCGTTACTACTCCCCTTTAGTTCTCACTATTTGCGAGAAGGAAGGCATTTCTATGGAAGAGCTCAATGCGATTCCTGGGACTGGAGCTGACGGTCGTGTAACCAAGAATGATATTCTGGATTACGTAACCAATAGACCTGCCCAGAAGCCTACTCCTGAAACACCCCAACCCGTTGCGGCACCAACGCCAGCTCCCACCAATGCTCCTAAACCCGTAAGCGTTAGTAGCGGTACTGTAGAGATTGTTGAAATGGATCGGATGCGGAAGATTATCGCCGAACGAATGGTGGATTCCAAACGCATCGCTCCTCACGTAAGCAGCTTCGTTGAAACGGACATGACCACGCTTTCTCGCTGGAGAGATCGGATGAAGGGTCAGTTTCAGAAAGAATACGGTGAGAATCTGACCTACACGCCTTTATTAATTGAAGCCGTGGTGAAGGCGATTAAAGATTTTCCGATGATTAACAGCTCCGTCGAAGGAGATAAAATTTTGGTCAAGAAAGCGGTTAACGTAGGTATGGCCGTTGCTCTTCCCAATGGTAATCTGATCGTTCCTGTGATTCATAACGCGGATCAATACAATCTGGTTGGCTTAACCAAGAAGATCAACGATTTGACGAAGCGGGCTCGTGAGAACAAACTCAAGGCGGAAGATCTGGTAGATGGAACCTATACCGTTTCAAACATCGGTTCTTTTGGAAACATCATGGGGACACCTATCATTCTGCAACCTCAGGTAGCAATCATGGCTTTTGGCGTTATTCAGAAAAAACCAGCAGTCATCGAAACGCCCGAAGGTGATGTAATTGCGATCCGTCAAAAGATGTTTATCTCTCACTCTTATGATCACCGCATTGTTGATGGCTCACTGGGAGGTCAGTTTGTCAAACGAGTGTCAGATTATCTGGAAAACTTCGATCCAAACCGCAAGCTGATCTAAATCAGGCTATTACTACCAGGAGGTTTTGTAGAAGAAATAGCTTAGCGTCGGTTTATGCTATAGCTGGTGTCTCATCATTACCCCAATCATTTGTATGCAAATAGTGGTTGGTGAGACACCAACCACGGCGTAAAGGTAAACGTAGGGTCTGATTCTCCCCGCCACGGCTGGTGTCCCACCAATCATTTGCACGCAAACAGTAATTAGTGAAACACCAACCACGGCGTAAGGTAAAAATCGCCTCTTACCCAGACGCGATAAAGTCGCGTCTCTACTCGAAAATCCCCCGCAGTCACTCGGCTAGAGCCGAGCGACTGCGTAAGGCAAATAGAAGAGTTCACTTATAACCTCTCGATTATTCCAATAAAAAAGGACGACTCATACGAATCGTCCTTTTTTTATTGGTAACTTTTTAATTAAGCTTCCACTTCCTGTAATTCTTTAGCTTTGACAGGCTTCAAGCGGATGATACGCATCCAGTGGAGCGTCTTGATTACCGGATAGGTAGGATCAAATTCAAACCATTTTGAAGCAAAGTTTACCTGGTTAGGTAACTTGTGGTGGTTGTTCTGGAATAATTCACCCATCATCAGGAAATCCAGAATCAGTGAGTTACGAGACTTATCGTTGTTATCGTAGTTCTGGTAACCGTATTTGTGACCACTCCAGTTTACGATTGCACCGTGAACGGGGCCCATCAGGAAGTGAATAGGCAACAGGAAGAAAAACGCCCAGTGCATATCAAACCAGATGAAAGCAGCAATGTAAACCAAAGAATAAGCCGTACCCCAGCCGATGCGGGAAATCCATGAATCACCGATTTTCTCAATGGTGTTCCAGTAAGGATAGTTACGATCAAATTGTGGTTCAATTTTGGTTTTACCAAAAAGAATCGCGTTATAAATGTCTTTCGTCTTCCACATCATCGTGAAAGCGTTGCTTGAGTTGTGAGGTGAGTGAGGATCTCTTGGACCATCGCTAAACGCGTGGTGCATCCGGTGAAGGATCGCATACCCTTTAGGACTCAGGTAACTCGAACCTTGCGAGATGTACGTAAGCAAGTAGAAGAAGCGTTCCCAAAACTTATTCATCGTAAACATCTTATGAGCAGAGTAACGATGCAAAAAGAAGGTCTGGCTGAACAGCGACAGGTACCAGTGAATAATAAATGTTGGAATAATTAGTTGCATTTCGGCAGAATTAAAATTGTACCAGTGACAAAGTTAAGAATCAAACTCCAGCTTTAGCAGGATAGTTGCAAATGTTTATAAAATATTCAAAAAATTTTTCATACTATACATTTCCAGAATTATAAAGTGGTCATGGCGTAATAAACCAAATTGGCTCCCATTCGCAAGGCTTGCTGCCGCACGGTTTCGGGGTCGTTATACACACTTTGATCTTCCCAGCCATTTCCTAAGTCACATTCGTAACTAAAGAAACAGACCAGTTTTCCCTGCCAGATTAATCCCCAGCCCTGCGGCGACTTGCCATCGTGTTCGTGCACTTTGGGTAAGCCCGCGGGAAAAGGAAACTTCGCCTTGTATAGGGGATGATTAAAAGGTAACTCGACAAAATTTAGCTCAGGAAAAACTTTTTTCATTTCTCTACGGACGAACTTTTCCAGTCCGTAGTTATCGTCAATATGCAGGAATCCTCCCGCTATCAGATACTTACGTATATTTTGAGCTTCGGATTCAGTGAATACTACATTCCCATGCCCAGTCATGTGCACAAAGGGGTAATTAAAGAGTTCAGGACTCCCCGGCTCAACAATATCTTCCTCCGCCGCCAGATTGGTTTTCAAGTTCTGATTGCAGAATTTGATCAGATTGGGTAATGAAGTTTTATTACCATACCAATCGCCCCCCCCCCGTATTTCAAGCGGGCAATTCGTAGCGAAGCCTGCTGAGCCCAGGTATTCAGACTCATCAAGCAGATGATAATCAACACATTTCCAGCAATCCGTTTCAGATTCATAGGCTTTACTGATTCATCAAATCAAGCGTGTGTACGGCTATAAGGCCCGCCGTTTCGGTTCGTAAGCGACTGTTTCCTAAACTCACCGACAGAAACCCAGCCCTTTTTGCCTCTTCAATTTCCGAAGCGGTAAAGTCTCCCTCCGGTCCGATCAATATAACGTAATCTTTACCCGGAATGATTTCCGTTTTCAGCAATTTCCGGTCATCATCTTCCAGGTGAGCTATGAACTTCTGACTACCTAACCTTACCTGATTCAGAAAATCCTTCCATGGAACAAGCCCTTCTACCGCTGGTAAAGTCAAGTTCAGGGATTGTTTCAGGGCAGAAACGGCAATTTTCTGCAAGCGTTCCAGATTAATAGATTTGCCCTTCCAGTAACGTTCGTCCGTACGTTTGGTTAGAATAAAGCTTACGCGGCTAACGCCCACTTCCACGCATTTTTCCAGCATCCATTCAATCCGATCCAAATCTTTAGTTGGCGTAATCGCCAGATGGATCGAATACGGACGTGTCTCTTCCCGTTGTTCGGACCGAATCTGTACAGAGCAGCGTTTGGGATTAGGGTTTACGATTGCTGCCTCGTAAAAACTCCCTTTGCCATCAACAATTTTTATAATATCGCCCGTACCCAATCGCAATACTTTCACGGCGTGACGTGACTCTTCTTCCGATAGATACAGGTGTTCCTGAATTTCTGATTCAAAAAATAAATGCATGCTCTAGTAATCAGTGAATGATGATCAGTGTCACCATTCACTGATCCATACTAATAAGGATTATTCCTCTTCGTCCAGACTGTGGAAGGAATACAATGTAGGGTCCAGCTCTAACTGCCCTGACGTGAATTCTGAAACGAATTGCTCAATCACCTGGTCGTTCAATACCTCTACATTCAGGCAAACGTCCAGCTCAACCGTACCTTCTTCGGGGTTTACTTCCGTTTCCAAGTGCTCGGTTACTTTGATTTCCTCGTTTTCCTCAATCTCTTCAATAATTTCCGTAATCAGTAATTCCACTTCTTCGTCAATCTCATCATTAGCCTGATAGGTTTCATCACGCTGATCAATAGGAACGTAGAGTGGGTGTTCCTGCGTGGCCCGGCGTTCCGCTTCTTCGTACACCAGACTACTGTGGTGCAGGCGAAGCGTGTATAACACCGCGTCAAAAATCACTTCCTTCCCTTCATGGTTGCCAACAAATTGAAAGTGAGCATATTCATCTCCCATGGGTTCGTCCAGATCAGGGTCTTCGGTGTAAACAAAAGAATGGCCGCCCTGGCGGATTTCTTCTTTCAATTGCTGAATAGCTGATGAGTCGTAGCCGGAGTTTTCTGCAGTCGGCATATTAGTTATGCATTGGTTTGAAAGCCAAAGTACGAAAAAAAAGCCCGCAATGTCTGCGGGCTTTTTCCTATTTTTTAACTAAAAAGCGAATTAGCGAAGCATTAAAAGCTCACGGTATTTCACCAGTGGCCATTCGTCGTCATCCACGATTAGTTCCAGCTTATCGACGTTATAACGAATTTTTTCGAAGTAATCCTTCACTTCAGTTCCGTAAAGTCTGGCCTGTTCTTCGCTGTCGGTAATGGCATTTGCCTTTTTACGGGCTTCAGTCATTTCATCCACCAGAATCTGAATCTGAGCCGTATGTTCTGCAATACGTTTGATCGTTTCTACCGTTGGAGCGTAATACTTCTCTTCGATGCCGATGTCTTTCTGACCTTTCACGTTTTCCACCAGTTTGGTCTGATACTTCAGAGCCGTGGAGATAATGTGGTTAATGGCCAGATCACCAATGACGCGGGATTCAATCTGAATTTTCTTGATGTAATTCTCCAGCTCGATTTCGTAACGGGCGTGCAGTTCTTTCTCCGTAAAGATTCCGTATTTTTCAAAGAGGTCAACTACTTCTTTTCGAGTATAAACCGCCAGAGCTTCTGGAGCTGAACGAATGTTTGAGAGCCCACGACGTTCGGCTTCTACTACCCAGTCATCCGAGTAACCGTTTCCTTCGAAAATGATGCGTTTAGAAGAGGTAATGTATTTTTTCAATACTTCAACAATCGCCAGCTCTTTCTTCAGGTCGGTATTAATTAACTCATCGACATCCTTACGGAACTGAATTAACTGATCAGCAACGATCGTATTCAGAATCGTCATGGCAGACGCCGAGTTTGCCGAAGAACCTACGGCTCTGAATTCAAATTTGTTACCCGTGAAAGCGAAGGGCGACGTACGATTACGGTCGGTGTTATCGAGTAACAACGAAGGAACTTTATTAATACCCAGTTTCAGATACACGTTATCTCCTTTTTCGAGCTTGAACTCGGTCATTAGAGGCATGTTCTCGATGGTATCAATCACTCGGCTTAATTCAGAACCCAGGAATACCGACATGATGGCCGGAGGTGCTTCATTGGCTCCGAGACGGTGTTCGTTACCCGCCGTAGCAATGGTTGCCCGTAAAAGATCGGCGTGGTCGTGTACGGCCTTTACTACGCAGACCAGGAAACTAACAAAACGCAGGCTTTCTTTGGGTTTTGTGCTGGGACCCAATACGTTAATACCCGTATCTGTCGCCAATGACCAGTTATTATGTTTCCCTGAACCGTTAATTCCGGCGAATGGCTTTTCGTGGAATAACACCTTGAATTTGTGACGGGACGCAATTTTCTGCATCAGGTCCATCAATAAGGCGTTATGGTCACAAGCCAGATTTACTTCCTCAAACGTGGGAGCCACCTCAAACTGAGCGGGAGCCACTTCGTTATGACGCGTGCGAACGGGAATACCTAAACGCTGAGCTTCCACCTCGAAATCAACCATAAAGGCGTTCACGCGAGGAGGGATTGAACCGAAGTAATGATCTTCCAGTTGCTGACCTTTGGCGGGAGAATGCCCGAAAACGGTACGTCCAGCCATTAATAAGTCAGGCCGAGCATTAAACAGAGCTTCATCTACCAAGAAGTATTCCTGCTCTGCTCCCAGCGTCGGGATTGTTTTTTCGGTGTTACGGTCGAAATACTCACTCATGACTTTCGTGGCCGCTTTGTCAATGAGTTCAATCGACTTCAGTAATGGTGTTTTGTAATCCAGAGCTTCGCCCGTATAGGCTACAAATACACTGGGGATACAAAGTGTAGACGTACCTGCGGAGTTTTCCAGAATGAAAGCAGGCGACGAAGAGTCCCAGGCTGAATACCCACGGGCTTCAAATGTACTGCGAATACCACCGTTCGGGAATGAACTGGCATCCGGTTCCTGCTGAACCAGAGCGGAGCCTTTGAATTTCTCAATGGCTTTACCCGTTCCGGGAACAATATCAAAGAAAGCATCGTGCTTTTCGGCAGTAGTTCCGGTCAGAGGCTGAAACCAATGGGTATAGTGAGAAGCTCCTTTCGACAAGGCCCATGACTTCATGGCGGCGGCCACTTCATCGGCGGTATCGCGGTCTATTTTGTGTCCTTCTTTAATCGACTTCGTGATCCTTTGAAAAGTTTCCGGACTCAACAGAGACCGCATGGCTTCTTCATTGAAGGTTAAGCTGCCAAAATACTCCGTAACTTTTTCAGAGGGTACCTTTACCGTGGGCAACTGTCGGGACTGAGCAAGGCTTAATGCTTTAAAACGTGCTAATGCCATAGAATGGTAATTAGAGTCGGGGTATTACATTATAAAGAGGTTTCAACCTGGCTCTAAATAAATTAGGAACGGTGGCTGAAATGCAAATCTGCAAAAAATTAATTCTTCCTTACCTATCCTCTTGGTAAAATACAATTTCACTCTTGCACTAAGAGCATAGTTACTAAATTCATCTATTAAAAAATGGAGAGTGACTTTTTAATGCCTAACCCTTAAAAAGTGGGGTATTTTGTTAAAAACAGGTTAAAATTTAATGGATTTACCCAAAAATTCATCCATTTGATGATTTTTTCTAGAAAAATGAGGTGTAATGAAAAATATATATTAACAAAATAAAGATATTATTGTACATTTCAAATAATTCAAAACATTTTAACATAAAAAGTAAGAATATGCCAAATAATGATTTGGAAAAGTACTCATTATCGACTTAGATTTGACCCGTCAATCGAACGAATCGTTTCATACTACTTATATAACAAAACCATGGCAAAAGCTAAATTGGAGTATATCTGGCTCGACGGATACAAGCCCATGCAAAGCCTCCGCAGCAAGACTAAAATTGTTGATGATTTTTCAGGCAAACTAGAAGACCTCGATATGTGGTCTTTCGATGGCAGCTCCACCGAACAGGCTCCAGGTCGCTCTTCTGATTGTTTGCTTAAGCCAGTATTTGTTTGCAAGGATCCTGCCCGTTTAGGTGGCAATGGTTGGTTGGTAATGTGCGAAGTCTTGAATGCAAATGGTACTGCACACGAGTCTAACGGTCGTGCTACGATCGATGACGATGATAATGATTTCTGGTTCGGTTTCGAGCAGGAATACTTCCTGTGGGATCCCGAAACTAACAAACCTCTGGGCTTCCCAGCAGGTGGATACCCAGCTCCTCAAGGCCCATACTATTGCAGCGTAGGTGCTGGTAAGGCCGTAGGTCGCGAGATTATCGAAGAACACCTTGAGCTTTGCCTTGAGGCTGGTCTGAACGTAGAAGGTATCAACGCAGAGGTAGCTTTAGGTCAGTGGGAATTCCAGGTATTCGCCAAAGGTGCTAAACAAGCTGGTGATGAAACGTGGGTGGCTCGTTACCTGCTGGAACGCGTAGGTGAAAAATATAACGTAGTGATCAACTGGCATTGCAAACCCCTGGGAGCTCTGGATTGGAACGGTTCAGGTATGCACGCTAACTTCTCTAACACGTTACTTCGTACCGCAGGTAGCCGCGAAGCTTACGAAACAGTACTCGAAGCTTTCCGTCCTGTAGTGAAAGAGCACGTAGCGGTATACGGTCCTGATAACCACCTGCGTTTGACTGGTAAGCACGAAACAGCTGCCATCAACAAATTCTCTTGGGGTATCTCTGACCGTGGTTCTTCGATCCGTGTCCCCATCGCTACGGTTGAACGTGGTTGGAAAGGCTGGTTAGAAGATCGTCGTCCAAACTCAGCAGCAGATCCTTACAAAGTAGCTGCCCGTATCATCAAAACGGTTAAAAGTGCAGAATAATCTGCTTTGATATAGATTACCGAAAGCCTCCGACTCACATCGGAGGCTTTTTTATTAGCTCAAACTGAACAAATTAGGTATTTTTGCAACTTATATGAGCAACCAGCGGAACTCGTCAGGAGTTTTACGCCTTTTATTCTTCCCATAAGCGGGATGATTCCATGAAAAAAGTAGCATTTTATACCTTAGGTTGTAAACTTAACTTTTCTGAAACGTCGACCATTGCCCGGAATTTCGAAGAGAAAGGGTATCAACGCGTCGAGTTCAATCAGAATCCAGATATCTTCATTATTAATACTTGTTCCGTTACCGATAACGCGGACAAGAAGTGTAAGAAAATCGTTCGCGAAGCTCAACGGATTAATCCCGACGGTTACGTGGCGATTGTGGGTTGTTATGCCCAGTTGAAACCGCAGGAAATTGCTACCATTCCTGGTGTAGATGCTGTTTTGGGTGCTGCCGAAAAATTTCGGCTGGTAGAATTACTCGACGAATTTCAGAAAGAACCTACGGGTGAGGCTCGGGTTTATAACTCGAATATCGAAGAAGTGGTGGATTATCACGCCAGCTATAGTCTGAACGATCGTACCCGTACGTTCCTCAAAGTACAGGACGGTTGCGATTACCCTTGCTCCTATTGCACCATTCCCCTGGCTCGCGGGGCTAGCCGTAGTGATACCATTGAAAATGTATTGAAGGCAGCCCACGAAATTGCCGAACGTGGCGTGAAAGAAATCGTACTAACGGGTGTTAATATTGGTGACTTTGGTATTCAGAACGGTATTCGCCATGAGCGATTTGCTGATTTGGTAAAAGCTCTGGATGACGTAGAAGGGATTGACCGTTTCCGTATTTCATCCATCGAACCCAATTTATTGACCGACGAAATTCTGGAATTCATCAGTACCTCCAAACGTTTTGTTCCACACTTTCACGTTCCTCTTCAGTCGGGCAGTAACAAAGTGCTCGGCTACATGAAACGTCGCTACAAACGTGAACTATATGCTGATCGGGTGGCAAAAATTAAAGAATTAATGCCCCAAGCCTGTATTGGCGTTGATGTAATTGTGGGACATCCCGGCGAAACCCAGGAGTTATTTCTGGAAACGTATCAGTTCTTACAGGAGTTACCCATTTCTTACTTACATGTATTTACGTACTCCGAACGTCCCAATACGACTGCATTAACGATTAAGCCCGCCGTACCCGGTTCTCAACGAGCGGAGCGTTCGAAAATGCTTCATATTCTATCCGATAAAAAACGTCGGGCCTTCTACGAAACCCAATTAGGGAATACGTTACAGGTTCTTTTCGAAGAGGAAATTGAAAACGGTCAGATGCAGGGCTGGACCGAGAATTACGTCCGCATCACCGCTCAATACGATCCCTTGCTGATTAATGAGATCAAGACCGTTCAATTAACTACCATTGCTGAAAATGGCCTGGTGGAAGTGGAAGAACCCCAGATGATTGAAGCTCACTATTAATACTGATTTTCTGGCAATTATATAAAAAGGGAGCCCCGCAATGCAGGGCTCCCTTCGTATTCTATGCAACAAAACCACCGGAAAACCGGTGGATTTGCTGGGGGTATGAGACTAAGCCTCGATTAAAAATTCATCGTGTTGGCTTACGTCCAGACCTGTTTTCTCATCTTCTTCCGTTACACGCAGAGGAAGGATTTTATCCGTTACCCATAACAGGAAGTAAGAAACTACAAAAGCAAATACTGATACGATCACCAGTGCAATCATGTGAGCTTTAAACGTGTCGAAAGGACCATACGCCAGACCATCTACTGCTACTGCGGAGTTCACCGATTTCGTAGCGAAGATACCCGTCATGATCATACCAACCATACCACCAATACCGTGGCAAGGGAATACGTCAAGTGTATCATCCAGAGCACCTTTAGCTTTCAGGTGAGCGAAGTAGTTAGAAACAATACCTGCTACAGTACCAATGAACAGAGCTACAGGAACCGTCACGAAACCAGCCGCAGGCGTAATAGCTACCAGACCTACTACCGCACCAATACAGAAACCTAAGGAAGATACTTTCTTACCTTTCGCTGCATCGAATAATACCCAGGCTAAACCAGCAGTTGCAGCAGCAAAGTTAGTAGTGGCGAAAGCTGAAACGGCTAAAGGTGAAGCGGCTACCGCTGAACCAGCGTTGAAACCAAACCAACCTACCCATAACAGAGCCGTACCTAACAGTACGAATGGGATGTTTGCGGGAGGAAGGAAATTTGCTTCCATGTGTGACTTGCGGCGTTTCAGGTAGATGGCTCCTGCTAAAGCAGCCCAACCTGCCGACATGTGTACAACAGTACCGCCGGCGAAATCCAGAACACCTAATTTAGCCAGGAAGCCTTCGGGGTGCCAGGTCATGTGTGCCAGAGGGCTGTACACGAAAACGCTAAACAAGATCATGAACAGCACGTAGCTACGGAAGTTAATCCGCTCAGCCATGGAGCCTGTTACCAGTGCCGGAGCAATAACGGCAAACTTCAACTGGAATAATGCAAACAAAGCCAGCGGAATGGTTGGTGCCAGTGACCAGGGCTTGCCGTCCAGAACACCCTTCCACATAAAGAAGGTAGCGGGGTTACCAAAAAAACCGTAATCGCCAATTTTTACTGAGTCTCCAAAGGCAATACTAAAGCCAACGACCACCCAGAGTACCGAAATTACCCCCATGCCAATGAAACTCTGGAACATGGTAGAGATTACGTTTTTGGCATTTACCATTCCGCCGTAAAAATACGCCAGACCAGGAGTCATCAGCAATACAAATGCCGAAGCAACGATCATCCAGGCAATGTCGCCAGTATCAAGTCCTTCCGTGTGAATCTGCGTAGGCAAATTCGGCATAAAAGCTCCCAATAAACTGACTGCGGCCAGTATAATCAATGGAACGTACGATGGTTTTTGCATAGAAGTTAGGAAATAAATGTTTGATGAGTATTAGTAAACGATGAGAGAAAGGGTTTAAAATTTAACAATGGCATGCACGGCAATGGTTGATTGACTGCTTTTGGTATAATTGCCGTCACTATCTTCAAATTTTTGAACCGATCCGGGAGCTTTAGGATACGCATCCATGCGGAACTCTGGTTTCAGTAATAAGTGTCCATCAGCTAAAGTGAAGTTACCGGTTACGGTGAATGAATTTACCGACGTACCTAACCCATCCCCATTAACCAATGCACGATCACCTTTGGTATTGTCAAAGTGCTCATAACGAACACCCAAGCCAAATTTATCACTAAATGCATAGTTACTATACACGGCTACACCACCCCATTTGGGAGTTGAAGTTGCTTTTGTAACTGGAATTGTGGTTTTATTAGTACCATAGGCCGCATTTAACCCTAAAAAGAAACGCTCAGTAATTTGGTAGGTTGTTGCCAAATCGAACAAAGAATAAAAATTTCCTTTGGCCGGAGCCCCAACATTCGAATATTCATTACTGCCAATCCAGTTCAAATATACATTAAAATTGGTTGCAGGTGAGAAGAAAAATTGAGATATAATTCCCTTAGCTTTATTATTATCGTTGATATTATCAATATTATTAACCACGCCAGCCATCAAATAGGCTTTATCACTGAAAGAGTACTGTGCTTTTGCACCTACGTGGTAAAAAGGACCATTATTGAAAAGGTTAGACAACGAGTAGTTATAGTTTACCGGGGCATCAATAACTTCATAGCCAATGTGGGTACCGAATTGACCCGCTGTTACCGAAAACTTACCCGAAAATTTATAAGTCAGATACGCCTGCTTAATAGCTAATGCCGTAGAACCAGCTCCTAACGGGCCAACATAGTTACCATAGTTAGCAATGTCCGAGTTAGGACCAAACGTAATATCTGCTACGGCATCGAGCTTGTCACTGGTGTAGGCAACTTTCGTCTGAATCAAACCCAGGGAGAACTGACCTGATTTCTGATCGAACGCCCGGGCATTACCAACTTTAGGCGTTCCATTTTCATCCAAACCGGACGTTCCGAGGTTACTGCGAGAAGCCGGATTGTTCAGGTTAGCCATGTAATACGTATCAATGTATCCTGAAAAGGTCAGCTTTCCTTCTTCCTTCGTTTCTTTTCCCTCTTCTGCTAACGGGGCTTTCTTCGTAGTATCCGTAGTGACGGTTTGAGCGGATTTTTTGGGCTTTAATAACTTTTTCGTTTCTGGGGAAACTTCAGCAAATGCTGGGTACATCGAAAACAAAGAAAAGATTGAAAGTACGGCCTTTTTCATTATATAATTTTGTTTACATGAATAATAATGGAGGTTTAAATATGGATCAAATATTATGTCAAAATGTAAAAAATGCAAATTTTAGGTTTTTATTTCTCATAAAAACAGAATAAAAATCTCACATTCTTATTATATACATATTTTTTATAGTTTAAGTATAACAAAATTTTAAAAATAGTATGTTTGCATATTATTCTGTATTTAGGCCAATTTACAAAATATTTTAAAAATTGACTTGTGTTATCACATCCCAGATAAGTACAAAAAAAAGACGAGCAATGCTCGTCCTTTAAATTTTCCAAGACTGTATATGAGGTCTTAACTCTGATGGTGCTTTTGGTTATCTACACCACCTATTAAAACTCTATTCGTCGTGCAACCAGGCCTTTTTGGCCATCAGGGTGTCTTCATCTTCCTCGTTTTCCGGATCAGGTACACAGCAATCTACTGGGCAAACCGCTGCACACTGGGGTTCTTCGTGGAAGCCAATGCATTCGGTACACTTATCGGTAACAATATAATAGAATTCTTCAGAAAAGGGCGTTTGAGCTTCTTTAGCACTCACCACGGTCCCGTCGCCTAATTCGACGTCGACCAATGCCGTACCTCCTGCAAAGTTCCAGGACACCCCGCCTTCATAAATAGCAGTATTGGGACATTCAGGTTCGCAGGCACCGCAATTGATGCACTCGTCGGTAATCATGATGGCCATGTCAGTCGTGTTTAGTAATTTCGTAGCCTATTTATCCAATCGGATAACAAATGTAACTAAATAAAGTTCGGGGCTCAAAAAAATCTGAATAATCACCCCAGCATATTATTTATAAAGGAAACTCATGTTAGTAAACCATAGAATACAAGCTCTTTCCCAATTAGGAAACTGGCTTACAGATGAATTAAATGCGGAGGAAATACAGGAATGGGCTGAATTTGCAAACCGTAAAAACGGCTGGTTTACCCCAGAATTAGTTCAGCTAAGCCTGAAAGAAATCGCTCGTAATTTTCTTACGACCGATGCTTTACAGGAATGGGCCCAGCGTTATCCCGCATTGAACGCAACGGTTTCGCCTAAAAAAATCGGACTAGTACTGGCTGGTAACCTCCCCGCCGTTGGTTTTCACGACATTTTATGCGTTCTGATTTCGGGGCATCATGCCTTTATTAAGCCTAGTTCGCAAGACGAAGTGTTGATTCGGGCTTTGTTGAAAAAGCTGGTTGACTTAGAGCCTGCCTTTGCAGAACAGATTACGTTTACCGAGTTAATGAAGGAAGTGGATGCGATGATTGCTACGGGTTCGGACAACTCGGCTCGTTATTTCCATTATTACTTCGCTAAAAAACCACACATCATTCGCAAAAACCGTACTTCGGTAGCCATTCTCACTGGAACGGAAACGACTGAAGAACTCTTCAAGCTGGGTCAGGATATTCTGACTTATTATGGACTGGGTTGCCGTAATATTTCAAAAGCTTACGTTCCGAATGATTACGACTTTACGCCATTTTTTGAAGCCATTGCTTCGCTAGAAGCGGTAAGTAACAATCATAAATACGTTCATAATTACGATTACAACCGCTCGATTTACCTCGTCAATCGTACGCCGTTTCTTGATAATGGCTTTCTTTCGGTTACTGAAAACGAATCGCTGGTATCTCCACTTTCGGTTCTTTTCTATGAACGTTACGATAATTTGGACGCGTTAAAATCCAAGATTCAGGCTCAACAAGAGAAAATTCAATGCATGGTGAGTAAGGATTTTCCGGGAAGCATTCCGTTTGGCACCACCCAGTCACCTCAGCTCTGGGATTACGCCGACGGAGTGGATACCCTTCAATTCTTAACTGAACTTCAGTAATATGAAAGGCCGGAATCAAATTCCGGCCTTTCATAATCATGCCTGACTAAACATTTCCAGCATTCGACTCAACCCATCTGGAGCGTGCATGGATTCGGTTTGCTCCAAGGTGGTCTGTGCCATTTCTCCGGCCCTTCGACACATATTCTTTTCATAAAACGCAAGGGCGACTGCGTATCCTGAAAATCTTCGTTAGTTAGGGCATGGGCTAATTCCAGAGCGTCAAGCATGGCCATATTCACGCCTTCGCCCGCATACGGCGGCATGAGGTGAGCGGCATCACCCAGCATGGTTACATTGGATAACGCTTCCCATTGCTGGTCAGGCGGCATGCAGTATTGGGGTCTAGGGATGAACGTAGATTCAGCCTTTTCAAATAGCTCCGTCCACAGTGGATTCCAGTCTGCAAATGCAGTATTAAACCAGTTGAGTACTTCCCGTTTATTCGTGAAATCAATTCCACTAGTTTTATACCAGAATTCATCGGTCTTACAGCCGGTATAAAATACTACACTCCCGTCACCTTTAGAGCTAACAATCAATGTTTTGGAATCACCCAACGCAAAAATTTTACCGCCCTGAAGTAACTCGTGAAGGACCGGAATCGTCGTTTCTGACTGATAAACGGCTCCTTCAACAATTGTTATTCCAGCATAAAATGGACGAATGGGGGTAATGAGCGGACGGATTTTTGAATTCGCACCATCGGCCGCAATCACAACATCGGCATAGGCCATAGCACCGTTATGAAACTGCAAGTTCCAGCCATTCCCTTCGGGACTCATGGCTTTGAAATGACTATCCCAACTAAGGGTTCCAGGCATTAACGAATCCAGCAAAATTTTACGCAGCGGTCCCCGGTCAATTTCAGGGCGGAAGAGCTCTTCACGGTCATTGACAGCTTCGTCCATGAGAATGGTTGCATTTTTATCGACGATCCGCATATGATCGGCACCAGGACGATAGTTAGCTTTAAAGGCTGCGGTTAATCCGGCTTCTTCCAATGCTTTCAATCCCGACTCCTGGTGTAAATCCAGGGTAGCTCCCTGCACCCGAACGTGCTCATTTTCGTCTCGTTCATAGACGTTAACCCTTACCCCCTTTATTTGTAAAAGTCGGGCTAGCGTTAACCCACCGGGACCGCCACCGATGATGGCAATAGTTTTGTTTTGTATTGAATCCATGGCTTTTTATTAGGTATGCGTTAATCGTTAGGTATCCTCATGCCTTTGATAACCGACTGGCAACTTTGAATGATCCTCTCCTCATTAATAATCTGTTGAGGACGGTTCAGGTGTTCAAAGTATTCATTAACAAGCTCCAAGACTGGAGCAAATAGCAAGGCTCGCTGCACTTCAAAAGGTAGATTAACGATCATTCCTTCCTGGGTATGACGCTTGAGAAAGCGATGCACCGGAGCGAAAAACTGGCCTTCTTTAATATTCTTTTCCTGAAAGGATTGATTCAATAAGGGCGACGATTTACCGTATTGCATCAACACAAAAGCTGAACGATTGGCCACGAAGTAGTGAAAGACATTAAGCCATATCTTCTGTACGCCTTCGGCAAAACCCATCGCTTCGTTAAAGTCCTGTAATACCGCAGCTTCGTAAGATCCTATTACTTCATCAATGAAGAGTTTTACCAGTAAATCTTCTTTATTCTCGTACTTGAGGTAAATCGTTCGCGGCGAAATATTGGCCTCTTTCGCTAATTTCTGCATGCTAAGATTTTCCAGTCCTTCCTCCGCAATGATTCGCATGGCCGTTGTACGAATCGCTTCCTCCTTCTCAATATTCTTAGGTCTCATCGTCTAGATCGTTATAGATACTTCAAAAGTAAATAAACGTTTACTTATTAAATAGTTTTTTAAAAATTAATTCATAAAAAAAGGCTTATCAGTACGATAAGCCTTTGACAATCAATAAAGATAAATTTCTTAAAATGCGGACCGGATTCGGAAGCCCATCCCTTGAAATCGATTACTCTGAAAATTGCTGATGACCTCCGCTCCTAATACTTTCAGGATGCCTTCAAAGCCATACCCTACTTCCAGATGCCCTACATTGTTCGTTTTAAGATAATTAACGAACACATTTTCCCGAATTCCGTAAAGTCTGACGGGAGTAATCTGAGTTAACAAAACTTACGGAAGTTATAACTTCCGTGGGCCTGCAAGTACCCCGATGCAGTACTGTATGAGTAATAAGGAAGCATTCTGAAATTCATCAGCCCCGGACTTTGGAAGATCGTTTCATTGCCATTAAAGTGCTTGAAATCCATGAAATACGTGGGACCCTTGATAAAACCTCCCGCTTGCACTGCGTAACTAAAGGAATTCCGAAAGAGCGTTACTTCATCCCGAACCCCTAATTCTACCGAACTAAAAACCCGGCTGCCCGCAACTCCCAAGGTATAATTTCCGGTAAATTCCGGCGAACGATTATTGATTACATACCGGCGGCCATTCACTATGGCAGCTTTGGCAAAAGGCCGATACGATAGCCCAGCCCTAACAATAGCGGCACGGTTTGAGCCGAAATTGGCCTGATTAGGGAATTTAACATCATCAGGATTGTTGGGGGTAAACTCAACCTCCGGGCGGTTAATCCAGCCTTTGCTCACCCTATTTTGCAGCAAATAGCGATCCTCTAACGCCATACTAAACGATGCTCGCAGACGGTTTCCCAGTTGCTGCGTCACATTCCCTTCAACGTATGCTTTTTCGTATAATTTAATCAGGTTTCGTTCTCTAAATAGGGTATAATAGGTATTCAAGTTTTCAGGGATCGGATTGGCAGGATTGAACTGAAAAACATTCCGTCCGGCCTGAAGGGTCACGCTGGTTCGTTCCTTGGAAAATCCGGTAGTTAACCCACCATTCAGGCGGTTGCGGGCAAACGAATAGCGTCCATCCAGAGCTATGTGCCAGCGAGCTGTTCTCGATAATCGCTCGGTGTAAGCCAATCGGGTTTTTAATACATAACCTTCCACGGAATTAAAGAAATCAAACTTGGTAAGGTTCATAATCGGTGATTCAAACGTCAACGATTGACGATACCACTCCCCTTCCTTCCGTTGGCCGTAATTATAAGTATGCCCGGCAATCAGATGCCCCAGTTTAAACGCCGGTAAGTTTCGGATCGAGTCTTTCCGAATTTTGGCCTCATTGGCTTTATACAAGCTATCGGCTCGCTGGTAACCCTGCGTTTCCAGGGCGGTTAAAGGCACCTGACGCTCGCCTTCCCAGAAAGTACTGGGCTGTTTTCGAGCCAGCGAATCCACCTGAAAGCTCCAGTTACGAGTAATGGTCACATCTTCTCCCTGTTTTTTACGTTCTTTCCGTTCCTCTTTCTCCATTTGATCCACCATTTTCCGCAATTGCTTCCGGGTGGCCTGAGCGGGAACGGTTTTGATGTCCGCAGGTTTACGGAGGGATGCCGCCAGTTCCTTATCTATTTTTTCATCCACTACTTCCGGCACCTGATGATATTTCGGATTCACCTTAAGCTGGTAATTGCGAACGGAGGTCACGTAACGGGTTTCGCCTTTGGCTCCGAAGATGCTGATTTTAGCATTCGTCTCCAGTTGTACGGGCATCCAGACATTCTCGAAAGGTGAAAACAATTGGCGTATACTGTATTGTATTCCGTTTTCATCCTGAAATGTGAAGGACAAGCTGTGGATGCTCCAGCTTCCTTCAATAAGGTTGATGGTACCATCCAGAACGTTAATACCCTTACTGCGAGGGGTTACCTTGATGCGATTCACCGTCAGACCGCGATCCGTGAAAAATCCGAGGTATTCGAATTTGTAGTAACCAAAAGATCGGGGCGATAAAGGCGAGACAATGTCCCCGAGGTTGGGATTGTAAAAACTTAGCCGGGCGAAGTTGATAGAAGGATTAGCCCCCGGCGGCAGATTCGAACGAATCGATCTTACCTTTTCTGTTACCTGATTGGGCTGTCGAAATTCGATGTCGTTAATGGATTCCAGTACGTACATCGTACCGACCTGTAGGTTTGACTTTTTCAGAGCGTCTTCGAAAAGAAACGGGACTTTTTCAATTCTGAAATTTCCCTTTACATAAGTCCGGGCCGACCAGGTATCTACCTCCAACTGATGATAACGAGCCGTGGCGATGGCCTTTCGCATGATGGTATAAGCAGGGTCTTCCTTACTTTTGCCAACCCGAATTTCAGCGAGTCGAACGGCTACCTGCTCCAGAGCCACGTCCAGCGTCAGAAAGCCTTCCTTTACTTCAACCTGGCGAACTTCGGTCTGGTGATTCAGGTATTGAAACTGAAGCTCGTATGTTCCGGGTTGTAATTTAATTTCATAACGACCCTCTTCATTGGTTATCGTTCCGGTCTGCGTTCCTTTTACCTGAATGGAGGCAAATGGCAACACCTCGCCGCTTTTATTTTTGACGATTCCTTTTACGCCCTGAGCGAAAGAGAAAACCGGTTGAGTTAGTAGGAAAAGAAGGAAAAGAAAACGTGCGTTCACAGATACAGCGATTAGTTTCCCTAGTATATGCAGAAAAGTCCGGCGAAGTTGCACCGGACTTTGTTTTTAACCTTTTTTAAAAGGATGAGGCAAAAGCCCATTTCAAAAATACGGGCATGATGGCTCCCCAGGTTTCGGGATTATGTTGCCCCCCGGCTACTTCCTCATAGGTAAAATCAACATCGGGTTGATACCCTTTGGCTTTGAGTTCTTTCATTAAGTCGAGGGTATCGTCAATAGCGTCGATAATTCCGTTGTGATTACGGTCATCTTTTTCATCGTCCGTACCCGCCTGTAACCAGAATTTCAGCTCCGGTCTATGAGCCGATTTACGGATTTGAACGTGCATAATCCGGTCATTTTCATCATCATATCCCTCTTCATACGCCCGACTTCGCCACCAGAGCGATCCCGAAAAGACTCCCACTTTCGAAAACACTTCCGAATGATTCCAGGCAATGTCCAAAGCAGATAAGCCCCCCAGCGAGAAGCCCGCTATGGCTCTTGCTTTCGCATCAGTTAGTAAGCGAAAACGTTCTTCCAGATAAGGTATTAACTCCTGTAAAATGAATTTCGTATGGGCCTCTGCCCGATTCCCCCGGCCTTTATAATCCGGTTGATGGGCGGTACCGTATTCGGATAAACGTAACTCGTTGGCGTGAACACCCACGATCATCAGCGATGGAATGGCTTCCTGCTGATACAATGCTTCGACTCTTTCGGAGAGGCGAAGGCGTTCAAAGTCCTGTCCATCATTCAAAATCAACAGCGGATAAGCCTCGGTTGATTCGTCGTAATTCGGTGGTAACAAAAAAGTTAACGAAACCTGACGTTCCAGAAACCGCGAATGAAGGGACACCGTCCGGTTCTGCATAATGTATTCAATTAGGTGATCACCACAATAACCCTAATCAGAAGGGTAAAATAAACCTGCAAAATAAGCATGATATTCTCAGCAAATGGCATATCCCCACAAAACCAAATTAAATTTTTCTTAAAGTTAATAAATGGATAATAAATATTTATTTTCAATAAAAAATCAATAATTTATTTTGGATAATTTAAAAATGAAATGAATCTTGGGTAAAGAAATCCCTTCATCACGTGAACGAACAGTACCTAACTTATTACTCCCATCACCTGAACCGTAATGTCGAAATGTTAATTTTCGGTCATTGGGGTTACCCTGTTCTGGTTTTCCCAACCACTCTGGGACGCTATTATCAGGCTAAAGATCACCAGCTTGTAGCGGCTGCCCGACCTTTGATTGAACAGGGAAAAATCAAACTCTATTGTGTTGATTCCATTGATGCTGACTCCTGGTACGGCAAACACCTGCACCCTTCGGCCCGCGTGCACAATGCCAATCAATATTACCTCTTTCTGCACGATGAATTAGTCCCCTGGGTGCAGCGACAGTGTAATGCCCCCCGGGTAGCTGTTTCAGGCTGTAGTTTCGGGGGATATCACGCGGCTAATTTTGCGTTTAGGTATCCCTATAAAGTGTCGCATTTATTTACGATGGGGGCCGCCTTTGACATTCGCATGTTCATGGATGGCTATTACGACAACAACGTGTATTTCAATAACCCACCCGATTATTTACCCCAATCCAACGATTCGAATTTGTGGAATATGGATATTGTATTAGGCACGTGTCAGGCTGATTTCTGCCGACCTGCCAATGAGCGGTTATCCAGTATCCTGTCTCATAAAAACATTCGTCACTGGCTCGATATTCGCGGGTACGGCACGCACGACTGGCCCGTTTGGCGAGACATGTTTCCACAGTATTTATCCAGAATCTAATCATCTGCAACTACTTCTATACGATGAAAAAAATTGGCATTCTTCACGGCATGGAAAACACCTTCCCAGCCGCTTTTGTCGAACGTATCAATCAAAAAGCCCCCGAGGGAATCATTGCCGAACCGGTAAGCATCAGCAAAGTAGTACAGGGCGAAGCAACCGATTACGCCGTTATCATTGACCGCATTTCTCAGGACGTTCCTTTTTACCGGGCTTATCTGAAGAACGCCGCTATCAACGGGACAATCGTCATTAATAACCCCTTCTGGTGGAGTGCGGATGAGAAATTTTTTAACAATGCCGTAGCCACAAAAGTAGGAGTTCCGGTTCCTAATACGGTTCTGTTACCTTCTAAAGCTCGTCCCGACGATACACAGGAAACGTCTTTCCGTAACCTGGCCATGATGCCCTGGGATGAAATCTATGAGTACATCGGCTTTCCCGCGTTCATGAAACCACATTCAGGAGGGGGCTGGAAGAGTGTCTACAAAGTGGATACCAAAGAAGAGCTTTTCAAAGCTTACGATGAAACGGGTCAATTGGTCATGTTACTTCAGGAAGCCGTTGATTTTCAATCGTATTACCGTTGTTACTGCATCGGCGGCAAGCACGTTCGGGTGATGCCTTATGAACCTCGGAATCCGCATCATTTACGTTACGTAGCAAGTTTTAACGATAGTCCTGAGTTAATCAAGCTCATGGAAGATTACGTGCTACGGCTGAATAAAGCTCTGGGTTATGACTTTAATACGGTAGAATTCGCCGTTCGGGATGGCATTCCTCTCGCCATCGACTTTGGTAACCCCGCTCCTGACGCTGATTATAACTCCGTTGGTGCTGAAAATTTTGAATGGGTTGTAGAAACGGCGGCAAATTTCGCCATTGAAAAGGCCCGCGAATTTGAACCCGGCAAACTCAACCTGACCTGGGGCGATTTCGCTAAAACGGCCACTGCAAACGGTAACATCAGCGAATTGTTAGAGCAGTACGCTCCGGCTAAGCCAGTTAAAAAATCCCGGAAGAAATAACTGAACGTACGATCTATGCCCGTATTCACCCTTGGAATCGAAGAAGAATTTCAGACGATAGATCCCGAAACCCGGGAACTCCGCTCCCACATGAGTAAAATTGTGGATGGCGGTAAAATCATTTTACAGGAACGTGTAAAAGCCGAAATGCACCAGGCCGTGGTGGAAGTCGGCACTAACATTTGCACGAATATTCATGAAGCTCGCGAGGAGGTTACCTTCCTCCGCCGCGAAATCATGGAGCTGGCCGATAAGCAAAACCTGCGAATTGCCGCTGCCGGAACTCACCCCATTTCCGATTGGGTAGATCAGCTCATTACGCCCAACCCCCGCTATGATCAGCTCATTAGCGAAATGCGGGACGTGGCTCGTTCCAATCTCATCTTTGGTTTGCACGTACACGTGGGCATTCCAAGTCGGAACGAAGGGCTGGAGATCATGAACGCCGTGCGTTATTTTCTGCCCCATATTTATGCTTTAAGCACCAATTCGCCCTTCTGGTGCGGTCGGGATACAGGGTTCAAGAGTTACCGTTCGAAGGTTTTCGATAAATTCCCCCGAACCGGCATTCCTGAGTATTTCAATACGGCTAATGAATATGACGAGTACATAAAGCTGCTCGTTAAAACCAACTGTATTGACGACGGCAAGAAAATCTGGTGGGACATTCGGCTACATCCGCATTTTGATACCGTCGAATTTCGCATTTGTGACATTCCCATGCGGGTAGATGAAACCATCGCTCTGGCGGCCTTAATGCAGGCTTTGGTGGTGAAGATTTACAAGCTGATGAAGCAGAATCTCAACTTCCGCCTGTACCGTAAAGCCCTCATTAGTGAAAACAAATGGCGAGCGGCCCGTTACGGAATCTCGGGCAAATTAATTGATTTTGGTCGTCAGGAAGAAGTGGAATATAACGTTTTAGCTCAGGAGTTACTCGACTTTGTAGATGATGTTCTGGATGAATTAGGGAGCCGGAAAGAAGTAGAGTATATCCACCAAATTCTACAAATGGGAACCGGAGCAGATCGGCAATTAGCGGTATGGGAAGAAACGCAGGATCTGAAGAAAGTAGTAGATTATATCGTCGCAGAAACTAGCTACGGCATCCGATAATACCTATTTTATCAATAAAGATACCGATCTTTACTATTTATATTGGTGCGCTGGATTGCCCCGCCAAGACATTTACTTAATTAAATTGAGCAGAATGAATAGAATTCGGATTGCCATTCTTGATTTATATAATGGAGTGCCCAACGAAGGAATGCGTTGCATTAACCAGTTGATCCGCGAGTTTTCGGACGAAATTGGAGGTTGTGAAGTGAGTCATTTTGATGTTCGTCAGAAATTTGAATTTCCGAAGATTGCCGATTTTGATATTTTCATCTCAACGGGTGGTCCCGGTAATCCACTCGAAACGGATGGCTGGGGGGCTGATTACTTTGCCCTCATCGATGAAATTTTTGAACATAATAAAACGCAGTCACCTAAGAAATACCTCTTACTGATTTGCCATTCCTTCCAGATGGTTTGTCATCATTTGGGCCTTGCCACAGTGAATCGCCGGAAGTCTACCAGCTTTGGAACCTTCCCCATTCATAAAACGGCCAATGGCTACGACGAACCTTATTTCGAGTTATTACCAGATCCTTTCTGGGCGGTTGATTCGCGGGATTATCAGATTATTAATGCCAATCTGGCTCAGATTGATGCGATGGGTGCAAAGGTATTGAGCCGCGAAAAGATTCGTCCGCATGTACCGCTGGAGCGAGCCATTATGGCCATCCGTTTTTCGAAGGAAGTATTTGGAACGCAATTTCACCCCGAAGCCGATGCCGAAGGGATGCTGCGTTACTTTGAGCAGCCCGAAAAGCAGAAGCAGATCATTGACGAGCATGGCTTCGACAAGTATCAGAGCATGGTTAGTCATTTGAATGATCCCGACAAAATACTCTTGACGGAATCGGTTATTATTCCGACCTTCTTGCGGGATGCTTATCACAAATTGTCTTCCAACTAAAGTAAAAAGGAACGTATGATTCCGTCAGTCCGAGCGAGTTATAACGCAGCTTTTTCCGAAGAAAAATACCAGCAATTGATCGATACCATCCACCGGGATTGGCCTGATCAACTGGAATTCCGAATTGCCGAATCGCCGGTTTTCATTCCGGTCTCCCTGCGTGAAAAATTAACTACGGCTTGCGAATCATTCATCGATACGATAGCGGCACCCGATTTTAAATCTAAAACGGATGCCGCTATACCTCCGCATCAGCGAGTGCCCAACGAAAATGCACATACGCACTTTCTGGCCATTGATTTTGCCATTTGCCAGAACGAAGCGGGCGAATATGATCCTCAGCTCATTGAATTACAGGGCTTTCCTTCCTTATTTGCTTTTCAGGGCTATTTACCGGAGTTATTCAAAAGTCAGTTCCCAATTCCAGAATCTTTTATCTGGAATTTTGGCAATTATTCGCTGGAAGAATACAAGCAAAAGCTTAAAGAAGTAATCCTGGCGGACGAAGAGCCTGCTCATTGCATTCTGCTGGAAATCTTTCCTGAAAAGCAGAAAACCCGGGTGGATTTTGCGGTTACCGAAGCCTTTCTCGGCATTCGTTCGGTTTGCTATACCCAAATCAAAAAAGAAGGTCGAACGCTGTATTATGACTTGGATGGCGTTAAAACACCGATCAAACGCATTTACAACCGCCTGATTTTTGACGATTTAACGAGTTATCCCGACTTGCAGGCCGAGTTTAGTTTCATGGACGACCTGGATGTTACCTGGGTGGGACACCCCAACTGGTTTTTCCGAATTTCCAAGTATACCTTACCCCTACTTCAGTCTCCTTACGTCCCCGAAACGCATTACTTGAGTGAGTATCAGGGTAATTTCCCCGAAAATCTGGAGGCCTATGTTTTGAAACCGCTCTTCAGTTTTGCCGGAACGGGTGTTAATCTTTACCCGACCCGGGAGTTACTAGCGGAAATCACAGACCCTGAAAACTATATTTTACAGAAAAAAGTAAGCTATCAACCCGTCATTCAAGCTCCAGACGGCCTGGTCAAATGCGAAATTCGGATGCTCTATGTCTGGCCCGATCACGCGACAAGACCTGAGTTACTTACCAGTTTAAGTCGTCTGAGTCGGGGCGAGATGATTGGCGTTCGCTTTAATAAGGACTTTACCTGGGTTGGCGGAACGGCCTGTTTCTTCGAATCTTAACTAAGACTCTTTACGCTTATTACCCAAATCCTGTCTCGTCAACCCGAGACAAGCTGTACCTTTGCCGGACGTTTTATTAATGGCAAGCCTCATTCAGGCTTGCGTTTTGCCATGCATCAACGACAGCTTTTTTTAAATTATCTTGCTCAAACTTCTGATTTCCCACTAGCCCTGGAGATTGAAAAAGCCGAAGGGGTTTGGCTTTACAGTCCTGATGGTAAGGCTTATATGGATTTAATTGCGGGCATTGGCGTATCCAACGTGGGACACCGCCACCCGAATGTGGTTAACGCCATTAAAAATCAGGTGGATCATTACCTGCATACGCTGGTTTACGGCGAGTACGTGCAAGCTCCACAGGTTCAGTTAGCCGAAGCTCTGGTGCAAACGTTAGGTGCCTACCGCACACCGATGGGCTTTGCCCTAAACAATGTGTATCTGACCAACTCGGGAGCAGAAGCCGTGGAAGGAGCCATGAAACTGGCCAAACGCTTTACGGGACGAACGGAACTTATCTCCTGCATCAATGCCTATCACGGTTCCACGCAGGGAGCTTTAAGTCTGGCGGGGGCTGATTTTTTTAAGCAACCCTTTCGCCCTTTGTTACCTGACATCCGTCATATTCATCACGGATGCATTAGTGATTTAGAATACATTACTACCCGAACGGCTGCTGTTGTCATCGAAGTTATCTCCGCAGAATCGGGCATTCGGGTTCCCTTGCGGGAGTACCTACAGGCGTTACGAAACCGCTGCACCGAAACAGGTACCTTACTCATTTTTGATGAAATACAGACGGGCTTTGGCCGGACGGGTTCCTTCTGGGCATTCGAGCAGTTTGGTATTGTGCCTGACGTTCTCCTTTCGGCCAAAGGCATGGGTGGCGGTATGCCCATTGGTGCGTTTATAGCTCCGCAGGAATTAATGAAAGTTTTCAAGAATAACCCCATTCTGGGTCACATCACTACTTTCGGCGGTCATCCCGTGAGTGCCGCGGCTTCGCTGGCAACAGTCCAAACGATTCTGGAAGAAAAACTTTGTGAATCCGTACAAGCCAAAGCTGAATTATTCCGGGAGTTGCTGGTCCATCCAGCCATTCGGGAAGTCAGGGGTCATGGTTTATTCATGGCCGTTGAATTTGCCGACTTTACTCAGCTAAAAGCCATTATCGATCACGGCATTGAAAATGGGGTCATTACCGATTGGTTCCTGTTTTGCGATAATTCCATGCGAATTGCACCGCCGTTAACCATCACCGAAGCAGAAATTCGTCAGGCTTGTGAAGTGATTTTGAACGCAGTTAAGGCGGTTGTTGACTAAATGTAACTAGTTGATCGTCTTTGTGGTCTGTTAATCGATTACTATTCTACCTTTTATCTCCCAATAAATCATTACAAGAACTTAGGTTACATTTAATTTTTCCCAACAAATCAAAAAAAAGAGGCTTGAGCTCAAACGCTCAAACCTCTTTTATCAAACACTCCAACTTAAATTATAACTGAGCAGCCAGTTTCTGAGCTAATACAGGCTTAGGTACTGCACCAACTACTTTATCAACCAATTCCCCGTTTTTGAAGATCATTAACGTAGGAATACTGCGAATTCCAAATTTAGAAGGAGTTGTGCTGTTCGCATCAACGTCCATTTTAGCTACTACGGCTTTACCCTCGTATTCGCCAGCCAGTTCTTCAACCAGTGGTCCGATCATCTTACAGGGTCCACACCATTCAGCCCAGAAATCTACGAGTACAGGTTTATCGGAATTAATCAGTTCTTCAAAATTGGAATCAGTTGCTTCAATTGCTTTGTGTGCCATTGTCTTGTTCTATTTGTAATGAGTAGGTATTTCGAAGGTAAAACGGATTCGCTTCGTGAAAGTTCAAACTAGCTTCAGAATCTTACTTTCGTCTTATCTGTAGTAATAACAGCAGCAGAAAGTAATTAATTCATTTCGATTACTAGTTTTCTTCCTCGGCAGATTCCTCAAAAATCATATTCAAAAAATCCAGGTAAGGCTTCAAAAGCAGGCAGCTTTGTTCTACTTTCTCGGTAAAATCCGGCGAAGTTACCTCTTTATCCGTAAAGGAATGCGAGAAAAATAACTGCGTCCGACGAATCAGCTCAATATCGGGATGGTCTTTGGGATATCCTTTGGGAGCAGTTTTCAGCGAAGACCCTTCGGGGTTACCAAAGTGCTCCTTGAATTGCGGGGCATAGATAATAGCCTTGATCTCCTGAGGATTGTAGTCCACCTCCTGACGAAATTTGGCCAGTTGAACCGGATTAGCATCCCACATTCCTCCACCCAGAAACGAGCCGCTCGGCAAAATGTGCAGGTAATAATCCATTTTGGGCGATTTCCGGCCTCCTTCACCGAAACTAGCCGCCAGCCAGGTTTTGTAAGGCGACTTATCCGGCGAAAAACGCACGTCACGGGCAATGCGGTAGTTACAGTCCTGCACCCGAATTCCGGCCAGATTTTCGAACTTCCCAATTCGATTAATTAAATCCTGCACGGTTTCTTCAAAGTTCGACTTTACCGATTCCCATTCTTTTTTGTGGCCCTGAAACCATTCACGGGTATTATTTTGAGACAGGTCTTTTAAAAACTTTAAGGTTGATGCTGGAATTTGAGGCATAGTCTCGTCAGTATATTTTTGATTACGGTTTGCAGATTGCAGTTTTGCAGTAAAATTAGATCGCTCGCCTACAAGAGCGAAAAAACCAATTAACTATTTAAGTTCCGATGGCTCGTATTCTTACCGGCATTCAAAGTTCCGGCCTTCCTCACCTGGGAAATATTCTGGGGGCGATTCTCCCCTCCATTGAGTTATCAAAAGATCCCGCCAATGACTCATTCTTTTTCATTGCCGATCTCCATTCCCTAACGTCACTGAAAGACGGCGAAGCCCGTCGCCAATATACTTATGCCATTGCAGCCGCCTGGCTTGCCTGCGGCTTTGATACCGAGAAAAATGTGTTTTTCCGTCAATCCCGCATTGTTGAACACACGGAATTAGCGTGGTATCTGGAGTGCTTTACTCCCTACCCTATGCTGGCAAATGCTCACTCATTCAAAGATAAATCAGAGAACCTGAAGGACGTTAACTCTGGATTATTCGTGTATCCGGTTTTACAAACGGCAGATATCGTATTATACGACGCTGAGCTGGTTCCGGTGGGGAAAGATCAGAAACAGCACCTCGAAATCTCACGTGATATCGCCTCGGCGTTCAATAATAAATACCCAGAAACGCTGGTATTACCCGAAGCCCGTATCAGCGAAAGTGTCATGACAATTCCGGGGACGGATGGTCGTAAAATGTCGAAGTCATACAATAACTACATCAACATTTTCCTACCAGAAAAGCAGTTACGCAAAGCGGTAATGAGCATTCTAACGGACTCGACTCCGCTGGAAGAACCGAAGAAAACCGAAGGTGACATTACCTTCACGCTTTACTCCTTGCTGGCATCTCCCGAGCAAACGGCTCAAATGAGGGCCAATTATGAAGGAGGTAACTACGGCTATGGTCATGCCAAACAGGCTTTGTACGAATTGATTTTGGAACGTTTCGCCACTGAACGCGAACGTTTCAATTATTACATGGAAAATCCGCAGGAACTGGAAAAAACGTTAAGCATTGGCGAAGAGAAAGCGAAAGTCGTTGCCCAACAGACAATCAAACGCGTTCGCGATGTACTCGGATTTAGTTAGTATCTTTTTTAGCTTCCCGAACGTTAACCACTTTCGGGAAGTTTTTTCATCCCCTGTATGCTTAACGAATTAGATACGGAGCTATTTCTGGCCCTCAACGGAGCCCACGCCAGCTGGCTGGATCAGGCCATGTTCTGGATTTCCGACCGAAATTTCTGGTTTCCCTTTTACGCTCTGATTCTGTTGTTCTTAATCTGGCGTTACCGGATTAAAGCCGTAGGTATCATCTTTACCTGTGTCCTGGCTATTCTCGTAGGCGACCAGATCACCAGCAGTATACTAAAGCCCTGGGCTGCCCGCCCCCGTCCCTGTCACGAGCCATCTATTGAAAAAATGGTACACGTCGTTTGGGAATGCGGCGGGATGTACGGCTTTGCTTCCAGCCACGCGGCCAATACGTTTGGCTTTGTTACGGTGCTGGTATTATTAATCGGTAAAGAGTACCCCTGGCTGAAATGGTTATACGTCTGGGCAGCTTTGGTTTCTTACAGTCGCATTTACGTAGGAGCTCATTATCCCGGTGATGTGCTTGTGGGAGGGACGGTAGGTATACTGGGAGCTGTTCTGGTATCGTTTTTATACCGAAAACTACCATTAAACTATCAGATATGAGATTCCTATTAAGCTTCGTTTTTTTATGCACCACTGCTATTTCTTCTTGGGCTTCTGATATTCAGGGCACCTGGTTTAACGAAGAAAAAACATCCAAAATTCAGATCTATAAACAGGGAGATCGTTATTATGGCAAGATCGTCTGGGTAAAGGATGTAAAAGCCAATCAACCCAAAACAGACGTGAATAATCCCGATGAAAAACTCAGAAATAAGCCGCTGATGGGTTTAGTCATCCTTTCTAACTTTAAGCAAAGCGACGATAAAGTATGGGAAGACGGCAAAATTTATGATCCCCGGAATGGGAAGACCTATTCCTGCAAAATCACGAAAGTTTCCGATCAGGAACTGGCCATTCGGGGGTACATTGGCACTCCCATGCTGGGCCGCACTTCCAAATTTACCAAAGCTGATTAAGTAAGCTTCTGATTATCCGAAGATCAACCATTATTTCCAAGCTTTTTTCAAAACCTTGAGCGTTTTTGTAGGTATTTTTTCATACCTTTGCGGCTCAATTTACAAGGAGACCGATGGCTTCCAATCCGGTAAAAATTTTCTCAGGCAGTTCTAGTCAGTATTTAGCCCAAAAAATTGCTCGTTTTTACGGCAAAGATTTGGGAACCGTTACCGTTCAGCGTTTTGCCGACGGTGAAATGTCACCCAGCTTTGATGAGTCCATCCGCGGCTGTGACGTGTTTCTTATCCAGAGCACGTTTACTCCAGCTGAAAACCTGATGGAATTATTATTGATGATTGACGCCGCTCGTCGGGCTTCGGCTCACTATGTGACGGTTGTGATTCCTTATTTCGGGTATTCCCGCCAGGATCGTAAAGATAAACCTCGCGTTTCTATCGGTTCCAAACTGGTAGCCAATCTGTTAACGGCAGCAGGTGCTGACCGCTTAATTACGATGGATTTACACGCAGGTCAGATTCAGGGTTTCTTTGATTTTCCAGTGGACCATCTGGAAGGAGCTTCAATTTTCGTTCCTTACATCCGCTCGAAAAATCTGGATAACCTGGTGTTTGCTTCTCCTGACGTTGGAGGCGTAGCCCGGACGCGAAAATTCGCGAGTTTCTTCCCCGGTTCCAACCTGGTAATCGTGGATAAATTCCGCAAGAAAGCAAATGAAATCGCCTCCATGCAATTGATTGGAGACGTAACCGATGCCAACGTTATTCTGGTCGATGACTTGCTGGATACGGGTGGTACCATTTGCAAAGCAGCCCAGTTGTTGCTTGATAAAGGAGCAAAATCAGTTCGAGCGATCTGTTCTCACCCCGTGATGTCCGGAAAAGCTCACGAAAATATTCTCAATTCCGCACTGGAAGAGTTGATCGTTTCTGATACCATTCCTCAGAAACAGGAAAATCCAAAAGTAACGGTATTGTCCGTAGCCGAGCTATTTGCAAAAGCTATTGGTCGCATTCGTGATTACGAATCAATCAGTTCCCTTTTTATTAATTACTAATCATGTTTTAAGTCTCTGACTTGAAACGCTTATTACCAAATCAAATGAAAAAACTCGAGATTGTAGGGTTTAAAAGAGCGAATCTCGGCAAGAAAGGATCTAAAGATCTTCGTGCCGAGGGTTACACTCCATCGGTAGTTTACGGCGGTGGCGAGCAATTACACTTCTATGCTCCTACCATTTTATTCCGTGATCTTCTGTTCACTCCAGAAGCTTACGAAGTAACGTTAAACATCGAAGGTGAGATCCGTAAAGCTATTCTTCAGGATACTCAATTTCACCCTGTAAACGATTCATTATTACACGCTGACTTTCTGGAAATCACAGATAAGCCTATTAAAGTGAACGTTCCCGTGAAATTCGTAGGTAACTCTCCTGGGGTTATCAAAGGGGGTAAACTGGTTCAGAAATTACGTAAAGTAACTTTACGTGGTTTAGCTGACAACATTCCTGATTTCGTAGAAGTTAGCATCGAAGGTCTGGATCTGGGTAAATCTGTTCGTGTAAGCGACATCAAAGTTGAGAACGTTGAAATCTTAAACGCTCTGAGCTTACCTGTTGGTACGATCGATATCCCACGTTCACTTCGTGGCAAATAGTTCTTGCTATTACGATAGAAAGCCTGGCCTTCCGGTCAGGCTTTTTTTGTGGCTATATTTCTATGTCGGATTTAGGTGTACCTTTACGAATCTTCTGTTTTTCCCGTAAACCTCCATCAATAATGAAAGAGATTCGTTACTTACTGCTTTTTTTAGTACCGCTTTTTACCCAGGCACAAAACGCTGACTCCACCTGGTTTCGAAACAATTACACCAAGCTAGAACAATACATTCCGATGAGGGATGGCACGAAGCTCTTCACTTCCATTTACCTACCCAAAGACAAATCAGAGAAACACCCCATTCTGATGACCCGGACGCCCTACTCTTGTGCTCCGTACGGCTCAGATGTATACCGTCCTTTTTACGTTAATCATTATAAGACCTATCTGAAGGAAGGTTACATCATGGTGATTCAGGACGTTCGCGGTCGCTGGATGAGTGAAGGTGTATTTGAAGATATTCGTCCGTATAACCCCGCAAAGAAGGGAAAATCAGACGTTGACGAAGCCAGTGACACCTACGATACCATTGACTGGATGGTGAAAAATCTGCCGGATAACAATGGCAAGGTTGGCGTATTTGGTATCTCCTACCCCGGCTTTTATTCGACCATGGCAGCTCTTAGTAACCACCCTGCTCTGAAAGCGGCTAGTCCGCAAGCTCCGGTAACGGATTGGTTTCTGGGTGATGATTTTCACCACAACGGGGCATTTATGCTGATGGATGCCTTCAATTTCTACGTGGCTCGCGGATTTGGTGCTCCGCGTCCGAAACCTACTACGGTTGGTCCCAGAGGATTTGCCTTACCAACCAAAGACAGCTACGACTTTTTTCTGAGAACAGGAGCTCTGCCCAACTTCACAAAAATGGCGGGTGACAGCGTTCGTTTCTGGAATGACCTGATGACACATCCTAACATGACGAAGTGGTGGACAGATCGTAACGTACGGAATTTTGTGGGTAACATCTCGCCAAACATCGCGACGCTGGTAGTGGGTGGTCTATTTGATGCGGAAGACTGCTTCGGTGCCTGGACCACGTACAGTGCTATTGAAAGCAAGGCAAAAAATAATAATAAAATCATCATGGGTCCCTGGTTCCACGGTCAATGGGCGGGTCGTGGTAGCGATGGCTCTTCGCTGGGTAATGTACAGTTCGGCAGCCCCACAAGTACGTATTACGCTGAAAACGTAGAGATTCCTTTCTTTAACTATTACCTCAAAGGCAAGGGTTCGGTTGATAAACTGAACGAAGCAACGATCTTCTTTACGGGTGAAAATCAGTGGAAGACTTTCGAAACCTGGCCTCCTAAAGCCGTTACTGAAACGCCCCTTTACTTACAGTCGAATGGCGGCTTAAGCTTTAGCAAACCTCAGAGCACGAAAGAATTTACAGAGTATGTAAGTGATCCCGCAAAACCCGTTCCTTACGCCGAAGGGGTAAAAACGGCCCGTACACGTGAGTACATGACTGACGATCAGCGTTTTGCAGCCATTCGTCCCGATGTTTTAGTTTTTGAAACGGAAGTTCTCACCGACGATGTGACGCTCTCAGGAACCTTAACGGCTGATTTGCAGGTAAGTCTCAGCTCTACTGACGCCGATTTTGTAGTAAAATTGATTGACGTCTTCCCTGATGACTTTGAATACAGCGAGTCGGATTCATACATTATGAACGGCTATCAGATGCTGGTTCGGGGTGAGATCATGCGAGGCCGTTTCCGCAAGAGTTTCGAAAAGCCAGAAGCTTTCGTTCCGAACCAAGTAACGCAGGTGAAGTACGATCTGCCTGATGTGGCTCATACCTTCAAAAAAGGCCACAAAATTATGGTACAGATTCAAAGTAGTTGGTTCCCCTTAGCGGATCGTAATCCTCAGAAATTTGTAGATATTTATCAGGCAAAAGACTCTGATTTCCAAAAAGCGAATATCAAAGTATTCCATAATGCTTCAGCCGCCAGTAAAATTCTTTTACCCGTGTTGAAGAAGTAATTTACGCTCGGCTATGACAAATAAAAAGGCAGCCCTAATGGTCTGCCTTTTTATTTGAATGCAATTTATAATCAGTTAAGATGAACAGCAATCTGGGATTATAAATCCCTTACAGATAGCTTTCGGATTGCAAATCCGAAAAAGCGGAGAGTATTCTGAATTTGGGAACACTACAAAATACCCATATGTTTAATCCTTGGATTCAAAGTTTAAAAAAAATACTGTAATGTTTGATTTTAACAAATTTTATAAAGGATTATTAAGTAGAACCAACTATTTTAATAATTATTGGGGACAATTTCCAGAAGGGATGTTAGTTCGATTCAAAGAGCAAACACTTTCTTTATTGAAAGAAAATGTAGCAAATAAAGATAAAAAGGGTTTAGCTTGTACAGTTGCTGTGCTTTGTTGGGATGGGGCAGATGAAGACTATACAGATATTTTACTTCATCTTTTGGATGAGAAATGGCATATTTCTGAAGAAGACATTGTTAGTGTACTTGAGTTTATTAAAGATCCTAAAAGTGTAGATAAATTATATGAAGTTGCAGTTGATGTTCCTGATTATGATGAAATGCGTGCATTAGCTAAAAAATGTATTTACGCTTTAGGGGCAGTTAATACCCCTGAAGCAATACAGAAATTAAAGCTGCTAGAAGAATCTGATGATCTAATTATAAAAGAGAATGCAACTTTTCAACTTGAGCAGTGTCTTAAAAATAATTAATTTACATTATTTTTTGTAGCAAATTAGAAAGAGCGGAGACCTAAGATAAATTATTATAGCAATGGAACAATTTAGAAAGGATTTGTTTTTTAAGGAATATGGCTACCATATATCTCTTCAGCCCATATCTACCCATGAAAAATTATTCTTAGAGGATTTTTTTAGAAATCAATACGGTATGAATTCAAATAATAGTCTTTTTAAAGATCTAGTAGATAGATTATTCAACAAAAGAAAATATGGTGGCATTAATACTTCTGCTGAATTAGAAGCTGTTTTAAAAGATTTAGCGTTACTAAAAGATACAGAGGTATTCGTTATCTGGAATTACCCCAACGAAATAGATAAATTTGCTTTAGCTTATCTGTTACAATACTGGGAAGACATTTGGTTTAGTGTTTCCGATGAAGCCATCGGCATGTTCTTTCCTATGAAAAGTAGGATGATTGTAATCACTCACTATGATGTAGTTTATTATTAATTTTCTACTTCGCTTGAAATAAGAAACAGCTTATAAACTATGATTTTTGTTTAGGATGCTCCACAAAAAACAAAGTACTAATTCACAGTAAATGAATTCAAATTATATGCTTGTGGTTCGCCTGAAATTTAAGTTAAACTGTCAATAGTAGTAATTTTAATCTTTAAAACTTTTACCTCCAACGCAAAGGTCAAAATTTATTCCTAAACCTAAATCACTCATTCTTTTTAATGCATTGGTATCAATATGCGGACCTCCAAGCATACTATTACCATTATGCATCTCCATTGTGACTTGAATATATCCACCAGCATTTCTTACAAGATGCTTTGTCCCTTCCCTATCGCTTTCTAAAAAGTCTAAAAGCTTTTTCAGTTTGTCTTCAAACTCATCTGGTTCAGGGTTAGGTTCGAAAAAAATTGTACTTTCTTCCCAAAATCCAGTTCCCTTTTTATCTCCTTTATTTCTTCCATCCGTAGAGTCGAGAAACGTCATTGTAGCAAGTTCTTCTAAGTTGAATTTAGCAGAGTCTGCCCTAAAAGATACGCAATTGTGAGCTTCGGTCCCGATGCTGATTATGTCATTCGTTACAATGTCGATATAAATGGCAAAGTAAAATCTTTCGTTAAATACAGGTAAATAAGCAATAATTAGTTCCCCTTTTTTCTCACGGTCAATTCGATCAATTTTTAGATTACCGTCAATATAAATAGGGATATGAATTTCAAGATATTGCTCCGTTACTCCGAGCGTCTTCTCTTTAAATTCTTTTTCTATTAATTCTATTACTTGCTGATCAGTCATATTGTTACAGCTAATGTTTGGACATTGCTAGAGGCCTGTATTTTCAATACCATACCCTTACCTGTCCATTCCTGAGACCCAAGTGAAACATTACCTTATTACTCTTACCGACCTTTACTTGATAAGGTGCTTCATTTCACGTTAACTCATGCGAACGCCGGTCCTCTCTTAATTTATCCTGAAGCTCCATAATCGCCTTTTTTTTATTTTGCCTGATCCGTTCAAGCCAAGTCTTGGGGCCTCCGTCGGGGTTATATCTGGAACCCCAATCTAGAAACTCTACCATGGCTGGCACCAGCTCAATGCCTTTTTCCGTGATCAGATACAGGAATTTGGACGCATTTTTGGGCGACGTTACTTTGGAAACAATCCCTTCTTCCAATAATAGGTTCAACTTCTCGGTAAGGACAGCTGAAGATATTTTCTCGTCCGAAGCCCGAAACTCCAGAAACGAATTCTTCCCGTTGAACATAATGTCCCTCAAGATCAGAAACATCCATTTATCACCAAAAATTTCAACCGAATAATTGATGGGACAAGTTGATCTTCTCTCGCTAGTTTTCATTCTATTTTCATTAAAAGTAGTTTATTTTTCAAACTACTTTAGCTAGATTTGTAGTTCGGAAAACAAACTGCTAATATAGCTAAAATTAACTATGGACTTTACAGGTAAGAACGTCATTATTACTGGTGGTACTACGGGTATTGGATTCGCCACGGCAAAAGCATTCATCGAATCAGGGGCCAACGTGTGGATCACTGGGAGAAATGCTGAAAATCTCCAAAAAGCGAGTAACCAAATACAAAGCCCAAAACTGACCACTGTCGTGTCGGACACTTCCCAACTTGCAGGTATTGCGGCGTTGGAACAAGCGTTCGCAAAGACCGGAAACAAGCTGGATGTTCTCTTTCTGAATGCAGGAATCGGAGTTTTTGAACCCATTATAGAAGTTACCGAAGCAAATTTTGACTCTCAGTTTAACACAAATGTGAAAGGGCATTTTTTCACATTGCAACAATTCATTCCTCACTTGGCGGATGGTGCGTCCGTACTATTCACTTCATCAACTGCTGCTACTGCTGCCAACCTCGGAACCAGCATCTATTCCGCAACGAAGGGAGCACTGAATAAAATTGCTCAAATCGCAGCTAATGAGCTGGCTGATAGAAAAATACGCGTTAACATCATCAGCCCGGGGCCCATTACCACACCAGGTCTGGCTACTGTCATCCCTTCGGAAGCACAAGGTATGCTGGCGGGTGCTACCGCCTTGCAAAGGCTTGGAGACCCCGATGAAATTGCTAAAACAGTCCTGTTCCTGGCATCTGATGCAGCCAGCTTTATCACCGGAGCTGAGATTGTAGCGGATGGTGGTTATCTTACTTATGCATTAAAATAAACTGACATGTATTTTTCATGTCAGTCGAAGAAAGTGATTGTATCTAAAAGAAGGCAGATCCGATGGTCTGCCTTCTCCTTTTAACTATGATTGATTTAAGTCAGCTCAGATTACAAATCCCTTACAGATGGCTTTCGGATTGCAAATCCGAAAGAGCGGAGTTGATCTAAGTCAGCTCAAAATTCGTTTCTATCCACTACCATCCACTATTCTGCGTCAAATTCGGATTTGCGTCCCGCTGCGACTGAGGCACGGGGTATATTTCAAATTTAGCATCGTAGGGTGGTAAGGTGCTATTAATGATCTGCTCGGGTTTAATGGCCGCCATTTCCTCTTTCAAAGTGCCCCAGCGACGAATGTCGTAAATGGTGGTTAACTCTCCGGTTAACTCCAGACGCCGCTCCCGACGAATGGCCTGTCGTAAATCAGCTACCGAGCTAGCCTGCACTGTCGAAGCTTTCGCCCTGGTTCGTACGCGGTTCAGCAAGGGCAAAGCCTGAGCCGTCTGATTCGTTTCGTTTAAAGCTTCGGCTAGTAAGAGTAACACATCCGAAAATCGTAACTCGATCAAATCGGAGCTATACCCTTGAGCCGCTGCTCCCGAAGGCCGGGCTACGCGAGCCAGTTTTCCGTAGGCCAGTCCACATTCAAAATTACTTTGCAGAAAGATTTCTCCCGTTCGTTTCACGTAATAATGCCGCGTTGTGGGGTTATACACAATGCTGTCTCCCGGTTCAGCACCGCCGTTTGCCACACCCTTGAATACATACCGATCTACGAGGGTGAAATCCCGACGCGTATCGGTGCGTTCGTAAAGGCGGTACAAATCGTACGTTAATCCGTAACTCGTCTGTTCATCTCCATTCACTAACCCACGCGGGAAAAGATTAAAGGGAAAGATGTTACCGTTTGGATTCGAAGAGTTAATAAAGTAGCCAAAGGATAACACCAGCTCTTTATTCCGTTCATTATCCAGCGAAAAGATCGATTCAAAGTCATCCATAAGTCCAAGGTTATACTTGGCCTCATTAGCCGTTCCGACCACTTCCTGCAACTTGGCCGCCGCCCGCTGGTAATATTCCGATTGATTTAAGGGTTGACCGGCCATCTGCATGTATACTTTCCCTAACATGGCCTTCACCGTTCCTGCCGAAACCCGACCGAGGTTTTCTCCCGTCCACTGATTGGGTAAATTCGCTTCGGCAAACGTTAAATCTTCAATAATAGCGGTATACACTTCTTCCACCGATGCCCGGGGAGCATAAATCAAGTCCCGATCATTCAGAGAAGTAATTTCACGCAAAATCAGAGGAACGCCGCCAAAATCCCGCACGAGATTGAAGTAAGCGTATCCACGCAGAAAACGAGCTTCGGCAATGTAAGGAGCTGCTGTCGAGTCCTGATTAACTGCCGACCGAGCGTTATCAATGACAATATTCGCCCGATAAATCACCCGATACATTCGCGTCCAGACGGCATCGAAAGCCCCCGCCGAAGGTAAGTGCCCAAACCGATAGTAAGGGTCGGCTCCAGGACCGAGGATGCCCCCTGTGGAATAGCGATGTCCTGATTCACTTAATAAAAAGCGGCTCCAGACGTCACTAAAATTCGGTGCCGACCAGATCTGGTACACCCCTAGCGTTGCCTTATTTAGTCCGTCTTCATTACTGAAAACCTGTTCTTTAGAAATGGACGAGAACGGTTCTTCATCCAGGGCATTTCGACAGGAAGAAAGTCCGATTAGTAAGGTAAATCCTAAAAGCAGTCTATTTTTCATGGATTGGCTCATTAAAAGTTGCAGGAAAGACCGAACGTATACGAACGCTGGGCCGGATATGCTCCGTAGTCAATTCCCTGCTGCAATAAGGACTGATTGAATGAACTTACTTCAGGATCGAATCCTGTATAGTTGGTAATGGTCAACAAGTTGGTTCCCGTTACAAAAAGGCGGAGGTTTTTAACGGGTCCCAACGTAGGAAAACCGTAGGAAAGCGTCAGCATTTTCAATCGGGCGAAGCTACCATCTTCCAGCATGACCGAGTTAATATCGCTCGATCCAATGCCTCGTTGGGTACTTGGGTAACGAGGGTTGTTATGAGGATTGGAAGGGGTCCAGCGGTTAGTATACCAATCCTGGGTCTGGTTGAAAATAACTCCCGCGTAATCTACCAGCCCATTATTGAGGTAAAAACGAGTGAGATTTAGTACGTCATTCCCCACGGACCCGGTGAAAAATGCGGTTAATCCGAAATTTTTCCAGGTAAAGTCAGTGTTCCAGCCAAATGTAAAATCAGGATTGGATTTGCCCAGAACCTGTCGGTCATCAGCCGTAATTTTTCCGTCTCCGTTCAAATCCTGATACTTCCAGGTTCCCGGAATCTGATCACTTAAGATTCCGTAAGGATAATTGGGCGTTCCTTCTGAATCAAAATCGCCGGGCTGGGCCAGACCCACAATTCGGTTTCCAAAAAACAAGCCCACTTCCCGACCCGGAATCAGAATACCCGAGGTTCCGCCCAGCAGGTTTCCACTGATGTTCACGTAATCTGGCGTGGTTCGTTCGCCCAGATCCAGCAGCGTCGTTACGTTATGGGAAACGTTCAGTCGAGTCGATAGAGTCAAGCTTTTCTTTTGAATAATAGTTGCCTGAATGCTAACCTCTACCCCCCGGTTTCGCATGGAACCATAATTATCCAGAATAGAACTCACACCCGATTGTGAAGGCAGGGTACGGGGTTGCAACAATCCCAGTGTTCGTTTTTCGTAATAGTCAACGCTGAAATTCAGTCGCTCATTAGCTGAACTAAAGTCAATCCCCGCGTTTAACTGTCGCGTCCGTTCCCAGGAAAGATTCGGGTTACCAATGGTTGTGGAATACAAACTGGTCGCAATGTTACCTTCCTGCCCCATCTGGTAAAACCCGCTGTAGAACTGCGTTAGTGAAGAATACGCTCCAATAGCCTGGCTACCCGTTTCCCCGAACGAACCCCGAAGTTTGGCGTTCGAAACAAAGCGAACGTTTTTCATGAAGTTCTCTTCATTGAGATTCCAGGCCACCCCTACCGATGGGAAAAATCCATACTTTTTGTTAGCCGCAAAGGGCGAAGCTCCATCCAGACGTAACGAAGTATTCAGCACATACTTACCGTTGAACGTATAGTTAACCCGGGCGAAAGCCGATTGGATGGTTCGGTTTTCCTTGAATGATCCAATATTCTGATTCTGAGCACTACCAATGTTATCTACTCCGAACTCAGGAATTGCATAACCCGTAGAATTGGTGTTGAGTAACTCCACAATCTGCTGGTTATATTCTACCCCAAGCGTTGTGTTAAGGTAATGTTTATTAGCAAAATTGTTTTCATACAGGAAATAGGAATTCAGGTTATAGCTATACGTATTCGCCAGGGTATTGCTGCCGCTCCCATTCGAGGCATATCCCTCCGCCGTGGTGGGGGGCAGAAAAACTTTCCGACGCGTCAGGTTCTGATTCGTACCTACGCTTACCACCAATTGCAGCCCTTTCACAATTTTGAACCAGTTTTCCAGGTTCAGAATGGAGTAATCATTGAGCGAAACATCCGTTTTGGACATCAACTCATTGTAAGGATTGGCGAAGTAATAACCCGAATAATTGGGAATTCCGGCACTGTTGAAGCCCAGGTAATCTAGACCAAGCGTCGGTGGTGCTTTCAATCCATCCAGTAACCCACCCGAACTCGGCCAGGCTTTAGAAGACGTAATGGCCCGGTTGGATTGCTGACGGACCAGCGAAAGCTGAGCTTTCACGGTGTACCAATCAGTAATATCGCTGTTAATATTAGCCCGAAAACTTCCCCGATTGTTATTGGAATTAATGATCGTTCCGCGTTCGTGGAGGTAATTGGTGGAAAGGTAAAAGGATGTTTTAGGTCCTCCACCCGAAACGCCTACCGTAATATCCTGCCGAAAACTAGGTTGGGTAATCGCCTTTACCCAATCGGTGCTGGGCATAGTAGCGTTGATGTCCGTGAAGGCCGGAGGTCGGTTCGTCAAGGCGTAAGATTCGTTAATGACTTCCGCATACTGCCGACTGTTCATCATCTGGATCGGATTGGCGATTTGTCCAAACGACGTTCGATTGACTAATTCTACCCGTCCTTCGCCCCGCTTGCCACTTTTGGTTGTAATCAGAATCACCCCGTTAGCCCCCCGTGAACCATAAATCGCCGTCGCTGAAGCATCTTTTAATACTTCCATGCTTTCAATATCGTTCGGGTTAATGCCGTACAACCCGTTCTGAGCGTAAGCTCCCGTAAAATTGGCGGAAGCTTCGCGGTAAGGCGGCATTGGAAATCCATCGACGACATAAAGCGGCTCGTTATTGCCGCTCAAGGAGTTATTACCCCGAATCCGAACGACGGTAGAAGCACCCGGTTCCCCCGACGATTCCGTTACCTGCACGCCCGTCGTCCGTCCCTGCAAGGCCTGATCAATGGTATTAACCACCGCCGTTTTTATCTCCGTTGCAGATACCCGGGAAGTGGCACTGGCAAGGTCCCGTTTGTTTTGCGTACCGTACCCTACCACCACGACTTCTTTCAACGCTTTTACATCCGGCCTCATCGAAACATTAATCGTACTTAGATTTCGAACGGGCTGTTCCTGGGGTTGATATCCAGTAAAACTGAAGACTAAAATGGATTGAGCGTTCGGCACTTTAACCTGATACGTCCCATCAACCGCCGTAATGGTCTGAATCTTCGTGTTTTTTACGGTAATTCCAACACCGGGTAAGCCCCCCGCTTTTTCATCCGAAACTTTTCCTCTGACGACTTTCCCACCCGGTAGGCTATCCGTAGCAGCATTTTGAAGCGGTGGTGGTGTAGACAATGAATCTGCTTTGGCCGGTGTTTGAGTAGGTTTGGGAACCGTATCCTGCTTGACCGCCGGGATGGGTACCGAATCTTGCTGAAGTACACTCCTTCGGGGAGCGGTAGTATCTGGTTTAGCGGTTGGTCTGACGGGAGGCCGATTAACGGAGTCAGGCTTGCTCATCGGAACCGACGTTGTATCGGGCTTTGTTTTGGGTTTAACTAGCGTGTCTGGTTTTACCGCAGGTCGGGCCGGAACCGGAATGGTATCTGACGTAATGATCGGAACAGAAGTAGTATCAACCCTAGGTCTGCTAAGGGTGTCTGGCGGTGTTTGCTGAGCCTGGCTTTCCGTATAACTCATCACACACAAGGCCAGTATACTCATTCGTTTACAGTAATAACTCACTCCGGTAGCGTGCAGAGTAAGCCATAAAGGTTGACGCTTTTTCATACGTTAATAATAGAGACTGAATATTCCCTGATCCTTTTATTAAGCGAACCTGTTGTGGTCTGTATACTGACACAACGGCATTATTTCAGTCTTTATAAAAGGCTGATGTGTACTTGTTCAAAGAGAATTGAATTCGGTGTAGGGCCTTGATTAATATTCAGAAATTCTAAATATTATCGTTACTCGAAAGAAAATGATACTAGTACTTAGATAGATTTTTAAAGGCTTATTTCATCTTAAAAAAAGTATTCCAGTTCCGTACCAATACTTTATTTCGATTTAATAAAAAGTTTTATTATTATCTATTTTCAATAAAATTTCCATTTAACTATCTATTATACAGCATATTATATATACATATACAATAATTTAATTTCAAAAATCTATTTATAGCTTATTTTACTATCGCGTTTATTTAGCTTAACTAATCTTGTATTAAAAAGTGCAATACATGGAAATTGACTAGAAATGAGATTTTTCTTTCTTATTTCAATCCCTAACAATTTCTGGAGCAAGATTCTACTTCATTCCTACTCTACCTGCCATTACACGTTATATAATCTCCTGATAAAATAAAAAAAGAGGAAGCGATTGGTATCGCTTCCTCTGCTATTGAGATTAAGTAGGTATCTTCTGATTCTTCTGTACTTATCAATTCACTTACCTCCGATTACGTAAGGCCACGGCTACACGTTGCTGAACGCCCGTTTGGTGGTGCATAATTTTAGAAGCCGTTGAGCGGGCAATTTTGCGTTCACGAATAAACACGTGTACAGCAGCCAGGATACTTAATGCAATTATGATCGACGCCGCCATTCTGATTGGGGTTACTTTTTCATTCGTAGTGGATTGATGAAATACTGCGTAGATGAGCAATCCCAGGATGGCAATACAGACGAAGATCATACAATTTGACGGTTAGTGTTTTGGTATTTTCAAAGTTAAACAGATTTCCGACAATCCAAAGATATAATTCAATTTATTGTTAGTTAAATACATATTAATTAACAGTTATTAATTTGTAATCGGCTTTCGTCGCAACAACGGGCTTAGTTTGCCCATACTTTGGTACATTTAAGCTCCCTTATCTACTAATAACCTGAGCAATTTTCAATGAGGCTTCGTTTTTCACTCTTCGCTCTAATCCTGTTTGTTTATACTGTCGGGTATGCTCAAATACCCAAACCGCTCCCTCCGGGGGAAATTCTTCTCAATCTCAAAAAGCTCAATGTACTGGGGTCTGTGCTCTACGTAGCCGCTCACCCAGACGACGAGAACACCGTTATGCTGTCCTGGCTGGCTAAAGAACGGCTGGCCCGAACGGGTTACCTGTCGCTCACTCGCGGCGATGGGGGCCAAAACCTGATTGGCAGCGAACAGGCCGACTTAATGGGTTTGATTCGTACGTATGAGTTATTGGGAGCCCGTGCCATTGATGGTCCTGAGCAATACTTCAGTCGGGCCAACGACTTTGGTTTTTCCAAGAATACCGAAGAAACATTGGACGTCTGGGGAAAGAATGCCGTGCTGGCCGACATCGTTTGGCGAATTCGTAACTTCCGTCCCGATGTCATGATCTGCCGCTTCCCTCCCGATCCGAGAGCAGGCCACGGGAATCACTCGGCTTCGGCTTATCTGGCCGAGGAAGCCTTCAAAATGGCAGGTGATCCTACCCAATTCCCCGAACAACTCAAGTTTGTAAAGCCCTGGCAGCCCAAACGGATCCTATGGAATACGTTTGCGTTCGGTATAAACCCGGCCCAGCGACCCAGCGAAGGTAGTTGGATTTCGGTTGAAATTGGTGGGTATAATCCATTGTTGGGTATCTCTTATCCCGAACTGGCGGCAGAAAGTCGTTCCCAACATAAATCCCAGGGATTCGGCGTTGCCAAATCGCGTGGACTGAAAATTGAGTACCTCGTTCATAAAAACGGAGATAAAGCAACGAAAGATCTGTTTGATGGGGTGGAGACAAGCTGGAAACGCGTGAAGGGCGGCGAAGCTGTGCAACGCGTTATTACCCAGGCAATTCAGGAATTCAAGCCCGAACAGCCTTCGGCTATTGTCCCCCTGCTGGTTCAGGCCTATCAATTGGTTGATAAGCTAGATGATGCCTACTGGAAAGAGCAAAAGAAGAAAGAGTTATCACAGCTCATCGTGGCTTGTGCCGGACTTTACTACGAAAGTAATCCTTCGAAATTTGCTGTAGCCGGAGGAGAAGGCATTACCCTCACCACAACGATTATCAAACGCTCAGACATACCCGTCACTTTAAAATCGGTGCGTTTCAAAGGTTTTCAGAAAGATACAATGCTTCATCTTTCGCTGCCTGATAATGAATTACAACGCCTCAGTAACAGCTTTACCATTCCTCTCAATCAGCCCATTACACAGCCGTATTGGCTACTACAGCCCAAAATGAGCAAAGGTATGTATCGGGTGGATGAGTTAGCCATCAATGGCTTACCCGAAAAACCTGCTGATTTCCAGACGGAGTTTTCGGTGGACATTAATGGTCTTCCCCTGACGCTTCAGGTTCCGGTTACCTACAAATACACCGACGCCGTTCGCGGTGAGTTATACCGTCCCTTTGAGGTTCGTCCGGTCTTTACGGCAACCCCTTCTGATAAAGTGCTGGTTTTCCCGGACGGTCAGCCCAAAAGTTATAGTGTGATGCTCAAGGCTTCAAAGGCGAATGTATCGGGTCAGGTTAGTCTGGAGTTACCGAAAGGATGGAGGTCTGAACCGACTCAGATTCCGGTTGATTTTACTACCAAGTTTCAGGAACAGACGGTTACCTTCCAGCTAATTCCTCCGAAAGAAGCTTCAGACGCTAGCGTAAAAGTGGTCGTGAAAACAACGGATGAAGTTTCTTCGCGGGGGCTTTACGAAATTGGGTATGAGCACATTCCTCCGCTGGCGGTTTTTCCCGCCGCCGAAACCAAACTGGTGCGGTTAGCCATTCAGAATAAGGCTAAAACCATTGGGTATATTCCCGGAGCAGGTGATGAAATTCCGGCAGCTTTACGTCAGATGGGCTGTTCCGTAACCCTCCTGGGTGAAAAAGAATTAACCGGATCATTAGCAGCATACGACGCCATTGTGGTGGGTGTTCGGGCCTACAACGTGAACCCTCGCATGAACTATTACCAGCCGCGTTTGATGGAATACGTAAAGAATGGCGGTACACTGATCGTTCAGTATCAGGTTAATTCAGGCATTCAGCCCCTGGAAAAAGGCATGGGCCCCTATTCTTTCCATTTATCCAAAGATCGGGTAACGGTAGAAGAAGCGGAGATGCGTTTGCTTCAACCCAACCATCCGATTGTCAATACACCTAATAAAATAACTGATGCCGACTTTAAAGGCTGGGTTCAGGAACGTGGCTTGTACTTCGCCGATGAGTGGGCTCCAGAGTATCAAACCATTTTCAGCAGTAACGATCCCAATGAACAGCCTCTGAACGGTGGGATGCTGGCCACACAGTACGGCAAAGGCTGGTATGTTTTTACAGGTTATGCTTTTTTCCGGCAGTTGCCCGCCGGTGTTCCCGGGGCGTACCGATTGTTTGCTAACCTGATTTCTTTAGGGAAGTAATCCTTATTGATAGATCCCCGTTAATGAAAAAAGACGTGACCGAACAGTCACGTCTTTTTTCATTATACACGAGCAATTGAACTACTGCTGCACCAGTGTTAATACGGGCACTTCGGAATGGTTAACCACCTTTTCGGCAATGCTGCCATGAAACCAGTGACTCAGTCCCGTGCGGCCATGCGTGTACAAAGCGATTAAATCGGCATTGATTTCTTCGGCATAACGGATAATTCCGGCTTCTTCACTTACGGCGTCAATAATCGCGTAGGAATACGATTCCAATTTCAAATCAACGGCCAGCTCGGTCATGTCTTCTTCGAGGTCATCAAAACTACGATCCAGGTAACCCGTATTTACCGTCAGGAAGTGTGGATGAGCTTTTCGAACATCCGCAAAGGCAAAGAAGGCATGCAAGGCTTTGGTATTCGTAAAATCCGTTGGAAACAGTACTTTCTGATAGGCAATCGGTTCTGCATTCTTGATAATCAAAACCGGGCATTTGGCATACCTTACCACCCGCTCGGCATTGGAACCTGTGGTTTTCTCCTTCCAGCCCGTAGCTCCTTCCGAGGCCATTACAATCAAATCGGCTTTACTGGAAGCAATGGTTTCGCCGATAGTGCTCATTTGCCGGTTCACAATGGCTGATATGGGCACCTGATGATACTTGGGCTGGTCTAACAGGCAACGCAGTCGATTTTCGATAGATTCTACGCGTTCCTCAAAGGCATCATCCATGTCCTGATCCCAACTTCCTTCAGCATGAGCGTCCATTAATATAGGTTCGGGATATTTCACAACTCCCAACAATAAAATGGAAGCCTGAACGGGAATAGCCAGATCAACAGCCCGGTCAAGGGCTTTCAGGGAAAGGGGACTAAAGTCTGTAGGAACCAATATCGTTTTCATTTCATCAGGCGTTTATATCTACTTCAAAACAACAAGATCAGCCTGATTATGCGAATGCGATTTACTACCTTCGGCAGGTAATAAATGTCATTTTTTAGTTGATGCTTTTTGTAGATTATACACCTACCAAAGCCTTTGTAATGCTACCAGCGGATCAGCCAGAGTATCTAGCATCACTAACCCTCCATACCGCTACCAGCCTTTCTGCTGGTAGCAACCACCTTAGGACCAAGAAACTAAGCAGATATCAAAGTGTTGTTGCCAGCGGATTCACAGGGTTACCATGAAAAAGACCCCGACCAAGGCCGAGGTCTTTTTACTATTCATACGTCAAGTACAATTAAGCTCCTACGCCACGACGGATGATATTGAGAGCCCCACCAGCCTTGAACCACTCGATTTGAGCCGCGTTATAAGTGTGATTCACTGGGAATGTCTCCGTAGAACCATCAGCGTGATTCAGCACGATTGTTAATTGCTTGTCGGGAGCAAATTCCGTCAATCCTACGATGTCGATGGTGTCGTCTTCAAGGATTTTATCGTAATCGGCAGGATCTGCAAAAGTCAGGGCTAACATGCCTTGTTTCTTCAGGTTAGTTTCATGGATACGGGCGAAAGATTTCACCAGAATCGCACGAACGCCTAAGTGACGAGGTTCCATGGCCGCGTGCTCGCGGGAAGAACCTTCACCGTAGTTCTCATCTCCTACCACGATCGATCCAATACCGGCTGCTTTGTACCCACGCTGAACGCCGGGAACCGTTCCTACTTCGCCCGTGAGCTGGCTCTTCACTTCGTTCGCCTTATCGTTGAAGAAGTTGGTAGCACCAATCAAGAGGTTGTTGGAAATATTATCCAGGTGACCGCGGAATTTTAACCAGGGACCCGCCATGGAGATATGATCCGTTGTACATTTCCCTTTAGCTTTGATTAACAGCTTCAGGCCCGTAATGTCCGTTCCTTCCCAAGGCGTGAAAGGCTCCAGTAATTGCAGACGATCTGAAGTAGGAGAAACAATAACCTGAACCGTAGACCCATCTTCAGCCGGAGCCTGGTAACCAGCGTCTTCTACTGCAAAACCACGGGGAGGTAACTGTAGTCCCTGCGGTTCATCGAATTTCACTGCCTGGCCTTCCTCGTTTACTAACGTATCCGTCATGGGATTAAACGTAAGGTCACCTGCGATGGCGAAGGCCGTTACGATCTCTGGAGAGGCTACGAAAGCGTGCGTGTTGGGGTTACCATCATTACGTGATTTGAAGTTCCGATTAAACGACGTAATGATCGAATTTTTTCTGGTAGGGTCCTGCGTGTGACGAGCCCACTGACCGATACAAGGTCCACAGGCATTGGCCATTACTACAGCACCCATCGTATCAAAAATGCCGATGAAGCCGTCCCGTTCGATGGTAAAACGAACTAACTCTGAACCGGGAGTAATCGTATATTCAGCTTTTGCCTTCAGCTTCTTGTCAACTGCCTGTTGAGCCACGCTAGCCGCACGGCTGATGTCTTCGTAAGACGAGTTGGTACAGGAACCGATCAAACCTACTTCTAATTCAGCAGGCCAGTTGTTTTCTTTCACTGCCTGAGCAAATTTAGAAAGGGGCCACGCTAAATCCGGCGTGAATGGACCGTTGATATGTGGTTCCAGCGTATCCAGATTCAGTTCCAGTAGCTGATCATAGTATTTTGCAGGATCAGCGTATACTTCCTCATCCGAACGGAGGTATTCAGCCACGTCGTCAGCCAGTTCAGCTACGTCCGCCCGGCTGGTACCTCTCAGGTATTCCGACATTTTAGGGTCATAAGCGAAGATGGAAGTCGTTGCTCCGATTTCAGCACCCATGTTACAAATCGTTGCTTTACCCGTAGCGGAAAGGCTTTCTGCCCCTTCACCGAAGTATTCAACGATGGCACCCGTACCCCCTTTTACTGTTAACTGACCCGCTACCCAGAGGATCACGTCCTTAGCAGAGGCCCAGCCACTCAGCTTACCTGTCAGTTTTACCCCAATCAATTTAGGTTGTTTCAATTCCCAGGCCAAACCTGCCATTACGTCACAGGCATCTGCACCACCTACCCCAATCGCAACCATACCCAGACCACCAGCGTTAGGAGTGTGAGAATCCGTACCGATCATCATACCACCGGGGAACGCGTAGTTTTCCAAAACTACCTGGTGAATAATACCAGCTCCGGGTTTCCAGAAACCTACTCCATATTTATTTGATACCGAAGAAAGGAAATCAAATACTTCCTTCGATTGTTGCACTGCATTTAAAAGGTCTTCTTTTGCTCCTACTTTTGCCTGAATCAGGTGGTCACAATGCACCGTTGAAGGAACCGCAACCTGAGGACGTCCGGCCTGCATAAACTGCAATAAAGCCATCTGAGCCGTCGCATCCTGCATAGCTACACGGTCAGGAGCGAAATCAACGTAGTCTTTACCACGCAGATATTCTCTTTCCAGAGGATTTTCCCACAAGTGGGTATATAAAATTTTCTCTGAAAGAGTTAGCGGACGACCTAGTACTTGCCGAGCGGCGGCCACTCGTTCTGGCATCCGGGCGTACACGGCCTTAATCATTTCAATATCAAAAGCCATCGTTTTATATAGTAAGCGTTAAAATAAATTAAGGAACAGTTTCAGCCCCAAAAATACGGGCCAAGTAGGGCTGATTCTTGGCTAATAGCTTAAAAATCGTGGTCAAATATTATACTTTTCACGATTTTCTTGCTATTAAAAACTCGTTCACTGGCATGAGTTTTATATATTTTCAACTATTATAACGGACAATAAGTTTATTATTCCTTAAGATCTAATTGCATCTGTTTAAAATTTTGTCCTTTACTTTGGCACACGCTTCCCATACACCTATAACCGAAACATATGGCTAAGAAGAACCTCGTCATCGTAGAGTCTCCGGCGAAGGCAAAGACCATTGAGGGTTACTTGGGGGCTGATTTTCAGGTAAAATCGAGCTTTGGACACGTCCGCGATTTACCTGATAAAGGCCTTGCAATTGACATCAAAAATGGCTTTTTACCGACGTACGAAGTCTCTCCCGAAAAAATAAAAGTGGTCAACGAACTGCGTCAACTGGCAAAATCTTCGCAAGAAGTTTGGCTGGCAACTGACGATGACCGTGAAGGAGAAGCCATTTCCTGGCACCTGAAAGAAACCTTAGGATTACCCGACACTACGAAGCGAATTGTGTTTCGGGAAATTACTAAAACTGCCATACAAAAAGCGATTCAAAGCCCCAGAACGATCAACATTGATCTGGTGAATGCCCAACAGGCTCGCCGGGTGCTAGACCGTCTGATTGGTTTTGAGTTATCGCCGGTTCTGTGGGAAAAAGTAAAGCGTGGCCTTTCAGCCGGTCGTGTACAGTCGGTGGCGGTTCGCCTCGTTGTCGAGCGTGAGCGTAGCATCGACCAGTTCCAAACCAAGTCCAGCTTTAAAGTGACCGCCCAATTTTTACTCGAAGGCGGAAAAGTACTGAACGCGGAGTTACCCAAGAATTTCGAAACGGAAGATCAGGCCCGGGCATTTCTCGAAAAATGTAACGGAGCTACGTTTACCATTCGGAATATGGAAACCAAACCGGCTAAAAAATCGCCGGCTCCTCCGTTTACGACTTCTACTCTTCAGCAGGAAGCCAGCCGCAAGCTGGGTTATTCGGTGGCCTCAACCATGCAGATCGCCCAGAAACTGTACGAAGCAGGGAAGATCAGTTATATGCGTACGGATTCGACCAACCTGAGTGAGGAAGCTCTGGCGAAATCCAAAACCTCAATTACCGATCAATTTGGTGAAAAATACTCGCAACAGCGACGCTACAAAACCAAAAACGACTCGGCCCAGGAAGCTCACGAAGCCATCCGTCCGACTGATTTTTCAGTTCCATCTGCCGGCGAAACCCGTCAGGAACAACGCCTTTATGAATTAATCTGGAAACGGGGAATCGCCTCACAAATGGCCGATGCCCAACTAGAGCGTACCACTGCAACTATTGGCATTTCTACTACTTCAGAAGAATTAGTCGCTCAGGGCGAGGTCATTAAATTTGACGGTTTCCTAAAGGTTTATCTAGAGTCGAAGGATGATGAGGATGAAGAAAGCAAAGGAATGCTTCCTCCTTTAACCATCGGTCAAATGCTGAATCTGGATACGCTGAAAGCCACCGAACGCTTTACGCGGCCACCGGCTCGGTTCACGGAAGCAAGTTTGGTGAAGGAACTGGAGGAACGCGGCATTGGTCGTCCTTCTACCTACGCTCCGACCATTTCCACGATTATCAAACGCGAATATGTCGTTAAGGAAGATCGTCCCGGCAAGGAGCGTAATTTTCAGGAGCTGACGCTAAAAGACCAGAAGATTACCGTCAAGACCAATAAAGAAAATTACGGCACGGAAAAAGCCAAGTTATTCCCAACGACCATCGGTATGATTGTGAATGACTTTCTGGTGGATAATTTTGATAATGTCGTTGACTTTAAATTCACGGCAGAGGTTGAAGAAGAATTTGACAAGATTGCCGACGGCCAGATTCAGTGGCAAAGCATGATTGACAACTTCTATAAATCTTTCCATCAAACCATTGAGCAAAGTTCAAGTGCTGAACGCAGTTCCGTAAAATCGGCCCGTGAGTTAGGCGTTGACCCTAAATCTGGAAAAACCGTCTCAGTTCGGCTGGGTAAATACGGTCCTTTTGCTCAGTTGGGCGATTCCAAAGAAGATCAGAAACCTCAATACGCCCCTCTTCCCAAGGATAAGTTACTCGAAAGTATTACCCTGGAAGAAGCCATCGAGTTATTCAAGTTACCCCGCGTAGTGGGTGAATTGGAAGGGAAAGAGCTACTTGTTAACATTGGGAAACTTGGTCCTTACATCAAATTTGATGAGAAGTACTATAACCTCAGCGAAGGCGACGATCCTTATACCATTGACGAAGAACGAGCCATCGCAGTCATTCAGGAACGCCGGGCGGCGGAAGCTTCCGATGCCATTGGCGAATTTGAGGGTCAGCCCGTTACCAAAGGCAAAGGTCGTTTTGGTCCTTACGTAAAGCACAGTGGTAAATTCTATTCCCTCACCCGTGGCATCAGCCTGGAGACGGTAACGCTGGAAGAAGCCATTACGATTATCCAGAATAAGCGAACGGCGGAAGCGAACAAGGTTATTAAAGAATTCCCTGAAAACGCGACGGTGAAGGTACTGAATGGTCAGTATGGCCCTTACATTCAGATTGGAAAACGGAACGTTAAAATTCCAAAAGGTACTGACCCGGCTACGTTAACCCTTGAGCAATGCCTGGAACTGGGTGGCGAAACCGCCGCTCCGGCAGCCGAGAAAAAGCCTGCTACGCGTAAGAAGGCGTCTACGGCTAAGAAGTAACTTTATGATTTACCATTCCTGCTGCCAGCTCCTATGTGCTGGCAGCAGTGGTTATAAGCAATAAGCTTTGATCCTATGAAAAAGCTGGTCGTTTTAAGTGGTGCCGGAATTTCGGCGGAGAGCGGTATCAAAACCTTCCGGGATTCGGACGGACTTTGGGAAAATTACCGGATTGAAGACGTCGCCACACCAGAGGCCTGGCTTCGAAACCCTGAACTTGTACTGGATTTTTATAACCAGCGAAGAAAACAGGCCCTCACGGCAGAGCCCAACGAAGCCCACCGGATTCTGGCGGATCTACAGGAACATTTTGACGTACAAATCATTACTCAAAACGTTGATAACCTGCATGAACGAGCGGGCAGTAAAAAGGTATTGCATCTGCACGGAGAGCTTTTCAAAGTTCGGTCCACCCACAATCCTGAGTTAATTTATGAGCTGGATGGTTGGGAACTGAAGACGGGAGATTTGTGCGAAGCAGGCAGTCAGTTACGTCCGCACATTGTCTGGTTTGGGGAGGAGGTTCCAGCGATGATAGAAGCGATTCCCATGTGCGAAGAAGCGGATATTTTTGTAGTCGTAGGGACATCTCTGCAAGTGTATCCGGCGGCTGGTTTAGTGGATTATGTTTTCTCCAGTGTACCTGTTTTCGTAATTGATCCGCAATCACCAAAAGTTTCTCGCCGAAAAAACGTTACTTACATTCAGGAAACCGCAAGTTTAGGAATGCAGATGCTTAGAAGCCAATTAATCCAATAGCTTAACCTTTTACTTTTAACACTATTTAGGAAGTATCCCCTGGATTTTTCTGGATCTGAATGGGGTTCTATTGATCGAACATTTTATCAACACGAATACATATGCGTAAATGGTTCATTCCGGTAGCCATTCTGGCTGCTCACCTGGCAACGGCTCAATCTCAGGCCCCCGTTACGGAACCCGTACAACTGAAAGCTCCCGCCAACTGGTTTAATTTAGATTATGACGCGGATAAAGTTCGTGGAGTTAGTACGGAGAAAGCCTATGAGTTACTGAAAAAACGGAAGTCCAGCCCCGTGATTGTCGGAGTTATTGACTCGGGTATTGATGTCAATCATGAAGACTTAAAGTCTAAAATCTGGACCAATCCCAAGGAAGTTGCGGGGAACGGAAAAGATGACGATCATAACGGCTACGTGGATGATGTAAATGGCTGGAGCTTTTTGGGTAATAAAAACGGACAAAACATTGATAAGGAAAGTCTGGAATTAACCCGGGAATACGGAAAGTATAAAAAGCTATTTGGCGATAAAACCGAAGCCGACATTCCGGCTGACCAGAAGGAGGCTTTTACGTATTATCAGGAATTAAAAATTGCCTATAACGAAAAAGCTCAGGAATCACGGATGATGCTTCCGATGATCGACAACCTGCTGAAGACTTACAAAGACGCGGGTAACGTTCTGAAAGGCTATCTGAAGAAGGATAACTTTACGGCTGATGACATTGCCAAGATCGATAAATCAACGGTAGATAGTGCAGTGAAGAAAGCCATTGCGGCTTATGAACGCGGCTATCAGATGGGTTATAGCGAAAAAGACCTTCAGGAAGCGTATGATCATTACAAAACAGAAGCCGAGGTTCAGTTAAACCCCGATTTCAACGAACGGCAGACGATCATTGGCGATAACCCCGAAGATACCAAAGATCATAACTACGGTAATAATGACGTAATCGGACCTGACGCTCGCCACGGTACGCACGTAGCGGGTATCATTGGAGCCGACCGTTCCAATAACCTGGGTATGAAAGGGGTAGCTGATAACGTAAAAATCATGGTCGTGCGGGCGGTTCCTGATGGAGACGAACGTGACAAAGACGTAGCTAATGCCATTCGTTACGCCGTAGACAACGGTGCTCAGATTATCAATATGTCTTTCGGAAAAGCGTATTCTCCTCAAAAAGAGGCCGTTGATGAGGCGGTTAAGTATGCAGAATCGAAGAATGTTCTGTTAGTTCACGCAGCAGGTAACGAATCGCTGAATACGGACGTAGAACCCAACTACCCCAACCGTAAGCTGAAAGCAGGCGGTGAACCAGCGAACTGGCTGGAAGTAGGTGCCATCAGCCACGAAGCTAATAAGGTAGCCAGCTTCTCGAACTACGGCAAAAAAGGCGTGGACCTCTTCTCTCCCGGTGTTGCGATTTACTCGACAGTCCCCGGTTCAAAATACGAAGAGCTGGACGGTACCTCGATGGCCTCTCCCGTAGCAGCAGGCGTGGCAGCTTTAGTGAAATCTTATTTCCCTAAAATTTCGGCGGCTCAGTTAAAGCAATTATTGGTGGAATCAGCGACTAAATTTCCTACCCAACAGGTAAACTTACCCGGCGGTGAAGGTCAGGTACCTTTCGGAGATTTGTCTAACTCTGGTGGCGAAGTAAATGCCTATAATGCAATCAAACTGGCTTTGGAATGGGAAAAAGCAGGTAAGATCAAGTAATCTTATTGTGTTAGTATAAAAGGATGCAGGGCTCGCCAACTGGTGAGCCCTGCATCCTTTTTATACGTGTTAATTATAATAGTTATAGGCCCACCTGTCATTCAGAGCGAAGCGAAGAAGCTTACTGGATTGACTGGTAACTTCATTACTGGCAAGTGATGTTTCTTAAGGATAACGCTGGTGCGAGGTTCCATCTTGTTCCTAGCTTAATACTCTTAACCTTCCCAACAACCCCTAACTAACAACTAAAAACAAATTACTTCTTCAACCCATCCCAAACCGTGTTCACCGCCGTATTAAGAAGCATGATGTTCACCGATAAATCGCCAGAGAGTTTCATTTTCACTACGGCGGTTATGTTACCGTACACCATCCAGGCCATCAGTTTTGAAGAGATATCTTTGAGTTGGCCCGTATGGATTCCTCTTCTTAAAAACTCCCAGAGGGGTGTATAAAAGTTGAATACATCCTCCTTGGAATCTTTAGTCATGATGGGAGAATTGGCGTAATGCTCAATGAATAAAAATTGATCGGGATTAGTGACGTAATATTCATACAAGCCTAGAAAAACGCCTCGGAAACGATCTTTATACGGCTTCTGAGCATCATCCGACTCCGCAATGACCAGAGCAATTTTCTCCCGGTACATCGCAAAAAGTTCGTCGATGAGCTGTTCTTTACTCTCAAAATAATGGTAAATCGTTCCGGCGGCTACATTGGCGTGTTTTGCCACCATACTCATGGGCGTGGCATGAAATCCGTTTTTAGAAATCAGATCCAGCGTGGCTTCCAGAATTGCCGTTCGCTTGTCCTGCGGTCTTCCTGACTGTTTATTCATCATGTAAGCTTGAGTGTATAGGTCTACCCGGAGGATGAGGTTCTGTCAATCAGTAACTTAATCGGGCTACAATAATACCCGTCTGGTCTCGATGGCGAGCGAGATAATCCGCCAGTGGTTCCGAAGAAACAACCACTTTCTTTTGATCCGTCGAAGCATGTAATAAATGAATGCGTCCATTTCTCCGGTAAGCAAAACCTTCGTGAGACACATCCAGTCCAGCTTTAGCCGTTGTAATGCCAATGACATCACCCGTCTGCATTTTGGACTCAAGGACAGCGATCTTATTTTTCGGAATATAATAGTTGTTCACTGCATTTAACTCATTTTCAATTTTTTCTACGAGTTTAAATGCCTTTTCATCCGCCAACTGCACGTACAAATTGCGATGCTGGGTCATGAAATGAATGGGTTTATGATACGCTTCTCCGCCCCATTCTTCGGCCATCAACTTCGCTTCACCGTAGGTTTGGAGTTGTTGTAGAAACGAAGAAAAATAGTGTAACCGACTTCCGTACCCATTCACCTGCCCCTGGTAATACCGATAGTGGGCCAGGTTTTTCTGGAACTGTTCTATAGTTAGGCGATCCGTTTGAACCGAACGTGTGAAAGCCAGCACGTTTTCTACGAAAGTAGTGCAATCCAGTTCATGAAGATTGATAACTAGCTTCTCCTCTCCCGGCAGTTCCAGCGTTCGAGCTACGTAAGGAGTATTCTGAAAACTCAGAGCGATGCGGCCAGCGGTTTCTCCTGCCGTTACTCCTTTAGGAATATGGAGTTTCTGGGTAATGAGTTCTTCATCTTTCGAAAAAGAATTCAACGTCAGCACCAGTAAGCCCAGGACAGCAGTTTTCCAGAATGTAATCATGTGATGATTTAGATGTAAGCAGGTTCAAGAAGCCAGAAAGCTTTCTGAAAGTTCCGTTCTTAAAGAACTTACGACGGAAGTTTTGGTTTCAGATTTTCTTCATCGCTAATTCTCAGCGATAACAAACCCGCTATCATCAGTAAAACGCCGCCCATAACGATTACCTGAATGGGTTGCAAACCCAAAAAACGGGCCAGAGCGGCTAAACCTAAACTGGCGACCACCTGTGGTAATACAATGAAAAAATTGAAGACTCCCATAAAGAACCCCATCCGATCGCGGGTAAGCTTCCCGCCAGCATCGCGTAAGGAATGGAGAGAATACTCGTCCAGGCAATGCCTACGCCCGTCATAGACAGCAGAACCAGATTAGGGTCTTCTATAAAGTAAATCGAAATCAAGCCTAAGCCTCCTGCCGACAAACACAGCAGGTGCGTGACTTTTCGGCCCAGCTTACTCGCCATGTAGGGTAAGAATAAGGCAAATAAAGCCGCAACACCGTTATACATGGCCATTGCAATACCCACAAAATCAGCCCCTTCGTTATAGAGTTTGGATTGGGTATCGGTTGTTCCGTATAGGTGCTGAGTAACCGCGTTCGTCATGAAAATCCACATACAGAACAGCCCGAACCAGGTAAAAAACTGCACGGCTGCCAGTTGTTTCATCACCTTCGGCATTTGAAATAAACCCGAATACGCTTCTCTGAAAACGTCGGATAATCGAACGCGGGCGTGTTCCCGACGAAAGGCTTCCAAATCTTCCGGCGGATATTCTCTGGAAGTTAATACCGTATATAAAACGCAGACAAAAAAGACCGCCGCCCCGATGTAATAAGACCATCGCACGGCATCCGGGATTTTGCCAACATCGGCGGTATTACTGACACCAAAGGCCGAGAGAATGGCTGGTAAAGCCGAGGCTATGACGGCTCCAACCCCAATAAAAAAGCTTTGCATGGCAAACCCCGCCGTGCGTTGTTCGGAAGGTAACAAGTCGCCCACAAAAGCCCGAAAGGGTTCCATAGAAATATTAATGGAGGCGTCCATGAGCCACAGCACGGTTCCTGCCATCCACAACTCCGAGGAATTGGGCATCAGAATCAGAGCAAGCGAAGCCAATACCGAACCCAGAAAGAAAAAAGGTCGCCGACGACCCCAGGTCGTATGCCAAGTGCGATCACTCAGGTAACCAATCACGGGTTGTACGAGCATTCCCGTGATTGGTGCCGCAATCCAGAGGATGGGAATTTCATCGGCATTCGCTCCCAGCGTGGAAAAAATGCGGCTGGTATTGGCATTCTGCAACCCCAGGCCAAACTGTATGCCCATAAATCCAAAGCTCATGTTCCAGATTTGCCAGAACGATAATCGGGGTCGGTTCACAACGGAAGTATGGGTCATACCGCAGGTTTTTATTGGGGGGTAATTTCGAAAACGAACACACCATTGGCCGGAATTTGTATTGAAATGCTTTCCGTAGCCCGGAATGACCCCTTTACTTTTTTCGCCAGCAGTAGGTCTTTGTATTGATAATTTCCTTCCGGGTTCAGCCCGACTAATGTCCAGAAGTGTTGGGGAATGCGAACTTCCGCCGTCCGGGATTCTTCCCGATGGAAGTTGGTTACGAACAATAGAATCTGATTTTCCGTGTAACGAAGGTAACTGTACATATGCACGTCATCATAACCCGGCGATTGCCCCCAGTTATTGACGTATTGTAAATCATAAAAATGACCCGTCTGAACGGCTTCCGATTTTTGACAGAGCTTATTAACGGCCGCGTAGAAATCATACAACTGCTTTTCTTCGGCGTTTAACTGACCTCCATCAAATTTACCTTCGTTCATCAACTTTTGCCATTGAGGAACGGCCCACCAGTCAAAATCGTCGTTCTTCCGTCTTTCGTCTGAAAGCCCTCCGCGTCCGCCGCGGGCTCGCCTACTTCCTGGCCGAAGAACAACATCAGTGGCCCCCGTCCCATCGTAGCACTTACCACCCAGGCCGGAATCGCATAGTTAGGGTTTCGAGCAAAAAACTCACTGGCAATACGTTGTTCGTCGTGGTTTTCCAGAAACCGTAACATGTGCTGATCGATATCCCCCGATTCCTGTTGCCAGATTCTGGTAATATCCGCCACATTTCCCCGGCCTTCCATCAACGCTCTCAAGGTATCGTAAAGTCCTACTTTGTCGTAGAGGTAATCAAATTTTCCGTTGAAGATGTAGTTATGATACTGAGCCGGATTATAGATTTCGGCGATGAAATCAACGGTATATTTGGCCTTCACTTGCGGAATACACCAGCCCCAGAACTCCACCGGAACCATTTCGGCCATATCGCAACGGAAACCATCGACGCCCTTGCTGGCCCAAAACAGCAGAATATCCCGCATCTTGAACCAGGTGTTGGGAATAGGATCAAAATGCGTAGCCCGATTTTTCAGGTAATCCACGCCATAATTCAGCTTCGTGGTTTCATACCAGTGATTAATGTTCGGACGGGAAGAAAATACGTCATCACCCGTCGCTTTGGCGGGGTACTCATGGTAAGGCTGTACTGATTCAACGGGTACGTGTACGCCTTCGGGAATGATAAATTCCTCGCCGGGCAGGTAATAAAAATTGTTTTCGGGAGAAAAAGCTACGCCCGATAAATCGCCTTCGCCCAAATCCAGAACGCCCGTAGGTTTCACGTCAGAATGATACTGACGAGCAACGTGATTGGGCACGAAATCAATGATTAATTTCAGCTTCTGCTTATGAACCCGTTCGACCATTGCCTCAAATTCGGCCATGCGATGGGTTGGGTTCTCAGCTAAAAAAGGGTTTACGTCGTAATAATCTTTAATGGCATAAGGCGAACCCGCCCGACCCTTGATCACCGCTGGATGATCTTTCGGAATGCCCAGCTCTGAGAAATCCTCCATGGTGGCGTGTTCAATAACGCCCATAGTCCAGACGTGGGTAATGCCAAATTTCTTGAGGCTTTTTAAAGCCGTTTCGTTTACGTCACTAAAGGTTCCGGTGCCGTTTTCCTTCAGGGAGCCCCAGGGCTTTACCTGCTTATTTTTATTACCGAATAAACGAATGGTCAATTGGTAAATAAGTAACTTATGATTGGGTGAGGTGCTAGACATGTGGTTATCAGGGAAGTTTAAAGGGTACTGGCAGGAAAAACTAACGCAAACTTCTGAACAGTCCGTGTTTTTCCGATTGATTCGTTAAGTATCGTAAAATTCATTAACAATGCAGAATCTACTGTGTTTTAAAATCCTGTAATTAAATGCGGCTTTAGACTTATATTTCGGTAGCATTCTTGAAAATATCAATCTTTAACACTGATTTTCGCCTTAAAAATATATTATATCTAATTAAATTAATATTTATTCGCTAAAGAATTACCTTACGTATACCTTACATTTACCCCCAAGCTTAGCACTATCTTACATGCACCGACTTGCCCATCGATGGATCGTACTGACCTGCCTTCTCTTCTGCCTGGCTTATTTTGCAGAAGCTCAGGGACTTAAAGTAGATCATATTAACCCTACTAACTGGTTTGTGGGGATGAAAAATCAGCAGTTACAATTGCTGATGCACGGTCCTAATCTGAAAGGAACGAAGGTAAAGGTTAATTATCCCGGTGTCTTTGTCGAGCGGGTACAAACCGTTGATAATTCCAATTATATACTGGTTGATTTAACCATTGCTGCCGCTGCCAAACCCGGCACGGTTCAGTTACAATGCACTAAAATTTTTCCCCTTACCGAAAAAAGACAAAACGCAACGGTAATCAATGGCGGTCGGGAAATAACCATTACCATCCTTACGAACTGAAAGCCCGAACCGCGAAACCGCAGACGGTAAGTTCCAAAGACTTTGTCTATCTCCTGCTCCCCGACCGCTTCGCAAACGGCGATCCGACGAATGATCGTTTTTCGGATATGGCAGATACGCAATCCGACCGCACTAGTCCTTTTCTGAGGCACGGCGGGGATTTACAGGGCATTACCAAACACCTCGATTACTTCAGGGACTTAGGCGTAACCACGCTTTGGCTCAATCCCGTTATTGAAAACGATCAGGCGTTAACGGATGAAGGCGGCACGAAGCGTTCCGCGTACCACGGTTATGCATTTACCGATCATTATAACGTGGACAAACGCCTGGGCGGGAATGAAGCTTACCTGAAACTAATTCAGTCCGCTCATGCCAAAGGCTTGAAAATCATGCAGGATGCGGTGTACAATCACGTTGGAAATCGGCACTGGATTGTTCGGGATTTACCCGCTAAAGACTGGCTTAATCAATGGCCCCAGTATCAGAATACGACGTACAAAGATCAGCCCGTTGTTGATCCCTATGCCTCTGAACAGGATCGAAAAATCAGTCAGGATGGCTGGTTTACCTCCTTCCTGCCCGACTGGAATCATAAAAACCCATTCGTTGCTAATTTTCTGATTCAGCATGCGTTATGGACGGTTGAATATTTTGGCATTGACGCCTGGCGGGTGGATACCTATTTCTACAATAACCTGGAATTCATGAATACGCTCAACCAGCGTCTGCTGGACGAGCATCCCAATTTGTACATCTGCGGAGAAAGCTGGGTGAATAATGTGCCCAATCAGGCTTATTTTGCAAAAAATAAACTGAACGTTCCCTGGAAGAGTAATCTGCCCGGAGCCATTGATTTTCAGTTGTATTTTGCCACCAATGAATCCCTCAATCAGTCGAATAACCGTTGGTACGAGATTCTGGGGCAGGATATCCTCTATGACGACGCTTTTCGTAACCTTATCTTTCTGGATAACCACGATTTAGATCGGTATTTTTCGGTGATTGGGGAAGATTTGAACAAGTATAAAATGGGCATAACTTTTTTGCTCACCACGCGAGGCATCCCACAACTTTACTACGGCACCGAGATTCTTATGAAGAATTTCAAAAATCCATCTGACGCGGAAGTTCGTAAGGATTTTCCGGGGGGCTTTCCCAATGACCCCTCGAGTAAATTCACGGCTGAAGGTCGAACGTCAACTGAGAATGAAGCGTATTCCTTCGTTCGAACCCTTGCCCGTTACCGGCAGCAATCCACAGCCCTGCAAACCGGAAAATTGACTCACTTTTTGCCACAGGACGGAATCTATGCTTATTTTAGGCACGATTCTCAAGGGAAAGTAATGGTTTTACTGAACCCTACCAAAGATGCCAGAACCGTTCAAACGGATCGTTTCAGCGAACTGCTAAACGGGGTAACCTCTGCTAGAAATGTAATGACAGGAGCCTCGCTTCCTTCATTCAAACAAATACAATTATCACCCTGGTCTTCGCTGGTGCTGGAATTACACTAATCTGAAAACCAAAATTTTGACTACTTTGAAAGCTTGCCTTTTTGATCTGGATGGAGTGATTGTCGATACGGCCATTTACCATTACAAAGCCTGGAGACGCATGGCCAATGAACTGGGTTTTGATTTTACTGAACATCAAAACGAACAACTCAAAGGCGTTTCCCGCATGGAATCGCTGGAATTAATTTTGGGTTGGGGCGGCGTTACCTTATCGGACGAAGAAAAAAATAAATGGGCGACTCAAAAGAATGAATGGTATCTCGAATACATTCATCAAATGACTCCCGACGAAATATTACCCGGAGTGAAAGACTTTCTGGAATCACTTCGCAAGGCCGACATTGGCATTGGTTTGGGTTCGGCCAGTAAAAACGCCCGACTCATTCTGGAACAAATCGGTATGGTTGACTCCTTCGACGTCATTATCGACGGTACGCACATCACCAAAAGCAAGCCTGATCCCGAAGTGTTCTTGCTGGGAGCCAAAGCTTTCAACCTGCCTCCTGCCGACTGTGTCGTCTTTGAAGACGCAGTAGCGGGCATTGAAGCGGCCCATCGCGGAGGCATGAAAGCCGTGGGGGTGGGTTCAGCGGAGGTACTTACCGAAGCCGATATTGTGATTTCGTCCTTTACGGAAACTAGTTTATCCAAACTCAGCGATGAACTATTAGGCTGGCAATAAGCTTGCCTCTCTTGCTAGATTGACTTTATGACCATTAAACATACAAAATCAGTCGCTTAAGGCTGATTTATGAAAAACTCGGATGAAAAATTATCTAACACACGACGAATGGTGCATCATTGAAGAGGGCTTTCATCCCGAATACAATGAAATCACCGAATCCATCATGTCGATTGGCAATGGGCGAATGGGCCAACGGGGTAATTTCGAAGAAGGATACTCGGGAAAAACGCTCCAGGGTAACTACGTTGCCGGCGTTTATTTTCCCGATAAAACTCGCGTAGCTGGTGGAAAAACGGGTACCCTAATTACTTCGCCAAGGTAATCAATGCCGCCAACTGGCTCGGCGTTCAGATTGAACTGGAAGACGAAAAGCTGGATTTGGCGAACTGCCAGGTGCATCATTTTCAGCGAACCCTGAACATGAAAGAAGGCTGGCTCAGTCGTTCTTTTGTGGCCATGTTACCTTCCGGCAAACAGGTTGGGGTTACGGCAAAACGCTTCTGCTCGCTTACGTATGACGAGGGGGCCGTTATTCGTTACTGCATCAAGCCGCTTAACTTCGATGGAAAACTTACGATCATTCCTTACATCGACGGTACAATTTCCAACCGGGATTCGAATTATGATCAGAAATTCTGGCAGGAAATTCATCGCGAAACGGGTTTTGCGGAAGGGTATCTGCATTTAACCACGATTCCTAACCCTTATAACGTTCCTCAGTTTGAAGTCGTTACGGGTCAAAAATTTGATCTATACCGCGACGGAGCTCCTTTCCATTTCAAGGCATTACCCGTCAAGCAGGATCGTTACGTGAGTAGCCGCATTCAGTTAGACGTGATTGCTGGCGAAGAAATTGCCCTGGTAAAATACGCTTGTAACATCAGCGACCAGAATCATAGCCGCGAAGAGTTATTATCCGTAGCCAAGAATTACCTGCAGAAAATGTCTGATAAAGGGTATGAAGCTTTGCTGAAAGAGCAAATTCAGGCCTGGGATCAGAAATGGCAGCACATGGATATTGTGATTGAAGGCGATGTAGCAGCCCAGCAGGCCATCCGTTTCAATCTCTTCCAGTTAAGTCAGACGTACACGGGCGAAGACGATCGTTTAAACATCGGTCCGAAAGGCTTTACTGGCGAAAAATACGGCGGAGTAACCTATTGGGATACCGAAGCCTATTGCATTCCTTTTTATCTTTCTACGGCTGAGCCCAAAGTAGCTCGTAACTTGTTGATTTACCGTTGGAAGCAACTGGGCAAAGCAATTGAGAATGCCGAGAAACTTGGATTTAAGGACGGAGCTGCTCTTTACCCGATGGTTACCATGAATGGGGAAGAGTGCCATAACGAATGGGAAATTACGTTCGAGGAAATTCACCGGAACGGAGCCATCGCCTACGCTATCCACGATTACGTGCGTTACACGGGTGATCGGGCTTATCTGGGCGAGTATGGCTTTGAAGTCCTACTGGGCATTGCCCGTTTCTGGTCGCAACGCATTACCTGGTCGGAAGAGCGGCAGAAGTTTGTCATGCTGGGTGTTACGGGACCAAATGAATACGAAAACAACGTTAATAACAACTGGTACACGAACTACATCGCTTGCTGGTGTCTTCGGTATGTGCTGGAGGTAGCGGAAGAATTGAAGTCAACCAATGGCGAACGTTACCAAGCCCTGGTTCAGCAACTTTACCTCGCCGAAGAAACAGAGTTCGCTCGTTTCCAGCAAATTATCGATCAAATGCATTACCCAGCCTCGGAAGAGTTGGGTATTTTCCTCCAGCAGGACAATTACCTGGACAAGGAAAACATTCTCGTCAGCGATTTACGTCCAGAAGATCGACCGCTGAACCAGAAATGGTCCTGGGACCGGATTTTGCGTTCGCCTTTCATTAAGCAGGCGGATGTCTTACAGGGGCTTTACTTTTTCGAGGAAGAATTTTCAGAAGAGGTGATTCGCCGGAATTACGATTATTACGAACCCCGCACCGTTCACGAATCATCGTTATCTCCCTGTGTTCACGGCATTCTGGCTTCGGGTTTAAACAGACCCGAGAAAGCGTACGAGATGTATCTCCGCACCAGCCGTCTCGATCTGGACGATTACAATAATGATACCGAAGACGGGCTGCACATTACCTCTATGGCCGGAACCTGGATGAGTATTGTGAAAGGTTTTGGTGGTCTACGGATCAAAGACGGGCAGTTGCATTTGTCACCCACGTGTCCGCAGCAATGGCAGGGATATTCCTTCAACATTCGCTTCCGGGATAACTTACTGGATATTAAGGTAAGTGCCGATGGAGGAGTTACTGTTGAAAACCGTGAAGGCGATGCTCTGAATGTCTGGGTCAATGGCGAAGAACGGGCTATTGCGGCAGTTGATAAGGCTTAATTGGTTCTTTTTCCCAGTAAATTCACTCCTATTAACGTCATAAGGAACGGCTCAGAGGTATCTTTGAGTCGTTCTTCTTTTTAATCCTATGCCCTACTCATTCGATCCTTTCCCCGTATTAACCACTGACCGATTAGTCTTACGACAGCTCACGCCTGACGATACGGAAGATATGTTTTCGCTCCGATCTAATCCTGAGTTGATGAAATACATTCCACGGCCCCTTGCTCTATCGAGCAACGATGCTCTGGTTCTGATTGAGCAAATGAATCAGCGTACACAAGAGCAGAAATCCATCATTTGGGGAATTTCTCTTCGAGAGAACCCGGCTCTGCTCGGATTCATCGGATTCGTGAATCTGTATCCTGAGCATTTCAGGGCTGAAGTGGGCTATATGCTTCACGGCAATTTCCATCGGAAAGGCATCATTCGGGAAGCATTAAACCAAGTAATTCGATACGGATTTGAAACGATGCATCTACACACGATTGAGGCCATTACTGATCCTGAAAACATAGCCTCCGCCGCAGTGCTTACGCAATACGGATTTCAGCAGGAAGGTCATTTCCGGGAGAATCGTTTTTTCAATGGAAAATTCATTAGTCAAATTAACTGGACGTTATTCCGCTCTGCATTTCTCAAAACTACGAATCAGGAATGATAGTCATTCATCGGGATCAGCCGCTGCCCATTCCTCACACGTCATACGAAGAAAAAGTCATTGGTTTTTGTGAACAATGGCTCGCCGGACAATCCATGTTTACCATCCATACGTCCGGGTCGACGGGTATTCCCAAAGCCATCGAATTAACGCGAAGCCAGATGCAAGCGTCGGCCCAACTGACCGCCGATACGTTTCAGCTTCAAAAAGGCGACCGGGCTTTGTGTTGCCTAAATGTGGAGTACATCGCCGGAATGATGATGTTGGTTCGTGCCCTCGAGATTGGTCTGGAATTGGTGGTAATCGAGCCTACGTCTGCGTTATCGCCGTATCTGAACGGCATTGATTTCGTGGCACTCGTTCCGCTTCAGCTACAGAAGCTGCTTGAAAATCCCGAACAGCATTTGCCCGCTTTGCAAAAAATGAAGGCGATTATTTTGGGTGGAGCCGCCGTATCATCAAGCTTACAGGAAAACCTGAACGCGTTATCCTCACCCGTATATGCGACCTATGGCATGACCGAGACGGTTTCGCACATTGCGGTTCAACGGTTAAACGGGCCGGGAAAAACGGATTATTTTCAGGCTCTCCCCGGCGTGGAATTAGGGCTGGACGAGCGGGGCTGTCTGCACATTACCGCAGCCGCATCCAATCACGAACGTATCCAAACAAACGACGTGGCGGAGATGCTGGGAGAAAGCCGTTTTCGAATTCTGGGCCGAGCCGATAATATTATTAACTCTGGGGGCGTCAAGATTCAACTGGAAGAAGTAGATCGTTTGCTGGAACCGATCATGCACGAACACTTTCCAGGTAAGCGGTATTTTACCTGGGGCTTTCCCAATGAGACATTAGGCCAGCAGTTAGCGTTAGTCATTGAAGGCGAAACCCAGGTTTCCGGTCAGATCAACAGGTTTTTAGAACACCTGAAAAGCGTCTTGCCAACTTATAAAAATCCTCGCAGCATTCATTTTATTTCTCAGTTTATGCATACGCCCAGCAATAAAATTGATAAAAAAACCAGCGTCGCTCAACTGAACCGGAGTGTTAGAGCTTTCGTTTCCATCACCTCGGACGAAGCGATGTTTAGCGTTGCCAGGACTAACGGCCCTAACAAACGCATTTGCCAGTAATGAACTCACCTGTCATTCCAGTAAAGTCCTTCGCTTCGCTCTGAATGACAAATGGGGTGTTGTGGCACGCCTGTGCATCCACGCTAGTGCGGCTTTTCTTTTTACTATTACCCACCTGTCCTCTCAGAGGAAGGGAGAGACCTTATTTAGGATAACCTTTCCTGATGGAGAGTAGAAGGAAACGTAAGCAAGTTCCTTTGCTCTGGATGACAGAGGAGATGAGATCGTAATTGTTCAGCCACTGTTCGTTCGCGACTGAAAAAAGCGTCTGCGACGCTAAGCGTGGCAAAGGCGACTAACAACGGACGCCATTACCGCTGCCAGCAAAAAAGCTGGCAGCCCTCTATATTAACAATACTCTAGTTTACCTTCTCAAACGAAGGGAGAAATCTTATACTTGCTTTGCTAAGTGTCCATGAAAAGCACGTAAGTTCTTATAATGATTTAATAATAGATCGTTCGACCCTAAAACGTTGACTATCAATTAACCAGCTATCCATTAGAAACGATCAACTACTTGTATTTGATTCGGCTTTTATTAGCTAAAAGCACACCATAAAGGGTATAAACTGAAAACTATTCATTATTTTTCCCCTTTAGAAATGCGTTTATGGAAACTCCTTTACGATCCATCGAGATTAATTACCAGACAGCCGAACTCATTCCGGCTCCTTATTCCCACAAATACTCCATCCGGGCGACTATCAATCGGGCTGATGAATTGCAAGTCAACTTTCAGATTGAGTATATCGATCGGGAAGATTTGACAGAAGATGAAATCTGGGGAGAAGGATTTACCGGAAGCGACGATTTCGCCTGGGAAGGCACCCTTCTGCCCGTCTGGACCAATGAAATTCGCTCGCTTGGAGCAAAAACAGAGTTCTATAAAAGTAATCGCCTAGCCAACGAAGCAGAAAATCAGTTCTGGCTTAGTCTGGAATATAAAGATCAGGAGCCGGTGCTGGGGAAGCCTAAAAACCGGGAAGCCTGGGAGTATTTGTCGCAGGAGTTAATTCAGGCGATTTATGAAACCGCTAAACTCGAAGCTCCACTTAAACTAATCTACCTGAAAAAGCTAAAAGACAAATCCATTCAGGTTGAAATGAATGTCTTTTTCTCGAAGCGAACGGTAAAGATGAATCTTCAGATTGATAATACCGAAAAGTCTAATGAGGTTCGTTGGGATACGTTAAATCCGGTTTTAAAGCTCATTTACGCGGGCGAATTTCTCGCAGAAAAAGCCACGCAAAAAACCCCGGAACGCCCCGGTAATTACATTAATGTGGGCGATGGCCTCTGGTATGAATTCGGAACTTCATTGGTTAACCCCAGTGGTAATAATCGCTTTTTAAACGATATTGAAAAGTCACTGGACGAAATTTCAGGACTTTCTTAACAAAGACAAAAGCCGGACTTAGAATCCGGCTTTTGTTTTTCAGGGGTCATGCTCTTCCGAGTGTCTGTATAATTAAAGGCCTCTCATTTCTTATTACTTTCAAAAGCACAAGCGGGATTACTTTACTCTCCTTTTTATTTTCACAGGCTGTCATTCAGAGCGAAGCGAAGAACCTTATGATGATGGGGTATAGTTTCTAATGGAGAGTTCATTAGCCTTGCTTTACGCTCGTCCCATTCCCACAGAAGTTTTCTCCCTACGGTCGAGATGACAGGCCGGGGATGTATACACTCCCCTTCACCCTGTCATCCAGAGCGGGTCGAAGGACCTTACTGACCTTTGCGAACGTATTAGGTCATAAACAAACTTTACTAACCCTAACCCATTCCTACAGAAGTTCTCTCTCCAGGTTTGAGACGGGACAGGTAGAGGTACTTATTGTATACCCTGGGTCATCCAAAGTGAAGCAAAACCTTCCATTTACTTCACCCGATCCAGTTCCATTTTCAGTTCTTCAACCAAAGCTTTCATTCGGTCCAGCGACAAGGGCGGCTCGGGTAGCTGGGTGCTGTAAAATCCCTTTACTGCCCAGACTTCAATAATATCTTTCGAAGACACTTCCAGCGTTTGAATGGCTGGGTTATCGGAACTTAATAACAGCGTACTTTTGATCTTCAACTGATTATACACCCGTCGATACATAATACCCTGCGGACGGGCCACAATGACGTAATGCTTGGAGTCTTCCAGTTTATACCAGTCATTTACCTGCTCAGCAATGATGATTGAGCCGGGAATGGAAAAGTCTTCACCTACCTCAAAAGCCCGGACAACGCCCGATTGCGTTCGCGGGCCCTGGAAGGGCGGCAATTGCTGAATGTATTCGCCCTGTCTTGATTTAGTAAGATACTCACTTGTCTGCTCCTTCTTAACCAACCGAATACCTGAATCCTGACTCACATTGGTACTCGGTGCATTGACCGAAGGTGTCAGGGCGGGCGTTTGAATTGGCGTATCGAAGGACTTTGGCTTTTCAACAGGTAGGGTCGCAGCCGGATAATCCAGACGATTTAATTTTCGCAGTGTCACCCGCTGAGCAACCAGATTAACCTGAGATTTTTGCCGAAAGTACGTATCAACCACTTTCTGAATGGGCTGAGGGGCCTCGAAGGCTCTGCCCGGTAAACCGGAGGTGGCGGAGCCGAAGTCCCCAGATTCAAACTGGGCGTGTCCCGAATGCGGCGTAAATCAGCCGTTAGTAATTGATCCAGCGTAACCCCAAATAGCTGGGAAAGCTTGATTAGCGTCTCACGCGGCGGATTGGCCCGAGCTTCTTCATAGGCTCCAATATTGGGTCGTTTGGTTCCCAACCGACGAGCTAACTGCTCCTGAGTCAGATCGTTACGATTCCGTAAATATCGAATATTTTCACTAATGATGCTCATACCTCCTCGCGTTTTGACAAAATTTTTAGCAAAACTATTTAAAATTGAAAATCAGGCAAGCATTAATTGAGGTATTCGATTTTCTTGCCCATTTTTACTCGACTTACCACTATATTCTACAATTCTCAAAGGTGTTACTTTCACAGTTTGTGAGTAGCTTTCCACACTTATTTATTGCAAATCCCTGACGCGTTCAGTTAATACCCCACCTTAGGTATGTCGACTTGTTTACGATTATTAGTTATCCTACTAACGATCAGCTTTTTAGCAATCCCATCCTGGGCTCAACTTGGCAATACTTCTCAAAATCAGTCTTCGCTGCAATGGTCACAAAAACGCACCCCTCACTTCCGGTTAATCTACCCAAAGGGCTATGATTCCCTGAGTAATCATTTAGCGAATACCCTCGAAACAGTTTATGATCCTGTCGCGAAAACCCTGGGACGAAGACCCCGACCTATTTCTTTAGTATTACAAACCCAAACTACCGTTTCCAATGGGTTTGTAACCCTCATGCCCCGACATACAGAGTTTTACATCACACCACCTCAGGACGCTAATTTTCTGGGGAATAACCGCTGGCTGGATTTACTGGCCGTCCATGAATTTCGGCATGTGGTGCAGTATGAGAAGGCCATGACGGGCCTTAGTAAAGCTTTGTTTTACGCCTTTGGCTATAACGCCACTTCTTTTATCAACCTGGGCGTTCCAGACTGGTTCAGTGAAGGGGATGCCGTTTGTACGGAGACCGCTCTAACGGCGGGAGGTCGCGGTCGAATTCCTGAATTTAACCTGCTGCAACGGACGCAGTTATTAAGTCGGCCTAAACCTTTCTCTTACTTTAAAGCCGTCGCGGGATCGTATAAGGATAATGTGCCGGACTGGTATGTGCTGGGGTATCAACTGACCAACTATACCCGCCGAACTTTCGGCCCGGAGGTTTGGGACCAGGCGTTGAACAAGTATTACCGTTTCCCCTTCTACCCTTTTTCATTCTCGGATAAATTACGAAAAACGACAAAAGTTGGCGTAGAGGGCTTGTATAGATTGGCCAATGAGGACTTTAAAAAGCAATGGTCGGAACAACAACCCAGGAACTTAACCCCTGTGGATTACCAATCGGCCCTTCCGAAGGTATATACAGATTATCAATTTCCCCAGTATTTACCCGATGGCCGCTTGATCGCTCTTAAATCAGGTTTAGCGAATATTCCAGCGTTTGTTAGACTGGATACATTAAAGGAAGAAACGCTTTTTGAAACGGGTTACCTCAATAATTCTGCTACCCTTTCTTTCGGTACCCATACGCTCGTTTGGGCGGAACAGCATTTTGATCCCCGGTGGGGAATGCGGGATTATACCGTACTAAAAACCCTGCACACGCAAACGGGAAAACTGAATAAATTAAGCTCCCTTAGCCGTTACTTCGCCCCGAGCATTTCGCCCGACGATTCTCGCATTATTACCGTTGAAGTGGATACGCAGGGCAAAAGTCAACTGGTATTACTTGATGCTTCCACTGGACAAGTTTTGCAGGTATTCCCCAATCCAGATCAGGCATTTTATCAACAGCCCCGTTTTTCAACCGACGGACAGCAGGTAGTGGTTACCAAGCAAATAGGCCGTAAAAAGACGTTCGAGATAGTAACGCTTGCCAACGGCAGTACCCAGGAAGTCTTTACACCCCTTATTCAGAACATTGCTCAACCTTTACTTCACCAGAACTGGTTGATTTACAACGCTCCGTATACGGGCATTGACCAGATTTACGCCTATCATCTTACCACTAAAAAGACGTATCAGGTCACCCGTAGACCTTTTGGGGCTTACCACGCGGCCCTTTCTCCTGATCGAAAAACGCTGGCTTTTCAGGATTTTGGTGAAAAAGGATTTCGGATCGGTACTATGCCTTTTGATCCTTCCCACTGGCCGGAAATACAGGAAATCCCGGCCGCTCCTGATCGCTCTTTTGGGCCTTTGGTTCAGCAGGAAAACAATGCCTCTATACTCTCAAAAGTCCCTGGTCAGGACTACCCTACTCGCTCTTATTCCAAAGCCAATCTATTCAATATTTATCATTGGGGACCTACGTTCAGTTCCAGCATTACGGACTTGAATGTGGGTATTGAATCCCAGAATCTGATTTCAACCGCTTTTACCTCTGCTGGCTACACCTACAACGCAGCCGAAAGGCAGGGCCAATGGTATGGCAACTTCAGTTATTACGGCTGGTACCCCGTGCTGGATGTGAGTGTGAGCAGCGGCTCCCGAGCCACCCGATATGCCTTAGACCGGCAAGCTCCGCTCGACAGCACGGGTGTGGATCGCTGGCGTCAAAACGACCTGAATGTGGGCCTTCGTTTACCCCTTACCTTCACGCATTCCAAGTATCGGGAAGGGCTATCAATGGCCGTTTATGGCAATTTCATTCAAACGAAAGGGTATGACCTTTGGGTTCGAAACCGGAACGAACCGGGCTCTAATAACCTGGCTGCAACGACGGTATCTTTCGCGTATAACCGCTTGTTACGGCAATCCAAACGCGATGTTCAACCTCGCTGGGGACAAACCTTTTTGGCCTACGCCCGCAATACGCCCTTTGGCGGTACTTTGCAGGGGAACCTACTAGCTTTACAAACGCGGTTGTACTTTCCGGGTTTTGCCAAACACCATTCGCTCCGCGTCTTTGGGGGTATTCAGTTTCAGGGATCTTCGGATACTTATGTTTTCAGTAGCCCGCTATTTTTCCCAAGAGGTTATGCTTACGAAAACGCTCAACGCCTGACGACCGGATCGATTCAATATCAATTACCCCTACTTTACCCCGATCTGGCCATCGGGCCCTTGTTATACATTCAGCGAGTGAAACTCAATGCCTTTGTGGATGGCGGCCATGCGTTGATTCCGGTGCGGAATAATGGTCTGCGGGATCGTTATTACGGATCTGCGGGTTTGGACATCATTTTTGATTTTAATCTGCTCCGTTTCCGGCAGCCGCTGGAACTGGGATTCCGGCAAGTTATCACGCAGGAAAGGAGATATTCTGCTCAGCTTTTAGTAGTAGATATTGGCTTTTAATGCTACGCTTGTTCTCGATTAATGGTGTCTCTATGGGGTATCAGGCCAGCCCTTTCACATTTTTTAACTCCTGGAACGTCGATTTTGTCGCTGAAAAGAAAGATGGGTATTGCTAATGTCAGCTTTGATGCCATACATTGCCCCCCTCAAATTTTGTTAAGCCATTCACTTTTCAGCCATGAAATCATTCCTTTTAGCCTTTGCTCTGTTGTGGAGCACTACCTTATCATTCGCCCAGTTTCGTCCCAACCGAAACGGTAATGCCAACAATCAGACGGTTCAGTTTTATTCCCGTTCCAACTATAAAGGCGATGTCATTCGACAAGGCATAGGTACTTACCGAACCATTGACTGGACCATCAATTCCATTCAGGTTCCTCAGGGGTATGTCGTAGAAGCTTTCTCACAGCCTAACTTCCGGGGTGAGTCCGTAAAACTGATGGGTAACGTTGCTCAGTCGGGTAACCAGATCCGTTCGCTTCGCATTAGCCGGGATTATACCAACGATCGCCCTGATTACGATAATGGTGGCCGTCCGGGTCGTCCAGGCCGCCCCGATAACTCCAGACGTCCCGGTTCCAATGACCGCAATGGTGCTGTCGTTTTATACATGGATGATAACTACCGTGGGGGCTCTGCTACCCTGAACGTAGGTCGTCACCGTTCGTCGGCTCTAGGTCAGTTAAATCGTCAGGCTTCTTCCATTCAGATTCCAGAGGGGTATAGCATTCAGGTTTTTGAAAATGACAGCTTCTCTGGTCCTTCCTATACCTTAACCAGCAGCTCAGACCGTCTGAGAAATATTGGCTGGAATGATCGTATTTCTTCGATTATTGTCAGTCGTACCAGATATTAATCCATCACTTATCATTGCATAAAGCAGCAAGAGAGGCCCGTTACTACGAGCCTCTCTTGCTACTTTATGCACTACTACTCTTTAAAACTGAAAATAGATAAAAGGCTGGACTTCGGCGGATTGTACCTGAGTCATTAAAATAATCACTCCTAATAACCAGGCCAGTTTTCCGACCAGTGGTAAGCGGGTAACCAAGCCTTCTGCCTGTAACTCTACTGAACGTGGAATGAAATGCAGGAAGTACCCTAAAACCATGACCAGTAATACATTCTGGTAGCCCAGCACAAATTCTGTGAAGATTTCAGGTTTGAATTGCGTGGCAATCTGGGTGAGTACCTCACGGGCAATTTCCATGGAGTCGGCCCGGAAAAATATCCAGCAGAAGCAGACAAAATGAAAGGTTAACACCTGAGACAGCAACCGGGGCAACGGAAAATTTCCCACTGAAAAATACGAGCGAAAGAAGCGATGCACCACCAGAGCTCCGCCGTGAAGCATTCCCCAGAGAATAAATCGCCAGGCTGCTCCGTGCCATAATCCACCCAGCACCATCGTCATAAATAGATTGAAATAGGTGCGAAACGTACCTTTCCGATTCCCTCCCAATGAAATGTAGAGGTAGTCGCGTAACCAACTGGAAAGCGAAATATGCCAGCGACGCCAGAATTCAGTTACGTTTCGGGATTGGTAAGGGGAATCAAAATTGATAGGATACTGAAAACCCAGTAACAAAGCAATTCCAATCGCCATGTCTGAATACCCCGAGAAATCACAATAAATCTGTAAGGCATACCCATACACGCCAAACAGGTTTTCGAGTCCTGAATAGAGCGTGGGGTTATCGAAAATACGGTCAACGAAATTGATACTGATGTAATCGGAAATGATTACTTTTTTGAACATCCCGCTACCAATCAGGAAAATGGCTCGTCCGAACTGCTCGGGAGTCACGACAACCGGACGGTATAACTGCGGAATAAAATCCTTGGCCCGAACGATGGGACCTGCCACCAATTGCGGGAAAAAGGACACAAAAAAGGCGTAATCTAGAATACTCTTCACGGGTTTGATTTCGCCCCGGTAAATATCAATGGTATAACTCAGCGACTGAAACGTATAGAACGAAACACCCACCGGAAGAAAAATCGGTAGCGGATTAAAGGGTTCGTGCGTCCATTGCGTCCAGGCTTCGTAAAAGAAATTGGTGTACTTAAAATACGCCAGTAAGCCCAGATTGAGCACTAGGTTTATAATCATCCATACTCTTTTGTAAAATCGCTGTTCGGCATCGTAAATGAACCATCCCAGCACGTAATCAACGACTGTAGCCAGCACTAGCAACAGAAAATACCAGCCCGAAGACTTATAATAGAAGTACAGCGAAAAGAGCGTAACAAAAATAACTTTAGCCCGATGATGAGGCCGAAGAATTACGTAAAGGCAGGAAAAACCCAAAAATAACCACAGGAATAAACCGCTGTTGAACAACATCGGTGCATTGGCATGGTACTGGAATAAATCGGCTAACTTATTAAAGTCGATCTGTAACATATTCATTGAAGGCATTCATCAAAGCCTGGTATAATAAATTCCCCTGAAACTCGTAGCCTTTGCGGGTGTAGTGAACGCCGTCGCTGCCAATGAGATGATTCTTTCGCCAGAAAGAGGCCGCTCCCGTAATGCCATACAGGTCCCAGCAAGGCAGGTGGTGCTGATTGGCGTAGTCGAGGATGGTCTGCCGTACCTCGCCCATTTTGGCATTGGGTTGCGTTCGTCTTTTGTAGGAGTCTGCCGGCGTAGTTAATAAAACGATGGCTTCGGGATTATTTCGCTGAATGGCCTGCACCATTGAATCAATCTGCATCGTCAACTCCGGCATGGTCAGTTTACTGCTGTGGGATTCATTAGTTCCCAGAGAAACAATCACCAAGTGAGGAGCTAACCCCCTGGTTTGTTCAGCAAAATATTGCGATTCGTTGTAATGCGAATACTGAGCTCCGTTTACGCCCACGGTATGATACAAAACGCCGGGTTGCCCATTTTCCAGACTAAAGCCAAAGATGGTAGCATGAGTTTGTCCGGGACGACTCTGAACAGACTCAAGGGTGAACGAATCGTTTAGTTCGTGTAGATCAATCTGGTAAGGCTGTTGTCCGGCGACACTATCCGCGTATTCAGCCGAAGCCATGATGGCTCCACTCGCATCCAGAATGTTATAATCATAACTGTTACTATCCCTTAAGCAAAACAATTTCAGCCGATCAAACTGATACCCCAGAGCAGAATCCGAGCGAATTTCTACGTTGATCCGTTTTCCAGCTACAGTGTTTCGAACCGTCACGCCTCCAATTCCGTTGGGAATCAGATCGTTTGGCATTACACACCGACGCGACTCCCAGATGACATCGCTATTGGTTTTATACGTATAGGGTTCGTTGGTTCGGGCTACGTGAAAGGGCACAATAAACCCCCGGCCTGCATTCCCAAACTCATATTGAAATCGCTTGCGAACGATATGAGTCATAAGATCAGCCTGCAAATGCGAATCGCCAATGTGCAGGATATTAATAACTCCGGTCTGTCTGGTTTTAAGTTCAGCCAGTTTATCGAAAAACGGATTCAGGCTTTCGACCTGAGAGATCGCGTTTGGTTGCTGTGTTTCGTACGGTAAGGCTAGCGTCGCTGTGACTAGCGTTTTCTGTGCCTGGACGTTTGTGTAAAGCCCCAGGAGTAGTCCCAGCAGTGCGATTCTGATCATATTTTTTCTTTTCAAATAAAAATGCTCTGGTTAGGAGGCGGGCAATTTTGCGGCCACCGGCATATTTCATGTGGGTGTAATCTTTGTTAGCCAGCCCAGCATTGACGTATTTCACCATAGAACCTTCGCCCCCCATCGCTTCCCACAGATTCCAGAAGGTAACCCCGGTTTTTTGGGACATTTTCCGTTGAGCAGCGATCAAATACGGAATACTGGGGAAGGAAATATAGTTATCCTCCTGCTTCATGCTCCGGTCAGAAACCCCAATGATGAGAATGCTGGCCTCAGGAAATCCCCGTTTAATGCGTTCAATGGCAGCCATCATTTTAGGAACGTACCATCCGAGTTGCGTCGTATTAGGCTGAATCACATTTAAGCCATACTGCAAAATCACCAGCTTGTAATGCTGAAGCTTATTAAACTGCTGATACATGGATTCGGAAACGCCTAACAATCCCCAACCGGAGTTACCCCGCATGCTGAAATTATCCACGTAAACGCCATGATCGGATTCAAAACTCAGCCCGTACAGAGCCAGGCTTCCCCCGAACGACATACGAATCTGATCGCCCGAAGTATGTAAATCGTGTTCGGTTAAATACCCCTGCCCCGCCAGTGAGTCCGATTGCTCAGCATTTTTACCAAGCGTGTAGGTAACCCGGCTGTTCTGATTAGCCCGGTAGAACAATCGTACCCTCTCAAAATGGCTGGGACCGTAAGGAGCAGCCGTTTTAAAATTTACTACGTTATTGCCTTCCGGTACAAAGCTGTAACCCGAAACTCCCAGGGGAGGCCCTCCGGGCGTTTTTTCCTGAACGGAATACGTTTTAAAATTTTTAAACTGGTGACGAATGGTCACGCGGAAATTAGCTACGGGCGACGTAACAGGTACGTAACCCACCCCTTTCCCGCCGAACAAAGCCTGTAAGGTATCGCGGAAATCGCCGCAAAGCATATCTCCTTCAATGAAAGAATCACCGAAAAAAGCAATCCGAACGGGTTTGTGCTGGGCTTCTTCCGCCAGTGCTTTCATGATTTGCTTCAGGCCCTGTCCCGTTGAATCATAATCTTCAATGCAGGTTTGCCCTTTCGGACAAGGCACTGAAGCAACCAGACCAGAATCTTTGGTAATGACCTTGGGGGCAACGGTTACCGAATCTGGTTCTTTTTCTTCGCTTACATCAGCAATTAAAGCAGGGTTTTCGGGTAAAACCGGCTTCGAATTTTTCTCAATAGAAGAAAATAATCGAATGGGCTTTAGCTCGTATTCACTCCAGAATTGTTCGGGAATAAATGAAAAACCTACTAAACAAGCCACCAGCAACAGTGTCAGTAAAGGCACCTGCCGAACAGAATTGGAGGCCATTCTCTAAATCAGAAATTGATACTATGTCGGTTGGAAATAGACTAATGGCCGGATTACTCTCGAAAGGGTAACCCGGCCATTGATAACGTATTACTTTTTATAAATTTCGCCTTTAGCAGCCAAAAGTGTATTCTGCATCAAGGAAATAATGGTCATTTGTCCAACACCACCGGGAACGGGCGTAATGAAGCTGGCCTTAGGGGCCACTTCGTCAAATTTCACGTCACCTTTCAGCGAGAAACCCGATTTTTTGGTTGCATCAGCTACGCGTTCCAGTCCTACGTCCAATACCACAGCTCCTTCTTTGACCATGTCTGCCGTAATAAATTCCGGGCGGCCCAAAGCTCCTACCAGAATATCCGCCTGACGGCAGATTTCAGCCAGATTTTTAGTTTTGGAGTGCGTAATGGTTACCGTACAGTTACCGGGATAGGAATTCCGTTGCATCAGGATGCTCATGGGTAAGCCCACAATCTGACTACGGCCCACTACCACGCAGTGCTTACCTGCGGTTTCAATGCCGTAATGCTCCAGCAACATCAGGCAGCCCTGAGGCGTGGCAGAAATGTAGGCAGGCAGCCCTTTCGCCATGCGACCAATGTTAATTGGGTGAAAGCCGTCCACGTCCTTCGCGGGATGAATGGTTTCCATCACACGGTCAGGGTTAATATGGGCAGGTAAGGGCAACTGAACGATCAGGCCGTCCATGTCTGGGTTTTCATTGATTTCCCGAACTTTGTCCAGTAGTTCTGCTTCCGTTACGGTTTCGTCAAAACGAAACAGCGTGGATTCAAAGCCCAGCTCTGCACAGGCTTTTACTTTATGGGCTACATAGGTTTCCGAAGCTCCATTCGTACCAACCAAAATAGCCACCAGGTGAGGCGTTTTACCATTGCTGGCCTTCAGTTGTTGTACTTCTGCGGCGATCTGATCCTTATAACGGGCAGCAACGGCCTTGCCGTCAATTAATTGCATACTCTCTTGCTCTAAAATGATAAAACAAAAATCAGCTTCAAAGATACGTATTCCTAAGGTCTGGTTGGCCTGTCTTTCCAATATTCCCACTGGAAAATTCAGGGGATCACTTTCCGCTTCTCGTGACATACTGTGGGCAAAGGCTTGATTTCTGGCTAGTTATCCATTAATTTCGTGCTTGTATTACCCCCCTTTTACTTCATGCAACTCTCTTTACTCCCCAGCGACGAACAACGTTATTTTCTTGACCTCTTCGCTCAGGTGGTGTTTGATACCCGTCGGAATCGTCCCAGACTGAAAACCATTTGTAGTCAAAGGGTTCCGGGCGATCTTGCGGTAAGTTGCCCCGCTCGTTTACTCAATCGTTTTCCCGAAGGAACCATTTATAAACTGGATGCCAAACTGGTTCAGTTACCCGGCAAACAGCCGTACTTGGTGGCTGTGAATCGCCGAAATATGCAGCGGGCTCTGGAATTTTACGATCACAACCGACAGCTACAGAACGGCATTGCCAGAACTCGGCATACCTCCCGAAACAAACGCTCCTCTTCTTCATAACCGGGAATCAGTTATTTTATCCCCCTTTCGTTTGATTTTATTTTTATCCGTATTCTTTACTCATCCCGCATTACTCAACCTTTACTTCATCGATTCCTTGCTTTTCTTTCCGGTTTCCTGCTAAACAATCCCTATTTTTGGGCGTTTTTCATACAAAAAAACCTCGGTACCATGCCGGAAAACACGGAAGCAGGGGCGTTCGAAAACCCCATAAGACCAGATCAGGTGGCTGAAAATCCCGGCCTCCTTCCCTACGCTCACAATGCAGGCAGTGCGGTAGTACGCCTGAAGATGAGGGAAAAATCAAAGCCAAAGCTCTGACCGCCATGCGTCAGCAAACGGGTAAGCAATACGATCAGCTCGCGGGCCAGATGAAGACCTTACTCGAACAGGCGAAAGAAATCCAGCGAAGAGTGGAAGTATCCGAACGGGTATACACCGCAACGGTTAATTTTGAACCTTTTATCGGTCAGACGATGTATCTCTACGAAAAGGCCGACGGCAGTGATCTGCTTTCGCTGGTGGCCCCGCACGAATGGGGCCGCTCGTTTAAATACAATCGCTTCGTAGCTCAGGTAACCATGTTGTATGACCATACCTGGGATGTGCTCTTCTACAATGAAGAAGGCGAAGAAGATCGAATCAAACTATAACGGTCTGCCGGATGACGGATCGTTGAAAACTGAAAATCCGAAAGTAATGAGTGTTAATCCAAAAACTGCCCCTATCCTTTCCTGGAAATTACCCTGGGAACCGATTAAAGAATACCGTGAAATCCGTTACCTCTATTATGAAGGGATCGCGATGATTTCCATTAACCGTCCTGAAGTGCACAATGCATTTACGCCTCTGACGGTATCTGAAATGATCGAAGCCATGGAACTGGCTCGTCAGGATACCCGCGTAGGGGTTATCATTCTGACGGGTGAAGGCGGGCGGGCCTTCTGCTCCGGCGGCGATCAGTCCGTTCGCGGACACGGGGGGTACGTAGGCGAAGATGCCGTTCCTCGCCTGAACGTGCTGGATCTGCAACGTCAGATTCGCTCGATTCCTAAACCCGTAATCGCTATGGTAGCGGGCTGGTCCATTGGGGGCGGTCACGTTTTACACGTCATCTGCGATTTAAGCATCGCGGCCGAAAATGCTCGTTTCGGTCAGACGGGCCCTAAGGTGGGTAGCTTCGACGGAGGCTTTGGAGCCAGTTATCTAGCCCGGGTAGTAGGTCAGAAAAAAGCTCGTGAAATCTGGTATCTCTGCGATCAGTACGACGCACAGGATGCTCTGTCGATGGGTCTGGTGAATAAAGTAGTTCCTCTGGAAGAACTGGAAGAAACCACGGTAAGCTGGTGCCGTAAAATCCTGGCGAACAGTCCCATCGCTCTTCGCATGCTGAAGTCCTCCTTCAATGCCGATCTGGATGGGCAAGCGGGTATTCAGGAGCTGGCCGGAAATGCAACCTTACTGTATTACCTCAGCGACGAGGCCAAAGAAGGACAACGTTCCTTTCTGGAAAAACGGAAGCCTGATTTCCGTAAATTCCCTCAGTTCCCCTAAGTCACTTGTTCTGTCCCGGGCTTTTGCTTGGGACAGAATTTTTGTTTCAGGAGCAGTCTTTTCAGAAACTATTGAAAACCGCTGCTCCTGAAACCTCGTATACATAAGCCAACCATTCCTGTATTAGTTATGAATTACATCAAATCACTCGTCATATTTGTGGCTCTTGTCGGTCTGTTTTCAAGCTGTACTAAAGATACCCCACAGGACACCGATGAGCTAAGTTACCTCTATCAGACCTGGAAGCATTCGACGGAGGAAGACGTAGCCAATGAGCGGATCGTTTATCGCAATGCCAGTTATGGCTACCCCAACACGAATCTTCGTCAAACATTTACATTTACGGAAAGCGATGTGCAGGTTTCAGTCATTACTAATGCTAAATTAACGACCTATAAAGGAAGTTATACGGTGGTTATGAATGGAAATTCCGTCAAGGAAATCACCATCAATTACACCGAAACGGGTCAGAAGATCCCTACCGTTTTGCGGTATGAGGTACTAATTCTGGCTAATGATGCCCTCATTTTAAAACAGTTATAAAAAACCGATGAATTTTTGGCTCGTCAAGTCCGAACCTTTTAAATATTCCTGGGATGATTTCGTTAAAGAAAAGCGAGGCACCTGGGACGGTGTGAGAAACTTTCAGGCCCGTAATAACCTGAAAGCGATGGCGGTCGGAGATTTGGTTTTATTTTATCATTCTAACGAGGGTAAAGAGATCGTAGGCATTGCAAAGGTAGTTCGGGACGCTTACCCCGACCCTACTACCGACGATGAACGCTGGGTAGTGGTTGATCTGGAACCCGTAGAAAAACTACCCAAATCAGTTACGCTTGAAACGATTAAAGCCGATGAACGTCTGCAAAACATTGCCCTGATTCGCCAGTCTCGGCTTTCGGTTTCCCCCGTCCGGCCCGAAGAATTTGATATCATCATTGGATTAGGCCATGAACATTCGTAACCCCCTCTTTGTCATTACCCTGTTGCTGCTGGGTAGTTTGAATGTATTTGCACAGCAAAAGCGTTTGGAAATTCCCATTCCAAGCTCAAACGCTAACATCTTCACGATCCCCGTGGGTCAGGAAGGTGTGATGTTATTAACCCAAACCGGACGAAATTCCTACCACATTGACCGTTTTGATACCAATCTGGAGCGAAGCTGGTCGGTGGATGGAACCATTACCGATGGACTGGAATACGTGACGTATTCGTACGACGGTAAGAACATTTACCTGCTTTTTAGCCGGAACAAGAGTAATGTCTACGAAATCATTAAGGTTTATGTAGGCCCCGGTTTCACCGAAAAATTTGAAATTCACTCGGTGGATAAAATGGAAATCTCGCAGTTCAAGGCCTTCCACGATGGCATTTACATCGCTGGCGTGGTTCGCGAACAGCCCATTTTGTCTTACACAAACCTCCAAACCCGTCAGAATCGTCTGCTGAATGCTTCTTTCAAAGGAAAAGCTGAGGTACAGGCTATTGAAGTCGATTCCGTAACGAATCGCGTGAACGTCACCTACGCCGTGCAGCAGAAAAACCGGGAGTTTTCCATCGTCGTTAAATCATTTGATGATGAAGGAAAACAGCTTTCTGAAATCGTGGTAACTCCCGACGAAGATTACGCCCTACTTGACGGTCGCCTCAGCCCTCTACCGGATGGCACCCAACTGATGATCGGAACGTACGGGTACCGCAGCATGCAGTCCCAAACAAAAGGTCACATGGTGCAGGGCATTTATCTGTGCAAAGTAACGGACAAGGAAATTCTGCCCTTGAAATACTATAGCTTCACCGACTTCAAGAATTTCTTCTCGTACCTAAGCCCCCGCGATCAGGAACGTCGCGAGCGTCAGGTTCAACGGAAAAAAGAAAAAGGCAGCGATTTGAAGCTGAATACGCAGTTATTACTTCATGATCTGATTCAGAAAGACGGTCAGCTCATTCTGGTAGCGGAAGCTTTTCAGGCTACGTTCCGTAACAACAGCAATGCCTGGGGCTACGGTAGTCCCTGGGGTAGCCCCATGGGTGGATTTTATCCGGGTTGGGGCTGGGGTATGTACAGCCTGAATCCTTTCTATTTTGGCAATCGCGGCTTCTACAACAATGGTGCTCAGATGTTTGACGGCTGGCAATATACCCACGCCGTAGTCGCTGGAATTGATCCAGAAAAAGCGACTCTGATCTGGGATAACAGCTTTGAAATTGACAAAGTGAAAACCATGTCTCTGAAAGAAAAGGTGAAAGCCAATGTTCAGAACAATCAGGTAACCCTGGTGTACAGTGACAATGGCAGTCTACGTTCCAAATCGATTAAAAATAATATGGTGGTTGAAGACGGAACCGCTCAGGCCCTTGCTACGGGCAATTCGGGAGATCGGGTGCGTCGGAATTCTACCGAAAACGTTGATTATTGGTACGATAACTATTTCCTGGCCTGGGGTTTTCAACGCATCACGAACGATGCTGAAGGCCGCCGGAATGTATTTTACCTGAATAAAGTAGCTTACTAATTCAAGTTTTTGAAAAAAAGGACAGGTGATGGCGAATCATCTGTCCTTTTTTAGCTTTTATATTGAACCATGAAATTACTTACCCCTACCCCCTGGCCCGATTACGAGCTGATTGATTGCGGCAATTTTGAGAAACTCGAACGCTTTGGTGCCTACACGCTGGCACGACCAGAACCGCAGGCCATCTGGGACAAAACCCTTTCGGATGCGGAATGGGAACAAAAAGCTCAGGCTTATTTCAAACGGGAAAAGGGGAATACGGAAAAAGGGGAATGGCTGACCAAGAAAGGCATGCCCGAACGCTGGACCGGAACCTACCAGTTAACGAACCAGAAACTGACTTATAAGCTGGCGTTATCTTCCTTTAAACACGTCGGCTTATTTCCAGAACAGGCGGCTAACTGGGAGTTTATTTACCAGAAAACCAAAGCGTTAGGCGTTCCGAATCCTAAAGTTTTGAATCTATTTGCGTATACCGGCGTTGCTTCGCTGGCAGCCAAAGCGGCGGGTGCTGATGTTACTCACGTAGATTCCGTAAAGCAAGTCATTAGCTGGTCTCGGGAAAACATGGAGCTCAGCGAGTTAACTAATATTCGCTGGGTGGTGGAAGATGCCATGAAGTTTGTGAAGCGGGAAGTTCGCCGGGGTAATAAATACCACGGAATTATTCTTGATCCCCCCGCTTACGGTCGCGGACCCGATGGCGAGAAGTGGGTTTTGGAAGAACAGATTAATGAACTGCTTAAGCTTTGTAAAGAATTATTAGAGCCCGAGCATCACTTCTTTTTGATCAATCTGTATTCGTTAAGTTTCTCGGCTTTGATCGCAGAAAGTCTGATTCTCCGTATTTTTGGCTCAACCAGTAACCCCGAATTTGGCGAGTTATACCTCCCTGATTCCTTCAACAAGAAATTACCTTTGGGTATATTTTATCGGTTCTCAACCGTTGAATAAGCCTATTTTTTAGTTGATTTAGCGTAGCAGGATCGATCCGTTCGGCTGCTTAAAATATATCAAATGATGAAGCTATTAATCATTGAAGATGAACCCAAAACGGTTCAGTCCGTACGGCAGGGTTTGGAAGAAAACGGATTTGAAGTAGACATTGCTTACGACGGCCTGATTGGTAAACATCTGGCGAAAAAAAATCCGTATGATTTAATAGTTTCAGACATCATCATGCCCGGCCTGAACGGCGTAGAACTTACGCGTGAACTTCGTAGCGAAGGCGTTGAAACGCCCATCTTGTTACTAACTGCTCTGGGCGGCATCGACGAAAAACTGATGGGTTTTGATGCTGGAGCGGATGATTATCTGACGAAACCTTTCGAGTTCGCCGAGTTACTGGCCCGTATTCGCGTATTGGCCCGTCGCTGGAATGGCTCAATGCCTATTGCTTCCAACATTCTCCGATACACCGATCTGGAAATGAATCTGGATTCAAAGACAGTTACCCGTGGAGAGAAAAAGATTGAACTCACCGCCCGTGAATTTGCTCTGCTGGAATTTATGCTTCGCAATCAGGGAAAGGTGCTTTCGAAGGCTGAAATCGCTGAAAAAGTCTGGGACGTTAACTTCGATACCGGTACGAATGTCATTGAAGTATACATTAATCTTTTGCGTAAAAAGGTAGATAAAGATTTCACGACCCGCCTCATTCACACGCAATACGGCATGGGTTATGTATTAAAAGTAGAAGATTAATTAATCGTTCTTAGGGAAAGTGTTCTGCACTTTCCCTAAGAAAAACGCTCCTGATTACCCATTCCTGATCGCTTCATTCAGTATCCACTTATGCAGATTCGTACTCGCCTAACCATTCAATTTACATTGCTGGTTTCAGTGATTGTCTTGTTAGCGTTTACGGCCATTTATTATTTCAGAAAATACAATTTAGAAGAACAATTTTATTACCGGCTTCGCCAGAAGGCGTTAAGTACCGTTGAATTATTGGTTAATCAGAATGAAGTAAATTCTGAAACATTAAAGCTCATTGATCAGTCTAATCGGGACTTATTGTACAAAGAAAACGTCATTTTATATACCTACAGAAACGATATTTATCACCTTTCCAATGACACGATTAACTTCAATTTAGATCGGAATATACTGAACCAGATTCGATTAAATAAAGAGTTAAAAATTGAAAAAGGGGAATATAAAATTTACGGGTTGTACTACACCAACGAAGGTGAACGCATGGTCAGCGTAGCCGGAGCCGTTGACGTAGCCGATCAGATTAGTATGCGGGCTTTACTCCGCATTTTAGTGTACGCTTACATCTCTTCTATCTTACTGGTTGCTGTTGTAGGCTGGTTTTTTGCAGGGAGGGCTTTAGTGCCGATTTCGACGGTTATTAATGAAGTACAGCGAATTTATCCGCAGAATTTAAGTAAGCGGGTTAATACCCAGAATGAAAAGGATGAAATCGGGCGATTAACCTTTACTTTCAATGCTCTTTTAGATCGGGTTGAACAGGCTTTCCGCTTACAGAATATGTTCATTTCGAACGTTTCGCACGAATTAAAAAATCCACTTACCAAGATTATTTCCCAGCTTGAAGTAACCCTCCTTCGGGAACGTTCTTCGGAGGAATACCGCAATACCATTGCATCCGTACTTGCGGATAGTCGTGATTTAAGCCAGCTTTCAAACACCTTATTGGAATTAGCTAAAGTTTCCGATCAGAATCAACCCTTTCTGACGGCTCCGGTTCGGATGGATGAAATCGTCTGGGATGCCCGTGATTTATTACGGACCACGCACGAAACCTACACCATTAAAGTAGAATTTCCGGCTGATATTGAAGATGAAACCATTTTGACCTTAAATGGCAACGCGTATTTGCTGAAAGTAGCCGTTATTAATTTAATGGAAAATGGCTGTAAATTCTCGGTAGATCATATTGTTAATGTAGCCGTTCAGCCTTCTGAAAGCGAATTGAAATTGATCTTCAATAATCGGTCCAATATCGCTGAAGAAGAAATTGGCCTGATCTTTCAGCCCTTTTACCGAAGCCAGAAATCCGTACGAACTTCAGGATATGGCATCGGGTTATCGCTCGTCGATCGAATCATCAAACTTCACAATGGAACGATTGAGGTACACTCTCAGAACGGAAATGTTCAATTTGTAGTCTCATTACCGCAGGAAAAATCAAATTTTCAGTAGATTTTAAGGATTGCTTCACCTTACATTAAGTATTCACCCGTTCATTTGCTATTGCAAAGCAAACCAGTTTTCTCATCCGGTTAGATGGTTTGTAATGGGGGAAATGCAGACACGCTGGGGTCCATAACGTCGGCCCCAGCGTAGTCTTTTTAAACCCTTGAGGAGTATGATTAATGATAGGACAATTTACTTAGTTTATCCTGCTAATAATTCACACTAGCGAGTCCATTTACTTAATATATATTTCGATTATTCTTAAGTAAAAAATCGAAATACATATTCTTAAATCAAGTGATTTAATTTCTCCTGCCCCACTCCTCCGCCAGTATCCTGTTTGTTATTTGTCAGATCATTTACGTTTTTGTATATGCCTTTCTATTTAAACGGATTACGGTATCGCCCACGCCCGGCCAAACGTACATTTCCCTGGATTATCGTTAGTTTACTAGTTATTTCTGTAGCTGGAAATGTACTGCAATGGACTACTCAAAAATCGATGCAAGTACGATTAAATAATGCCATTATCAGCAGCGACTCTACCCTAGCTGCCCGTCATGAAGCTGAGCAAAAAATCAATAAATTAACGGAAGAATTAGAGATCACTAAAGAAATTCAACAACTGCGGTAACTTACTGAAAATACATTGTTTCGGCTAATCGAAACGTATTGCAGTGAGCTTCTACAATAGCCGCCAGACGTTTGGAATATCCTCCTCCCATCACTACAACTATTGGTAACTGGTATTGCCTGGCATAATGAAACACCATTTCATCACGTTTTTTACAGCCTTCTTTTGTCAGACTTAGTTTACCTAATTTGTCCGTACCCAGTACGTCTACGCCGGAAATAAAAAACAGAAAATCTGGTTTTTGCTCTTCAATTAATGCAGGTAAATGTGCTGCCAACAAAGCTAGGTAAGTCTCGTCCTGCGTATGCGTTGCCAGTTCTATGTCCAGGTCTGACTTTTCTTTGTGCAATGGATAGTTATCTTTTCCATGCATCGAAAAAGTAAACACTCGGGGCTCCTTTTCAAAAATACAGGCCGTCCCATTACCCTGATGAACGTCCAGATCAATGACCAGAATCTTCTTACTTAGTTCGGTTTTCAATAAATAGTTCGCGGCAATTCCTACATCATTCAATAAGCAGAATCCCTCTCCCTTATCCGCATAAGCGTGATGCGTACCACCAGCTACGTTCATTGCTACGCCATATTTCCGGGCATAATGACAGCAGTCGATGGTACCCTGAGCAATAATAATCTCCCGCTGAACCAGTTGTTCCGTCAAAGGAAAACCAATTCGCCGCACCATCTTATCTGATAACTGAAGCGTCCGCAGATCATGCCAGTACTGCTCCGTGTGGGTAGTCAAAATCCATTGTTCCTCAATGGGTTGAGGAACAAAAAACGAGTCCTCGGCTACGGTTCCTTCCCGCAATAACTGTTGAGGGATTAACTCATATTTTTCCATCGGAAAGCGGTGTCCTTCGGGTAAAGGGTAACAGTATTCCGGGGCATAGGCAATCTTTAGCATACCAAAACGCGTAAATAAAATCCTCAGAGTTTTCTAGTCAAACGTGCAGCCTTCTGAATTGTTCATTGGCCAGGCTGGTCTCATTTTTTAACAAGTAATCATCAACCAATCTTCGAAATCATGAAAAAGCTGGTAGTTCTTTTCCTCTTTAGTGCCACTGTTTCTTTCGCTCAATCTTCTGTAGACGATTCGCGAAAGGATTTGGTGAGCAACCTGAGCAGCACAAGTGATTATTCCATGTTCACCAATGCATTGAATGTAAGTGGCTTGTCTCAGACTATCAAAAGTAACGGCCCATTTACGCTCTTCGCTCCTACGGATAAAGCTTTTGAAAAAATGAATTCTTCGGAGGATCTGATGAAAACTGAAAACAAAGAGAAGCTTACCAAACTGCTCTCTAATCATATTCTGACGGGAAAATACACCTCTAAATCAATCAAAGAAGCGATTGAGCAAGGGAAAGGTAAGGCAGAGTTCAAGACTCTTTCCGGGGGAACGGTTGTGGCTTCGCTATCAGACAATGCAATCTTATTGACCGATGAAGCGGGTAACACCTCCCGGGTAACCATGCCCGATCAGAACTCAGAAAATGGAATCATCCACATCATTGATACCGCTGGAATGGCTAAATAATTCATGCATGCTGTAACCAAAGGCCCGGTGAAAGAAAAAATCTCACCGGGCCTTTTTCTGTGTCTGCTATCTAGTAACTTGCCTTCCGTTATTATCCAACAGTTTAATATTTTTACATGGCTACGTGGTTTTTAGGTAAGATTCGATTCACGAAGGAGATTGATGCAGGGAAGTTTCAAACGGTAACAGAAGCCTATTTACTGGATGCTGTTTCATTTACAGATGCAGAAGCTCGTTTATACGATTTGTTAGGTGACAATGCTCCTGATTTTCGGGTATCGAGTCTTTCTCCAATGAAAGTTCAGGAAGTTTTTCATGTAGATGGACCTGAGTTAAAGTGGTTTAAGGCCAAAATTGTGATTACTACTTTTGACGAAAAAGCGAAGAAAGAGAAAAAATCATCCGCTACTTTTCTGGTCAATGCCGATTCAATTAAACAGGCGTATGATCGCGTAGAAGAAGCTCTGGGTCGCGTGGATGATTATGAAATTACGGATGTTTCGTTAACGCCAATTCTGGAAGTTGTTCCTTACGAGGCTGATAACCAGCGAATGGACCAGTTCAGACCTTTGCAGGAGGCGGTTTCCGCTTTTGAGAGTGAACCCAAAGCTCCAAAAACGGAAGAAGCTGCCGAAGAATCCATTACTGCTTTCGAAAAGGCAGAGCCTAGTGCGGAATAAGCACGCGTTTAGTAGTTCATTAAAAGCCTGTTCATCAAACCATTATGTCTGTAATGCGTAGAGGTGAACAGGTTTTTTCATGGATGAGCCGTAAATTTAGTTGCCGACGGGTACGAAGTTTAAACTTTTAATAGTTTAGTTCGTTCTAAATCTCAAGCATTGACCTATTTACCCCTCAACATGATGAAAAAGATTGGAATTCTAGCCTTATTCCTCTACAGCTGTGCTCCTACCCAAAGCCCCAGCAAATCTACCCCCTCTACTACTCCAGCATCAACGGACACGCCGGCGGTAGCCTCGGGTGGACGAACGAACATCAGCGATCAGACCAGTCAATCTAATACGCATACCATTCTGGCGAAAGCGTTAAAAGAGTCAGGATTTGCCAATACATTAAAAGGAGCGGGTCCATTTACCTTCTTTGCTCCTACGGACTCCGCTTTTTACAAATCGGATGAAATGCCCGCCTTAACGCAACCACAGGAAGTGGCTAAGCTTAGAAAAATTCTGGCTTATCACATTGTTCCCGGAATGTGGTATACGCAGAATTTCCAGCAAATGATGGATGACAAGGGTATTAAACGTGTGGAATTAAAAACAATGACCGCTCAATTATTGACCGTTACGAAACAGGATACCCTCTGGATTATTACGGATGCAAACGGCAACCGAGCTTCTATCATTGATGCTAATTTAAAACGAAGCAATGGCGTGGTGCACAGTATTAATGCTTTACTGGAGCCTAAATAATAGGCTCTTCTTTAACATTACTTAACTTAATTAGCTCAACTTTGCCGCTTACTTTTGCGTATATATTTTTAATTACAATCAAAAATCAACCCAATTTCTTTATCGCCAAATCAATTTGTCATGAAAAAAATCATTCTTTCAGCGGTTCTACTTGCTTCGGTTTCAGTAGCTCAGGCTCAGACGGGAGCTTTTGCGAAAGCCGCACGAAATGTAAAAGCTACGCCTAATTTTCAAAAGGCTGATTCTGTTACGCAGGGTGAACCAAAGAAATTAGCGGTAGTCATGACTGCTCAGAAAAGCATTTCAGATAATGCGGTTACTTCACCTGATTTGAGCGACTTCACCAAAGCACTTGCTCAGACGAACGTAAAAAATACGCTTTCAACGGCTGGCCCATTTACGGTTTTTGCTCCTACAAACACCGCTTTTGAAGCTGTTCCTGATGCCGCCAAGTTTTTATCAGCAGAGAATACCAATGCCTTGCGTAAGACGCTATTTCACCACGTAGTAACCGGTAAATGGACGTCTGCTAATTTGCAGGATGCTATTAATAAAGGTAACGGCAGAACCGTTTTGAAAACCATGACTGCTCAAAATCTGATCGTTTCTAAGAAAGATAATCAGTTTGTTATTTCGGATGAACAAGGCCATCAGGCTGTCGTAGTATTACCCGACCAAGAGCAAAAAAATGGAATTGTCCATGTTGTTTCCGCCGTGTTAATGCCTAAATAATCCGATACATTTTCATGCATCAAAAGGCTTTCGACAATCCATCGAAAGCCTTTTTTTATACCTAAATATCTTTTATAAACACGACCCGATCTTCCCCTTTCCCGGCGTAGCCCGTTACTACCGGAACCGTATATTTACCCAGTTCTCCTATCATTTCCATTCCCATTTTGTGATGATGAAAAGCAATGGATTTTTCGTTTTGTGGCGTAGTGATCGCCTTCAGTTTATGGTATCCTTTTGCCTTTAAGTACGCTATAAAATGCTGATAGAGTAAACTTCCTAAACCTTTTTTCTGATAACTCTCCCGAATACCTACCAAATGGACATACCCAGCGGATTGATCAGAAATAAACCCGAAAAGGTAGGCGATGGGCTTTCCCTCATCCCTAATGACGAAAGCCGTTTGTCCAAATTCATGAATGTAAATAGGATGATGATATTTTAACGTCCGATTGCTTCCCCAGAACTCAACGATATCCTCCACAATACTAAAATAATCCCCAAGTGTACAGTTTTCAACTTTCATAGTAATGATGCGACAGAGTGGTTTTAAAACTAACCAATAAAAAAACCGATGCTCTCGCGAACATCGGTTTTTTTATTAATTCAATTCAGCTTGTCTTACTTCACTTCTTCGAAGTTTACATCCTGAACGTCTTTGTCATTGGCAGAACCATCAGCCTGACCGTTACCGGCTTCGCCTCCGGGGTAACCCGTAGGTTGACCTTCTGCACCGCCGGCATTTGCCGCATTGTACATTTCAGTAGAAGCAGCAGACCAAGCGTTGTTTAATTGCTCGGTAGCGGCATCAATGGCAGCGACATCCTGGCTTTGATGAGCAGTACGTAAGCCCGTTAAAGCCGTTTCAATGGCTGATTTATTACCTTCTGAAAGCTTCTCACCGTATTCTTTCAACTGACGTTCCGTTTGGAAAATCAATGAATCGGCTGCATTCAGTTTTTCAATTTTCTCACGTTCTGCTTTATCCGAAGCTTCATTTGCTTTGGCTTCATCACGCATGCGTTGGATTTCAGCATCGCTCAGACCGCTGGAAGCTTCAATACGAATCTTCTGCTCTTTACCCGTTGCTTTATCTTTCGCCGATACGTTCAGGATACCGTTAGCATCTACGTCAAAGGTTACTTCGATTTGAGGAATACCACGAGGTGCGGGTGGAATATCACTCAGGTGGAAACGACCCAGTGTACGGTTTTGACCCGCCATTGGACGCTCACCTTGCAATACGTGGATTTCAACCGAAGGTTGGTTATCGGATGCCGTAGAGAATGTTTCTGATTTCTTGGTAGGAATCGTAGTGTTGGCGTCGATCAGTTTAGTGAAGACACCACCCATCGTTTCAATACCTAATGATAAAGGAATAACGTCTAACAGAAGAACGTCTTTCACTTCACCCGTTAATACCCCACCTTGTACTGCTGCACCAATGGCGACCGCTTCATCAGGGTTAACGTTTCTTGAAGGCTTCTTACCAAAGAATTTTTCTACTTCTTCCTGTACTTTAGGAATACGCGTCGAACCACCTACCAGAATTACTTCATCAATTTGTGAAGTACTGATGTTGGCGTTCTTCATAGCCTTCCGAACTGGTTCCATCATCCGTACGAACAGGCTGTCAGCCAATTGTTCGAATTTCGCCCGGGTCAGCGTACGCACCAAGTGCTTAGGCATGCCGTTCACGGGGAAGATGTAAGGAAGGTTAATTTCGGTTTGGCTTGAAGAAGAAAGTTCAACTTTAGCTTTTTCAGCGGCTTCTTTCAAACGCTGAAGAGCCATAGGATCCTGACGTAAATCAACGCCTTCGTCAGCTTTGAACTCATTCGCTAACCAATCGATGATTACCTGATCGAAGTCATCACCACCCAGGTGCGTATCACCATCGGTTGATTTTACTTCGAAAACGCCATCACCCAATTCAAGAATCGAAATATCAAACGTACCACCACCTAAGTCAAACACGGCAATTTTCATGTCATGTTTTTTGTCCAGACCAAAGGCCAGAGCGGCAGCCGTAGGCTCGTTAATGATACGCTTCACATCCAGACCTGCAATTTGTCCCGCTTCTTTCGTAGCCTGACGTTCTGCATCGTTGAAGTAAGCAGGTACCGTAATAACGGCTTCAGTAACGGTTTGTCCCAGGTAATCTTCAGCCGTCTGCTTCATTTTCGTTAGAATCTGAGCTGAAATTTCCTGTGGTGTATATAAACGATCGCCAATGCGAACGCGTGGAGTATTGTTAGGGCCTTGTTCTACTTTGTACGAAATGGTTTTCATTTCATTTTGTACTTCAGAGAAACTCTTACCCATAAAACGCTTGATTGACTGAATCGTATTCGTTGGGTTCGTAATAGCCTGACGTTTGGCAGGATCTCCTACTTTACGTTCGCCATTACCATTATCCATAAAGGCTACGACCGAAGGAGTAGTCCGACGACCTTCGCTGTTTGGAATTACAACGGGCTCGTTGCCTTCCATTACTGCAACGCAGGAGTTCGTTGTACCTAAGTCAATGCCAATGATTTTTCCCATGATTAATATATTGTTTTAATTTTCTCGGTTATCGGTAGATATGCCTCTATTATCTAAATCCCCGTGCCCGGAAATGTTTTTTATGGTTTTTATGACAGATTGACAGTAAAAAAGGAAAAGTCCGCAGAAATAAATTCCACGGACTTTCTCAATACTCATCTATCGTTAATGAATGCAATACGAATTATTTGCCGCCGAAAAGCCCGCCCAGTAATCCGCCGAGGCCTCCTTCATTTTCCTCTTTCTTTGCTGTATTGTTACCTCCTAACAAACTTCCTCCGATATTTTTCAGGTCGTTCATGTCTAACTTGCCATCGGCAAAGGCCCCGGCTACTTTGCTAAAATCGAAACCTCCAGTATTAGCTCCTGAGCCCGCTAACAGCGAGCCTAATACTGAACTCATATCTAAGGATTTATCTCCTGAGTTATTTAATTTACTAATAAAGGTGCTGAGTACGAGTGGTAATACTGAGCTAACAATGCTTTGAGCAGTACTCCCACTGATTCCAAATTTATCCATCAGACTTCCTATGGCATTCTGGGAAATTCCAGACACAACGGGACTTTGATTAACGTCCTGTTGTCCAGATAACAATTCCATAATTCCACCAATATTTCCTTTGGCCGCTTCGCCCTGAAAACCTTGTACAATAGAAGTTAAAAGCGTGCTTTGCACCGCTTCATTATCCTGATTTGGAACGGCAGGATTATTCACTACTGCTTCCTGTGAGTTATTTTTGATAATATCTAACAATTGGTCTAACATAATTTCTGAATTTTAGTCATACGTTGATTAAACGAATAACAAGAGTGAAGGGCTTTTTGATTTAGAAAAATAAATTTGACTTCTGCATAACTAATCAGAAATTTACCAAAAAACAATACCGATAACTCATTCCCAAACATAACCTTCGACGTTTTATGACAACCCGACTGGCATCTAATCAGTTAATTGAAGATTTAAAAAAAGAGGTAGAGGGCTTATTGTACACAAGTGAATCAGACGCTCCCTTTGAGGTTACTCCTTTGAGTTGGACGGGCGAAAAATCCCCTGAAAAAGAGGATTTTATCAGGCTTTTAGAGTTGGAAGAAGGAACGCCCATCCAAACCCAGCGGCTGGATACTTTCTTTAAACCTTTACTAAAAAGTTACGACTGGTTTGGAGAAGAAGAAACCGCTACGCTAGAACGGTATCAGAAACTGAAAGAATACGTTACTACTCAACTGACACACACCCAGGTGTATCGGGTAGGCGAAGTAGAAATCAAAGTATACATCGTGGGCGAAACGATCGATCAGCAATGGGTAGCTCTGAAGACCGAAGCCACTGAAACGGAGTAAGGTTCAGGATGTCTTTTCGTCAGTTATGATGAGTTCTGTAACCGAAAAGAATGTCAATCTGACGGTTATAAACGAAAAAGACCTCCGAGTTTTCGGAGGTCTTTTTATAGGTAGATACTAATAGCTTAGTCTACAAATCATTTCACATGATCAACTACAGCTTTGAACGCATCAGGATGGTTCATGGCTAAGTCGGCAAGTACTTTACGATTCAGTTCGATACCTGAGTTATGCAGTTTGCCAATGAATTGAGAGTAGCTCAGACCGTGTTGACGAACACCGGCGTTGATACGAGCAATCCATAAAGCACGGAAATTCCGTTTTTCTGCTTACGGTCACGGTAAGCATAATTTAAACCACGTTCAACGGCATTTTTAGCTACCGTCCAAACGTTTTTACGACGGCCATAATAACCTTTGGCCAATTTGAGCACTTTTTTGCGACGTGCCCGAGACGCTACGTGATTGACACTACGTGGCATAATGTGTTAGTTTTTTGACGTTGGCGGAAAGGGTTTTGAGTTTGGGGTTGAGGGTTTTGAGTTAAACTCTAAACAAACAACTCTAAACGCTAAACTCATTTCTCTTGAAGGCCATTAGTCGGGTTAAACAAGGAAAACCTGTAATCAGTCCGAAGAATGAATTACTTAGCGAGCAGAGCGATTACGCGAGCGTGATCTGACTCATGCACCAGCGTGGTTTTAACGAGGTTAGCCTTACGCTTGTTAGACTTTTTCGTTAAAATGTGGCTGTGGAAGGCATGCTTCCGCTTGATTTGTCCGGTTCCAGTCAGCTTAAAACGCTTTTTGGAGCCCGAGTTTGATTTTTGCTTAGGCATAAAACTGAACCTGTTAACGTTATAAAAAAGGTACTATTTGTGAAATGAACCGCAAAGGTAAGGAAAAATGACAAGATTTTAATAGGCAGGTGGATTCAATTTTAGGAAAACCGTGATTTATTCTTGTGTAAAGGCCATTGAAATTCTTTTTACCGCATGCACCTTTGAAAAAGGCATGAGCCTTTGCCAAAAATAAAATGCTCATTCTCCCTGGTTGGTGTCCTCACCAACACCCTATTCCTTTAGTAATGGCTGGTGAAGACACCAGCCGAGGCGAGAGAAAACGCGGACTAACGGCATTTGCTCAAAATCTTCTCTCACCCAAACGCGATCAATCGCGTCTCCACAAAAGATAAATACCTATAACTAAAAACCCTCCACAGAAAACTGCGGAGGGTTTTGATCTATTAGATAAAGCTTATTTTTTCACTTTGGGTGCAATGATGATGTTCATCCGGCGACCTTCCAAGCGAGCTTCTGATTCCAGTTTTCCGTGCTCTTCCAGATCTGACATAAATCTTTTCAGCAGGTTGAAACCCTGATCTTTGAACACGATTTCGCGTCCTGAGAATTGTACGTAAGCTTTTACTTTCGAACCTTCTTTCAGGAAGTTGATCGCGTGTTTCAATTTAAAATCGTAATCGTGGTCATCCGTTGTAGGACTGAAACGAATTTCCTTGATAACAACTTTAATTTGCTTGGACTTAAGTTCCTTTTGCTTTTTCTTCTGCTCGTACTTGAACTTAGAATAGTCAACGATCCGACAAACCGGAGGTTCAGCATTGGGAGAAATTTCAACCAGATCCAGCTCTTGTTGTTGAGCCATTTCGAGGGCCTGACGGATATCCACAATACCCTGGTCTACGTTTTCTCCAACCAATCGTACTTGTTGTACTCCGCGAATCAATTGATTAATGCGGTAGGGTTCTTCTTTCCTTACAGGAGGTCTGCGGTTCATACCGCCAGGGCGTAATGCCATACTTCTTAATTTGGTGTTTTTTGAGTTTTTCAGTTAGCGAGTTTTCAGTGGGATACAGATCTTACCGAAACCTCTTTATCCTGACTGAAAACTGAGAAGAAGCCGTTAAATAAGCTTCCTTATTTAACGGCTTCAAAAATTATGTGCCTAAGATCAGCTATTTCTGAAATTTAAGCAAATTTTTATTGATTTCCTCCTTAGCAAGGGCAATAAACTGACCGATTGGCATACTGCCTAAGTCACCTTCGCCTTTTTTACGGATGGAAACCGTTCCTTCAGCCTGTTCCTTCTCCCCAACGATGAGCATAAACGGCGTTTTAGAAACTTCGGCATCGCGAATTTTCTTACCGATTTTTTCATCCCGGTGATCCACATACCCACGCAGGTCTTCTTCCTGTAACAGCAGGAAAATTTCATTGGCGTAGTCGGTATATTTTTCCGAGATCGGTAATACGGCCAGCTGATCGGGAGAAAGCCACAGCGGGAAGTTACCTGCCGTACTTTCAATCAGGATAGCAACGAAACGTTCGAGCGAGCCAAAAGGTGCCCGGTGAATCATAACGGGGCGGTATTTCTTATTATCTGAACCGGTGTATTCCAGATCAAAACGCTCGGGAAGGTTATAGTCTACCTGAATAGTACCTAACTGCCATTTCCGTCCCAGGGCATCTTTCACCATGAAGTCCAGTTTGGGACCGTAGAATGCCGCTTCTCCGTATTCAATAACTGTATTTAGCCCTTTGGCTTCAGCGGAGCGAATAATAGCCTGTTCCGCACGATCCCAGTTTTCGTCGGTTCCGATGTACTTCGCCCGATCTTCCTGATCACGCAGGGAAACCTGAGCACTGTATTCACTGAAACCTAAGGCTTTGAATACATACTGAACCAGATCGATTACTTTCATGAACTCCTCTTCTACCTGATCGGGACGGCAGAAAATGTGAGCATCATCCTGCGTAAAGCCCCGCACGCGAGTCAGACCGTGTAACTCACCCGACTGCTCGTACCGATATACCGTTCCGAATTCCGCAAAACGAACCGGTAAATCCCGGTAACTGCGTGGTTTCGAACGATAAATCTCACAGTGGTGAGGACAGTTCATGGGCTTGAGCAGGAACTCTTCGTCTTCATCCGGCGTATGAATCGGCTGGAATGAATCCTTGCCATATTTTTCATAGTGACCGGAAGTTACGTATAATTGCTTCGAGCCAATGTGAGGAGTAACCACGGGTAAATAACCCGCCCGAACCTGAGCCCGACGCAGGAAGTTTTCCAGACGTTCCCGCAGAGCCGCACCTTTGGGTAACCACAGAGGTAAACCCTGTCCTACCCGCTCGGAGAAGGTGAAGAGTTCGAGTTCTTTCCCCAGCTTGCGGTGATCCCGTTTCTTGGCTTCTTCCAACACGTGCAGATACTCTTCGAGTTCTTTCTGTTTAGGGAAGGTCACCGCGTAAATACGGGTCAACATTTTATTGTTTTCGTTGCCTCTCCAGTACGCACCCGCTACGTTCAGAATTTTCGCAGCTTTGATGAATCCTGTATCTGGAATGTGAGGGCCACGACATAAGTCCGTGAAATTTCCCTGGTTGTAAAACGTGATTTTTCCATCTTCCAGATCTTTCAGCAGATCCAGTTTGTACTCATCTCCTTTTTCTTCGAAGTAAGCAATGGCATCCGCTTTCGAAATGGACGTACGGGTGAATACCTCTTTCGTACGAGCCAGCTCCAGCATTTTGTCTTCTACTTTCTTGAAGTCTTCCTGCGAGAATTTGTGATCGCCGAGGTCTACATCGTAATAAAATCCGGTTTCGATGGCGGGGCCAATACCGAATTTCACACCAGGATATAAAGCTTCCAGGGCTTCGGCCAGCAAGTGAGCGGACGAATGCCAGAAGGTTGATTTGCCTTCCGTGTCGTTCCAGGTCAGCAATTTCACGTGGGCATCGGAGTCGATAGGGCGACTAGAGTCCCACACCTGACCGTCTACAACGGCGGCTAATACATTACGGGCAAGGCCTTCGCTGATGCTACGGGCGATGTCCATGCCGGAGACACCCTTCGGAAACGTACGGATGCTTCCGTCCGGCAGGGTAATTTGGATTTGGTTTTCCATTTGTATTTAGTAAATAGAACGATTAAAAAATCACGGAGATACAAAGTCCGTGAGTGCTTTGTTAGTTCAGCGTTTTGGGTTAGGGGTTTTGAGTTAATTATGATTACTCTTTTTCAACCACTCGAAACCCAAAACTCCTAACAACTAAACTATATGGTATCGCCTTCGGCGGTGCCGTTGGTTTTGTCGGGGACGGCTAGTCCGGGGCGGTATCTTTCTTCCTGACGTAAATACGGGTAATTCGTCAATTGTCTCCGCCGGGTTCGCCAATACCCTCCTACGGCTTTGCGATTGGCTGGATTTTCTCTGGCTTCCTCCAGGTAATAATCCATGGCTTTGTCATCGTCCCCTGTATATTCAAGGCACTGAGCCATGAGAAAGTTCAATCCGAGGTAATTTGGGCTTGTTTTCTCAACAATTCGCAAATGCTTGAGAGCTGGGACCACCTTTTGCACGCCAAATAAAATAGATGCCGCGTACATATTCGCTCCCGGATGCTCAGGTTCTACCTTTAAGGTTTTGTTAAATTCCGCATAGGCACTATCTACCTGAGCGGTATGCGTAAAAGCCAATCCTCGCCGGTAGTGCAAGTCCGCATCTTTGGGGTAATAATTCAGCCCTTCCCGGGCGAACCATAAGGCTTTCAGATAGTCCTTTTGCTGGTAATAAATGGAAGAAAGCTGCTGATACGCTCCCAAAAATCCGGGAACCAGCGTTCGGGTTCGCATGAATAATACCAAAGCTGCCGTCGTGTCTCCAAGCTTGGCCGCAATCATCCCCCGGTAGAAATACGCCTCTCCGTAATAAGGATTAATCTGCAAAGTGCGGGCCAGGTATTGTCTGGATTTCCCTAGCTGATTGACCCGCTGGTATAAGTCGGCCAGCAAAACATAGACATCTGGATTCCGTTCGTTGAGAATTTCGGCTCGCTGAGCGGCCTGTAAAGCCTCGTTAATCTGCTTTTTTTCACGTAGAATCCGGGCTTTGGTTACGTAATACCGACCCGTATTTCGTTTCAGATTAATAGCCGTATTAATATCTTCCAAAGCGGCGTCCAACTCCGACCGTTGCAGGTAAATCTCAGCTCTTTTCTGATAATTTTCCGCCAGATCAGGATACTGCTGAATGGCCCGACTCAGGAATTCCAGGGCTTTAGGCGTTGAGAATCCTTCGTTCATATTCGGTAAAGGTGGGATACGCACGCCCTCCTGTTCTTCCGAAGAACAGCCCATCAATACCCAACTCAGAACGACCAGAAACCCTACAACTTTCCCGAAACGAATCATTTCTACAACTTAAAACGCCGCAAAATTAGTCGGTTTCGGGGAAAGTTTGACGTTTTGTGTTTAGAGTTTTGAGTGAAAGCATTCATTGCTCCCCCTCTATCTTCTCATTAACCTTATTTAACTTTAAAGAAAGGTTCGTTAACCCTTTCCTTTTCTAGGGTCGGGTACTTTCGTCCAAAGAAATGATTTTCCCCATGAAAAACCGATACCTACTCCTCTTCTTACTGACGATGATCTCGGGCTGGGCTGCTGCTCAAACGCCCTGGAATCTGAAAGGCAAACTTGCCGACTCTTCGGGCATTGCCATCCCTAATGCTTCCGTAATGCTGCTGGACACGAAAGATTCAACCCTGATTGAATTTTCCACTAGCGGTACCAACGGTGAATTTTCCTTTAAAAAGTTACCACTTCACGCTTATATTCTTCGCATAACTCACCTGAGTTTTTCGGAGTATGAAGCCCTGGTCAACAAACCCGATCTGGGTACGATTCGACTAAAAGCCAAAGGCAATGATTTGAATGAGGTCATTGTAAAAGGCGAAAAGGCTCCGGTAACGATGCGTCACGATACCGTAGAGTTCAACGCCGACAGTTTTAAGACCCGCCCCAACGCAACGGTTGAAGAGTTACTGAAACGATTGCCGGGCGTTGAGGTAGAAAGCGATGGAACCGTCAAGGCTCATGGGAAAGAAGTCCAGCGAATTCTGGTGGATGGGAAGGAATTCTTCGGAACGGACCCCAAAATGGCTACTAAAAACCTGGCAGCCGAAGCCATCAAGGCCGTTCAGTTATTCGACCGCAAATCAGAACAATCGCGTTTTTCGGGGGTGGATGATGGCACGCGGGAAAAAACGATTAACCTGGAGTTAAAGGAAGATTTCAAGAAGGGGATTTTTGGTACAGGCTCGGCAGGGTATGGTTCTCAACATCGATACGCCGGTCGTCTGAACCTGAACCGCTTTGCAAAAGATCAGCAATTTTCGCTGGTGGGTACGTTGAATAACATTAACCAGCAGGGTTTTACAATGAATGATTACTTCAACTTTTCATCGATCAATAGCTCCGGTGGTGGTGGAATGTCGGGCGGTGGAACCCGAACGACGAGTGTTCAGGGAGGTAGCGGCTCGATTAATGGCGTTCCTGTCAATATGGGTGGGCAAACGTCGGCAGGTTTCGTAAACTCTGGTTCCGGGGGATTGAATTTCTATCAGCAATTAAATAAGAAAACAAAAATTGACGGCAACTATCTGATTAATAACACGAACAGTACCGTCGACAAACACTTGGACAAGGAGAATTACCTGGAAAGTGGTAACTACAAAAGTCTGCAAAACAGCAACACCACGAACAAAAATCTGAATCATCGGCTCAGCTTTAATCTTGAACACCAACTGGATTCAGTGAATACCATTCGTTGGACGAATACGGCTTCCCTCACCAACAGTAATTTCCAGACCTCCAGTCTTACTCAAACCTATGGCACGGGGGGTAACCTGCGAAACGAAGGGAACCGGATCAATCAATACGCCGGCGATGCCTATTCCTTAAATTCCAATTTTGCCCTTCGCCACCGATTTGCTAAAAAGGGTCGCACCCTGACGGCCAACCTCATTTTCGGATTAAATAATGATCAGCGAAGCGGTGTTATTAATGCTCTGAATCAATACTTCGATACGAACACCGCTGATACGACGCTTCAGAACGATTCGCAGAAAAATGGTAAAATCAATTATGGACTAACCACCTTTTATACCGAACCCCTGAGCAAACGAAGCTTTCTGGAAGCGAATTATTCTTACCAGAAAAATTTGAATAACACCAATCGTGAAGTATACGATATCAAGGGCGAACGTTCGACACTTAATAATCAGTTGAGTAACACGTATGATAATCAATATTATTACCATCGTGGCGGTTTGAGTTATCGATATGTGGGCAATCAAATTAATATTTCGACGGGATTGAATGTACAGGAGGCTACGCTGGTCGGTAGATTTCCGAGAACGGAAACGAGTCTGAATCGTTCGTTTGGTAACCTCCTGCCTAACCTTCGGATACGTTACGATCTGGCCAATAGTCGAAACCTGAATTTCAACTACGAAACCAGCGTTAATCAGCCCAGTCTGACGCAATTACAACCCATTATTAATAACACGGACCCGCTGAATATTACCATTGGTAACCCTAACCTGCGACCCGAGTATAACCATTCGTTTTCGCTGAATTACTTCTCTTTCAATACAACTCGGTTCCGTAACTTTTTTGGTAATGCCTTCCTAACGTATACGACTAACAAAATTTCCAGTTCGCAGTCAGTAAACGAGCAGTTAGTGACCACCACCCAATCGGTTAACGTACCCAACGCCATTCAGGGAAATACATTCATTGGCTTTGGCTCCCCCATTCAGCGAATCAAGGGCATGCGGGTAAATGCGAATCTGGGCGTAACTTATAATCGGGGAATCAGCATCATTAATAATGCAGAAAATCGTACAAATACGGTGGCCACTACGCTCGGAACACGATTGGATTACCGCAATGATACCAAATTTGATGTGAATGCCGGGGCTAATTTATCGCTGAACCAAACGCAATACTCGCTGCAATCAGCCATGAATCAGAATTACCTGACACAACGCTACACCCTGGATGCGAACTGGAATCTAACGCAAACCTGGTCGATTGGCAGTTCCGTGAACTATCAGGTCTTGACGGGCAATAACTATAACCAGAAAATCCCGATCTGGAATGCCTCGATTACCAAGTATATACTCAAAAATAATGTTGGTGAAATTAAGCTGAGTGCTATCGATTTACTCAATCGAAACGTAGTAATTAACCGCTCGGCTCAGGTGAATTACTATCAGGAAGAGCGGGTTACCTCGCTGGCTCGTTACTTCCTCCTTACCTTTACCTATTCCCTGAAAAATAAGGCAGGCATGGGAGGTAATAACCGTCGCAACGGGCCACAGATGATTCGTTTTAATTAGTTCTAACATCTTTCATGGCTGGTGAAGACACCAGCCATGGAATATCCTCTTAGCCATGGTTGGTGTCTCCACCAACCATAGAAAAAACAAAGAAGGGGTTGAAAGCATGATGACTTTCAACCCCTTCTTTGTTAGGTTACTAAAGCTAAGAGAGTTAGTTACCCGGACGCATTCGCATACCACCCCCGTTTTTCCGCATTTCTTCCATTCGTTTCATCATAATTTCCCGCACTTCTTTTTCGGTAACCGCCTTTCCTCCTTTCGGAGCTTTTAACTCAGAAGACTTTGGTTTCCGCCACTCCATTTCGCTAACGGTATACAGGCTTTCACCATTATTCACGTCTACTTCCAGAATCAATCCGGGTAAGCCACTGTATTTTTCCGGACCAATTGAAACCGGAATTTCGGGAGCGTACCAGGCCACGACGGTTCGAAGCATGGGTTGTTGATTTTCTCCAGCCGGAGGGCCTCCCGGCCCCATCATGATTTGCTGAACCCGCATAGTGTCCGTAAAAGAGGCTTTCTGACAGACAAAACCTTTGATTGTTCTGGTTTCCTTACCCAACTTCCACCGTTGGTTCACGAGGGTGTCCAGCACGCGGTACTTTTCACCAAAAATATCCCGAGCTTCGGTTCTCTTCTTTTCGGCTATCTGCGTATACACTATGCTGGAGCTACCTCCGAACCGCATCGGACCGCCCATGGGGCCACCCCCTCCAAAACCATTCCCTTCTTCGATTACGGCGGCGGGTTCATATAAAGCTTCCTGAGGCGTAAACGCTAACTGATATTGCCGGGTAATATTCTCCGGCATACGAGCCTGCATGGCCGGGTCCATATTCTGGAATCGGCTTTTCAAATTAGTTTTTTGAGTATAGGTCAGAACGCCCTCCGTTTTCTGGGCGTAGGTCGATAAACTGATCAAACTCAGGACAACCCAAGCGGTTTTCTTCATAATCAAAGGGGATTTAATGTACCTGACAAAGCTAGGTCACGGGCTCGTTAACGATTCTTACAATAAGGTTAATCAACGTTAATAAATCGGTTTTACCGTTTGAAAGCTTCTATCTTTGAATCCATGTGGAATTTAAAATCACTCCCTTCCAATCGTACGCTTATTACGTTGATTACTAGCTGTCTGCTCGTATTAACTACCTTTCTTGGCTGGTGGTTGAGTCGTAGTTACAACGAACAAAAACGACTGCTGGCGGCAGAAACCAGTCAGCCTTTTTTTCGTTCGGTTAATATCCTACAGGACTCTCTGGTCATGAAGCGACTCATTCGTCCGCTGGAAGAATCCATGCGAGAAAAGACTGCTCATAAAAAATTACGGATTCATGTTTTCCCGCGGGAGGACTCCAAAGGACCCGATACAATTATTAGTCTGGGTAGCAGGGGTCGGGTGTTCATTGCTTCACGGGAGCCTCGTTTCCGTAGGCCTTTCCCGCCTGATTATCAACCTGATGAAGAAACTGGCGAACTGCATCGTCCGATGCGTTCCCATTTGTTTTCCCGCATATTACCATCGTTAATGGGCAGAGCCAGCCAAGACTCGATTCGGGATTCCATCAAGATCCGTGACCTCCAGCAGCAATTTCGGCGGGAGCTGGATTCTTCCAAGATCAACGTAGGCACCCGTATTGTACGTCTCCAGGCACCGGCTCATCGTTCACTGGATTCCTTGCATACGGCTTCCTATCAGGCAGGTTTGCCCCCCAGAGATTTTTATGTAGCTTATTTAACGGATTACCAGGAGTAATTCTTAAGCGATTACTCCCACAAATCCTGTTTTCAGTTTTTCTATTAGGGTTAACATCCGGGGCCTTTTTGTTGGTTTTTAAAAGTTTAGAACAACAGCAACAATTAACCCAACTAAAGAACGACTTTATTAGTAATGTTAGTCACGAATTAAAAACGCCGATTTCGACGGTTAGCGTCGCCATTGAAGCTCTGAGTAGTTTTGATGCTTTGAAAGACCCTCATCGCACCAAAGAGTATTTAGCCATTTCTCAAATGGAACTCAACCGACTGAATTTACTGGTTGATCATGTGCTCCGAACCGCTTTATTCGATCAGAAACAGCAGATCTATCAATTTGAGGAGATTAATCTTTCCAGTCTGATCGAAGAAATTCTGCATTCACTAAAATTTCAGTTTGAGAAACACCAGGCACAAGTCGATTTTCATCCATCTGGCTCTAACTTTAGGGTTACTGCCGACCGCATTCACCTGACCAATGTGATTTACAATCTGATCGACAATGCCCTGAAATACAGCAATAATCAACCTAGGGTTACCCTTCATCTGGAAGATCAGGGCGAGCAATTAGTAGTACGGATTCAGGACGAAGGCATTGGTATTCCCCCTCAGTATCAGCAACAGGTTTTTGAGAAATTTTTCCGCGTACCTACCGGAAATATTCATAATGTGAAAGGACACGGTTTGGGCCTGAATTACGTCCATCAGGTGATGGGAGCTCACGGCGGGACGGTTACTCTTCACAGCGAACCAGGTCAGGGTAGTACTTTTGTTCTGTATTTTAAGCGATGAAAACTAAAATATTATACGTAGAAGACGAGCCTTTTCTGGGCCGAATTGTCAAGGAAAGTCTGGAAAGTCGTGAGCTGGAAGTCAATATGGTAACCGATGGATTGGCCGTACTTCCTGAACTTGAACAGTTCCTTCCCGACCTCTGTGTACTGGATGTGATGTTACCCAACCTGGACGGATTTTCCGTTGCCCGGGAAATTCGGCAGCGTCACCCCCACTTACCCATTCTTTTTCTAACCGCTAAAACGCAGGTGGAAGATGTCGTTCAGGGCTTCGGGGTGGGTGGAAATGATTACCTCCGCAAGCCCTTTAGCATGGAAGAACTGATCGTTCGGATTGATAACCTTCTGCGGATGAAGCTCAACTCCCCTTTTTCGACCCCTAAAAGTACTCAGGCGATTCCGCTTGGAAACTATGAATTCTGGCCGCAGAAATTCGAGCTTCGTTTACATGAGCACATTCGAAAGTTATCTCATCGCGAAAATGAATTACTGAAAATCCTCTCCGAAAATCGTCACCAAACCATTGCCCGCAAAGAAATTCTGATGCGGGTTTGGGGCGATGACTCTTTCTTTAATTCAAGAAACCTTGACGTGTACATTACCCGTTTGCGGGAATATTTACGGGAAGATCAACAGCTTCAACTGGTGACAATCAAGGGCGTTGGTTACCACTTCATCACGGATTAATTCACTTTAGTCGCTTTGCCAATGATCTTTTGGAAGGATTAGATAATTAGGGAAGAAAATTCTTTTAATTTTGAATTTTCCGAACAATTTATTCATCGGCATGAAGAAGATTTCCCTTTCCTTACTTTTAACCTTCTTTGCGTTACAAAGTTTTGCACAGCTTTCTCCCAAAGAATTTTTAGGTTACGAACCCGGTACCACCCGTTGTACCCCCCATTACCGCGTTTTAGCTTACTTCGAGTATCTCGCTCAGCAGTTTCCTAAACAAATTAAGCTCCAGAATTACGGCACCAGTTACGAAAACCGTCCTTTGATGGTAGCCGTGCTGGCTTCGGAAGAAAACTTTCCCCAACTGGAAACCATCCGTACCAATCACTTAAAATCGATTGGTTTGATGGAAGGCTCTGCTTCGGGCAAGTCGGTTCCCATCTCCTGGATGAGTTATAACATTCACGGTAACGAAAACGTGTCTTCCGAAGCCGCTATGATTGTAGCGTATAATCTGCTGAAAGGGGATAGCAAAGAGGTGCTGAAAAACACAATCGTTGTGATTGACCCTTGTGTGAACCCTGATGGCTATGACCGCTACGTGAATGGGTACAACCAGCGTTTAGGCAGCATGGCTAACGCCTATGCCAATGCCTGGGAACACACCGAGCCCTGGCCCGGTGGACGTATGAATCACTATATGTTCGACCTGAACCGCGACTGGGCCTGGATGGTGCAGAAAGAAAGTCAGGCTCGTAACAACCTGTATCAGCAGTGGATGCCGCACGTTTTTGCGGATTTTCATGAGCAGGGCATTAACTCACCTTATTTCTTTACGCCTCCCGCCAAACCCGTTCATCAGGACGTAACGAGCTGGCAACGGGAGTTCCAGACCATCATCGGTGATTACAACCGCAAGACCTTTGATAAGAATGGCTGGTTGTACTTCACGCGTGAAAACTTCGATTTATTCTACCCCAGCTACGGCGATACCTACCCTACCTTCAACGGTGCCATCGGTATGACCTTCGAGCAGGCAGGTAATGGCCGGGCAGGTTTAGCCATCATCAAAGCCGATGGCGATACCCTGACCCTGAAAGAGCGGATTAGTCACCACGTTGCGGCGAGTAAAGCCACCATGGAAGCCCTTTCAGCCAATGCGGACAAAGCTTCTTCTGAGTTCATTAAATTCTTTACAAACGCTAAAAATAACCCCACGGGCACGTATAAGAGCTACGTAATCAAGACGAAAGGCGATGAAGGTAAAGTAAAAGCTTTTACCAACTACCTGACGAAAATGGGCTTTCAGTACGGGTACGCCGAGAAATCGCTAAACCTGTCTGGTGCTTACTCTTTTGTGGATGATAAGTCAGCGAATGCGGGTGTGGAAGCCGGAGATATCATCATCAGCACCTCTCAGCCTCGCTCCACATTCCTGAAAATCCTGATGGAGCCTAAAACTTCGCTGGAAGATTCTGTTACCTACGATATTACCTCCTGGGCTTTGCCTTACGCCTATGGTTTGAAGGCTTTCGCAACGAAAGACAAGCTGGCTTTCACAACGACCAAGCCGGCGGCAACGGATAAACCAACGGCTGACGTTGCTAAACCCTACGCTTATTTATTACGCTGGAGTTCGCACGAAGATGCTCACGTATTAGCTCATTTGTTCCGTAAGAAAGTCCGGGCTCGGGTGGCTACGAAGCCTTTTGAAGTAGACGGTCAGAAATACGGAATCGGCACGGTCATTATTACACGTGGCGAAAATACAAAGCTGGGAGATGCCTTTGATTCGATCATCAAAGAAGAAGCAGAACACCAGAAAATCAGCCTGATCCCGGTAGCGACGGGTTACGTAACCAACGGCCCTGACTTTGGCTCTAACTACGTTTCTCAGCTAAAAGCACCCAAAGTGGCTATCCTGACGGGCGAAGGAACCTCTCCTTACGCCGTGGGCGAGGTTTGGCACTACTTCGATCAACAACTGCATTACCCCGCCACAATGATTGGCACCAACGATTTTATGGGTGTGAATCTGGCTGATTTCGATGTACTCATTCTGGCAAACGGTAACTACGGTCGCGTATTGAATGAAGCGGCTGTTACTAAAGTTCGTACCTGGATTCAGGCAGGCGGTAAGCTGATTGCTCTCGAAGGGGCGGTTTCGGCCCTGGCGGGTAAAGATGGTTTCAGCATTACGAAAAAAGAAAGCAAGAAAGAAGGAAAAGAATCGGCAGAAGATAATCTGAAACAATTTGGTAACCGCGAACGCGAATCAGTTTCAACGGATACGCCCGGTGCGATTTACAAATTCACGATTGATCCTACGCATCCACTCGGTTACGGGTTACCTTCGTATTACCATGGTCTGGTTTTATCTACCACCGAATACGAATTCCTGAAAGATGGCTGGAATGTAGGTTACCTGAAAAAAGGCCCAGCCGTGGCGGGTTTTGTAGGTAACGAAGCTAAGAAACGACTGGAAAACACCTTAATGTTCGGTACGCAGGATATGGGTCGCGGGCAGGTAGTGTATCTGGTAAATAACCCTCTATTCCGTGGCTTCTGGTATCAGGGTAAACTGGTATTCGCTAACGCTGTATTTATGGTTAATTAATCACGAATACTACATTCTAAAAAAGCTCGGCTCTTGGAGTCGAGCTTTTTTATTGGTAAGCCCTATGATTTGCAAGGTAACCAACGTATCTTAAACTTATTACCAATAATCAATAATTTTCACCTAAATCAACCTAATCGAATGAGACTATTTCTTCTTTTGAGTTTATTATGCATTTCAGGAATTAGTTCCGGTCAGAAAACCAGGAAGTATCACGAAGAGGATGTGAGCTTCTGGAATAAAACGGATTCTGTTCAACTACACGGTACGTTAACCATTCCTACGACTGGTAAAAAATTTCCCGTAGTGTTACTAATCACCGGCTCCGGCCCGCAGGATCGCAATGAGACTATTTTAGGCCATAAACCTTTCAAAGCCATTGCCGAGTATTTGGGAGATCGCGGATTTGCTGTATTGCGTTACGATGATCGCGGGGGTGGAAAAATGAATAAAGTTTTCACCAATGCAACGATTGATAACTTCATTAAAGATGCCTCGGCTGGCGTAGATTTCCTGAAAACCAGAACAGAAATTAATCCTAAAAAGATTGGTTTATTGGGACACAGTGAAGGCGGCAGTGTAGCTCCTGTCGTAGCAACCCAGCGAAAAGACATTGCGTTTGTGGTATTAATGGCCGCTCCCGGGGTGAAACACATGGAGTTAATGAAGCAGCAAAACCGCGATTTATTCCGGGGAATGAAGCTGGATTCGACAGCGATTGAAACATACGTGAATGACTATTACGAAGACGTTTTCTCTGGTTTTGGAAAAGGTCTGGATAGTACCCAGCAATCTCAGTTAATCAGTGCCAAACTGGATCTTCTACGACAAAAATTATCAGAGAAGCAGTTATTTAATTTCATGATTCCAGCGAAGGATAAAGAAGCCCCTTACATTCGTCAGGTGTATCAGACTTCGCATGGGAAATGGTTCCAACAATTCATCAATTTCGATCCCTCTATTTACTTAGAGCAATTAACGGTTCCTACCCTGGCAGTCAATGGCACCAAAGACGTACAGGTTAATGCAGATTTAAACCTTCGGAGAATCGAAAAATCGTTGAAAAAGGCGGGTAATAAAAATTATAAAATCGTAAAATTAGAAGGATTAAACCACCTGATGCTGCCCGCAAAAACAGGATTACCGCAGGAATACGCTACCATCAAAGGCGACATTGATCCTGCATTTTTGGAAACGGTTTATCACTGGTTACACGGAATTTATCCTTAATTTAATGTTTTGCAACTCTATGATGTCAACTTGGGCAAGTAATACCCGTCCTGTTTGTATCTCTTCCTCCATTTAATTCGCCCCTGCCGATGCCAGCTTTTTTGCTGTCATCCACCTGGTAAGGTATTAGCCACGTTGTTGTACTTTCCTCTATAAAACAGGATGGTTAATAACCACTTTACTTTCTTTATTCTACTCAGTGTATTATAGTCAATGATGCCAGCGAAAAAGCTGGCATCGGCAATTCCAGCTAGCTGTTTTATAATTAAATGTTGGCTTTTTTTATCTACCTATATAGTACTCTCGTGCTTTTCTTAATAAACAGGACGACTGATAACCACCCTCTTTATCTATCTCCCTCCCTTAAATTGGCCCTGCCGATGCCAGCTTTTTGCTGGCATCCACCTGGTAAGGTATTAGCTACACTGTTGTGCTTTCTTTTATAAAATAGAACGGCTGATAACCCTCCCGTTTCTATATTCTTCGCAGTTTACTAAAGTCGATGATGCCAGCGTAAAAGCTGGCATCGGCAGATTCAGTTAGCTGTTTTATACGTAGCTGTTTGCTTTGCTTGCTGTTATCCAACTGTAGCTATTATCCTCAATGGTATAGCCCTGTCTTTCCTTCTTCTAAATTACGAACAGGACGGTTATGAGCCGTCCTGTCTGTGATCTTTTATCCATTTACTATGGTAGTAATGCCAGCAAAAAAGCCGGCATCGGTAGGCTTGATTAGCGGTTTTTTAGTCAGACGCCAGCTTTTTTAGGGCATCCAGCCGACAGGTATTAGTCGCCTCGGTATAGCACCGCCGTGCCTTCCATGATGTACCCATTCGAAGTGGCCGTGGTGTAATACTTGTACTTTACGTCCATAACGGCGTTGGCACCCAAAGCTTCGGCTTTCTTTACTAACATTTCAGTCAGCCGGTTTTTCTGGCGGGCGTCATTCCCCCGACCTACCATAGGGCCACGGGTTTTTCGCTGCTCTTCCGTCAGTAACATTTCTTCCTGAATGCTCACCTGATCAATTACCTGAAAAGGACGATCGGGCTTTTTATCGTTCTCCCAGAAAACATCCAGATCGTACTTCGGATTTCTTCTGATGGGAACGGAGGGGCTAAAGCAACTTACGACACTCCAGGAAATCAGAATCATTCCCAGAGCCTGTAAGCTACGTTTTCTCAACGGACGATTAAATGCTTTCTGAATCATAAATCAGTACACGATCCCAGTATTGTTTGCAAGTTTCAACAAACTTCAGGTGAATGGGTGCAACCTGATACACATCGTGAGCGGCTTCGTCTTTGAAAACGGTTAGCAGGCAATAATCATACGAACGATCAATCACGGGGCGATCCGTTGCCGCAGGCTTTCCTACATTAAACACTTCAATCCCTTCCACATTTTTCAATGAAGAAACCCCCTCTTCAAACTTCGCACGATCTTCCGCCGAGAGGCCTTCTTTCAACCAGAAATTAACTACGTGTACAAACATTACTAGATTTCTTTAAAGATTTAGTTACCAGAATATTATTTCAAAAGATCTCTCTGAAGAACCTTCATTTGACGCTCCTTTAAATCTTCGGATGTCTTCATCAAAGGCAGACGAACGTCGGAGGAAATAATACCCAATGACTCCAAGATGCCTTTAACCCCTACCGGGTTGCCTTCTTCGTATAATAAAGGATCGATATCCAAAAATGAACCTAATCCTTTACGAGCAGTAGCAAAATCTCCGGCCAATGCCGAGTGAATGACGTTGCCGAATTCTTTAGGGAATGCATTGGCAATCACCGACATCACTCCTACGCCACCAATGCTGATAATGGGAACAGCCTGTACGTCATCACCGGAGATCAGCAGGAAGCCTTCGGGCATATCACGATAGATTTCCATGCATTGTTCGATGATGCAGGAAGCTTCTTTCATGCCGATAATATTGGGGTGTTGAGCCAGCTCTACTACTGTTGCACTGGTCATGTTAATACCCGTCCGGCCCGGGATGTTATACATGATAACAGGTACCGGAGAGGCATCCGCCACAGCCTTATAATGAGCAATAACACCCTGTTTACCGGGCTTGTTATAATACGGACAAACCGACAGAATGGCATCAACTCCCGAGAAATCAATCTTCTGGATCTGATCAACCACCTTGGCTGTTACGTTACCACCCACCCCATAAACGATAGGAAGCTTACCGGAGTTGTGTTCCTTTACAAACTGTAAAATTTCGGCTTTTTCAGCGTCCGTCGTCGTCGCTGATTCGCCCGTCGTGCCCTGAATCACGAGGTAATCTACCCCTCCGTCAGTCACGTGCTGGATCATTCGTTCAAGACCCGCCCAGTCGATGGAGCCGTCTTCATTAAAGGGAGTAACTAAGGCGACTCCAACGCCGTGAAATTTGTTCATAAAAAGTGTTGCCGCTGGAAGATCGTTGATCGTGGCTAGTTATTTGTTGTTAGTTTTAAAATATGCCAACAACGAACAACCAGTCACGAACAACTATACTCCGCTAAACTAGTAAATCTAAAAATTCTTCTATCGTAATTAACTGTACATTCAACTTCTTAGCTTTATCGACCTTCGAAGCTCCGGGTTTTTCGCCGACAATCAGGTAATTCAATTTACCCGAAACCCCACTCAATACTTTCCCGGCGTGGGCTTCTATTAATCGTTCGAGATCTTCCCGTTCAAAGTTCTGGAAAGTTCCGGTGTAGAGAAACGTTTTTCCTAAAAGTTTATCACTTAATTGCTCAACAATGGCTTCCTGACCTACCGTCATCTGCAAGCCGGCAGCCTTTAGTTGATCCACCAACGCCCGGTTGTCGGCATCCTGGAAAAACTCTACCACACTCTGGGCAATCCTTCCTCCGATTTCGGGAACGGCGGCCAGTGCTTCAGCCGTGGCATTTTCAATGGCTTCGATGGTTTTGAAATAACGAGCCAGTTTCTGAGCACCCGTTTCTCCGACGTAGCGAATACCAATGGCAAAAAGCACCCGTTCAAAAGGAACGGATTTCGAGGCCTCAATCGCATTCAGGATGGATTGCGTTGTTTTTTCCCGAAAACCAATCTTTTTACTCTTTCCCGTTTCAGGATCGGTGATTACCTTTTCTAAACCAAAAAGTGTTTCGTAAGATAACGTATAAAAATCGGCAACCGTTCGTACCAGTCCTTTTTCGTATAATAATTCTATTTTCCCTTCCCCCAGACTATCCATATTCATGGCTTTTCGCTGAATGAAGTGTTCCAGTCGAGCCCGAATCTGCGGCGGACAACCTTTTTCATTAGGGCATAAGCGAGCGACTTCGCCCTCCCGCTGAATCAGTGGCGTGCCACAAACGGGACAGGTCGTGGGATAATGAATTACTTCGGAAGCTTCGGGACGCTTCTCCAGGTTTACTCCGGTAATTTTCGGAATAATCTCCCCACCTTTTTCGACAAACACGTGATCGCCTAGACGTAGGCCCAGCCGCTCAATTTCGTTGGCATTGTGCAGACTGGCTCGTTTCACAACGGTTCCGGCCAGTAACACGGGCGTCAGGTTAGCGACTGGCGTAACTGCACCCGTCCGTCCAACCTGATAACTGATGGAACGAAGCGTCGTTTCCACCGATTCGGCCTTGAACTTATAAGCAATAGCCCAACGTGGTGATTTCGACGTATAACCCAATTCGCGTTGCTGGGCAAACGAGTTTACCTTCACCACAATCCCGTCGGTATTCAGGGGCAGATCAAAACGTTTGGTTTCCCATTCGTGAATGTAGGCCATAACTTCCTGGATGCTCGAACATTTCCGCCAGGTCGGTGAAACATTAAACCCCCACCGCTGCAAGGCCAGCAGGCTTTCTTCGTGGGTATTAAAAATCTCGGTATCAGCCAGAAAGGAATATAGATAGCAATCCAGTCGACGGCGGGCCACCTCACCTGAATCCTGCAATTTAAACGTTCCGGCGGCGGCATTCCTTGGATTCATCAGGGCTTCTTCACCAATATCCACGCGTTCCTGATTCAGCTTATTAAACGAAATCAGAGGCATATAGCCTTCGCCCCGTACTTCAAAAATGGGTGGTACATCTTCGGCTTCGATATGATGAGGTAAAGTCCGCAGTGTCTTGACATTGTTGGTAATATCGTCCCCCCGGGTTCCATCGCCTCGGGTTACCCCGGCGGTCAGAAGTCCATTCTCGTAACGGATCGACAGCGAAATTCCGTCGAATTTCTGTTCACAGATAAACTCAACGGGTTCATCTGGAATGATTTTCCGAATCCGTTCTTCCCATTCCAGTACTTCCTCTTCGTTGTACGTATTTGAAAGTGAAAGCATTGGGTAGCGGTGCTGAACGGTCTTGAATTCTTTCGAAACCGTCCCGCCTACGTGTTGCGTGGGCGAACCTTTGTGCTTGAACTCGGGGTATTGTAACTCCAGTTGCGTGAGTTCCTGGAGTAGCTGGTCGAAATCATAATCAGAAACTTCCGAGATGGCGTCCTGATAATATCGTTGATTGAGGTAGTGTAGCCGTTGTGTCAGCTCGTCAATGCGTTGCTGGGGATTCATTCTTTACTGGTTTACAGGTCTCGAAATTTGAATGGTGAAGTAGTGGCCTCACCGAAAATCATTCAGGCGAAAGAAGAAACTTCAGATAGGTTCCCTCCAAAATCACCCGCCGAGAACTGATTTTTTACAAAGGTACTTTTCTGACGGAAAAATTTACCTTTGTGCTATGAAAACGCCTTTAATTGCTCCTTCAGTCCTTGCCTCTGACTTCGCGAACTTGCAGCGGGAAATCGAAATGCTGAACCGTTCGGAAGCCGACTGGATTCATTTTGATGTAATGGATGGTGTCTTTGTACCGAATATTTCCTTCGGTATTCCCGTCCTCGAAGCCGTTAAGAAGTACGCTCAGAAACCCATTGACGTGCATTTGATGATCACGCAACCCGAGCGTTACATCGAGACCTTCCAGAAAGCCGGGGCCGATGTCATCACGGTTCATTACGAAGCCTGCACGCACTTACACCGAACCATCCAGCAAATTAAAGATACGGGGTGTAAGGCCGGAGTGGCCCTCAATCCTCATACGCCAGTAGAGTTACTGGAAAATGTGCTGGAAGATTTGGATATGGTATTGATCATGTCTGTTAATCCCGGTTTTGGAGGACAAAAATTCATTAACCGCACCTTCCAGAAGCTCAACCAGCTGAGTGAAATGCGGGAGACGCTGAATAAAGACCTGTTAATTGAAGTAGATGGCGGCGTAAATGCCTCCAACGCGAAAAAATTACTGGAACACGGAGTCAATGTATTAGTAGCCGGGAATTTTGTTTTCTCTTCTGAAAACCCAGAGCAGACAATTGCTGAACTGAAGAAATAATTGTCGTATTCCCTCATGTAACCACCCCAAAGACAACAGCGTTACGTACATCGCTGCCAGCGGAAAAGCTGGCAGCTTTTTTTGACCCAATCTCGGACCAGTTTAAGCAAGCGACAGTAAAAAGTAACTTCCTTCCTCCGATTCACCCTGCTCCTGAATTTGCCACCCTTGCGACTGGTAAAACGCTAGAGCGTTCACGTTTTGTTCAAGGCATTTAAGCTGGGCAGGTCTCCCCATTCTGGCTAAGCAATGCGACAATAATTCCTTTCCAATTCCTCTGTTTGTGTAGGCTGAATCAATAAACAGATGATGAACAAAATTGGCTGGTGCATACCATGAAATAAATCCAATTGATTGGCCCTCACAAACCGCAACCAGAATTACTTCGTCAACCGTCGCTTGATCAAAATCATCTAGTGCATAATTTGCTGTATCGAGCCAGGTAAAGGTCTGTTGTCGTGACTTTAGATAAATTTGTCGAAGGTCATCGGTATGTTCATTCGCAAAAGCACAAACTTCGTAAATCATTGTAAAATTGTTTGTTATAAGAGAATCGTCAGATCAAGTTTGTAGAGCAGCAGACGATTCAACTCTCCGAAAGTTTAAATCAGGGCACGCTGCCTTTCGGGAAGTTATTACAAAGTGTTAAGTTAAATAGATTGCTGTTATCAGTATTCACAGCTATTCCCTACGCTCTATCGTAAATATCCTATAAAATAATCCATAAAAAACTTTTTATTATCCAATATTATTCTTAACTTTCATCTAATCAAACCAAGAAAGTTATGAGTACGATTGAACGTATAGAACATTGGGGCGATACACATCACCCCGTCTGGCTCGACGCCTTGCGAGTCGCTTTGGGTATCTTTCTTTTTACCCGGGGTATTTCCTTCTTAATGGATACCAATGGCATTGGGCCGCTTTTAACGCAGTCGAATTTCATTTGGTCCATGGCCGGAATTCATTACGTGGCCTTTGCTCATTTGTTCGGAGGTTTATTGATTGCTTTTGGTTGCATTACCCGTATTGCCGTTGCCTTTCAGATTCCAATTCTAGTAGTTGCTGTGTTTTTTGTTAATATTTCCCGGGGTTTCTCTTACATCAATTCGGAGTTGTGGCTGTCAATCCTGACCCTAGCTCTGCTGATTTTATTTTTAATCGTTGGCTCGGGAAGATTTTCCGTCGATCAATGGATGAAGTCTCACGTACATTGATCTTTTTTAGTGCCTTCAACCTTTGTTGAGTATGGTGGTAAAAGAAAACCCGAACGAAAATTCCGTTCGGGTTTTCTTTTGGATAATGATTCACTTAAAGTTTAACTTCAAAAGGTATTACCAGTTTGAAGCTCAGGTTACGCCCCATATTAAAGACGCCAACCCGACCCGTCCGCTGGTTTACATCCAGGTACTTCAAGCGGCTCTGGTGCGACTGATACGCTACGTCAAATACGTTATTAGCCGAAAAATAGAAGGAAGCCAGCGTCCGCTTGTTCTTGCTGACAAGGTCCGTTCCTAGCCCAATGTTCACTAACTGGTAACCCGGCGTAGCCGTTTCAGTGCCATACGCTTCCAGGAAACGATTCTGCTTCTGCGTTACTTCCAGGTCAACCGTTAGATAAAGATTACGCAGAAAATCCTTATATCGATCTTTGGTTAACTTCACTTGGGAAATCCAGCGGGGAGCGGGCATGAAGGGCAAGTATCGGGCAGCCGCTTCCTGAGCGGATAAATTGTCCCCAAATACGGCTGAATAACTTTGGGTGATGCTAAACCAGCGAGCGGCCTGTGGGTTGAACGTTACCGTTCCCTCTACTCCACGTAAACGGGCATTTCCCTGAGCATAACGATAAATAGGCACATTTCCGTTATACAATGTATCCTGCCCATTAGCTCCCTGCACTCGTTTGGAATACGTATAGTTTTTAATCGAATTCTGGAAAACGCTTAGATCTACGTACCAGTTTTTGTCTTCGTAGGTTAAGCCCAAATCACCCTGATACGCTACTTCAGGCACCGCATCCAGTTTCCCAATTTCATAGCGGAAGGTTCCGGCGTGAATGCCGTTCGAGGATAACTCAGGAACGGTGGGTGCCCGGAAACCACGAGAGCCATTAATCCGAACCGCCAGCTTGTCCGTCAGGTTATACACCCCACCGATACTCGCCGAAACATTCTGGTAATTTTTGTCAAAACCAGCGAAACGTTCGCTACCTGAGCCCTGAGGTGTTACCTGAAAATTACCATCGGGGTCAATGTATAACTTGCCAATATCCAGCAAACGAATGTCATAACGAACACCTCCCGATATTTTCAGCCGCTCATAACTCTTCTTGGCAAACATGAAAACCCCGTTATCGAAGAGATTGTAGTTTGGATACAACACCTGAAAGCCCTGGTTATCCAGTCGCTGGAACATCCCATTCGTACCCACGTTCACCTCCCAGTTATTCTTGGCGGCAAAGTTGTAACGAACGTCGTAATAATTCGTATAGAGATACAAATCCAGTTGTGATTCCCAGGGACGGGTTACGTCGCCATATTCACTCCGGCGGTTACGGGCCACACTGAATACTCCTGACAACGACGAGCCATTCGAGAAATTCAGCAGGTTATTCCAGGAAACTTTCTCATTAATCAGTCGCTGCGAGTTATACGGAATAAAATCCCGGCTGTTCAATTCCGCATCCGTTACAGGGCGATCTACTACTTCTCCGCTATTGTCCAGACTCGCCGTTGTAAATCGGCCTGATGCATCACGCGTTCCGTTGATGATGTTATACTTCTGATACGTCCGCAGGAAGTGAATGCGGGAATACCCCCACTTCTTATTTAAACCAAAATAACCATTGAAGTTAATGGGCTCCGTGAAATTGGAGGCAAACACCCGGCCATCGTAGGCATTGCGGTAATTTTTGGTGGACTTAGTGGAAGCCTGAGCCAGCCAGACGAACCCGTTTTTATTACCGGCCAATTGAGCAGAGATCCCGTAGAGATTATTGTTGGTCTGGTAGTTACTCAACACACGACCTACCATTTTGCCCTCTTCCACGGGGCGAGGCGATAACACGGACATCACGCCCCCCAAGCCATCCGAGCCGTACATGAGCGAACCCGCTCCGCGAATGATTTCGTACCGATCAATCGAATACTCATCAATCTGAATGCTGTGCTCTTCGCCCCACTGGTTATCCTCCTGACGAACGCCGTCGTGCATGGTAATCACCCGGTTAAAACCTAACCCGCGAATAATGGGCTTGCTCAAGCCCGCTCCCGTTGATACCTGCGACATCCCCGGCAGCTTAGCCACCGCATCGATCAGGTTGGTAGATGATTGTTGTAACAAACGAAGCTGGGTAATCGCCGCAATCGGAATGGGGCTTTCCTTGATCACCGTTTTTGTAGACGAGCCTGACACAATCACTTCTTCGAGCGACTGTGCCGCATTTTCCATCGTAAAATCTTTCGTGGTGGCTCCGTCAATCGTCACTTTTTCGATAACTGTACGGTGCGAAACATAACTTACCTGAACCGTGAACGTGCCTTTGGGTAAGTTAGAAATCCGATACGCCCCGTTTACATCTGAACTCGCTCCAATGCGGAGATCGGGAATGTAAATGGTGGCTCCGACAACGGTTTCGTTGTCTTCTTTGTGAATAATTTTTCCGGAAAGTGAATTTTGAGCCAGCAAGCTTCCCGAAATCAGGAAGCAGAAAAGTAAAAATAAATTTTTCATGAAGTTTATGCGGGAAAAAATGGACCACACACGAACTCACGCTGAGCAGACGGTACATGAATAAACCACCGCCTACGCAGGCAGAAAGCCCGTTTAGGGTATGAAGAGAAAAAAGAAAGACAGCAGAAATGAGTCGAATAACAAGTACAGACGAGCTCTGCGGAGCTATTCTCCGCAGCCACGAAAACGTACTTCTTTACCCGAAAAATTAACTCAGAGCCGGAGGCCCGCGATGGGAATAATACAGGAAGGGTCGCCGCAGGCGAATGCCCTGGTAAGCGATTACTAAAATGGAGACTTCAGCTAATACGACTAGCTGAAAATCAATGGATTCAAAATCCATTAACTCCAGAACGGGGTTTGACACCGCATCCAGCAGAAGTAACTCCAGTGAGGTATGGGAGTTAGGCTGAATGGGCCCTTTATTCTGGGATTTGAAGGGGTGAGCGTGAGAGATAATCCGCCCATCCGCCAGCCGGTGCCCGTGCCGAAACACTACCCCATTGACGAACATCACCGTAAACAGCACTAGAAAAAATCTAGCTGCTGGTTGCCGGTATAAGCTCCGCCAGGAAGGTTTGGATGACAGCGTCACGAGGAAGGTTCAAATCGGTTTACTACAAAAATAACAAAGGTTTTGACATTGTTTCATTTCCTGCCCTTTTCGTCCCCTTAAATGGCTTCCAGAAATAACAATTTGCAGACCAAATGACTTATACAGAGGACTTGTTTCGGGGTCTTAGGTAATTGTTAGCTTGTTTTATTTGATGAAAAGTCCCGCTTCCGTACTCATTCCCTTAATGCTTGGCACGCTCATGGCCGGGATCGACAGTAGTATTGTTAACGTATCCTTACCAACCATGAGCCGCGAATTTGGTGTGAAAGTCGATGCCATCGAATGGGTCATTACCATTTATATGCTGGGCTTTTGCATCTTCATGCCGCTTACCAACTGGCTGCGTCTCAGACTTGGCTTTTATAAATTGTATATCGGAAGTCTCAGCGTTTTTATTCTGGGGTCGCTTGGGTGTGCCTTAGCCGGAAATCTGGAACAACTCATTGCCGCCCGTGCCTTGCAGGCTTTCGGCGGTGGAGCTTTGTCTCCTACTGCTATGGCTATTCTGACTACCGTTTTTCCGGCGAACGAACGAGGAAAAGTCATGGGTTGGTGGTCGCTGGGAGGCATAACCGGTCCCGCTATTGGTCCAACCCTGGGAGGAATTTTAACAGAAGCCTTTGGCTGGCCGTCCATCTTTTACATTAACCTGCCCATCGGCTTGCTAGCCATCGGCATCGCCGCCCGATCCCTGAAATTCCTGGATCGTTCGAGTGATAAAAACATCCACTTTGACCGGGTGGGTTTTATCTATTTTACTGCTTTCATCGTCCTTTTTCAGTACGGCATCGCTTTATTATCAAGCAAGGGGCTTGGCTCACTTCAGGTCTTGATTCCTCTCGTCGTTTCCCTGGCGGCCTTTATTATTTTCATCAAACGCAGTTACAAACGCCCCGAAGCCTTATTTGATCTGAGTATTTTTGAACGTCCGCTTTACGTAGTTTGCATTTTCATTACTACGCTCCGATCCATCGCTCTCTTTAGTGGTCTTTTCCTATTACCTTTTTTATTGCAGGGGTATCTTAAGTTTTCAGAACTGGATTCGGGATTAATGATCCTGCCTAACTCGGCAATGATGGCCATTTTCACGCCACTCGCCGGAAAGTTATCAGATAAATACGGCCCCAGACGTTTTGTGATGGCGGGCCTGGCTCTGGTTGGCATTTCCATGTTCCTATTTTCGCAGATCAACACGCCGAGTGTACCCTTCGTCATAGCCGCCATGACGGTGAGGGGCATTGGATTAGGCTTGCTGGTTTCCCCGCTTACGGCTACTGCCATGAATGCCGTATTACCCAATCAGGTAACCCCGGCCTCTTCGGTATATACGCTGGTTCAGCAGTTAAGCGGCTCTATTGGCATTGCGGTTAGTGCCTTATTACAGCAACTCATCTACCAATACTACGTCGGCCAGCACGCTTCTGACATGCTGGCCGAACATTATGCCATTCAATATGTATTTATGATTTCGGGTGTGCTGGTCATGGTCGGTGTACTAGTCGCTCGAAGGTTACCCCGCACGAAAGCCCGCATTCCTGAGCAAACGCCCGATGCCATCGTTTAATAGTTTTGCAACACCTCTTTCAACTCCTGTGTGTCTTTAGCCTGATCTTGCGGTAAAGCCGGAACGTTTACGCCTTCTGAATTCGCCAGCCTGAGAAAGTGGGCCGCCACTTGAGACAAATAAGGCGAATACATTTTCTGGTCGGGTTCGGTCACAATTCGAGCCAGATAGTATTGATTATTAGCCGCAAAAGCCATATACATCAAGATCTTTTGCTTACCATTTTGTTCTACTTTTCCGGTCAAGGTTTCGATTTGGTCGACCGTCTCGGGCGTAAAATTTTGCGTTAAAACCCATACTGGATCGCATCCTTTCGGGATTCTATCTTCAACCAATCCGTTAAAGACCTGTGTTTCGTCTCCTGAACGGGAAAAAGCGTATATACGAAAAGCCGTTTCGCAGGCAGGTTTTTCGGCCTCATATCGGTGTTCGTGCCATTTTGCGTACTGGTCCATCCTTTCGGTGGCTCTTCATGCCATCCACCTAATGCAAGTAGCAGGCTACAAATGATGTATTTCATAACAAGCTGTGGTTTAAAAATACATATACGTATCGTTTTCCAAAAAGATTGAATTTTCTCAGTTTTTCCGTTGGCAGTTTTCGGCTCCCGGTTGCTTTTTCCAGCTAATCGTCCAGGTTTCAATCCACAGAAAAATTAAAATTAACGTTACTAAAACGTTTTAATAATTATTAAAACATACTAGTCAATCCACTTATCGCTTTTTCTAAAATTTTAGAAAGAAGGTTTGCTAGCTTAGTTGAATGCGGGTCGCCTTACAATAAAGGCGAAATCATGCGGGTCAGTTTTTCTAGCATTCGTTTCCATTTGGGACGGTTAATCCATTGTTGAGGATCGATGCGTTCGGCGTGCTGAAGGTCTTCGTAGAAGGCTTTTCGAAGTTTTTCGGAGAAATCTGCATCGTAGATAAAGGCATTTACCTCAAAATTTAACTCAAAACTTCGGTGATCCATATTGGCCGTTCCTACAGCGGAAAGTTGCCCATCGGACACAATGGTTTTAGCATGAATGAAACCCTTTTGATACCGATAAATCTCCACGCCTACTCGCAACAGATCATCATAATATGAACTCGCCGCCGTGTTTACAATCCAGGAGTCCGAAATTCCGGGCACGAGCAGTTTAACCTTAATCCCACTCAGGGCCGCTACAATCAGGGCATCCTGTAAACTATCACCGGGAATAAAATAGGGAGTGGTAATGAGAATCTCTTTTCGGGAAAGATTAATCACCTGTAATAGAGCGAATAAAATCGTAGGCTGCACCGAATCAGGCCCACTGGCCGCAATCTGAACCAGAGCGTCCGCTGGAAAAGCATCGGGTTCGCAGTAATAGTGCCGACTCGGTTCCAGCGTATCTTGGGCACAAAAATTCCAGTCGCACATGAAAATATACTGAAGGTAATACGAACCTGGCCCGTCGATGCGGATGTGCGTGTCCCGCCAGTACAAATCGTTATTATTGGGATTTCGATAACGGTCAGAAATGTTGATTCCACCCGTGAAAGAGGTACATCCATCAATGACAATAATCTTGCGGTGATTGCGGTAATTCAGTCGGTTGGCCAAAGCAATGAAAATAACTTCGTAAAAGGGATACGCCTCTACCCCAGCCTTCCGAAGCTCGGGAGCAATGGAACGGCGAATGGATCTGCTGCCAAAATCATCGTAAATAAACCGCACCTGAACGCCTTCCTGAGCTTTTTGAATCAGAATATCCTTGATTTCATTTCCAATGGCGTCGTTTTCGTAGATGTAATATTCAATGTGGATGTGATGTTTGGCATTCTTTAATGCCTTGATAATCTCGGGAAACGCCTCTTCGCCATTTAGCAATAACTTCACCTGATTTCGAGACGTTAATGGACTCAGGTTATCATTCAGCAGTAGATACGCTAACTCGCGATTTTGCTGAACGGCCGGGGCGTCGGCCTTCAGGTTATTTTCAGTAATCTGGGTAACCTGCGTATGGAGCTGTTTGAGTAACTGATCGTTGTCAATCAATTTCTTGGAATACAAACTTCGTTTTCGATAATTGATTCCGAAGGACAAATAGATGAAGATTCCGGCAACGGGAAGAAAAACCGTTAACAACAGATAAGCCAGCGTTTTAGTACTGGCTCGGGTATCATAAATGATGCGAACGCATACCAGAAAAACAATAAACCCGTAGACGACTTCCCAGATTAATAGCCAATCGATTTCTTCTAAAAAATGCATGATTACTCTAAAGTTTTAGGAGCCTCAACCTGCTGACCACCGATTCGCTGTATCATTCGTTGAATACTTCCCTGGTTCCAGCCCGAAAAACGCCCCCGCTGCATCACCAAGCGATTATCGTAGTCCGCATTTAAATAGAAGTGGAAAGCAAAGGCTGCGTCAGGATTTTCCCAGCCTAATACCTGTCCGAAGCGAAGTACATTAAACTGCAACGCATGGTCCTGATCGCTGATGGTATAAAAGCCCCGGGCAAAATATTTCAGATCCTGCACTTCTTTTTCTTTTTGAATATTCCTCAATAACTCTTCCCGCTGCGGCACGAAATGAAATGGGGTCCATCCATGGTCAAAAACCGAGCGATACCCGATCTGGTACCCCCCCGGCACCGCCGCTACCGCATACCATAACAAACTATTGAACGGCGTCGGCGTAGTGAAATAATCCGTACTGGTAATGGATTGAGTACGCAGGGATTCTTCAATCGAGTGGTTGATTTTTCGTTTATGAAAAAGGGTAACGGAGAGGTACAAAAAGCAGGAGATCAGCCCCAGACTAACCCAGGCTTTTCGGGCGGAATGCTGGTTTTTCAGATAAAGCAACGCGAGGCAGGAAAGAACCAGCGGTAAGGTAAATAAAGGGTCGATTACGTAAAGTAAATTGAAAGTAATCCGCTGATGACTAAAAGGTTCGAAGATGCCCGTGCCGTACGAGTTACAAACGTCCAGGAAATCATGGAGTAACAGCTGAATCAGAAAGAATAGATAAAAATGGAGAAAGTTTACCTGCGGAAATTTCTTTCTTAATACCCATGAAAAACCCAAAGGTGCCAAAAAGGCGAGCAACAGGGAATGAGTAATCCCCCGATGTACCAATAGATTTTCGGCGGGTGATAGAAATAGAGCATCCAGTGCGTCGATATCGGGGAGATTCTGGGCAACGGCACCGATGAGTAAAGCTTTCTTGCCGATGCGTTTGGCAAGGAATGCTTCTCCGACGCAGGCCCCGATGGTGATGTGAGTGAGCGTATCCAATTCGAGCAGTTGAAAGGTTTTTGTATTAACTCCTGAACAGGAACGGTGGTTCTGCCAAAGAATTTCTTGCGTCTGGTTAAGAGGTGATTTTTGTTACTCCCATTGGCTGGTGTCTTCACCAGCCATTAACAGTGGTTGGTGAGGACACCAACCACGGCGGATACTCCTGAGTAAGGGGCGATTTTAACACTCCTACGTTCCCACCGGGTTGATATCTTCTCCAGCCATTAAAGTGGTTGGTGAGGACACCAACCACGACGGAACGGTGGTTCTGCCAAAGAATTTCTTATGTCTGGGTAAGAGGTGATTTTTGTTACTCCCCCTGGCTGGTGTCCTCACCAGCCATTAACCGTGGTTAGTGAGGACACCAACCACGGCGGATGATTGTCAATCCGAAAAAGCATAGTAACAAAACAGACGGCAGGAAAACCTGCCGTCTGTCATTTGGGGGCACCATTTCGTTCCCCGGCCAAACGCGATGGCATCGCGTTTGGGCTATTTTTTCTTCTCGAAATTGCCGCTGGCAGTTACTACCCCACCTTTCTGGCTGTTTACTTCGATATTCCAGTTACTGGGATTACCCTTTACAATCCAACGTAGACGTACATAACCCAAACCAGGAATATTCGCTACTTCGAGTTTATCGGGATTTAGTTTCTGCTCTCTGTAACTCTCAAAAGCAGGAGATGGACCACCATAACCCATACCGCCACCGTCGGGGTTACTCATCTGCAAGCCACTCACCACCTGTGCTCCTTTCAGCGTTACATAGTCCGGCAGGTTGATTTTGTTTTTTACGTCAAAAGATGAGTGCGTAGGGATGACGCGGCTATTGGTAATGGTTGCCGTGATTTGCGTTAATCCGTTACCCAAATCCTGCTTTTCCACTTCCTTCACCTCAATTTTTGGCATCTGGTTCGCGTGGAAAATCGTGAAAGCCGCATTCCGGTGGCCGTCGGTTTCCAGAATAAAACCGGGGTGATTTCGGATGTAGTTTTTCTTGAATCCACCAATTTCGATATCACCGTATTGCGGATGTTTGAAAGGTTTCCATTCGACAAACGCATCCCCGTGCAGTAACAGACGATCAAAATCATAAGGCTCGGTATTGGGAGCATTTCTGAGTTCGTTCGACTCTCCTTTTTTGTTGAAATACAGGTAAGACGTCCACAGCTCGTTTGAGAACATAAAAATGCCCCGACCCAAAGCAAACCAATCGATTTCGCCGCCGTAAACCGTATAAAGGATTTTATGAATCGCTCCGTATTTATAGGACGGAATCATTTTTTCGCCCGTTTGTCCGAGGTAATCGTATACCTGCACGTCCTCGCGGTCGTAATGAATATCGTCCTCCGCCGCACCGGGGCCGCGTAAGAACATCCCGCTGAAATTGTGATAACTCTGGGCACCCGCAATATTGGGATGTTTCATGACCCATTCCATAATGGCCCGAGGTTCGGGAAGACTGAAAGGGTATTTGTACGCTCCACCCTGAATATAATCGGGCTGCCAGTTCCAGGCCCAGTCACGGTTCGGGTCATAACTTCCCGGACGATCTTCGTTGATCTGACCATCGCCGTCATTATCCAGCCCTTCGTAGCCCAGCATTTCGTATTCTCCCTGCTCGCCGGGTTTCACGGGAATCAGCATCCGGGGGTCTTCAGGATTCGTTTTCAGGCGACCATAAGGCGACTTCCGACGCATCATCGTGATTTCACCATCTCCGTCCAGATCGTCGAAGTTATCTTCATCTACCAAACCATCGCCGTCGTCATCAATGGGTAACATGCCCGAGCGTGGCGTGTTGGCGGTATTGGCATTGTAAATAAAGTCCTCGCGGGCATCGGGGTTAATCGTTGGAGCGAAGTAAAAGGCTTTGTCCCGCAAAAGTTCTTTAATAAAAGCATTGGAAGCATGGTTTTCAGTCAGATACCAGGCGGCATACAAAGCCATTTCCGAACCCTGCAACTCGTTGGAGTGAATGTTCCCATCCGTCCAGAAAGCCGGTTTTTGCGTATCTGGCTTCCCTGATTTCATATCCGTAATGGTAAGCACGTACAGGTCCCGGCCCTGCTGGGACTTACCGATGGTTTCGAGCTTAGCCAGGTTAGGGTAAGCTTTCACGATTCGCTGCATAATGTCCAGCAAACCTTTGTAGTCGTAATAGCGGTTCCAGGAAACCTGTACCTTCGGGTTGGGTGGGGTGCCAATGGCTCGAATCCCCACCGGGTCTTTCTGCTGGGCCATTACTGAAGCTCCAGAGAGCAGTAAGGCCAGCGTTACTAATTTTTTCATGCGATGAATATGTTGAGCGTCATCAGTTCAGGCTGAAGACGACAGAGTCATTATTTCAGGGTAACATTCACTTTCGCCGAACCCGTAGGGCCCGCAGATGCCTCAATTTCGAAGGTACCAGTACCGGAAACCAGCCAGGTCATTTGCTCAACACCGTTACCGGCAATAGCGGTACGAACCAATTGATGCGTACGACCCGAAATGATTTTCTGGTTTTTAGACGGAGTTGCAATTACCTTCAAACGGTCTTCGTATTTCACGCGATTACCGATTTCTGAATGCGTAGGTAATAACCCTTTATTATGCACATCAACCGTGATTCGGTTCAGACCTCCTGACAGATTTTCCGTTTTCACATGCACGATTTCAATCTCAGGCATGGCCTTTGCGAAGGCTAGCAGGAAGCTGGCGTGTTTGTCGGCGGCTGGGGTCAATAAGGCTACCGGAGGATTCCATTTCACAAAAGGCATCATGCTCCTACTTCTACTTTCTGGTTGGGGAAATCGGGGTGCTTGATTTCTTTCCACTCCACGAAAGCCGGAATGTTGTTAGTGGCCGCCCATTTCAGCACATTTACCTCGTCTTCTGAACCTCCCCCTGCGGATGTCATGCCACGACCGGGCATTGCACCGGGACGCGGAGCAGGCGTTGCTCCTGCGGGGCGAGCCGCCGCTTTTGTGGTGTCTTTAGGCATCCACCAACCGGGCGTCGAGAAACTGAATTTACCGAAATGGTAATAAGCCCAGGTGGATACGTCACCTTTGCTGGGAGAAAGTGTCGGAGCATCGGTCAGGCCTGCTCCTGTGTATAATTTGCTGACATACTCATTAATCGCCACGTCTTTGGCTTGCCAACCTTTGATAATCCGCTGATTGGCTTTCATCGCATCAAACTTGTTCGGTTCAGTCAGGTTATTCGACATCCCGAACGTAATAATCGCGTAGACGTTTTTATTCTCATAAAGCCAGTCTACCAAGGCCCGGTTTTCGTTTTCAGAAATGGGGTAATCACCCGCTCCGGGCTTGAAGGGTTCGTATTCGAAGGTAAAGTTTTTGTTCAGTTGAATCCCGCCTTCGCCGTCTTCGTTGAATTCCCCATCCTTGTCATTATCAATACCTTCCGTGTACACCAGGTAACGTCCGAGTTCACCTTTCGAGGGGTCCGCTTTCACCAGAACGCGACTGTCGCCTTTTGCCACCCGGTAGTTACCTTCGGGATCTTCGATGCGAATCTGGGTAATGAGGCCATCGCCGTTAAGATCGTCCGGCCCGTCTTCGTTTATCCGCCCATCCCGATCGTCATCTGTTGTTCGGGCATTACCGCTGCGTTCATATTTTAATTTAGCGAAAAACTGAGCCGCTGCGTCTGGGTTTAGACTAGGAATGAAGTAGAACGTCTTGCTGGCTAACAGCTTCGATACACTATCCGTTGAAGCCTGGGTCAATAATTTTTCGGCGGTTTGCAGGCTTAGTTCCGTTCCGGCCAGATGCCAGCCTTCTACGTTAGCAATGATTACCACTGCGGGTTTTTTCTTTGCATCGCCCTGCCCGACACTCAGAACCCAAAGGTCTTTTCCGGTAGACGTTTTACCAATCGACTGAAGGCTGGTTAGATTTTTATGCTGGGCATTGATTTGCTGGAGACGTTTGGTCAAAGCGGCCTGATCGGGATAGACCGACTGAGCCCACAAGCGTCCACCCAGCAAGAGAGCAAGCCCAAGCGTGCTGATGAAGCGTTTTCTCATAGGGGATAGTTGATTTTTTGAAGTATTTTCCGGCTGATACTCAAACGTTAAATTCTGCAAAAGAGGAATCAAGCAGAAAAAAATAAAAGTAGTTTGGTCCGTTACTTACAAAAATAGAAGTTTAGGCTCCAGTTAACTTTAGTTTTGTTTTAAATTTCGACTAAAAAACTAATTCATGAGATAAGAAGCTTTTACTTATCTTGGACTAGTAAATCACAAAGGATGATCGGACGGCTTTCCGTTTCTTTAATTCAGTAACAGGCAAGTTACTTTCCTGCTTGCCCCTAGTATCTTTATTATTATTTATGAAAAGAACGATTGGCCTGATCTTTATTTATGTTCTTGGAAGTGTAGCAGGGGCTTTTGCTCAACGCATTCATTGGGCCACCAAAGTAGTGCAGGTTTCCTCGGAAACGAAGACCGAAGACTTTTCCTACGCGGCTAAACAAGCTTTGGGAAAACCCAACTCCGGGCCGGGCATGGGCGATAGCCAAGCCGCCTGGCAACCCGCCCAGCCGGATTCTGGCGAAGAATTTCTGAAAGTATCTTTTGACACCTTAATGCCCGTCCGTCAGATTACCATCGTTGAAAATTACGGGGCCGGGTGCATTAATCAGGTTTGGCTGAGCGATCCGAAAGGAGACGAAAAACTAGTTTATTCTAACTCCGCCGCTTTTCCATCCCATCAGGGTAAAGTCTGGTCTATTCCGTTAGAATCGCTTACCCGTTATCCGGTGGCAGCTCTAACCGTTGTGCTTAACACAACCAGACGTCCGGGGTATACGCAAATCGACGCGATTGGCATTTCACAGGACACCGTCCCGTTTAAACCGACGATCCATCTTTCTAAAAAGTATACGGATCAGAAAATTAGTAAGGAGAATCTGGGAGAAGCCATTAATTCAAAAGTGAATGAATTAACACCGCTGATTGCCTCAGATGGCAAAACCCTCTACTTTACCCGATGGAATCATCCAGAAAACCTGGGAAAACCCGTAAAAGAAGGAGATGATGAGATCGAAAGAAAAAAGCAGGACATCTGGGTTTCGCATCAGATTAACGGAGTCTGGCAGAAAGCTCAGAATATGGGACCTCCTTTGAATAATGAGGACCATAACTGCCTTTTTGCCATTTCGACGGACTTGCGTACCGCTTACTTAGTGAATGAATACGATAAGTCAGGAAAAATGTCTCTCGGCATCTCCTCTTCTCGTAAAACACCAACGGGCTGGACTTTTCCCACTCCCATGAAAATCGAGAATTTTGATATTCTTCGTCAGCACGGTCGTTACTCTACTGAATATGCTCTTTCGGCGGATGAACGTATCTTATTGATGAGCGTATACCGGGCCGACTCTTTCGGAGGTCGGGATTTGTACGTTTCTTTTCTGAAAGCTCCCAATCTTTGGTCTACCCCCAAAAATCTAGGAAAAATCATTAATACCCCCGAAGAAGATGGCTCCCCATTTTTAGCAGCGGATGGCAAAACCCTCTATTTTTCCAGTAAGGGACATCCGGGTTATGGTGAGCACGACATCTTTGTAACCCGCCGCCTGGATAATACCTGGCAGAACTGGTCAGAGCCAGAAAACCTGGGACCGATGATCAACACACCCAGTGATGATGTTTTTTTCTCTATCCCTGCTTCGGGAGATTATGCCTACTTATCTTCTACCGAGAATTCTTACGGAAAGGAAGATATCTTCCGCATTCGCACCACGGAAGCCATCAAACCCGAACCGGTGGTGATCGTTTCGGGAAGTGTGCTCCATTCGGTTACCAGAAAACCAGTAAACGCCAAAATTTTTGCTCAGGTCCTACAGGGCGAGAAAGACAGTATTCAAACGGAATATAACCCGGCCACGGGCGAGTATAAATTCATTCTGCCCAGCAAAAAGCTTTATGGGCTAAACGCCGCCAAAGAAGGGTTTTATCCCATTGCCGAAGAACTGGATTTGAGAGAGGAAAAACGGTATCGGGAACTTCGTAAAAACCTGTTACTGATCCCCATCGAAGCAGGAGCAAAAATCACGATGAACACCGTCTATTTTGAGCAAAGCCAGCCCGAAGTTGACTCTTCTTCTTTTGCCGAGTTACGTCGCCTGGTTCAAATCATGAAGGAACATCCTACGATGACGATTCTCATGGAAGGGCACACTGACAATCAGGGAGATTTCGATGCCAATCTGGTTTTATCTCAGCAACGGGTCGATCATGTCAAAAGTTATCTGGTCTTCAAAGGCATCTCAGCGAATCGAATTGTCTGCAAAGGCTATGGTTCCAGCCGACCACTGGTTAGTAATTACAGTGAAGAAAACCGGCGAAAAAATCGGCGGGTTGAGTTTACGATATTAACCAAGTAACCTACCCTTTTCAGCATCAGGGTTACCGCGTGAGTATGGGAATTACGTTCAGGTTGTGGATCGTTTTCACATCCTGTATTTACGCTGTACCCATCCCTAGGAAGCTTCTATTACCCGTGCACCGTTTCCATGATACATTCCCGTTAAGATTTGCATCCCCCAGCCTTTTTGACCATTTTCGCGACTCAATCAGCCTTCTTTGGTCCGAATTAGTGCCATGTCACGAAACCAACTTATCCTTTTCCTGTCTGGAATTCTGCTCCTGGCCTTTGGGCTTCGGGTGTATACACTAGGAGATTATAGTTTATTTTTTGATGAAAAATCGACCTTGCTCGTTTCGCAGGGCGTTCCGCTGGAAGGAGCCAATCAGCCCGAACTTCATCAGAAATATTTCACGCCCCAGGATTTCTGGCGACCCAAACACATGGCTGATTATTACGAAGCCATCAACCGCAGTGACATTGGCAACTCCCCGGCTTATTACGTATTGTTCCACGCCTGGGTAGCCCTGTTTGGGATGAGTGATTTCAGCGTTCGTTTTCTGTCGGTCATCTTTAGCGTTTTGATCGTTGCTCTGGGTTTTAGATTTACGCAAAAACACCTCAAAAGTGATAAGCTGGCTCTGAGTGTGGCTCTGGTACTGGCCATTGAACCCTTTTTCATCGCCTACAGTCATCAGGCCCGTAACTACTCGATGACCTTTTTCTTTACCTTATTACTGACCGACGTCTTTCTCGATATTGTTCGTTCCCCGAATCCGGTTCACTGGACGAAGTTCCTCTGGTATGGCGTACTGGCGTGGCTCGTCTGGTTCTGTCATTTACTGGCCATTATTGTCATCGCTATTCACGGCTTGTACGTGCTGTTATACGTTCGGAATCTTCGCACCTGGATCGGGCTGGGCTTATCCCTGTTATTACCCATTGCAGGCATGGTCTGGTGGATGTCGCCCGGAAAAGGCGGAGAATACACCTTGCACACGCTGAAATATCAGGGCGAACTGTATAATAAAGTAGCCCATACGCAATCACCGGAAATGCTCGCTACTCCTAAAAATGTTTGGAGTAAACTGGCTCCCGTGCTGACCGATCAGTTCTGGATTACCAATGGGCTGGCCAGCCGTTTAACGGGAAAGACCAATTTTATCATCTGGGGCATTACCACGCTACTTTCACTCTTTGCCCTCTGGCAATATCAAAAGTATCAGCGGTTCAAATGGTCGATTCTGGCTATTCTCGCCACCCTCGCTTCTTTATTTTTATACAAAACTCAACCCTGGGGATTTTTGGCTCTACAAAGTGGCTTTATCCTCTTAGGGGTTCTGATCTATTACGGTACTCGGAGAAAGGCGGCTTCCGAGCGTTCATTACTTGTACTTTTCGCCTTATTAACCTTCGTCCCTACGGCTTTTCTGGTGGTCATGACTCTGAAAAACGGGCATACGTTTGGCATTACCCAACGATACGGCGGCTTTTCATTCCCTTATGCTATCATTCTGATTGCTATAGCCTACGGGAAAGCTCTAAGCTTGCCTTGTGGGCAAAGGTCATTATCGTAGTGGCCTGCGTGACTCAGTTCGGGGCAATTGCTAAAATGCTAAGAGAAATCTACCAGGATCGTTCTCCCAAGTACACTTATCGGTCGGAAGCCCGGATTCCTAATCCTTATATCAAATCCGCCGAACTGCTGAAGAAACTATACATGCCTGGCGATACCATTCTTTATCCGAGCGGGGTAAAGGATGTTTTTGGAGCGGCTGATGAATACACCTATGGCATCAAAGTATCCGTTGTGGATGCTCAGCTTATCAATGTCTATCTCCCCAAAGACGCAACCTATTGGCAGCGAATCGACCCCGCCGAGTCAGATAAATTGTATCTTTGGCAAAAGTCAACCGGAAAAAAACGGCTGATTTTTGATTTCGAAGGAGCCAAGTATCGCTATTAATAGTGCAATAGCCTCCTTTGAAGTGACCACGTCAGAATTAATTTCATCGACAAATAACTGGATTCTCCGAACATTCAGCCTTTAAAAAGGTTTGAATCTACGAATCCTACCATTGCGATTACCAGTAACCAATTTCAACTGCCAGCCTTATTTTTCCATGTTGGAAACTGAATTAAAACAATTAGCCGGAGAGTTGCGACTCAAAACGCTGGGGCTCTACAAAATGGCCAATGCTGGTCATATTGGTTGCTCCATGAGTTGCCTCGACCTGATGATCGGAACACTAGTGAAGCAAAAACGCGAGTCCGAAACCTTCATTCTTTCGAAGGGTCACGCGGCAGTGGCACTGTATATCTGCCTGAACTACCTCGGCGAAATCTCTGACGATACTTTACAAACGTTTTATAAGAACCACACTACGCTTCCCGCTCACCCGGCTCCCAACAAACACGCCGGCATTCCTTTTGCGACGGGTTCGTTAGGGCATGGTCTGCCCATTGCCACGGGTATTGCCAAAGCCAATCAATTATTGGGTGCTGATTTACTGACCTTTGTGTTAATGTCTGACGGAGAAACCAACGAAGGCACTACCTGGGAAGCTCTGCATTTTGCGGTGAATAATCAACTGGATCAGCTCATTGTGTTGATTGACCGGAACCGTTTGCAGGGATTCGGACAGACGCAGGACATTCTGGGTGATTCAGCCGATCCCCGAAAATACGAGGCCATTGGAGCTGAAGTACACGAAATCGATGGTCACGATATTCCAGCGATTATCCAAACCGTTGAACATCTTCGCTCACAGCGGAATGGCAAACCCAAAGTCATTGTGGCCAATACGGTAAAAGGCAAAGGCATTTCTTACATGGAAAATCGCATGGAATGGCACTACCTGCCCATGTCTGCCGACCTCTACGAGCAAGCCCAAAAAGACGTTACCGAGACTTATCAACTATCTGTAGAACACGTTCATTAGTTTTCGGTTGTTAGTTTTCCGTTGTCAGTTATTGCTTCTATGCATCAATTGAAAACTGAAAACTGCAAACGGTAAACTGCCCCATCGAATGACCGAATCATTACGTGACGATATATTGCAGCTGCGTGGACCCATTTTTGTATTTGGTGCCAGTGGGTTTATTGGAGCTGCATTGTTTGAAAAACTCTTTGCCATCCGCAAAGATGTATATACCCTTACTCATGATGCCCGCAAGGCTGGCGTTTGAAGTTACTGGACGTTCCAGCCGAAAATGTCATCCACTGCGACATCGTTTCTCCGACCTCCGTTAAAGGTGTTTTTGACGAGTTAAAGCCCAAAACGGTCTTTAATCTCGCAGCGTATGGGGCTTACTCCAAGCAACAGAACATTACGCTGACCTATGAAACGAACGTAATCGGAACGGTTAACATTTTGGAAAACTGTACTTCCGAAACGGTATACATCCACGCCGGAAGTAGCTCGGAATATGGCTTTAACTGCACAGCCCCCTCCGAAATGGATCCCGTAGAGCCGAATAGCCACTATGCGGTTTCAAAAGTTTCTTCGGCCTATCTCGTTCAGTTTTATCATCAGGTTCAGCAGAAAAAGGCGGTTAACCTTCGTTTGTATTCCATTTATGGAGATTGGGAAGAACCCGACCGCCTCATTCCAAGACTGATCGAAAACGTTCGGAAAGGACAACTTCCTCCGCTGGTCTCGCCTGAAATTTCCCGGGATTTTGTGTATGTAGACGACTGCATTTCTGCCTTCGTGAAAGCCGCTCTGGCGGACTACAGCGTGATCGGAGGAAAGTCCTATAATATTGCTTCTGGCGTTAAAACCACCATTGCTGATCTGGTCAGAACCGTTCAGCAACAATTTGGAATTAAGCAGGAAGCCGTCTACGGAACCATGCAAAACCGGAAGTGGGACCTAGCCGAATGGTACGGTGATCCGACTGCCGCCCGTCAGGACTTGAACTGGGGGACCAAATTTTCATTGGCCGAAGGGCTGCAACGCACCTACGACTGGCAGCAGAAGCATCAGTACGAAGAGCGGATTGTTCCGGCCTTCGAAAATCCATACTTAAACCCGGTTATCTCGGCTATTATTGCCTGTTACAAAGACGCTCAGGCCATGCCTTACATGTACGAGCGACTCGTAAAGACGTTCAATGCCATGAAGGTTCGTTACGAAATCATCTTTGTAAATGACCGCTCCCCCGATGATACCGAAGCCGTTCTGGAACAGCTCTGTGCCAAAGATCCGAACGTCATTGGGATCACCCACTCCCGCAACTTTGGAAGTCAATCGGCCTTTCTCAGTGGGATGGAAATTTCTACGGGCGATGCCGTGGTATTAATGGATGGGGACTTACAGGATCCCCCAGAAATCATTCCTGACTTTTACGAAAAATGGCAGGAAGGGTTTGAAGTGGTCTATGGCACGCGAGTACAGCGGGAAATGAAGCCGCACATGCACATTTTCTACAAAGGCTTCTATCGTATTTTCCAGAACCTGAGTTACATCCCCATTCCCCGCGACGCCGGTGATTTCTCCATGATTGACCGGAAAGTGGTGAAAGAACTGGTAGCCCTACCCGAAACCGAACAATTCCTTCGGGGCTTACGAGCCTGGGTCGGCTTTAAGCAAACGGGAGTACCCTACGTTCGTCCCGAGCGGATGTTTGGTGTTTCTACTAACAACTGGCGAAAAAACATTGCCTGGGCCCGCAAAGCAATTTTCTCATTTAGCTTTGTTCCTTTGGAGTTGATGAGTTACGCTGGCTTCATCCTGACTGGTCTGTCCGTTCTTGGTATTTTCTACCAGATTCTGGCCAAATACGTCATCGACCCAGATACGCCGCAGGGCATAACGACAGTTATTATTCTGATTACTTTGTTTGGCGGATTGACCCTGCTGGGCCTTTCCTTCCTCGGCGAATACATCAGCAAGATTTTCGAAGAGACGAAGAAACGTCCCAAGTTTATCCGCACCATGGTTAGAAAAGGCGGCAAAAAATACCAGACCTCCGAAGAGATCAAAACGCTGGTTACTCAGCAGAAAAAATAAGGACAGTTTACTGTTGTCTGTTTACTGTTGTCAGTTATGGGATACTTTAAAACTGACAACAGTAAACAGACAACTGACAACTAAACCATCATGAGAAAAGAATTTAGTGAAGCCATTGAGAAGTTAGCTTTGGAGGATGAAAAGCTTATTTTCATCACGGGCGACTTGGGGTATAGTGCCCTGGAAAATGTTCAGAAAGCCATGGGTCCCCGGTTTATTAACGCAGGGGTGGCTGAGCAGAACATGGTCGGCATGGCCGCAGGAATGGCTTCACGAGGCTATAAAGTGATTTGTTATTCCATCGCTCCCTTCGTAGTGTATCGCTGTTTGGAGCAATTCCGTAACGACGTTTGCCTGCACAATCTGCCCGTTTTTCTGGTGGGTAATGGAGGTGGTTATGGCTACGGAATTATGGGAAGTTCACACCATGCCATCGAAGATTTAGCTGCTCTGAGTCCCCTGCAAAACGTAACCTGCTACGTTCCTGCTTTTGCTGACGAAGTTGGTGATTGTGTAAGAACCATGGTACAGACTGGACGTCCGGCTTACCTACGTTTAGGCTATGGAAAAAATACACCTTCGCTGGAGCAGACTTCAGGGTCTTTCAAAGTGCTGAAGAGTTACCCCGATGCAGAAGCCAGTGTGATTTCACTAGGCCCAGTTACGCAGAATGTCCTGACAGCTTTAGACGGTGATGACCGTAAGATTAACCTATTGACAGCCCTAACGCTACCGCTTCAGGTAACGGATGAAATCGTCCGGCTACTGACTGATGCAGGGCATGTCATTGTTACTGAAGAACACGTCAGCATTGGTGGTCTGGCTCAGCAACTTTCGGTGCAATTGCTCGAAAGAGGAGTTTCCTTAAAGTCATTCAAAAGCCTGCGAGCCGAAGGGTATCCCGACGGATTATACGGCGATCAATCCTATCATCAGCAGCAATCCCATCTTGATTCAGCATCCATACTGGAAGCATTACCTGTCTAATGTTTTGAGTTTTGGGTTTAGCGTTATTATTGTTGTTTCTACAGTGATAACGCTAAACCCAAAACTCTAATTTCTCCCCATGTCCAACAATCGATCTATCTCTTTACTGGTCTTTGGTATGGGCTTAGTACCTATACTTCTGTACTTTTACTTGCTTGATTCACTGGCCATTAATATTCCTAAGTGGGATGATCACGGCTTGCGGGCCTTTATCATGCGATTTCAGGAAGCTCAGTCACTTCCCCAGTATATTGACGCGTTCTGGAGACAGCATAATGAACACCGCATTGTTTACGACCGAATCGTTTCCCTTCTGGACTATGTTCTTACGGGTCACCTGAATTTTGTGCACTTGATGTGGGTAGGTAATCTGTCTCTGCTCCTCATTGTACTGGTCTGGTATAAAGTATTGAAGCAATCCGTAGGCTTACTTTATGTATTACCCATTCCTTTTCTGATTTTCAATCTCTCCCAGTGGGAGAATATGTATTGGGGCATGGCCGCCCTGCAAAACTTTGGCGTCATTGCCTGGGTCATTTGCTGTCTATACGCCCTAGCCTATCAGCTACCTTTAGGGATCTGCATTTCATTGGCTATTTTAACCAGTATCACCAGCACTAATGGGTTATTAATCTGGCCCCTTGGTGTCATTGTGTTGTGGCTTCAATCGCCTAAAAAGAAAGTGTTTATCTGGCTGGGGGTTGGCGTTCTGGTCTGGGTTCTTTACTTCCTTCATTACGAAAAGACGGAACAACCCACCCACCCCGTTCCGAATAAAATCGTTGCCTACGTCCGGGCTGTTTTATTGATTCTGGGGTCCATCGCCGAACCGCTCTATCCCCGAAAATCAACCTTACTGGTTTTGGGGACTGGCTTGATACTGTTTGTTCTTTCTGGTGGCATTCTCCTGCGATTAGCTTTAAAAGTTTTTCAAAAACAATCCTTAACTAAAGTCGAGTATTTCCTAGGGTCTGCTTTAGCTTTTGTTCTGGGTACTACTGCCATTGTCGCATTCGGTCGGTTGGGTTTTGATGAAAATACCTTTACTACCAGTCGGTATAAAGTCTATACGATAGTCATAAGCCTGCTGGTTTATACCTGGCTCATCCTGCAAACCAATGGCTTTGTTCGAAAAACGATTGGATTAGTAACGTTACTGTTCAGCCTCCTCATTGCCTGGACTAGCTATTCCTATTTTTATGACGATAGCTTACGGCTCAGAAACCAATTGATGAGTGATCAGTTTAACTATTCGTATCCGGCTGAACCTGTCAAAAGTAAACCTATTAATGAAGCAGCGGCTGCCTGGTACAATGCCTCGCTGAACACGTTACTCCAACCCGACACGAATCAGCTTACGGCCTACCCCGGCCTGAAAATTACCCAGACGAAGCAGGTTAGTGTTCTGGAAATGGAGAAAGCTGGCGAAGCAGCGAAAGATTTTACCCGTTCCTATTACCTGCTCCACAAACCTGGTAAATCTTACCTGGTTCCGTTCATGTTTACAGCTATAGATCGTCCCGGAGTGGCCCCTGCTAGCCGGAACTATATTCATCCGTATTCATCGACAACGATTGACCATAATCCGAACCAATATTTACCCGGTGATTATTCGCTTTTAGTGGTTACCCATGACCATGGGAAGTCTACTCTCTATAAAACGGGACAAACGATCCATATCCCGGATCAGGATCAGACACCAGCTTTAAAACAGAACTGGTAGTAGATTATCAAAATATTATATTTAATCAAACGATACAATCTTATATGAGTTAGCAAAACAAAAGGTCCAGCTGTAGGTTATCCAATTACGGCGATTACGCAACTGGTAAGTAAGTATTTGTCTAGTGATTATCTTAAGGTAAAAGACAAACGCTTAGTCCCAGAGTCTAATAGCTCGTATTCGGAAACCTGTTTCATCAAAATAATGCACTACCTTTGCTGAATCAACCTTGCTTGTTGTCTTTTCAGTAAGAACCAATAGTTATTTCATGTCTGTCCTGCTATCTATTGTAATGCCTGCCTATAACGAGGAGGAAATCATTGAAACCGTCGTTAAAAATTGGTCAGCATTTCTTGAAAAATATTTCCAGCCCCTCGGTGAAACCCGTCTTATCGTTGTAAATGATGGTTCCAAAGACTCAACCGGAGCCAAACTTGACCAGATAGCACCCAAGTATCCTCTTTTAATGGTGGTTCATCAGAAGAATGGTGGCCACGGAAACGCCGTTGTTCACGCGTATCGCAAAGCAGTAGAAATTGATTCAGAATGGGTATTCCAAACCGATTCCGATGATCAGTTCGTGGCTGAAGATGTCCTCAAGCTTTGGGAAAAACGGAATGAATCCGAGTTTATCATGGGTTTCCGTCAGGTCCGCCATGATGCTACCTTCCGCCTTTTTGTTACCCGCGTTCTCAAGTACTCTTTGTTTGCAGTATATGGAACGTTCATCAATGACAGTAATATTCCTTTCCGTCTGATTAAGGGTAGTTTACTGAAACGATTATTAGCTCAGCTCCCAACGCCACTACCTTTTGCTCCCAACATTTTCCTCGCCATTATGGCTCGGAAAGCTGGTAATAAAACATTTGATATCCCCATTACTCACAAAGAACGGGCCACTGGCGAGGTATCCATTCAGAAAATGAAGCTGCTTAAAGTTTGCTGGCAAAGCTTCAAGGAATTATTCCAGTTCCGTCAGGAATTGAATTCCAAAGTCAGAGCGATCAAGGCTTAGTAACACCTCATTTCTGAAATTGCACTTACATTAATCCTTATGAATTATAAATACGTCATTATTGGTTCTGGTCCGACGGGTCTTGGGGCAGCTTATCGTCTGAAAGAACTGGGTATCACTGATTTTATCGTCCTTGAAAAAGAAGATCACATTGGTGGATTAGCAACCAGTTTCGTCGATGAACAAGGTTTTACCTGGGACGTTGGTGGGCACGTACAATTTTCGCATTACAAGTATTTTGACGAGTTAATGCTGAAAGCTCTGGGAGCAGACGGCTGGCTTACGCACCAACGCGAAAGCTGGGTATGGATCGAAAACCGTTTCGTTCCCTATCCTTTCCAGAATAACATCAAGTACCTTTCTCAGGAAACGATGTGGAAATGTCTGGATGGTCTGATTGATCTTTATAAGAAACCTTTTCAGGGCAAACCCGCAAACTTCCGGGAATGGATTCTGGCCACGCAGGGCAAAGGGTTAGGTGAAGTTTTCATGTTCCCTTACAACTTCAAAGTCTGGGCATACCCTACCGAAGACATGAACGCTGTCTGGGTAGGCGAACGCGTTTCGGTCGTTGATCTTCATCGCATTACTAAGAATATTTTATTCAACAACGACGATTATTCCTGGGGGCCCAATGCTACTTTCCAATTCCCCAAACATGGCGGTACGGGCGGTATCTGGGAAGCCGTAGGTGATCTGGTAGGTCGGGAGAATATTATCCTGAACGCCAACGTCGAAAGTGTTGATGCCGCTAGCAAGCAAATTACGCTGGCCGATGGGCGTACCATTGGTTACGAAACGCTGCTGAACACGATGCCACTGGACTTGTTTACCCAAAAAGTAAAAGGTCTGGATTCGGCTATTACTGAAAAAGCTCAGGGACTGAAACATTCTTCCACGAACGTAATTGGGATCGGTCTGAAAGGAAAGCCGAAAGCTGAACTCGCTACCAAGTGCTGGATGTATTTCCCTGAATCTAATAGCCCTTACTACCGAATCACGGTCTTCTCGAATTATTCGCCAAACAACGTTCCCAACATTGAGGAGCAATGGTCATTGATGGTGGAAGTAAGTGAATCTCCGAAAAAACCCGTCGATCAGGAAACCCTGATGGCGGAAGTGATCAGAGCCCTCAAGGAAGATCAACTGATTGAATCGGAAGAGGATATCATCTCGCAATTCCACATTCGCTTTGAATATGGCTACCCAACGCCAAGCGTAGAACGCGATGGCATTCTGAAAACGGTACTTCCTGCCCTCGAACCCCTGGATATATATTCCCGTGGTCGTTTCGGAGCCTGGAAATACGAAGTTTCTAACCAAGATCACTCCCTGATGCAGGGCGTAGAATGGGCCAACCGGGTAGCCATGAATGTACCTGAACTTTCGCTCTTCTTCCCAGATACGGCTAATGCCATGTGGGGAAAATAACGTAGCTAAAAAATAAGTAAGTACCATAAAATTGCCAGTTGCGGAACCACTGAATTTTATATCAGATGTTCCGTATTTTCGGTAACTGAATGGTACGCAAGTGTTGCGTCTTAAAACAACCCATTTATCGGATAAAAAATTTATTACCGGGTGAAGCGTCTTTACTGGTTTCTGGGAATTGTGTGTTTGGCTGGCCTGGCCTGCTGGGCCTACTATCGCTGGAGTACCAACGAACGTTCGGTGTGGGCTTATATTCCCGAAAATTACCTCTTAGCCGTTGAGAGTACTGAATTACAAAATCCGCCGGAACCGCTGCGTTCTTACCAGATCAAATTAACCGATTTACCCATTCTGGAAGAAGCCCAGGATGCTCTTCAATTGCTACGTCAGGCTGTTCCTGATACCTCTTTACTACACTCATTTCTGCACAATAAAACCATAACCTATTCGCTCCACGCCGAGACGAATAGCGTGGTTAACTACCTGATTTATGTCCCTTACCAGCCGGGAGATCAATCTTTTCTTTCGTATCTCAATGGATTAAATTCGAATGAAGTCAGAGGCCTGAAACATCAAACCGCGAAGCAGAGCATTACGGACGTCACCATCTCTAAAAGCCGGAAACGATTTTCTTTCATGCAGTATGATAACTATCTCATACTGAGTCCCTCCTCCTTATTGGTTGAGAACGTGGCGATGAAAATCAGTAAATTACTTGATGTACCGGATAATGCTCCCCCTACTCCTGACGAATACGCCACGGCTAAGACTAAATTCTGGCTTAACTGGGCGAATCTGAGCGTTCTTGCCGGACGCATGATGAGTCAGCAATCCGCAGCGGGATCATTACTGGCCTTACTTCCCGTAAATACTGCTTATAAAACTACGGTTAATAAAGTTCGGAAAGGCCTGCTGGTTGAGACGACCACCGCAACCAAGGATGCTCACGCCTATTGGCAAACCTTTGATTCCCAGCAAGCCGCTGCCCTGATTAGTCAACGCTTTATTCCTAATTCTACCGCCGCTTTTTACCAGTTTAGCCTCTCTGACCCCATTGGCTGGGCGAATCGTTTTCTGCGTTATCAGAAAAAACACGAGCCCTCGAAAGCGAATTTAAAGTCTGAGTGGCAAGACAAGTACATCATCAGTCCGGATTCGGTTTATTACCACATCAATCGGGAGCTGATTCTCTGCCGAATGGAAAGCGATGAATTGAACGAAGGAGGCAATATCTTGCTGATGAAACTGAATAATGCCCGGGCCTTCCAGAATTGGATGCACTACGAATCAGGCAGTATTCGGCAGGAAGAAAAAGCAAAGAAATTTGAGGAAATCATCTCGGGCTATACCATACGTCAGATTTTGTTACCGGAGTTACCTTCCCTCTGGTTTGGATCTATTTTTCAGGGTTTTCCTAAAACGTATTACACGGTCATTGATGGCTATGCCGTCGTAGCGAGCAACATGCAGGCCATGCGGAATTACATTACTGATTATAAACGCGGTAATGTGTGGATGAACTCCGCCCAGGGACAGGAAGTGCTTCGCATTTTACAGCCTCGTCCTTTCAGTTTGGTTTTCAACGCTGGAAAATCTTGGTTTTCGATCCTGAAAAACCTCAGAAGTGAATGGAAAGGACCCATTACCAATCTTGAAGAACCCATCAAACGTTTGAATTTCCTGACCTGGCAGGTGACGGTTTTGCCCGGTAAAGTGGATCATCAGTTTGTCTGGACGAAGGGCCGGGTTACCGCCGATCCTAGTTTGCTAAGAAAAGTTTTCCTGCAAAAGTTAATTCCTAATCCGCTCGGCAGACCGCTTCAGCGAGAACCGTATGTCTACCGAAACGCAGTCACCGGAACGACAGATTTAATTCTTACCACTAAAGATAATTACCTGATTCCGGTGACCGTTGGAGCCACGCCTACGGTCAAGTTTCGCCTGTCGGGGCCACTGGTAGCTCCGGTTCAGCTTATGGATTATTTCGGTAAAGGGCGGGATCAACTGGTATTATTTACCGAAACCCACTTGTACATCCTGAATCCTACCTCCAAGGGCTATCAGCTTTACGCATCCAAGCCATTTAGTAAATTGCTTGATTATGAATTAACTCTTTTTGATCAAACGCCCGAACGCAAAAAGCAGTTTTCTGCTCTCGATGCAGACGGACATTTATATACGATTACAAAAGCGACCTTGTCTCTTATGCCTTCGGGTTTGCGTTCCGACATTCGCCATGCCAACCTTCCCATCAGCATGGCCTACACCCAGGGCGATTCGTATGCCGTGTTGCTGCAACCCAACGGAAGCGTTGCCTTGTCGAATGCGAAAGGACTCAGTCTGCCTAATTTTCCCGTGCAACTAAACCAGCCGTTCGATGGCCCCGCCTTCGTGGAAACCACTGATCGCGATGCTGATTTTGCCCTTCAACTGGTTAGTGCCAATGGTGAAATTTTGAAGATGTCTCAGGAAGGAAAGGTGGTTAATCGCCGTCAGTTGATCAAACCTTCGAAAGAAACGCGATTCCGAATGCTGGTAGAAGAGTCGGCTAAGGATTGGCTCATTATTCAGCAAACAAATCAGAATGTTACCTTGTTTGATAAACAGGCAAACTCCCTTTTTAATATTTTCCCGATTACCTCAGAAAGTCAGCTTCGATATTATGACTTCGGAGCCGAAACGAAAATCATCGCAGTCACCGATTCTCGTGGAACTATGCTTTATAATTTGCAGGGCGAAGCTTTGATTCAGGCTCCCATTCCAAGCCTTTACAAGGTTACCATTGAATTTGCTGAATCCTATCAGAAACTCTTTATTTACGCTACCAGTGATAAAGGCGTTCAAATCCTAACCTCGAAGATTCGTTAATACCTTTGGAATCACTTTCTGCTGGTTTAGACCGATATTGATAATTTTGAGCCCCATTTACCAAAAGTCGAATGATTTTTAATTCTCTTCAATTTCTTCTTTTCTTCGGAATTGTTACGTTAAGTTATTTCAGTCTGAAGTGGAATGGACGCTGGATTCTGCTTCTGCTGGCGAGTTGTTACTTTTACATGGTGTTTGTACCCGAGTACATCATCATTCTTTTTGCTACGATTATCATCGATTATCTCGCCGGAATCTGGATTGAAAATCAAAAAAATCCAGTCAAGCGAAAATGGTTACTTACCCTTAGTCTGGTTGCCAACGTCGGTATTCTGGCTTTCTTTAAGTATTTCAACTTCATTTCTGAGAATATTGAGCATGTCGTACACCTATTGGGTTCTGACACGCATGTTCCGCGACTAGGTACCGACATTCTTCCCGGTATCTTATTACCCATTGGCCTTTCTTTTCACACTTTCCAGGCCATGAGTTATACCATCGAGGTCTACCGGGGTAATCAGAAAGCTGAACGCCATTTTGGGATTTATGCCCTCTATGTAATGTTTTATCCGCAATTGGTAGCGGGGCCCATCGAACGTCCTCAAAACGTGCTCTGGCAGTACCACGAATACTTCCGCTACGATTGGGAAAACGTAAAAGAAGGCCTCATCCGCATGGCCTGGGGCTTATTCAAAAAAGTGGTAATTGCCGATCGGCTTGCCATGGTCGTAGACCCTGCTTTTGGTCATATCACCGACCATAACGGAACCAGTTTGTTAGTAGCTGCCTGTTTCTATTCCTTCCAGATTTACTGTGATTTTTCGGGTTACTCGGATGTAGCCATTGGAGCTTCCAAAGTAATGGGCTTTACGCTCATGGAAAACTTCAAGTCCCCCTACGAAGCGGCTTCCATTGCTGAGTTTTGGCGGCGTTGGCACATTTCGCTGTCCACCTGGTTCCGCGATTACATTTACATTCCTTTAGGCGGTAGCCGGGTTTCCCCCGTTCGTCAGTATATCAATCGCTTCATCGTGTTTCTGGTCAGTGGAATCTGGCACGGAGCAAGCTGGAATTTTGTAATCTGGGGCGTTCTGCACGGCTTTTATCAAACCATGGGCCAGCTTCGGGATCGTTTTATGGATCGCCAGGGCATTACCGTCCCTAGTGCATCATGGTATCGGGGGTTACAAATAGTTCTTACCTTTGGATTAATTACGCTAACCTGGGTTTTCTTCCGGGCTATTACCCTCCGCGATGCGTTGCTCTACTTCAAAGGAATCGCGTCTATATCCGTTCATGACAAACTCCAAACGCCGCTCAATGCAAACGAAATGATTTTCTGTTTGCTTCTGATTGGATTCTTGCTTTGGAAAGAAAACCGTTACTTCCAGATTCCTACCAGAAGTAACGTGAAGTTCTGGGCCATTTTCAGTGCCCTTGTCGTTAGTTGTTATTTATTTGGAGTCTTTACTGCCAACCAATTTATCTACTTCCAGTTTTAATGAATACGATAATCAAATTAGGCATTTTAGGGGCTTTGGTCATTTTTGCTATTTTCATTTATTCGCCTAAATGGCAACGTAAATTATCAGAAAAAGGATTTATTCCGAATCAATATCGATTCGGTGATTTATACAATACCAGTAATTTAACTCGAGTTAAAGAAGAAAACTTTTACGAAAATGATCAGGTTCCACTGAATGAAAAACCCACCAAAATCAAAAACACTACGGTTGCTATTCTAGGCGATAGTTTTACCGGAATGGGAATTGATACTTCTTTATTGGCGGGGGAAAAAAACTATCGTCGTTGGCTCAATGACGACTCCTATTTGACCGTAAAGCTAGATACCAGTCACTACAACGTACTTTTATTTGAAATTGTCCAGCGGAGTATCATCGAACGATTAAATCCAGAAACGGAGTATATCTACATAGATCGGGGAATTAAAACGACAGAACCAGAAATTAAAAATGTCAGCCCGGCAAACGATCACTCCTTTTCTTTTAATAGCTTAGGATTAGATTTTTTATCAGCGGAATCCGTTAATCAGCGAATTGAGTTCCTGGTTTTCAACCAGAATTGGGCTTTAAAATGGAAAGAATTCAAAGCTGAATTACACGCTACTTTATTTGATCGTGTGGTAGGGAAAGCGGTATTGACAGAAGATAAAAAGAATATGTATTATGACTTCGAAACAGATACTACCAATTTATTTTCAACCTATTACCCTGTTAGAGACACTCAAATTGATTCAGTAGTGCTTACGCTGAATAGTATTCGTAACCATTATTTAAAAATGGGCTTTGATGAAGTCGTATTAACAATTATCCCCAACAAAAGCCTAATCTTTGAACCTAACCGCCTGCCTTACAATCGAATTATTGAACGAATTCAGCAACACGAGGATCTTCAAATGCCTTACATTGATATGCACCGTTTGTTAAAAGGCAAACCAGAATTGTATCATAAGGGCGACGGGCACTGGAATAATAAAGGAAAATTAATCTGGTTGAATCAAGTTAATAACTGGATACGTGTCCATGCTCCTGCTCCGAAAAATCAAGTATAATGCGTCAATTAGCTCGATTAATACTCATCTTTATTTTAGTCGCAATATTCCTGATCGGATTATCTAAATCCTTTTATCATACGCTTGGATTAGCAGGTTATTTACCGGATGATTACAAATACGGCGACTTATATCGTTTTACTAATCTTGTTCAGTTCAAACAAGCTCATGTAACTTGTCCAAAGCTATATCCCACCGGTGCTCCCAAAGCATCGATTGCACTGTATGCCATTGGGGACAGTTTTATGGAACCTGGTTCGGTTGATAGTTCAGATTTCATTGCTCAGCGTTATTCTTATACTCACTGGAATGATCAGAAAACCGTACGGCTAGATACTTCCTTACACAATGTGTTATTGATTGAATCCGTCGAGCGGCATTTTCGCGAACATTTAGCTACTTTAATTACCAACCTTTCCATTGTACAATCTTCGGTACCCAACACCCATGCCTCGGTGCCTACCAATGATTTGGTTGCTTTCTTAGAAGGCACGCATGATTCCCGGCTTAAGGTGCCTGAAGAACGTTACGACAACGTATTATTTAACTGGCCTGTCTTTCTTCGGTTAAAAGAATTTAAAGCCTGGTTGAATCTCCACCTCTTCGATCGGACGCATGCCATGACTTCACTATCTCCTGATCGTAAGCATGTTTTTTTAAATTTAGATACGGATTCTACTTTAATTAACTCCAATTTTAATTCAGTCTCAGAAGAAGAAATTACGAAGCTGATTACTCATTTAAATGAGAGTTATGACAACTATCATTCGTTAGGATTTGATGAAATATACCTTAGTATTATTCCTAATAAAACGACAGTAACTGCTCCCGAAATGGGGCCTTATAATCACTTAATTGAACGCATTCAGTCGGATACGCGTCTTAAAGTGAAAATAATTGATGCGTATTCTCTGGTAAAACCTTTAGGTGCGGAAGGTTACCAAAAGGGAGATAGTCACTGGACTTGCCAAAGCCGTGATCTATGGTTAAGAGCCATTAATGAACAGTTGGCCAAGAGCAGGATTCCATCCATACCATAAGTCTGTTCAAAAAAAGACACGCCTAGACGTGTCTTTTTGGGTTAGTTAAAAACCTTATTAATTTCCTTTATTAATCATTTGTAAAGTATATACGAATTCGGAAGCTGTAATAAAGAGCATTTTTCGATCTTTCCCTCCAAAACAAACATTACCTACCCATCCGGCTGGTACAGGAATATGCTGAATTTTCTCGCCTTTAGCGTTATAAATGAAAACGCCTTTTCCGGTAATGTATAAATTCCCTTCCGCGTCCAGCGTCATTCCATCGGAACCCTGATTGACAAAAAGCTGACGATTACTTAGACTTCCGTCTTTATTAATCTGGTATTTATACGTTTTATTAGCCTGAATATCGGCCACAAATAAATAGTTGCCATCAGCTGACCCAATAATTCCATTCGGTTTTACTAATTGATCGTCAACTACCGTCGGCTGTTTTTTTCCTTTGGGCAAATAATATACTTTCTGCTCTTCAATTTCAGGTTTCTGACGTTGCCAGTAATTACGTTGATAATAAGGATCGGTGAAGTATATCCCCCCTTTTGCATCGATCCATAAATCGTTAGGGCCATTCAGTTTTTTACCCGCAACATCGCTCATCAATACTGTTACTTTTTTGTCGGGTGAAATGGACCATAACTCATTTTTCTCATCCGCACAGGAAATCAGGTTACCTTTCTTGTCAAAATAAAGTCCATTCGATCGGCCTGTTTTATCCATCCATAAGGTCAGCTTTCCATCGGTGTCATACTTCCAGATTTTATCGTTTGGCTGATCAGTAAAATAGATAGTACCGTTCTTATCAGCCGCGGGGCCTTCTGTAAAAATGAATTGACTGGAGATTTTTTGTAGGCTCGCCCCCGGAGCAATCAAGTTTTTTTCCTGAGCAAAAACTGAAGTGGATAAGGCAATTCCTAGCAGAAGGTTTAGAGAAGTTTTAAGTCGCATCGGTCTGAATGATTAATAATGCTGCAAATGAAAGAGATTATAGCCGTTTTAGTTAAGATTTCAGGTAACAAATCCAAAACAATAACGGTTCTGGTCCTTGCCGCCGAGTTACCTTACTCATAAGATTGCATTGGTGTTGGTAAACGCCTAAACATTGATTGTCTAATACTATATTTTTTGTTGTAATAGGTTGAATCGTAATCGATCAACTAACAACCACGGACCCTAACAACTATTAAGTACTTCAATTAATGCGGAAAGGATATTTTTCCCATTGACACACTAGGCACTCCCTGTCTATGCCCAAAATTAGTTTTACCACCCGCCAGGGCTTCATTAGCAAGCGTAGCAAACAGAACAGCTTCCTTGGCATCCCCCAAAATCCCTAATTCGTCGGTCTTTCTAAGGCTAAACTTGGGTAATAACTCTTGAATATGAGCCAGTAACAAAGGATTATGCACCCCACCCCCACTTGCATAAATTACCCATTGGGTAGAACTTTCATGCCAGTCCAGCGATTGCTTCACTGCTTTAGCGATGGTTTCAGCCGAAAAGCGAGTCAGAGTCGCTAGCACGTCTTCGGGAGACAGCTCTTCCGTCTGGCTTCGCTGTTGTGCTCTTTGCAAATAATCTAGGTTAAATAACTCAGGACCCGTCGTTTTCGGAAATGTTTTTTGAAAGAAAGGATCGTTTTTAAGTTCTGTTACTAATGCTTCATTAATCACGCCACGCTGGGCTATTTCAGCATTTTCGTCATAAGGCAAGTCAAAATACTTGCGGGTTACTGCATCAATTAACGTATTACCCGTGCCTGTATCCGTCGCAAAAACTTCATCTGCATTCAGGTTGGCGGGTAAGTAAGTGAAATTGGCGATGCCGCCCATGTTGAGAAGAATGCGATTTTCTCCGGGTTTTGAGAAAATCAGGTAATCGCCATACACGGCTAGTGGAGCTCCTTCACCACCCGCAGCACAGTGCTTCTGTCGAAAATCGGACAGGGTAATGATGCCCGTTGTTACAGCCATGTGATCGCCGTCACCAATTTGAAGGGTTGCATTGGGAAATTTCGCTAGGCCATGTAAGATTTTAGGGGCGTGAAAGACCGTCTGGCCGTGGCTGGCAATGCAATCAATGTCTGCGGAATTTACATTCCATTCCTTCAAACAATCCAGCACGATGCTTCCGTGAAGGTTACCAATCCAGGGATTTAATAAAGCAAGTTGCTGAAAATCAATCTCACGACGAGCAAATACTTTTCGAATTTCGTCTTTAATCGACTCGTCGAAAGGAACCGTTTTAAAGTTTAAAACCCTTACCTGCGTTTCTCCCCTTGCCCCTCGAACTCGCAAAGCACTACATCCAGCCCATCCATCGAAGTCCCTGACATCAACCCAATGATCCGGCGGGTTTGCTTATTAGCGATCTGGTATAATTTCTCAATATTTGAATTCATAGTTTATTGCTATTTATGCAGGCAAATAAAGAATCTACCAATTGACCTACATTATAAATAAACAAATGAAAAGGACTACTCAGGTGAGTAGTCCTTCTTTATTAGCCATTCTGTTTTTTCAGGTATTTTGTCAGAATAACAATCAATTGTCCATCGATTTTCCCTTCAATCTGCTCTGGATTATCTTCAACCAGTCGAATATTTTTTACTACGGTTCCAATACGGGCGTTAATCAAACTTCCTTTCACATCCAGCGTTTTGGTTAACACCACAGAATCGCCGTGATTCAATACATTTCCTAAGCTGTCTTTATGCTCCAGAGCCGCGATTGGTTCGTCCTCTTCTCCGAGAGCCTTTGCCCAATCCAGCAACTCTTCATCCAGGTAAAGCATATCCAGCAAATCCGCTGCCCAGGTCTCCGTCTTTAACCGATTCAGCATTCGCCACGCTATTGCTTGCACGGCGGGTTCTTCGCTCCACATGGCGTCCGACAGAAAATGCCAGTAATCGGGTTTCAATTCCGTTTTACGCTCAATCTGATCCAAACAAGTTTGGCAGAGTATTACTTTGTTCGGAAAAGAACGGACGGGTTGCACTTCATACACAGAAAGTTGCTCCGAAGAACCGCATAATGCACAAATTGACATGGGGATACCTTTTAAATGAATGGATTAATAAGACAACTGAAAACCAAAAAAAGCCTGATTATCGGCTGATAATCAGGCTTTAGCAGAGGGGAAGGGATTCGAACCCTCGATACCCTTTAGAGGTATACACACTTTCCAGGCGTGCTCCTTCAACCACTCGGACACCCCTCTGTGTTTTGGGTCCGCAAGATACAACTTTGAAATGCCCAAAAGCAAGCGTTTAGCTTAATTCTCCTCGTAAAGATTCAGATAATTCTTTTCTAATGCGTTCGATGTCGTCGCCGTATTGTCCTAATAAAAACATCAATTTCGTAACGGCGGCTTCCGACGTCAAGTCTGCCCCACTCACTAAGCCCATGTCATTCAGATACTTACTGGTCTGATAGCGTCCCTGCATTACTTTCCCCCCCATGCATTGCGAGACGTTTAACAGGATTACACCGCGTTCGGTTGCTTTTTGTAAAGCTTCCAGAAACCAGGGAGCTGTGGGAGCATTCCCGGCACCGTACGTTTCCAGCACCACTCCTTTCAGGTTTTCAATCGACAAAATACTGTGTAAAACAGACGCAGAGATTCCGGGAAAAATTTTCAGAATAACCACATTTGAATCCAGTTTCTGGTGCACCCGAAACGGTTGGTCTGACTGGTAAGACCGGATATAGGGCCGATTGTAATCAATGGTAACCCCGGCTTCGGCCAGCAAGGGATAATTCTCCGACTGGAACGCATTAAACTGGCTACTTTCCTGTTTACGTGCCCGATTTCCGCGTAGCAACAGCGAGTGAAAATAAATGGCAACTTCCGGTACCATCGGCTGGTTATATTCGTCACGAGCGGCGGCTATTTCGAGAGCGGTAATAAAATTCTCGACGGCATCCGTCCGGGCGGCTCCGATGGGCAACTGAGCTCCGGTCAGGATCACGGGTTTATTCAGATTCTCAAAAAGGAAGCTCAGAGCCGAAGCCGTATAGGCCATAGTATCGGTGCCGTGAACAATGACAAAACTATCGTACTGATCGTAACGCTCGGCAATAATCTGGCTCAGGTGTAACCAGTGCTCCGGCTGCATGTTGGACGAATCCAGTAATTCATCCAACACCAAGACAGAAATCGAAAAACGGAGGCGGGCTAATTCTGGAATGCGATCCAGAATTTGCTCGAAATTGAAGGGAACAAGCGTTTCCAGACGACGATCATAGACCATGCCAAACGTTCCGCCGGTATAGATGACCAGAACTGAAACCGGGGAATGGGCCGAAGCCGCCGTATCAACAGTAATAAGTTTCAATGAAGTATGCTTTAGGGTATTGGTTAATCTTACTGAAGCAACTGTAAGGCATTTTCAGTAGTGATTTTAGTAACAGTTTCCAGCGAAACCTCTTTTAAATCCGCAATTTTCTGAGCAATCAGCGGTAAGTAACTGGATTCATTTCGCTTTCCCCGGTATGGTACGGGAGCCAGATAGGGGGCATCCGTTTCTAACACCAGATGTTTTAATTCTACTTCGGGAATGACCTTATCAAGCCCTCCGTTTTTAAAGGTAACTACCCCACCAATGCCTAACAAAAAGTTAAGCTCAATCGCTTTTTTGGCCTCTTCAACTCCACCCGAAAAACAGTGAAAAATCCCTCTCAAATTTGGGTCGTTGTGTTTTTCGATTAGTTCTACCGTCTCCCAAAAGGCATTCCGGCAATGAATGGCAATGGGAAGTTTGCAGGCCTGAGCCCATTGCAACTGCGTTAAAAAAGCAGCTTTTTGTTGCTCAGCAAAGGTAACATCCCAGTAAAAATCAAGACCAATTTCTCCGATGGCTACAAATGCTGACGGGTCTTTATCAAGCCACTCTTTCATAATGGCCAGCTCTTGCTCTACATTCTCCTTCACATACGTGGGATGCAGACCTATCATAGGGCGGCATTTTCCGGGATAATTTTTAGCCAGCTCCATCATGCCCGGAATCGTTTCCGAATCGCAGTTGGGTAACCAGAATTGGTCTACGCCTTTGTCGATCGCCCGCTGAATCATGGCTTCGCGATCGGTATCGTATTGCTCATCGTACAGGTGAGCGTGAGTTTCTATAATCATAAGCCCTGAATAATCCTGCAAAACTAAGAAAACCCAGACGGATCGTCCGGGTTTTCTGAAAAGTAAGTTCCATTAGATGGAATCGTCCACAGCCCGCTTCCGGCGTTCGTTTTCGATGGGAATGTTTCGTCGCGTAAAGGTTGGGTTCAGGAAAAAAACATCCATCACCGCTTTCGGACGAGCCAGGTATTCCCGAACCAGGGTTTTAATCGAATATCCATTGGGTACATCCTGAGCCGCAAAAGCCACCGCCTCAACATCCAGTTGATTAGCCAGAAATAAAGCTCTGGCGTTATGAAAAGGTTGCGAAATGACGGTTACCTGCTTATGCTTGAAAACTTCCCGGCAGCGAACAATACTATCGTACGTCCGGCGGCCCGCAAAGTCATGCTGGATCACATTGGCCGGAACGCCTAAAGCCACGAGAGCATCTTCCATGTCTCGAGGTTCATTGTAGTATTCCGAATCATTATTGCCACTCAGAATCAGCACTTTCACTTTTCCTTCATGGTATAATAAGGCGGCTGCTTCCATACGGTATTTGAAAAATAAATTCTGACGACCGCTGGCACTGTATTTACTCGTTCCCAGCACCAACCCGACATCATTAGCCGGAAGTTGCTTCAGAAAATAATAATTCTGGTTACTCGTACTTAGCACTACCCAAACATTACAAAGCAGAATAATTATGAACACAGCAAACCCTACCTTGGCTATCCACTTGGTAATTTTTACCAAAAGGCTAGTCCGGTGACTCACCTGGCGTGTAGCACTAAAAAGTAGGGTTTTTTCGGTCATATCCATCCATTCTGTGATTACGACTCTAGCGGTTCGTTACCTAAATCTCGCAAGACTTCTTTATCCAAACAAATCGAGCTGGTTGAGCGAGGCAGGATCTTCCTGATTTTCAATCTCCTTTTCCTCCAAATTTTCTGCAACGCTCTTCACGGGCTTCGTCTCTTGCTCTACTGGCTTTTCCACGATTTTAGGAGCTAAGGCTTTCACTTCCACCACTTTATTAGAGGTCAGTTTATTACCCAGAGCTTTCCAGCCCCGCACTTCCACCAGTTCATCCACGGCCAGTTCTTCTTTTGTGATTGGACCTTTGTCGGTTTCTTTTGTACTCAATTCGATCCGAGGAAAATCAGCCACACTTGCGACCAGCAGTTTAGAGCCTTTCGCTTCACCAATGAAGTAGAATTTCTTATCGACAGTCGTTGTTTCGATGTGGAAACGTTTGACAAAGTAATTCTTTTGTCCTCCGTCGAAGTGAATCGCTGAAATAACGGTTTCTGGAGTAAATTTCGAAATACTCAAAATCTGATCCTGCTCGTAACGGTTGGTTAACTCGAAACTGGTTAACTCATAGTTACCATCTTTATAAATAACCAGAATTGAATCTTTTGCTTCGAAGTTACCCAGGTATTGTCCCCGGTTATCACGGTTCAGGCGACTGATCGTAGGATCATACCAGATGTCCACCCCTCCCAAGGTAGAAACACCCGTCCGCTTCAGCTCTACTTTCCGAATCGGATACTTGGTTACCTGATTACCCAAGGCTTCGCGGTTTTTGATGGATAATTTCGCGAAATCCCATTCAAATTGCTTTACCTTGGCCGTGGATGAAGCCGTTAGTTTTACTTCAACGGTTTCTGCTTCCCCGTTATCATTTACCGTAAACCACAATACTTTCGATTTTGGATTACCTGCCGTCAGGTCATATTCCCGGTCGCGGGTAACAGCCGTTACGCAGAAGCGTTTCGCATAACTCACCCCCGATTTTGAATCGCTGTACATCAGGTTATACACCCGGCGATCGTCTCCTTTTCGGAACACGCCGCAATACATAATGTCCTTCCCAACGAAGACTTTGTCCTGAATTTTGGTAACGAGACACTTGCCGTCCCGACGGAAGACGATAATGTCGTCAATATCCGAGCAGTCGCATACGTATTCGTCTTTCTTGAGGCCGAAACCGATAAACCCATCTTCGCGGTTTACGTATAACTTGGCATTCGTTGCCGCAACCACCGCCACCGAGACCGTGTTAAAGCTCTTGATTTCCGTTTTACGTTCGCGGCCTTTACCAAATTTCTTTAGTAAGTTTTTGAAGTAATCAATCGCGAAACGCGTCATATGAGCCAGGTGCTCCATGACTTCGGCCAGTTCTTTTTCCAGCCGTTTCATGGCCTCATCGGCCTTGAAAGCATCGTATTTAGAAATCCGTTTAATCCGAATTTCGAGCAGTCGCAGAATATCTTCTTCCGTTATTTCACGGTAGAAATCCTTCTTATAGGGGTCCAGTCCTTTGTCAACGGTCTGAACGACGGCTTCGAACGTTTCGCATTCTTCAATCTGACGGTAGATCCGGTTTTCGATGAAGATTTTTTCAAGCGAAGAAAACAGAATTTTTTCCTGTAATTCCAGCCGACGAATCTCCAGCTCCCGACGTAATAATTCCTTCGTTTGCTCGGTATTAATCCGCAGGATGTCGCTTACATTCGAGAAAATGGGTTTATCAGCCGTGATGACGCAGGCATTCGGCGAGATACTTACTTCGCATTCGGTAAAGGCGTACAGAGCATCAATAGTAATGTCTGGAGAAACGCCAGGGGCCAGATGAACGTGAATTTCTACATTCTTCGAAGTCAGGTCTTCAACCTTCCGAATCTTGATTTTTCCTTCGTCATTAGCCTTTATAATCGAATCCTTAACGGAAGTTGTCGTCGCTCCGTAAGGAATTTCGGTAATGACCAGTGTTTTCTTATCCAGCTCTTTGATTTTGGCCCGCACCCGAACTTTACCTCCCCGCTGACCGTCGTTGTAGTTCGTGGTATCGACCATTCCTCCGGTCGGAAAATCGGGTAATAAGGAAATGGGGTTACCCTTCAGAATATCAATCGAAGCTTCGCAGAGTTCAATGAAATTATGAGGGAGAATTTTAGTGGACAGACCCACCGCAATCCCTTCTACGCCCTGAGCCAGCAACAAAGGAAACTTAACGGGCAGAGTAACGGGTTCTCGTTTACGACCATCGTAACTCAATTGCCATTCGGTCGTGTCATCATTAAATACGACCTCTCTACCAAAGGCAGACAGACGAACTTCGATGTAACGGGCAGCGGCGGCACTGTCGCCGGTATTAATGTCGCCCCAGTTTCCCTGGCAGTCAAACAAAAGACCTTTCTGACCAACATTAACAATGGCATCATAGATGGAAGCATCGCCGTGGGGGTGATACTGCATAGCAGCCCCTACGACATTCGCAACCTTGTTAAAACGACCGTCATCTAACTCATTTAAGGCGTGCAGAATTCGGCGTTGCACGGGTTTTAGTCCGTCTTCAATAGCGGGCACGGCCCGCTCCAGAATCACATAAGAGGCATATTCCAGAAACCACTGCTGATACATACCGTCAACGGCAATCTGATCGTGCAGGGATTCTTCCTGTTCGAATGGTTCGGACATGGGTAAAAAGGGGTTCAAACGAAAAGGGAAGACCAGTTTCGTTAGTAAAACACGGGTACTAAAGCTTGAAAATGAGTGATTATTTCCTGTTTCAACAAAGATTTCATCTTCACTTCCTTCATCAATTCATACGTATGGATCGACTAACTTAATTAACTGAGTAAAGATAATGAATTTTATTGATCAATACCAGCCAATAAATGCATTCAATCTGGATTTTTGCGTAAAAAAACCAACCACCATTATTACTTGGCTTCGTTTAATACGACTAACAGTTCGGCAATCATCATGGCCGTTGCTCCCCATACTTTCTGATCCTGTAAGAGGTAATAAGGAGCATCAAATATCAGGCCTTTAGACTCCCGTTTTTCAGTGCCTAACACTCCTTCGTTCATCATTTCTTCCAGCTCAATTTCCAGAATCATATCGACTTCCACTGGATCAGGATAGAAATCAGGACGGTAGGAAAGCGTTCCAATGACGGGTAATACCCAAAAATTACTGGGTGGAATATATAATTTTGTCAGTGAACCCAGGATCTTCACGTCGCTGGCTTTGATTCCTATTTCTTCCTGGGCTTCCCGTAAGGCGGTATGAATCAGACTTTTATCTGTCCGCTCCATCCGACCACCCGGAAAAGCCATTTGCCCACCGTGCACGCCTTCATACTTCGGACGCAAAATCAGTGGCAGGTATAAATTACCCAAATATTCGTAAAACAGAATCAGAACCGCACTTTGACGCGTGCGTTCATTAGGCTGCATTTTAATACGAGCTTTGCCCCCGGCTGCCATTTTCTGATGAGCCAGCTCTCCCGGCAACGGCTCTTGTAGACGTTGACTTAGTGAAGCAGAGAATTCAGAAAAGGTTGCGGTTGCTAAATTCATATTGGTAGAAATTACGGGGTATTGCCTGCAAGTTAAGGCTTCCTGAGCGGAAATAGGTTATCCATTCGGGAAGTCTTTCCCGTAAGATTAACTTAAGTCACTGAAAATGTATTCATTCTCAAGTAGCATTTTTTATCGGAAATAGCGATTTTCAAGCCCATTTATGCGTTTATCTAACGATAATTCGCCGCTAAAGCCTCCGCACAGCGTTCACCATCTACGGCAGCCGAAACAATTCCTCCGGCATAACCGGCCCCTTCGCCGCATGGATATAACCGCTTAATTTCTACGTGCTCGTAGGTCTCTTTGTCCCGAGGGATTCTGACGGGAGAAGACGTACGGCTTTCGATACCGATCAACTGGCCTTCGTTCGACGTATACCCTTTCATGCGTTTACCAAATTCCTGTAAGCCCAGTTTTAAAGGCTCGGCAATAGTTTCAGGTAAGATGTTCGATAAATCCAGTGAAACTAATCCGGGCTGATAAGAGGTCTCATTGAGTTCAGATGAAACTTTTCCCTGAATAAAATCCTGCACACGCTGCGTCGGAGCTTTTTGGGTTTGAGCCGCCGCCTGACAGGCTTTCTGCTCGATTTCCTGCTGGTAATGTAAGCCTGCTAAAGCACCGTATTTAGAATATTTCTTCCAGTCGGGTTCATTCACCGCCACAACCATGCCAGAATTGGCAAAGTACGAGTCGCGACGGGAAGGCGACATGCCATTTACGACTAACTCGCCCGGAGCCGTAGCCGCTGGTACGATAAAGCCACCGGGACACATGCAGAAAGAAAACACGCCGCGATCCACTCCTTTGTACTTCGTCTGAGCCACCAGACTGTACGCCGCTGCAGGCAATAACCCACGCTCGGGCCGATGGTACTGGAGCTGGTCGATTAAAGCCTGTGGATGTTCAATACGAACACCCATGGCAAAAGCTTTAGCTTCCATGAAAACGTTACGCTTCTGGCATAAATCAAAAATATCCCGAGCCGAGTGACCCGTCGCCAAAATCACGCCAAGTCCGGTATGTTCCTGCCCATCTGCCGTAACTACCCCTCGCATGTGCCCCTGTTCGATGATAAAGTCGGTTACCTTGGCATCGAATTTCACTTCTCCACCCGAAGCCAGAATCTGTTCCCGCAGGGCCGCAACTACGTAAGGCAATTTGTTCGTCCCGATGTGCGGATGGGCGTCGATAAGAATATCCTCCACCGCTCCATGATTCACCAGAATTTCCAGAATCCGCCGAATGTCACCCCGCTTTTTAGACCGGGTGTATAATTTACCGTCGGAGTAAGTCCCCGCTCCACCTTCACCAAAACAATAGTTTGAGTCAGGATTAACGATGTGTTCTTTATTAATAGCGGCCAGATCACGACGACGAGCCCGCACGTCTTTTCCGCGTTCCAGCACGATGGGTTTAATACCCAATTCAATCAGTCGAAGAGCCGCAAATAAACCGGCTGGCCCCGCTCCAACGATCACTGCTGCAGGAGCGGCACTCACATTTCCGTATTGAAACTGATACTGACGCTGGGGTTGGGGAATTTCATTGATAAAGACCTCCGCTTCGATATTAACCTTTACCTGCCGCCCCCGGGCATCAACCGATTGACGGGTTTTGCGGACCTGCCAGTCGGCGGAATCTAGTGGTAAAGCTAATTCTTCGGAAATGTGCTGACGAAAGCGGTCAGCATCCAGAGCGATCTCGGGCTCGAGAACGTACGTTACTGTTTTTTTCATGGGTTTGTAAGGTAGTTAACCTTAAAAGTTTTCAGTTTACTGTTTGCAGTTTTCAATTATATTAACTGCCCCTCTACTCTGTGCAAATCTGAGCAATACTTAGTGAAACTCTGTGGTTGATAGAGTCCAGTATTTCAATTAAAACCACACTCTTATATTAATTTCTCAATTTGCTGATAGGCCTGGGTTACCATTTCGTTTAATCTTCTGGCAACTAATCGGGCGGATCGTTTTTTGTCTTCGATTTCTGCCAGCGTCAATGAATTTAACAGGGTCTTTACCTGCTCATCCAGCGATTCGTCTGTATTAATTAACCAGGCGGCATCCCGAAGAAGTTCCCAGGTATCGGCTTCTTTACTACCGCAAAAAATAATGGGAGATCCCGAACAGATCGCACTTACGGCTTTGGACGGTACGGCAATGTGTGTCCACTTCGGCAACAGGCTTACTAACTGAACATCAAGCCATTGCAACTGTGCCCGGGGAATATTTTTTAGTACCAGAATGCCCGGCTTTCCTTCTGCCAGTCTGATCAGATTTTCAGCCTTAGTTCCGTACAAAGCCAAAATCAGTCGCTGATGATCGGGATTTATGTGATGGATGATACGTTCCAGAAATTCAGCCGAATGAGCCTCTCCCACGTTGCCTGCATAACCCAGATAGATTTTGGAGTCATCCATTCGCCATTCAGGGCGAGTTTCGTCCTGGGGCTGATCGACCAGTACGCCGCAGGGTAATAAAATGGTAGGGATGGAATGCTGGTATTTCCAGCGTAATAGCTCCGCCTGATTGGGCCCCAAAGCAACCAATGCCTTCGGAGCATTCTGATACGTTTTCTTAATAATCCAGCGATAAATCGAATTCGTTTCTTTAATTTTTCCATCCGCCGCGAAGCCTTCAGGAAACAAATCCATGCTCCAGAGTATCCAGTTTTTCCGTTTCAAAAACAGAGAAGCCCAGAAGGGTAGTAAGGGCGGGCTGGTCATGACTAACAAAGGACCTTTACGAATTCTAAGAGCCTTTCGAATTAACAAAAAACCGTCTAATGGACCAGCAATGAAGCGTAGTAGTGGATTTTTCCCTTCGTAAATAGTCGATACTGCATGCGTCTGACCTACGGGTTGCCGAATGGCTCCGCCGCCATCGTAGGTGCGGTCAATGTGAACAATATGTACATCAACGCCATGATTTTCAATGAGTACCTGAGCAAGATCCCACGCTGACTCGCCGGTAATACCGGGATTGGGAGGATAGTGGCGATTGACAATGGTAAGTGACTTCATGCAGGGAAAAGTCGCGGTGGCATTTTGCCATGACGCAGATTTCCCGCAAAAATAATAGCTAATTGGCCATATAAGTAGTTGTTAGTTGTTAGTTATTAGTTATCAAATTGATATTCAACGTTTTATAGCCAATAAACCTATCGTTAAATAATCACAAAACTCAACATTCCGAAAGCTTGAAGCTTTCGGAATGTTGGCAAAATTCGGCTCTTACTTCGTCCGGTTTTTCAGTACAATTAAGGGCAGGTTCAAATTCCAGTTTGGTTTATAATCCTCCTGATTATTAAAGCCTCGGGAATAATTACCCAGCACAATATCGAGATCGCCGTCGCCGTCCCAGTCTTTAGCATCCATGCAAATCCAGCGGCCATTTGTGTGAACGGGCACGGCATGAGGGACCCATTGTTTACGGGCATCCTGCTCGAAATAGATGAAACTTTCGTCCGGGTTATTTTTAAAATCGGCGAAGAAAGCAATCGTTGCTAAGTCGATATCTCCATCCTGATCAAAGTCAGCGGCCATTACTTTTGTGCAACCATTGACGGGATAAAACCAGTTTTGCTTAAAAGTAAAATTACCCTGATTGATAAACGTATAAACGCCGTGATAAGGCTTCAGAATTTTGGAATAGTCGCTGTTGTCTCCACTAGTGTAGATTAAATCCAACTGCCCATCTTTGTTTAAATCGACTAATTGAAAACTGGTTGACCCCGCCAATGGCAGAAATCGCTGAATGCGTTTTTCTTCAAATCCACCCTTTTTATTATTCGTGAACAGCCAGAGTCCTTCGTCCCCATGAGCAAACAAAGCCATGCAATCGGGCCAGCCGTCTTTGTTAAAATCATCAACCACCACCTGAGTAGCTCCGGCCTCCGCCCGAATGGGACGGGTCTGATAACTGCCATCGGCCTGTTGCGTTGATAGGTATAGTCCACCTTTATCATGTCCAAAACCGCAAATGACCCAGTCCATCCGTCCATCTTTATCAAAATCCCCCGCAACGGATTGAATGGGGCGTGGTAACTGGCTTGCAATGAGAGTCGTTTTTTTGGTGGCTAGATCTACTTTCACCACCTCTCCGATGGGCTGATCTACGGCCAGCAAGGTTCCGATGGTGGTAACGGCTGCTTCAGTTGGGCTGATAAATTCCGCATTCACTACGGGCGATTGTAGACTGATTACTTCCGAACGATTCAGGTTTTTATCCCAGGCATACATCGCAGTCTGACCATTATGACCAGAATAGATTTTATCGCCTTGGAATTGCACCATCGTGGTTAACGCATGTTCCGAAAATTCTTTAGGTTTTTGTAATTCAAAAATCGACCAGTCTTTCTTAAGAGGTTCACGGCTGGCTGCTTTCAGGCTATCAGGAGCCATCTTTTCAAAATAAGCCACGAGTTTTGTCCATTCCTGAAAAGACAAAGCTGACTTCTCCTGACTGTTGGCTACGATGTAATATTCGCCGCTTGCCGTCGTAGGGATGCCCAATTTAGGAGCCATTGCGGGTAAGACATGCTTGAGCCAGGTTTCCTTATCCAGCAGTTCAGGCTTGACGGATAAATGGCAACTCGAACAATAAGTTTCGACCAGTTCGGCTCCATCTTTTTCCTTCTTCGACTCAGGCGATTGTCCACAGCCCATTAACAGACTTAGGCCTATGACCCAAAAACGATTCGTTCTATTCATAACTCGTATGTATACCATCGAAAAATCCCGTCTAGTGGGGAAGTTAGACGGGATTTTCTACATTCAATTCTTCTTAAGCCAGAATCTTCGACAAATGGTCAAAACTGATTTTTACGTTATCCATCGAAGGAGCTAAATCCTGTTCAACAAAAAAGTACTTTAACCCGGCAATCTTTGCAGCACTAAACGCTTTTTTGAAGTCAACTACGCCATTACCTACTTCCGTAATGGTCTTCAAATCGGATTTTATGTCCTTAATGTGCCAGATTGGAAAGCGTCCGGGATGTTCTTTAAAAATCGCTACCGGGTCTTTGCCTGCTTTGGTGGCCCAGGCTAAATCCAGCTCCATTTTCACTAAATCAGGACTCGTTTGCGAAAGGATTACTTCATAAGGCGTCTTCCCTCCTTCCACGGGATCGAATTCTGTGGCGTGGTTATGGTACGCAAACTGAACTCCCGCTTTTTTACTTGCTTCGGCTGCTTTCTGGAAAACCTCAATCGAACTCTTGATTTCCTCCATCGTAGCCACAGGCGTACTGGCACACACCAGGTAATTTAATCCTGCCTCAGCCGCTTCGTCGGCCAGTTGCTGATAGTTCTCTTTTAGGTTTAACGAAGGTGGAAACGTCATTGGCTTGCCATCCTTACCCAGCGGCATTTTCATACCGGGGCGGGGTTTAAATGGGGCTCCAAGGGCATGGTGCGAACGCCATTTCATGCCTAAATCCTCTACGATTGCTTTGAATTCCTTGGGCTTAAAGCCGTAATACCCTCCCCGACTGCTAAACGCAGATTCAATTTCCTTATATCCAATAGCTGCGATTTGTTTCAGCGTTCCTTTCGGGTCCTGATTCATGGGTTCAAACACCGTAAACAACTGAATTCCGATGGGCTTTGCTACGAATGCACTACCTAACCCCTCGGCTCTGCTCAGCAATGGGTAAAGCGAGCTACCAGCCAGCATCAGACCAGCACTCTTCAAAAAACCTCGACGTGTGTTCATGAGATTGAGTTTAGGGTTTTGTGTTCAGCGTTTTGAGTTCAAATGTTCGGGTTTAGAGTTTTATTTAACACTCAACTCAAAACGCTAAACCCAAAACCTTCTCTAAAAGAAGATAGGCAGCAAGGTGCTGCCTATCTGTCCGATTACATTAACCTTATGATTAATAACCTTGGTTCTGCGTGAGAGTCGGAGTGCCATTTACTGTTGACAAGTCGATCTGACGCTGAGGAATAGGGAAATAGTTGTTTTTAGGAGCCGTGAAACGTCCACCCGTTAAGTCCGTAGTAATTTTACTTTCGTATGCGATGTAGGCGTTCAGCGTCTGTTCCGCAATACCCCAACGGGATAAGTCAAAGAAACGGTGACCTTCCATCGCTAATTCGATTTTACGCTCGAAATAGATCGCACGGAGGGCCTTGTCTTTTCCGTATCCTGCGAAGGCACCGGCGGGATACTGAGCTACTTTGTAGTTAGCGGCAGGCGTAGAAGAGAAGCCCGACAGAGGAGCCTTATCGTTTACGTAGCTATACACTAAGGTTTCTGGCTTAGCCGCACGAGCCCGTACCATATTAACGTAATCTTGAGCTTTTGACAGGTTCCCTAACTGAGCTTCCGCTTCGGCAGCCATCAGTAGTACGTCAGCGTAACGGATGATCAGCACGTTGATAGCGGTTCCAGGAGCCCAGGAACTTTGGTCGGCATATTTGTCCTGAGTAGCCTGCCAGTATACATTTTTCTTGGGAGAATAAGGCCCCGCATAAGGCTGACTCCGAATCCAGTCTTGACCGGGATGTTTACCCCAATCCAAATAAGGAATACCACGACGACCTACGGTCCAGTCTAGGCGTGGATCTAACTGCTGCTTATCAGGCGTGAAGGTGGAATCTTTCGAACTCACACCCATATCATTTTTTACAGGATTACTGTTATAATCATCCACGTAAGGCAAACCTGAAGCATCCGTACGGAAAGAGTTTACCAGATCCTGACTAGGCTGATAAAACCCGCAGCAACGGAAGGGACTATTATAAGGGAAGTTCAACATCTGACCAATATTGGAATTATCAATTGAGTTTGTTCCATCCTTAGCCACCATTTGAACTGCAAATACTGATTCCAGGTTGTTTTTTGTTGCCGCATCAAAGTTATCTTCATACCGATTCGACAACCCATACTTCAAACCATTGGAAGTAACACCACTCGCAATTACCTGATCAAACATGGCTTTTGCTTCCTGATATTTCTTCTGGTACAAATACGTTTTAGCCAGGTATGCTCCCGCTGCCCACTTATTAGCACGGGCTACATTCGACTGAGTGGTTGGGAGATTATCGAAGGCAAATTTGAAATCTGCTTCGATATTAGGCCAGATACTCGTTGTATTAGCTTTGTTGAAATCTGCGGGATTAGGGTTAACATAATCTGTGGTAGTTTCATCAACCCAAGGCACATTATTAAACATCTTTTTCAAATCGAAGTAATAATGTGCCCGCAAGAAACGAGCTTCAGCTTCTATTGTTTTTGCTTCTGCCGCTGTTAAATCCTGTGCTTTTTTAATGTAAAAAAGAGTAATGTTTGTGCGATTAACCCCTTCAAAACTAGCTTTCCATTTGCTATTGAAGAAACCATTACTGGCGTTTTGCGTGTATTGCATGATGTCATTCATGCTTCCCTGATCCGCTCCATCACTGCCTTTGTGGGCATCGCCACCCGCCACGCTACCGTAAATCCAGTTGCCCGGAGCCGCATCCCAGGCGTTGGCAGCACCTGCACCATTACCATCCAGAACCCCGTAGGCCCCAATTAGGAGTGCATTAACTCCAGCTTTATTTGTCAACTGCGTATCGTTCAATGCCCCTAATACGGGTTGATCAAGAAATGAATCTTTGCAGGAGAACGTACTTAGGCAAGTGGCTAAAACAGCCGTCACCTGGATATATTTGAATGCTTTCATCGAGTTCTTCACGTTTGTTTAGAATGACAAATTCAGACCTAAAATGAATTGGCGTTGGTTGGGATAAACTCCTTCGTCAATACCAAAGGACGTTGTCGTAGCAAATGACTGGTTGTTACTACCGCCTGAACTGTTATTAGTGTTAACCGTCGTTCCAATTTCAGGATCTAAGCCCGAATACTTGGTAATTGTAAAAAGGTTGGCTGACTGTAAATACACCCGTAATTTCTGAACACCCAGTTTTTTCAGCGATGCGGCTGGTAACGTGTAGCCAATCTGAGCATTTTTCGCCCGGAGGTAGGCTCCTTTTTCTACGTAGTAAGAGTTGGGAACCTGGTTGGTACTAAAGGAACCAGTATTTTCCTGAATGGGAGCTTTTGCGTTCATGTGGTCAGGAGTCCAAGAGTCGTAATAGGCCGTACGGCTTTTCGCACCGCCAAAGCTTGGATAGAAGTCCGTCCACCATCTCACGTTATTCCAGATGTCATTACCCTGAACCCCGTAAAGGAACATTCCAAAATCCCAGTTTTTGTAGTTTAAAGCGATATTCAGACCGTAGCTAAATTTAGGGTTAGGATTACCAATGAACGTACGGTCTGCATCCGTGATCTGACCATCACCATTCACATCAGCATACCGGAAACGACCCACTTTGATTGCGTCCTGATAGACTGCGGATGCGTTTCCGGTAGCTTCCTGAGCTTTTGCGTTAGCCGCATCAATCTCACTTTGAGAATCCCAGAAGCCTTCTACTTTATAGCCGTAAAACTGTCCAATCGAGTGACCTACGGCATTACGGACGATGTTACTACCGTTAAAACGACGTCCCTCCTGATCGAAATAGTTACTACCATTCGACACTTTCAGAATCTTGTTGTCATAAGTGGTCAGTGTTCCTGTCAGATTCAGCGTCAGGTCACCCGTAATCTTCTTGTTCCAGGTAACAGCTAGGTCAACTCCAGAGTTTTTCATGTTGGCAATGTTCACGAAAGGAGCACTACCCTGACCAACGGCACCAGCTAATTCTGGGTTATACAACAAATCACGAACGTCTTTACGGTAGTAATCAACCGTTACGTCCAACGCACCATTAAACAACGTGGCATCAATACCGATGTTAGAGTTAATATTCCGCTCCCATTTCGCATCAATGTTACCAATTCTGGTACGCTGAATACCAAAAACGTTAGTATTACCACTTCCGGTCATGTCATAATACGATTGCCCACGGACCCCTCCATACGTCGTATACGCATTAGCAGGATCTACGTTCAACTGGTTACCCATGACCCCGTAGCCCCCACGAATTTTAAGATCCGTAATCCAGCTAATGTCTTTCATGAATTCTTCCTGAGAAATTCTCCAGCCCGCACTCACAGCCGGGAATACCCCATATTGCGTTTTCAGGAATCGAGAAGAACCATCCCGACGAACGGTTGCACTTAATAAGTAACGGCCTAACAAGTTATAGTCTACACGACCAATCCAAGAGTATAAGGCATCAGCATAACGTGAACTATAATTCGTAGGTGTTCCTGAACCCGAAGTCAGGTTGGTAAAGTCGGGATCGAACGAGAAATAACCCGTCGTGGTTCCACCCACGTTACGGCCCCGGTTAGCATACGCTTCCGTACCTACTAATACCTTCAGATCATGCGTGTTATTGAAGTTATGAGACCAGGTCAGGGTATTAGTCCAGGTCCAGTTAAATCCAGCGAACGTGTTCTCAGTATATGAGTTAACGGTTACGTTCTCGGAATTCTCGTATTCAGGATAAGCAAAGGAGTTAAATGCTCCTGAGAAAACCTCACCTCCAAAACTGCTTCGTGCTACGAGATCTTTAAAAATGTCTGCTTCAATGTACATATTACCAAAGAGACGCGTTTGCAGACCTTTATTATTACGAGCACGTTCCTGAATCGCTACCGGATTTTTCGCGTTACCTAACTGGTAGCCATATGATCCTGCGTAATTACCACGAATATCATACACTGGAATAATGGGTTGCATCCGGAAAGCCATCCCAATTGCACTACCTTCTGTTGAGGAGTTAACCCGACGGTTGTCCGTAACGGCAAAGGCCAGATTTTCCCCTACCCGAACCTTATCACTAATATTGAATGTACTATTAGAACGTAAAGTGTAACGTTTCAGATAAGTATTTAACAGGGTGCCCTGTTGATTGAAATAGTTCAGCGAGAACAGATAGTTACCCTGAGCCCCACCACCACTTACCGCTACGTTATGGCTTTGGATCGAAGCTGGTTTAAAAATTTCATGGAACCAGTCAGTACCTCCTTTATTTGCTTTTACAATTCGATTGAATGAATTAAAATCGTCAGAATTAGTGTAATTAGGATTTACATAATATGTTGATTCGTCTACAGTATTCGCCCCGGTGGGAACGATATAGTTTGGAAGTACAGGGTCCTGACCATTACCATACATATCATCCTTTACTGCATTAGAAGAAGAATTACGTAAAGCTCTGAATTTCAGATTAGCCATATCCTGAGGAGACAGAATATCCCAAACGTTACCGCTCTTCACTCGCTGCGTTCCGTAATAGGCGTCGTACGTAATTTTTACTTTGCCACTACCCTTTTTCGTGGTCAGGATGACCACGCCGTTGGCAGCACGAGAACCGTAAATGGAAGCCGAACCCGCATCCTTCAACACCTGCATCGACGCAACGTCGTTAGGGTTAATATCGTTGATGTTCTGAGTGGGAACGCCATCTACTACATACAAAGGAGCGTTATTGCCAAAACTGTTAATACCCCGAATCCGAATCTGAGGGGCTTCACCCGGCTGACCAGAACCTAATACCGTCACCCCGGAAGCACGTCCCTGAAGCTGACTGGTTACCTGCGGCGATGGTTGTTCCGTTAACTGAGAAACGTTGATAACCGATACCGCACCCGTTAAATCTGATTTCTTCTGCGTACCATAACCAACAACAACTACTTCACCCAACTCCTGCGAGTTACTGGCTAGGATAACCGTTAGATTCGTCTGATTACTGATTTCAACTTCTTTGGGTGTGTACCCAATCGAGGAGACGACAAGTGTACCGGTCAAATCTGGAACGTTCAACGAAAACTTACCTTCGGCATCTGTACTGGTACCCGCCGTAGAGTTTTTCAGGCGAACCGTTGCTCCGGGAATTCCGGCTCCGGCTTCGTCTGTTACTTTACCCGTAATCACCACTTCTGGAATGACCCGTGAAGCACTCGTTCCAGAAGAGTTATGTACGGGAATATTGGTGATGCTGCGGCTTAAAATAATGTTACCACCCGATACTTCATAATTCAGGTTATAGGGCTGTAATAATTGCGACAGCACCCGATTTAATGACTCGTTCGTTACTGAAATGGTTACCTTACGGCTAGCCTGAATTAATTGTGAACTATATACAAATTTTACATTGGCAAGACGCTCTACGGTTTTTAAGGCATCCTTCATGGATTGACCCTGAATGTTCAATGTTACTTTTTTATTCAGAACATCCTGAGCAATACTATGATGAGCATAACTCGCACCCACTAAAGATGTGGCAAGTGCCAGTTGTGCGGCACCAATCTTCATGAATGCTAACATTAGCCGTTTATTTTTTTTCATACCTTTGAGGTGTTTTGTTGAAATGCGATTCGGCAAAAAGAATCCACGGGCAACCCTTCGGAAGTTGCTGTTCACCTGGCAGTGAGAAGTGGAGAAAATTAGGGTCGGCGGTGCTGGTAACACTGCCGATTTTTTTACTGAAAGCGGTCAAATTTTATTTCATAGGCAAGAGATGCAGGTTTTTTATAGAGTTTGAAAAGTCGTATTAGGAAATTGATCGTAATTCATTTAACATCCTCGGCCATACACGATAATCTGTCCATCCAGGACTTCGTAACGAGCTTCTACTGCTTTACAGATAATCGTTAGCATTTCAAACAGGGGCCGATTGGTGAACGATGCCGTCAGTGGACACTTGGCCATCGTTTCTTCGTCGTATATAATCCGCACGCCGTAGGCTTTTTCCAGTTTTGCGAAAACTTCCGTTAAAGAGGTATCCGAAAAATCAAAGGTTGAAACCTGATCGCTCTTTTGAATTAACTGGGGTTTAGTAACAATTCCTTTCAATAAGCGGGAGTCGCCACAGTGATGTTCTACTTGCTGATTCGGAGTTAACACAACGGCTAACTGTTCAGCGTGTTTCGTTACTTTCGTCTCATGTCCGTTTCTTGAAAATACAGAAACTCTCCCCGTCATAACCGCCACGCTGGCTTTCTCTCCTCCGGGTTCGGCATTTATCACAAAACTTGTCCCTAATACTTTAGTAACCAAGTCATTAGCATACACATAAAAAGGCCGATCCGGATTCTTAGTTACTTCAAAGAAAGCTTCTCCTTCCAAATACACGACTCGCTGCTGTCCTTTGAAGGCCGGGTCGAAACTAATCCGGGCACCTGGCTTTAATACTACTGAACTGTGATCAGGCAAATGAACAAAAATGGATGCTCCTGTTGTATTTTTTCGCTCGATCAACGGTTGACTGCTAGTTGACACCAGATACTGATAAGCACTTGTCCCTCGATCACTTTTTTTTAAATAGATCCCTACTGCCACTCCTACACTTACCATGAAAAACAGGCCGGCAGCTACTCGTATCATCGGCCAGCGGCCTATCCTCTGGGGCGGTTGTATGCGTTGCTGCATATCAAAAATCATGTTTTCCACTTCATGATCTTCAATATCGTGACCGGGCTTTACCTGAATAGATTGAAAGAGTATTTGTGCTTCATGAACTAGTGGTTGTTTAAAAGGATTTTGTCTAAGCCATTCTTCCCATTCTTCCGACGATTCGTTTTGTACGCCGCGTACCCAATCTGCAAAAGTTTCGTCGATCAGGAAATCTTCTATTTCGTAATGATTATAATTTTTCATTGATTGAATAGAATTATTTACCCGTCTTTGTCAGTAATATCCACTTTGATCAAAAATCTACTGGTCAAAGTGTTAAAAAATGTTAAAAAAGTTACAAATTTTTAAAGACAGTTATATTAACTGCTGAAAATCAGCATAGTAGATATTGAATACTTAGTGTAAAATAAAAGTAATGATTCCGCCGAGAGCTAGTATTAAAGCAGGATAAGTGCAGGAAGAATACCAATTTTTACGCAGCCGTAGAATGGCTTCATGCATAAGGTTATATACCGACTGCCGGTTCATATTCATTACTTTGGCAATGTCGTCGTGATTCAGTTCTTCGTAGAATTTCAGGTATAGAATTTCCTTTTGTCGTTTGGGTAGAGTGTTTAGCAGCTTCTGGAGCTTTTCCTTCATGTCTTCCGTCTCCTGCATCTCAATCAATTGATTTTCAACGGAAAACTCAACTGAAAAAGGCATTTCATCTTCCAGATTTTCGTAGCGATTCCATTTTCCCTGTTCGCGGAAAATACGAAGACGTAAGGCTTTAAACAGGTAGGGCTTTACGGAGACCGTTTGCCTAATCGTGGCCCGGTGTTCCCATAGGTCAAAGTAGATGTCTTGGATACAATCTTTAACAAGATCACTGTTAGGTGAAAGTCGGCTACCGTATCTAAACAAAAGCCGGGAATATCGCCTCATCAGATCCGAAAAAGCACCTGCATCTCCCCCTCTGAATCGGCTCCATAGCTCTTGATCCAGATGCAATGATGATTTTTCTGAGGATGGCATTTAGTATTATTTCGGTTAAGAACTGAACAAAAGTAATTTTTTCTCTGATTGTATGTGCATAGATTAATTATTAAATTCAATTATTTTTTTTGTTTAAATCTAAGCATAGAATGCGTTATTTTGACACAATACGAATATACGATTGCAATTTTCTGATAATCAATTGGCATAACTAGACGTTTATACCTGCCTTTTATACTCTCCTATGAAGTACAATACCTAAAAAAACGAACGTATATGTATATACGCAATTAGGTTTCTATATTTATTCCTGTTTTAAAAGGTTCATCGCGTAAGAAGCTCATTAAAGTTTAAGACCTTTGTAGTCTGTAAAATGAAGCATGACTCGGAAAGCCACTTTCCATTTTTATACATTGCATGATTACTGTAGGAAAAAAAATACACTCACCGCCCTCCGACTAACCAGCGTTGGCATGTTTATGGGTAATGGTGAAGACGAAATTCTGTTACCTAACAAATACATCCCGGAAAATCTGGAAGAAGGAGACGCTCTGGAGGTATTCATTTACCGTGACTCAGAAGATCGTCTGATTGCCACGACGCTTCAACCCAAGTTGGAACTGTACGAGTTCGGTTTATTAACGGTTAAGTCGGTCAGTAAATTCGGGGCTTTCCTGGACTGGGGACTTGAGAAAGATCTGCTGGTTCCGTTCAGTGAGCAAAATCATCCACTGGAAGAAGGTGAATCCGTTGTCGTGGGTCTGGTGCCTGACGTAGAAACGGATCGCTTGATTGGTACTTGTAAAGTGGGTCAGTATCTGGAATACGACCGCATTCCCTTTGCTCCGGGCGACGAAGTAGAATGTCTGATTTACGAACGCAGCGATCTGGGCTATAACGCAATTATCGATAACCATTACCGGGGGCTTTTTTATTATAATGAGGTTTTCCAGCCGCTCACGATTGGAACTAAAGTAAAGGCATTTATCAAACAAGTTCGAGTAGACAAGTCTATTGATCTCTCGCTACAACCTCAGGGATATTATCAAAGCGTTGATATTAACACTGAAAAGATTCTTAAAAAACTGGAAGAACAGAATGGTTTTCTGGCTTTAAATGATAGCAGTGATCCTGCGGTGATTTATGCGACGCTGGAAATGAGCAAGAAAGCATTCAAGAAAGCCATTGGGGCCTTGTATCGGGAGCGAATTATTCGCCTGGAAGAGGACGGAATTTATCGGAATTAGCAACTTATTAGTACTGGCAACGCCCCGAAAGTTTTGAATTTTCGGGGCGTTGACTATTAAGTTAAACCTTAAAAGTTATAATCGAAGACCTTATGGCGAATCAGGGCTTCTGCAACTTTGAGGGATAACAGCAGGTATAACCTGGCTTATCTTAGGACCGAGATGGAATCTCGCACCAGTGGAGTCTCTTCGATTGGCTATAGAGGAATATGATCCTTGCAGTCGCTCGGCTCTGGCCGAGTGACGCTGTAGTCTGGTAGGCCTCTGGCCGATGTTCGCAAGCCTGTTTGGATTGGGTTCCCTGACTCCCTACTCTTTCGCACCCTACCGGCCAGAGGCCTATAGCTACGTAGTCACTCGGCCAGAGCCGAGCGACTGCGGGAACGAAGTGAGAGACCTTCTGAGGAATGGGTCGGGTTTAGTCAAGTTACCGTATGACCCCATAAACTCGAAAAAGATCATAAGATCCTTCGCTTTGCTCTGGATGACAGACGCTGATGATAAAGTATGAAATAGCCTTAGATGCCAACCGTGTCCTCATAGTGTCCCCGGATTTCATCCGGGGCTATTTACATTTAACCCCTCCGGGGTTGTTGTTAACATTGTTAAAATAGTCTTACGACAAATAACCCCGGAGGGGTTGAACACGGGTAGCCCCGGATGAAATCCGGGGTACAAACATCGAGCTCCTTCGCTTCACTCTGGATAATAGATTATTGCTATATAAACTATTCCTAAAACGGTTCTCCCGAAGTAGGGAGAGAATTCCTACTTTATTTAAATCTTATTTTTAGAAAGTCTCTTACATTCTATTCTTCAATCAGGAACGTATAGTTTCCGGTCAGTAATCGGAATCCCTGTTTACTGTCCGTTCCAACGATAGGCATTCCATCCAGTTTTACTTTTTTGGAATTGATAAATACGGAAGCCGTACTGTTGGCAGGAATGGTTACTTTATATTCAATTATCGTTCCTGAACGTTTCCAGGAAGAAACGATTTTACCGTAAGGACCTTCGTGTTCAGCTTCAAACTGATCAAGATTCTTCACAAAATTAGGTCGCAGCCACACATTTTTGAATCCGGGATTTTCTGGATCGGGCTTAATACCTCCTAACCCTTTATATAACCAGGCTCCAATTTCCCCGAACATAATGTGATTCAGTGAAATATCAGACTTGGCCTGAATATCCCAGTTTTCGTATAACGTCGTTGCACCATTTTTAATCCACCAGCCCCAGGACGGATACGTCTCTTTGGAAGCCAATGTATAAGCCACATCGGCATAACCATTTTCGCTCAGGGCATTAAGAATAGCTTTGGTTCCAAGTAATCCCACATCCAGACTATTGCCGTCCGCTGCTACTCGTTTCGCCAGATGAGCGGCTACTTTACTTTTCAGATTTTCAGGAACAACGCCCCATTGCAATGGAACGGCCTGTTCCGTTTGTAATCCAGAGCCGTAGACGCCCGTTTCTCTGTTCAGGTATTTGTCATTAATCGCATCCTGAATTTTTTTGGCTAGCGATGCATACAACTGCTGCTCAGCGGGTTTACCAAGCAATCCCGCAGCGTTGGAAACAATCGTAGCATCAACGAAATAATAGATACTGGAAGTTAATTCCACGGGTGATTGAGACTTCACGGGTATCCAGTCACCCAAACCCCAGCTCGTCAAGCCATTGGGAGCAATGTCTGTGATGTGATCCACGTAACGCTTCATGTTTTCGTAGTTATCCTCCAGTGGTTTTTTATCGCCGTAAAACAGGTATAAATTCCAGGGAATGATGGCAATTGTACTGGTCCAGTCAGGACCATTGGCCCAATCATAGCCCCAGCCGCTGGTTGGTATAATGGCGGGCAAGATGCCATTGGGCTGTTGCTCATCTCGATGATCGGCCAGCCATTTTTCATAAATGGTGATGCATCATAACTATATAAACCTGTCTCAATCGCGATTTGCCCGTCGCCCGTCCAGCCATTTTTTTCCCGTTGCGGACAATCGGTTGGGTAACCGAACAGGTTGGACAGATACGAGTTATTCGTCGCCCACCACAACTTATCCAGAGTCGGATTTGATGAGCTAATTTTCCCTACTGGCGGCACATCACTGTGCATGAAATAGGCCATCAGGTTTGCGGGAGTTAAGTCGAGATCGCGATTTTTGGACGTTATTTCGACGTACTGAAACCCTTTGTAATTGAATTTTGGCATGAACTCATCTTCCCGGCCACTCAAGGTTACGACATCTACCTGAAAAGGATCGGTGTTATCCGTAGGGCGATAATGAGCATCAATGTTCGACAAATCCACCCGACCATTTTCCAGCAAACGCTCGCCGTGTTTCAACCGAACCATAGTTCCGGCATTTCCTTTCAGCTTCAACTCGGTTACGCCCGAAATATTTCGCCCAAAGTCATATACCCAGGTAGTATCATCGAGATGAACCATACTTACCGGACGCAGGGCCTCTACGTTCCGAATCGGATGCAGGGCCTGAGCTACAATGTGAAGGGAAGGAGCCGGACGATTGATTGCATTTTTCCATTTGGAATCATCGAACGCAGCCGTATTCCAGCCTTTTTGCTCTTTACGAGCATCATAATGCTCAGCGGTATAGATACTGTTGAAGATCACCGGACTCAATGCCGTTTTCCAGGAAGTATCACTTGAAATCGTTTCCGTGGTGCCATCCTCATACGTTACCCGAATATCAACGCAAACGGAAGGACGGCTTCGCCAGGGAGCCTGATGGAAATACCACACAGCCGTTGACTGGTGGTTATACCAGCCATTGCCAAGTAAAACGCCCACTGCATTTTTACCTTCCTGGATTTGCTTCGTTACATCATACGTTACGTACAACGTTCGACGATCAAAGCGGGTATACATGGGGTCAAGCCGATGATTACCAATCTTCTGACCATTGAGATACAGTTCATACAAACCCGCCGCCGCAATATAGGCCCGGGCAGAACGCACCCGTTTTGTCGTCTGAAAACTTTTCCGAAAGTACGGAGCGGGTTTGATGGTTACATCACGAGCATCTGAAATCCAGGATCCTTTCCAATTTTGCTGGTTCATGTGCCCCGTTTCAAAACTTGCAATTGAACTCAGTCCCGAAGGTTTTCCGTCCTGATCCCAGGTCTGAACGGCCCAGTAATATTTGGTGTATGGTTTTAAAGTAGAGCCTTCATAGGTAACCAGATTTCGAACAAACGCCACTTTAGCCGTTTTCCAGACTTCGCCTTTCTGAACCTGAGCGGAATCCGTACTTACAAAAATTTGGTAAGCGGTTTGGCGAGCTCCTTTGCGGCTATCCTGCAACTGCCAGGTTAGTCGCGGTTGCGGCGTATCAATGCCTAAAGGATTGGTTAGATATTCGCTTTGAAGTTTGGTGGGCTGAGCCAATAACGCATGTGAAGCCAGAAAAAGTAAAGGGATATAAAATGCTTTCATTAGGTTTAGAGATATACTAGAACTGCTGCAAATTAATAGATTTTCAATGGTTAACCCTGCAAAAGTTGCAAGGTCAGGGCAAAAGAAAAAGCCAAAGGCTTCACCCCTGGCTTTTCATTAGTAGTAATGTACTGGCTGTATTCACGCATGCTGGTTATTCATGCCCAAACTCCAGATTAGCCGCCTGCTGTTTTCCATCCACTGGAACGTTTGACTGCTGGAGAATTAAAGCAGTGGTCGTTAACTGAATGACCTTGAAATTTCCCGTAAAGCCCACTACTTCGATGGACATATTCGTATCGTCATCTTTCAAGTACCAGGTACCGCCATTCAGGACCTGACCACTTTTCAGATCGACTGCCCGGACACGGTTATTGCTTAGGAATTCGATGGTCATGCCGAAGATGGCCTGAGTAGCCACTCCTAAACGAGACTCCACGATCGTGGTACCATTGGTGTCCGTCACCCGAGTGAGTTTCCAGGGCTTGTTAACAATAATATCCGCTTTCGTGGTTGGTTCCGGGTCCTTTTTGCAGGAAGTAAAGCTCAATAAAATCAGGCTAAAAAGGCCGAAGATCAGTTTTTTTGTCATGCTATTAAGTTGGAAAGACCGATGTCTATCGCTTCAAACGTCTATTCAAAAGTAGGGATTGCCTTTCCGATCTGCAAAAATCGGCTTTATTTTGTTCAATTGAATTCCAGACATGAAAACTATCGATTTGAACGTATTACCTTCTTCCCTACTCCGCATTCAGACGCTAGTGGTAGCGATTCTTGGGCTATTGACTCCCTTTGGGGGTTTCTCACAAACCTGCGAGACGCCCTCTTTTCAGGCTTCGACGGCCAACGGGGTGATTAACTGGCAAAAATTTCCAGACTTTACCTTACCCTTCACCATCGTTTACAGCGGCCCTCGTCTGAACGATTCCCAACAAACGCCACTCAGAAAAGGCTTTTCTCACCTGGCTAATTTTAACGAGTACGACGGTAGTCTCCCCCGGGCCAATCGGGCTATTCTCTGGTATGGCACTGCCACCGGCATTAACCAGCCCTGGGATGTCATTCGTTCACCCTGGGGTAATAATCTGAGCACCTACCGTAGCAAATGGGCCAATGAAATGCGTTCGTTTGCTAACTTATTCAGTGATTCTCACGGGAAAGCCATGCCAGACGTAGACATTCTCATGGCCGACATCGAACGTCACTACAATACCAATGATAGTATTCTGAGTTTGAAACGCCGGAATCTGGTTCCTGCCGTTTATACCCAGTTGAGCGACGAAGCTTTTCTGATTCGTTACCATCGGGATATGCAGAATCTGTACGCGGCTCCCTTCCAGTACATGCGGGAGAATGGCTTACCCGCCAGCACCCGCCTGACTTCTTATTCGGATTCACCCATTCGAAATACCTTCCTGAATATTGACGGCAACTCCTGGCAGGACTGGGTTACCAATCCCGAACGAGTTCATTTTCTTACGAAAGATTCAGTCACCAATACCGTTGGGGGTTCGTTTTACAATCGGCAGGATTTCCTGCTTCCTTCGGCTTATTACATCTACGACTACCCCAATCCTTACGCGGGTAACTACCTGGCCTACTTACTTTTTCAGGTAGAAGCCAACAAAGCCTGGAGTTCCAAAGACGTCGTACCAATTGTCTGGTTACGTTACACGAGTACGAATATTAATAAGCCCATTCAGACCTGGATGGCGGAGGCTACAGCTATTTTTCCCTTCTTTTCAGGAGCAAAAGGTTTATGGTTATGGGAAAGTCCGGGTAACACTGGAACGAATGAAAACCTGGCTAATTATGAGTACTTTACGCAGGGCTTATACCGACTTTCCCAGTTCAAGGATTTTTTCAATGGCGGTTTGCTTTATGTGCCCAAATCGGCCCGCGATCATTTTGCCGACCAGGATGCTATCTGGCGTGGCGTAGTAAAAGGAAATCAGATTCTGGTAGCAGCTCATAACCCTTTTGCCGCCGAAAACGCCAGCACACCGATGACGCTTCGGTATGGCAACTGGCAACAGGAAATTACCCTTCGGGGACGGGAAATTATGCTTTGTGCGTTTGATTTACCCGAGTCCGCTTTGCATGTACTCGACATCAAGACTTACCCCAATCCCGCTTCGGCCAGCCTGACGATTGATGTCTTTACTTCCGAAAATCGGGATGTAACTCTTCAGCTTTTCTCCGTAACCGGGCAGATCGTTCATCAGCAGACGATAACGGCTAAAACGGGTAATAACCCCGTTTCTCTTCACACGCATAACCTCGCTCCTGGCATGTATTTAGTGAAGGTTGGGGATGGAAGTAAGTCCGTAACGAAACGGGTTTTAATTCGAAAGTAGAGATGCCCCTTCTGTCCTGATTCCTAACAACAAGTAAATTCATATTCCTTGGCTTAATAACTGAGGCGATGGATGTCAAACCCGCTGAGGTTCCTATTCCAACGCTCAGGCTTCTTCCTATAACTTATCCATTCACTCTTTTGCGAAACTGAAAACCGCAAATAGATAACTGATCATTCAATGAATCGCCTCATCCATGAAAGCTCGCCTTATTTACGCCAACACGCTCATAATCCAGTAGACTGGCATCCCTGGGGAGAAGAAGCTTTGAAAAAAGCTCGCGAAGAAGATAAACCTTTGATCGTTTCCATTGGGTATTCGGCTTGTCACTGGTGCCACGTTATGGAACGCGAGTCGTTTGAAAACGAGGCCGTTGCCCGACTCATGAACGAGCATTTCGTTTGTGTAAAAGTGGACCGGGAAGAACGTCCCGACGTGGATGCGATTTATATGGATGCCGTGCAGGCCATGGGTGTTCGTGGCGGTTGGCCTCTGAATGTCTTCCTCATGCCTGATGCCAAACCGTTTTACGGGGGCACCTATTTTCCTGCCCGAAACTGGATGGGGATTTGCAGTCAGATTGCGGAAGCTTTTCAGAATCAGCGGTCTGCCCTTCAGCAATCTGCCGAAGGGTTTACGACCAATATGCATTACACAGAATCCGAGAAATATGGCTTACCCTTAGTCGAAGATTCTAGCGTGACTATTTCTTCCGAAGAACTCAAAGCGGTTTACGATAAGCTGGCAGCTTCGTTTGATACCGAGCGAGGGGGCACTAACGGAGCACCTAAATTCCCCATGCCCTCGATCTGGCTGTTTGCTCTGCGTTACTATCAGCAAACGTACGATAGCGATACGCTTCAGGCCATTAAAACCACGCTTAATGGAATGGCCCTTGGCGGCCTTTATGACCAGATTGGCGGTGGCTTTGCCCGGTATTCAACCGACGGAGAGTGGTTTCTCCCTCACTTCGAAAAAATGCTTTACGATAATGCCCAGTTATTGAGCCTTTACTCGGAAGCTTGGCTGGTTACGAAGGAGCCTCTTTACAAACGGGTAGTTACCCAAACCGTCGCCTGGTTAACTCGCGAAATGACGCACCCGGAAGGCGGTTTTTATTCAGCTCTGGACGCAGACAGCGAGGGTGAAGAAGGAAAATATTACACCTGGACGAAAGCAGAAATAGATTCCATTCTGGGTCCCGTTTGGGGTGACCTGGTTAGTGGGTATTTTCAGGTCACGGAAGAAGGTAATTACCATGAAGAAGCCACGGGTCACGCTACGGGTAAAAACATTCTGTTCCCGCAGCGAACGCTGGAGTCTTTTGAAATGGAGCAGGAGTTACTCTCCGATCAGCTTCAACCGCAATTTGATAAACTCCTTCAATACCGCGAAGAACGCATTCATCCCGGTCTGGACGATAAAATCCTAACCTCTTGGAATGGCCTGATGTTGAAGGGGCTGGTTGATGCTTACCGCGTCTTCGCCGATGAATCTTTTCTGAAGCTGGCTTTAGCTAATGCTCATTTCATTAAGGATCGTCTCATCAAAGACGGCCTGTTGTACCATTCCTACAAAGACGGTCAGGCCAAAATTGCTGGGTTTCTGGAAGATTACGCAGCCGTTTCTGAGGCATTGATCAGCTTGTATCAGGCTACGTTTGACGAAAGCTGGTTACAACTTGCCGAGCAACTGGCAGATTACGCCGGGGAGCATTTCTGGGATGAAAACGACGGTTTGTATTTCTTTACCGACGCCTCCTACTCCAACGAACTGATTGCCCGAAAAAAGGAGCTGTTTGATAACGTCATTCCTTCGTCGAATGCGATCATGGCGACGGTTTTATATCGCCTTAGCCTACTACTGGATCGACCGGATTTGGGCGAGCGTTCCAGCCAGATGCTGCAAAAAGTGAAGCCTCTGCTACTAACCAACGCAGATTATCTTTCGCACTGGGCCAGTTTAGCAGCTTACCGATCTACGCCAACGGTAGAAATTGCCATTGTTGGGCCCGAAATAGAAGCTTTTCGTCAAAAACTGGAAGCCAAGTATGTACCTAATAAAGTCATCACCGGGACAATTACTTCCAGCAACTTACCCTTGCTTCGGCATCGGGGCTCGGATGGACGAACGATGATTTACGTCTGTTACAATCGAGCCTGTCAGCTACCCGTTGACTCCGTTGCCGCAGCCTGGGAACTGATTGGTTAAAATAGACAAGAGCGTTGAGAAGATCAACGGCTCTTGTCTATTACGTCCCGATGGGATTTTTTTCTGGCTTTGCACTACCATCTGAATCCGTATCTGCTTGAATTTTTTCTTCAACTACCTCCCGATCTTCGGCATCCAGTGTTAATTCGTTATCCTTCTGTAAAGCCTCAGCCTGTGGGTCATACGTCAGTTTAACGTACATCGGGAAATGGTCGGAATTAATACTTTTCAGTCGTTGCATTTCCAGTAGCTTGAAATCAGACGAGCAGAAAATATGATCAAGAGGGAATCTCAGAATCGGAATTTTAGCGTGAAACGTACTATAAAAACCTCTGCCCCGCCGCGGATCAAGTAAGCCGCTGGTTTTCAGGAATAATTCTGTGGTATAACTCCAGGCTACATCGTTCATATCTCCCGCCACAATCACCGGGATTTTTGATTTTTTAGCTTCTTTTCCTACCATCAATAACTCTTTATCCCGCTCGGTCGAGCGTGGATTTTCCTGCGGCACTGGCGGTGTTGGATGCAGGCAATAAAGCTGAATCTGCTCGTTAGAAGGCAGGGTAACCTTGGCGTGAATGGAAGGAATACCCTCTTCTACTAAAAACTTAACGGAGGCATCCGATAACTTCAGTTTCGAATACAGTAGCATTCCATACGTATTATCAATCGGTTGGAGAACGCGGTTCGGATAGTGCTGATGAATGGGCGTCATCTGATCTGCCCACCATTGATCTGTTTCGGCCAATAATACTACATCTGGCTTGAGCCGACTTATGTGCTGTAACAACTTTGCCGACTCCCGATTGTATTGATAAACATTGGAAATCAGCAGACTAATATTCCGATCGGGCGTACAATCCGCACAATCCATGAGCTGTTTGGGCGAAAGAAACGTGTACGGATAAAGCTGATAGAATAAATAAACCATATTCAAAATCAGCACTCCAATAGTGACCAGCGTAAGGGTATCGGAAGGATCGCCTACCCAGGCCCAGAGAACCAGGAGGATTAAACACAGCAAAAATTTCTGATTTCTGGGATATTCAAAAACCCGAAACGTCCAGTAATCATGACGAATCAGTGGAATAAGCGAGAAAATCACCAGTAGGTATGTAAAAATCAGCAAGCTTAACTGCATAAATTTCTAGAAAATTGGGATAAGCAAAGTACTCTATAATACTCGCAAAAGAATTAAAAAGTTTATAAATTCATACAAATACAATAGATACTTTCAGTTTAGTTAAACTATAAATAAGATGAAATTTCTATATCTCCTAACAAAGTTCAATGAGAATGGATTTATAGTTTAGATCATTCAAAGTTCAGGTAACCGTTCAATTTTTGATAAAGTTAACATGCATAATAGAATTTTAGTCCTGGTCAGACATGGACAGTCCCAGTGGAATCTGGAAAACAAATTTACGGGCGATGTAGACGTTGAATTGACGGATCATGGTCGCGATGAAGCCTTACTAACCGCCAAAAAGTTAAAGACCATAACGTTTGACATAGCATTTACTTCTGAGCTCAAACGAGCCCAGGAAACGCTTTCCATCATCTTAAAAGAGATCAATGAAACGCAGATTCCAATAGAGAAAAATGCGGCTTTAAATGAGCGTAACTATGGTGATTTACAAGGCCTAAATAAAACAGACATTGCTGAGAAATATGGCATTGAACAAGTCGCTCTCTGGAGAAGAAGTTATGACGTGGCTCCGCCTCACGGAGAAAGCCTGCAAATGACTCAGAAACGCGTTATGGCCTACTACAATGAGTCGATTGTACCTCATTTGAAAGTGGGCAATAACGTCCTGGTTGTCGCTCATGGAAACAGCCTCCGGTCACTTGTCATGGCGTTGGAATCGATCAGCGAAACAGCTATTTCTGAGGTAAATATTCCTACGGGAGCCCCGCGTTTTTATCACTTTGATGAACAGATGAACCTCATTCACTCTGATTACCTTACCCAGTCTTTTTAATTGACACCAAACATCCGTATTAATAGCTGTTTTAAATCATTTTCGACGAAGGGTTTCATTAACGAATCATCAATTCCAGCATCCAGTAATTCCTGCTGATGCTCTGGAATTGATGTCCCCGTAAAGGCTACGATTCGCACGTTTGAAATGGACTTATCTGAATTATCTTTAATTTTCTTTGCCATTTCTAACCCATTCATTATGGGCATCTGAATGTCGGTAATAATTAAGTCAAAATGATTTTTGAGATGCAAGTCAAGGGCTTCCTGTCCGTTAGAAGCTTCTGTTACTACTAGATGATGTTTTTTGAATATTTTATTTATTAGTAGCAAATTCATTTTATTATCATCAACAACTAATATATTTTTCCCCTCCAGAATTGCACTAATCTCCTGGGCTGATGACTCAGTAAACGTAGAAACCGAATGCTCTATTAGTACAGATGGAATCGAGACTTTGAATGTAGAACCTACATTTATGGTACTTTCCACCAGAATAGATCCACCTGCTAATTCAACAATTCTTTTACAAATAGCCAGACCTAAACCCGTTCCAGCAATTGCATTTACGTGATCTTCCCGGTCAATTTGTTGAAAATCGTTAAAGATTATTTTTTGATTTTCCTGGGAAATACCAATCCCAGAATCTTTCACTTCAAAAGACCAGACTATTTTACCAGTTGTGGCTTCCAGAAGTGTTGACTTAAACTCAACCTTGCCCTTCTCAGGGGTAAATTTTATGGCATTACTTAACAGATTCATCATAACCTGTTTCATTCTGAAAGCATCGCCTGATAGGGTAACAGACTTATCAAAATTGATAGTCAAAGAGAGGCTAATCTGCTTGTTTTGAGCTTGAACGCCAACCATATCCATCATTTCTTTCATGATAGCAGCTGGTTGGAAGGGCTTATGGCATAAGTCTATTTTACCCTCTTCTAGCTTTGAAAAATCAAGAACATCGTTCACAATTTCAAGTAACAACCTTGATGAGGAACGAATGGCATTCAGATTATCCCTCTGGCTATCAGGCAGTAACTCCCTATTCATCTGTTCCGAGAAGCCAATGATAGAGTTAAGTGGGGTCCTGATTTCATGACTCATCGTAGCCAGAAACACGCCTTTCATTCTCGCATATGCCACGGCCTGATTACTGTAGTGCAAGAGGGCCAAATCGTTTTTATATAATTTCCATATATTGAAAAGGATAACTACTGCTAAAATAAAAACAATACCCATGCTAATAACCGATAGATCATCCAGTTCTTCAATAGTATGCATGGTTCCCGTGAGTAATCGATCTCTATACCTCTCTTGTTCTTTAATCTCGTCTTTCTTTAGCTGACTCAATGCTTTCTGGAATTCAGCAAATATGGCTTCATTAAGGGAAAGAATTTCACGTTCGGTACGGTTAAGTTTCTGTTTATTAGTCAGCAGTTTTTTATAATAATCATTCAATGCTTTAATAGTATTTCTATGAGCTAGGTCTGAAGCCTGAGCCGATTTTTCTACTTTAGATGAGGCCGTTGAATTAATATTCGTTTGATTTTCAAAATCATTTTTATTCGATATCGCATCCGCAATGCGTCTCCAAAGTTTCTTATTTTTTCTTTTTTGAATTACATGAACAGTGTCTATATTTTTTATTTTCTCAATGGTATGAATGGTCTTCATTGCTGGGTGATAATTTAATTCAACCAGTGAGGTATCCATATTTTTAGCAGAAAGCACCCATAAGCTATCTGCTAATTGATTCAGGTACGAAAACTGATTGTTTTTTCTCTTCTTTTCCGCAATCAATTCATTCATATCTTCATGCATCAGAGGCATTCTTTTCTCATTTTCGCTCTGAATAACATCGATAATGGATGAGATCATTTCCAGCTGTTGCCGAAACTTGTATAAATAGGTAGTATCAGAAGTTACTGTATATAATCGGCTATTATTTTCAGCTACATATAATAGGGATATGCAAGTATCTATTTTCTGGTAATCGCTTTGTTCATCCTTTAAAACCGTAATATTTTTCTTGATTGCTGAAGACTTCGATTTACTAGTAAAGCCAATAAAAACACATACTAATGACAATAATACTAGAATGACTACCCAGATAAATCTGCGTAGGGCAATTTGCTTAATTTTATTCTCCATAATTCAGGTAGGCAATTATAAATTAGTACTTTTTACCTATTATTATTTTAAAAATAGATTAAAATAATGTCAGTACTAATCATCAGATACAAACTTATCAATATTTTAAGTACTTATGAACAATATGTACAAAAAGAGGAAGCCTGAGCTACGTAGCTCAGGCTTCCTCTGGTTACTAAATCATACGTTTTTAACCTTTGATGCGGTCCTGATTTTCTGCTAAAAATGCACTCCAGCTACCTTTTTTAGCCTGCTTAATTCCCAACGCTTTTTTACCCTTCGGAGTCGTTACTGAGTTCTCATGAAAATGGTGACAAATGGCTACTCCTAATGCATCGGTGGCATCCAGTCTTTCGCCTTCGAGCCTGGTTTTCAGTATACTTTCAAGCATATAGGAAACCTGTTCTTTGGAAGCATTTCCATTACCCGTTACAGATTGCTTGACCGTCTTGGGAGAATATTCGACAATGGGGATTTGTCGGGCGAGGGCTGCCGCCATCGCTACCCCCTGTGCTCGACCTAGCTTGAGCATGGATTGTACGTTTTTCCCAAAAAAAGGAGCTTCCAAAGCCATCTCATCTGGTGAAAACTCATCAATCAGCCCTGTGATTCGCTCAAAAATCTTGCCTAACTTTAATTCATGATTGTCATATTTTGTGAGGTTAATGACCCCGTATTGCAACAGGGTTACCTGTCCCTTTTCCACCAAAATCAATCCGTACCCCATGAACCTTGTACCCGGGTCAACACCTAAAATAATCTTTTCTGACATAGCTTTGCAGTGACAAACGAGAAGCCTGAAGCTTTCGTTGTCGCATTTGTATGCAAAATAACTCCATTTACCCGGCTTTCCGCCGAATTGTTATCTTTCTCCTCCGCTGGGTAGTTCCGCTGCTCATCATTGCTTTCGTCATTCGAACGCTTCAGAGTAAACAACAGGACCTGGGCGAAGTCTGGCAGTACATTCAGGCCGCCTGGTCGCAGCAAAACAGCGGATGGTTACCCTTGACCATACTCCTGACCGGACTCAACTGGTCCATTGAAGCTCGGAAATGGCAGGTGCTGGCTCGAAAACTGGAATCTATCTCTTTTTATACGGCCCTGCGTGGCGTACTGGCTGGGCAGTCGCTCGGCTTTGTAACGCAGGCCAACGTAGGCGACCTGACGGGGAAAATGGGTTTTCTACAAGCCCAAAACCGGCTCAATAGCATTGGAGCCTTTCTACTAGGGAGCACCGTACAATTTCTGGTTACCCTCTTTACCGGAACGCTGGCGTACAGTTATTTCCTGTATCGAATGCCTCAGTCGCCCGGTATCGGCCATTGGATTGCTCTTGTTTTATTGTGGATCAGCAACTTAGCTACGCTTTATTTATTAAGCCTTAAAGACCGGGCGGCCCCCACGCTGGAGCGAATCAAATGGCTGGCCAACTCCGCCCGTTTTTTCCGGGTATTGGAAACCTATTCAACGGCGGATGTTTCGCAGGTAACTGCTCTGTCAGGCTTTCGATTTTTCACCTATAGCGTCCAATTCCTGCTGGTGCTTCACGGTTTCGGGGTTTCGCTTCCCTTGCTTGATCAGCTAACAGTGGTCTGGTTATTGTTTCTCACGAAAAGTGTGATTCCGGCTTTTAGTTTTCTAAGTGATCTGGGCATTCGGACGTTCAGTACCCTTTATTTCTTCAGTTTTTATCAGGTAAATCCGGCTTTAGTTACCTCCGCTTCCTTAACGATCTGGGTTATTAATATCGTATTACCCGTTTTGGTAGGCATTTTATTTGTTACTCAGTTAAGGTATTTGAAACGGGAAGAAAACCGATTATGAGTATACTTGAAATCATTATTCTGATTGGGCCATTTGTCTGGTTTTTATTTAGTTTAGCCTTAATTAAAGGCTGGCTAGCAATGCCCAACTTTTTTATTCAAAATAAACCCAATCCGTTACGAATCAGTGTGATCATTCCCGTTCGAAACGAAGAGAAAAATATTTTACTATTATTAAAGGATCTGGAAAATCAAAGCTTCGATCACGAGCAATTTGAAGTGCTGGTGGCTAATGATAATTCAAGTGATCGAACCGCTGAATTGGTTTCTCATTTCAGTAAGGAATGCACCTACGCGTTAAAGCTTCTTACGCTTACGAACGAGCCTCATTCTTCTCCTAAAAAAAGAGCCATTTCACAGGCTTTACATCAAAGTAAACACGAGTGGATTGTCACCACGGATGGCGATTGCCGGGTAGGCAAACATTGGCTGGCGGCTATTGCGTCTTTCCAGCAACAAACTCAGGCCCGGCTCATTTCCGGCCCCGTTACGTTTCACGATGAAGGGAATGCAAGCAGTCGAATTCAGATTGTCGAATTTGCCAGTTTGATTGGTTCTGCCGCTGTGGCTATGTTCTGGGAACGGCCCAATATGTGCAATGGAGCTAATTTATCGTACAGTAAAGCAACATTTCAGGCCGTTGGTGGTTTTTCTGGTAACGAAAATCTGGCTTCGGGTGACGATGAGTTTTTGATGCACAAAGTCGCTGCCCGGTTTCCGGGAGAAGTTCGTTTTGTTAAAAGTACTGAAGCTCTGGTCACAACCGAAGCTCATCAGAATTTTCGTTCTTTTTACCAACAGCGTCGCCGTTGGGCCAGCAAGTGGAAGCACTACCAGGACTGGAAAGTATCGGCTTTAGCTATTTTCGTATTCTTGGCAAATGTTAGCTGTATCGCCGGGGTTTTATTATTCAGCTTTAATCAACTATCAGGACTCGTATTAGCCTCTATGGCTTTGCTTAAATTCTCCAGTGAATTTATATTCCTTTCGCTTGTATTACGATTTTTAGGTCAGGAAAAAAGTATTTTATTGATTCCTTTAGTACAGCTCATCTATCCTTTTTATGTCTGTTTTTTTGGATTAGCGGCTCAGGGTAAAGGATACGAATGGAAAGGAAGAAAACTTCAATGAATACAGTTGTTAGCGGCCGCCGCTGCGGTTAATAGTTGTTAGTTAATAGTTAATATATTTTCATTCATTTTTGAGCTACCGAACTACAATACTATTAACTAATTACAAGAACTTATTGTCACTCCTAACCCCCATAAATAATGGCTTTCTTTCTTCATAAATCCTTTGCTCTATTACGATTGATTTATCCGGAAATGATCTGGCGAATTCCATCGGTTGAGCCTACCATTTATCTCACCTTCGACGACGGCCCTATTCCCGAAGTAACCGAGTTTGTGCTGGAACAATTGCAACAATTTGAGGCTCAGGCTACGTTCTTCTGCATTGGTGATAATATTCGAAAACATCCGCATGTTTTTAAGCAAATCATCGATCAGGGGCACTCGGTTGGAAACCACACGTTCAATCATCTGAAAGGCTGGAAAACCGAGGATCAGGCTTATTATGAAAACGTGGCCCAATGTCAGGAATTATTGCCCCCTACCCGACTGTTTCGCCCGCCGTATGGCCGCATACGAAAGCGACAGGCGGCTCAGCTCGTGAACGATCATACGCTTATTATGTGGGATGTACTGACGGGCGACTACAACCCCGATCTTTCGCCCGAACAGGTCTATCAGGGAACCATTAAAGCCTGTGAATCAGGGAGTATTGTCGTCTTTCACGACAGCATCAAAGCCTGGCGAAACATGAGTTATGCTCTGCCTAAAACGCTGGAATACCTTCGTCAGCAAAACTTCGCTTTGAAAGCCTTACCCATGCATCTCTCCTGAGTCGTCGCAGAAAAAGCCGTATTTTGTACTTAAGCAGGACCAAACGTAGATTAATCAAAACTGATTGAAACTGTATTTGTATTTTATCGTTTCATTAATATCCTTCCCCAAAGTTCCCAATTGAAGGCTTGATCAGTTTATCGATACGTTTATGAATAAATGGCTCCTGGCTGTTTTGTTAAGCTTGGGCATCGGCATTACGCACGCTCAACATATTATCAAAGGAAAAATCACTGACGCCGTTACGGGCGATCCTATTCCCTTTGCCGCCGTTGGCCTCAAAGGCGGCGGGGCCGGTGCTAATACCGATTTTGACGGCAATTATGCCTTCAACGCCCGTCAGTTAAGCGATTCCATTTTTGTTAGTTACATCGGTTACCAGCGAGCGGTCAAAGCCATTCAGCCCCATCTTTCCGAACAAATCATTGATTTTCAGTTGCAGGCGGGCTCTTCCCAACTTCGGGAAGTACGGATTTTTGCGAAAGGCGAAAACCCCGCTTTTCGAATCATCAGAAAAACAGTTGCGGCCAAATCTGCTCATGACTGGGGCCGTTTAAAAGCCTATGAATACGAGAGTTACGTTAAAAATGAATTTGACGTCAACAAGATTTCAGAGCAATTCAAAAAAGGGGTCATTGGACGAAAAATTACGGGGCCGCTGGATAAACTACAGAAAATTGCGGGAGAAGACGGCAAGCCCATTATTCCGGTATTTCTTTCAGAGAGTATTTCGGATTTATACCATCGACGCAATCCAGAATTAACGAAAGAACGGATCCGTAAAACGAAAATTACGGGTGTAGGGATTACCGACGGCAGTACGTTTTCCCAGTTTATAGGCAGTGCGTTTCAGCAGTATAATTTTTACGAAAACTGGCTTTTAATTCTTCGAAAAGAGTTCATTTCTCCCATTGCTGATGGCTGGAAAGGTAGTTATGATTACTTTCTGAGCGATACCATTCAGATTGATTCCGCTCCCTGTTTTGAAATTGAAGTAACGCCCAAGAGAGCTCAGGACCTGGCCTTTACGGGTAAAATATGGATTGACACCGCAAGTTATGCTCTTCGTCAGGTTGATTTACAAATCTCTGGTGATGCGAATATTAATTACGTAGAAAGCATCAAAATTCAGCAGCAACTGGCTCCGATTACTGATTCGGTGAGCCACGAAAAAGCCTGGTTACCGCAACAAACGCGGGTACTGATTGATGTGAAAGAATTCACGAAAAACTCCGTAGGTTTTCTAGCTAAATTCTTCGTTTCCAATCGAAATTTTAAGATCAACCAGGCCCGGGAAGTAACCTTTTACAACCCAGCCATCGAGCTGGCTGATCACTACCGGGATTCAAAAGATACCTACTGGCAGGAAGCCCGTCCAGATCCTTAACGGAGGATGAAAAAACGGCTTACTCGCTCATTGATTCAGTAAAAAACATTCCCATTGTCCGTTCCTATACGCAAGTTCTGACCATCATTGCGAATGGATATCAACGGGTGTATCCGGGTATTGAAGTGGGGCCCTTTTTAAGTGCCGGAGCTTATAATACCATCGAAGGTTTACGTTTGCGGGCGGGTTTTCGCACCAATGCTGAGTTTAGCAAGGTTTGGGTGATGGATGGTTATCTGGCTTACGGATTTAAAGACGGAGTCATGAAGTATGGAGCGAACGCCAAGTATATCCTTAGTCGAAAGCCCTGGGCTGAAATTGGGGCCCGAACAAGTTATGATCTCGAACAGATTGGCTTAACCTCGGAAGCCGTAGGGAATAACAGTCTTTTCGCGGCTTACTCCCGCTTTGGCCGCTACCGTAGAGGGTATTATCAACGCGAACACATGGCTTACATCCGGGGAGAGATTATCAAAGGCCTGACACCCATGATCGGGATTCGGCAGCGAAGTTTCGAGCCTTTATATAATTTCGCCTATATTACTGAAAATGAACCCTCGGGCCAATCCCGAACGTATCATAACACGGAGTTAATCACGGAGTTACGGATCGCGAAAAACGAACTTTTCATTTACAACGACAATGATCGGATTAGCCTCGGAACGGCTCAGTCTCCCATTTACACGCTGCGTTATTCGCTGGGTTTGCAGAATACGTTAGGGGGCGATTTTAATTATCACCGCTTCACCCTTTCCATGGCCGATAACTTCCGGCTGGGCATTCTGGGTCGCAGTTATTACACCCTTTCGGCGGGTTACACGCCTTCTACCCTTCCCTACCCTCTGCTCTTTCCTCACCTGGGAAATCAGTCCTTGTTTTACGTCGGAAATGCGTTTAACATGATGAATTACTACGAATTTCTGTCCGACCGTTATGCTTCGCTGAAGTACGAGCACAATTTTGAAGGTTTATTATTCAACCGAATTCCGGCCATCAAGAAACTCAAGTGGCGGACCTTACTCAACGTGAATGTGTTATACGGCGGAGCCCGCCAATCCAATCAGGATATTATTCCCGACTATGACTTACAGGGGAATGCCATTCCCGGTTTTGGCTCGCTCAATCCGAGTAAACCTTACGTAGAAATTGGCTATGGGATTGATAACATCTTGAAGTTTTTCCGAATTGAAGCCCTTCACCGATTAACCTATATTTCCCAGCCCCGCACCATCGATGGCATACCTATTAATCGTTTTGCGGTGAAAGCTTCGGCCTATTTTACCTTATAACTCCAGCCGTTCTTTGACTTCCTGAAGAATGCTTAGTCCACTGGAAATAAAAGCTTTGACGTAATCCGTATCAGGCTGGTTCAGCAACTCTTTTGGTGAACCCATCTGCTCTAACTTTCCGTATCGCATTACCCCTATTCGTTCGGCTACGGTTAAGGCATCGAGTAAATCATGGGTAACAAACAGGCAGGCGATGTCGGTTTCACGGATAATCCGGCGGAGTTCTCCTTTCAGTTTCTGACGATTCAGCGTATCCAGATTTGAAAACGGCTCGTCTAACAACAAGACTTTGGGTTCATCGGCGATAGCCCGGGCGATGGCCGTTCGCTGCTTTTCGCCACCCGAAACCTCGCGGGGTAGCTTATGCTGCACCCCCTCAAGTCCAGTTAATTGCAAGAGTTGATCAATGCGGTAGATTTGATACTCCTTTGTGTATTCCCGTAAGGCGTAGGCAATGTTCTCGCGAATGGTATGGTTGGGTAACAAGCGGTATTCCTGGGGAACCAGCTTAATGTCCGCGTGACCGGGAATGAGGTAACGAGCCGAAGAAGAAATTTCTTTGCCTTCGAGCCAGATTTCTCCCTGATCGGCTGGGGTAAGGCAAGCCAGCATGTTGAGAAGCGTACTTTTTCCAGCCCCACTTTCGCCTACCAGAGCAAAAATTTCTCCCGCCGGTAACTCCAGTGAAAAATCAGTAATAATCGAATGTTCTTCAATGGATTTATGAAGATGGGAAGCCTGAAAAAGTGTATTCATCCTGCAAAAATGCAGAAATTACTCAAATTGTGTCCAGTTTAGTTGCCGATAACTTTTCAACGTGGCCCAGGCCAGTCCTCCGTACAGGATTGCCATGAACATGCCACCGCCCGGGACATGCGTAGCTCCGTAATGGATCATCCCAAAAAGCGGAAGCCCAAGGAGCATCATAACGATCATCAGGGTGGATTTCCCGCCTTTTACTTTGGGTTCCTGCGAAAAAGGCATCTGCCATCCCGATTGCCGAAACCAGACATCCGTACTGGTAATGAAGGCGCAAAGAAATACCCAGCCAGCAAATCATCCGTGATTTTCCAACCCCAGACCGAAAATAGGAAAACAGCAATCAACAGATAAAAAGGAGTAAAAAATTTCAGAAACGTAGCTTTAAAGTTTCCAATGATGGCCTCTCCGGGTTTATCGAGTGGCATAGCTGAGTAGAGCCAGGAAGCTCGGTAATCATCCGACTGATAGCTATTATCGTAAAAACTTCCCGCAATAATCTGTAAGAGATAGATACCGACCAGATAAGTAGAGCCACTCTGAAGGGTACTTAACGAGGTTTTTTCCTTTAAAAGCGGTTGTACAAACACAAAAAGTAAGGGTACCAAAGCCCCAAAAGCCGGATAGGTTCGCATTTTATAGCGGCGGTCGCGTGAAGTAAGCTTCCAGCTCATCTCAAATACGGCTTTTTCCGCTTTGCTCGAAGTAACCCAGTCGGCCAGCCGAGCGGCCAATCCCGACGATTTTTGATTCGTCCCAGCGGCGGGTACGCCCGCATCCGCTGAACCCATGACGGCCAGTTTTTGAGTAAAGTAAGGAGCCAGATAGCGAGTATTGACCACCAGTAATAAAGGCGGAACCGCCACTGCCAGAAAGGTCAAAATCAGATGCCCCGAATCGTATCTCTGATTGACCAGCATATCCATCATACCTCCCAGCCAGGCCGCTGGCACGAGGTAATGCCAGGTTTGAATCTGATCCTGAACGTCGCTAATTCCTGATAGGGAATCAGCCGGGGAAGAATCTGGTACCCCACCGTAAACAATAGAGACATGCCAATCTGGACGTAACTAATCATGTCTTTTACCCGCTCTTCACTGGAAAAACGAACCACCAGCATGTACAATAAGGTGGTCAGAAAAACGGCCATGAGCGTTGCCTGTAAGGCCAGCAACAAAAATACAGGAGCATAACCCAGCCCCAGCTTAAAGGCCATGACCAGCGTTGGCACGAGCACTATACTCAAAGCCAGTAAGGTAAGGTACAGGAGCAAATGCACCAGCCGGGCCATCCAAATGGTTCGGTCGCTAACGGGGCGTGGCAGGAGGATCGTATTGTCGGTTGAATCAAGTAATAATTCGGAGTAATCGGAAATCAGATTTAGGGCTACCCAGGCAATAACGTAACCCAGCAGGATCGTTGTCGTTAGTAAAACAGACGGAATGATAAACGCAAAGATGGACATAATTCCACCCAGCAGGGCATTCAATCCATACACCATTAAAAGCCGATTGTTAGAATCGCCAGACTGATAATTTTTGCCCAGCGTTGCGTAATTCCGACGATTGTCCATCATCAGTTTTACTTCAACAATATTCCGCATCATGAAATAATCGACGCCAAGCCAGCGAAACAAGCGTTGGAAGTAGTCGAGAAACGAAAGAAGATAGCCGGTCATGAAGAGCGTTATTGAAGTGCCTGTAAGAAATCGGATGCTTTGCTCTGGGTGGTATCATCGCCCGTAAGCCCCTGAAAAATCCGCTCAAGTGAACCCGAATGAGCCTGTTCCTTTAGCTCTTCAAAGGTTCCGTTGGCAATTACCTGTCCCTGATTAATGATGACGATGCGGTCGGAAATTTTCTCTACCACATCCATGATATGGGAAGAATAAAAAATGGTTTTGCCGGCAGAACGTAACTGAGCCAATATCTCCTTCACCAGAATAACCGCGTTTGCATCCAGACCTGACAGGGGTTCATCCAGAAATATGATTTCCGGGTTATGAATCAGGCCGGAGATCAATAATACTTTTTGCTTCATTCCTTTGGAAAACGTATTCATCCGCTGATTCATCTGACTGGATAAGCCCACCAGTTGTAGTAAATCTTCTGCTTTTCGTTCAATGACCGCATCGTCCATACCGTAAAGGCGACCAATGAACGTCAGATATTCCAGAGGCGTTAGCACTTCGTAAAGAGCCGCATTTTCAGGCACATACCCTACGCTTCGTTTGATGTCCAGAGCATCCGTCCGAATGTTCCGTCCCAGTACCTGCACCTCGCCCGAAAAATGGGAGATCATGCCCAGCAGAATTTTAATGGTGGTAGACTTACCCGCCCCATTCGGACCAATGTAACCAATAATTTCCCCCGCTTTTACTTCGAGGTTAATGCCTTTCAAAACCTGTTGCCCACCGGGATACGTGTTGCTGAGCTGCTGAATAGAAATAATAGAATTCATAAATACCTGCTGGTTAGGTAATGGCAATTAGGTTGTTTTAGTTGTTGATTTTTAGTTGTTAGATTAATATTCAATGTTTTACAACCGATTCAACAACATTTTCCATCACTTCAATACTCCTATGTTCCGTAACGCTATCTACCGCCCAGAACTGAAAAGAGAATAACTAGTCCAATAAACGCTAATACGGCCAGTAACACCTTCCAGACGGAAACGGGCCGATTCCCCGAAATACTACCCGTCTGGCCGTTAATCAGGAATTGATAGGTCTTGCCATTGTACTGATACGCACAAATCCAGAGGGGTAATACCAGGTGCTTGAACGTCTGATCCGAATACTCCGTTTGTACTTCCAGATTACGGTAGGTATCATCCGCCAGTAACTCAGCACAGGCCGACTCGATGCGGTCGTCTACTATTTTTTTAGCTACTGAAAAGCCTTCCTGCGGATCAATTTTATAAACTTCTGACTCCCAACCCAACATGACCCGTGGTTCGTAATTGACCACATTTTCCAGCAGGAAAGGATATACTTTCTGAATGGTTTGCTGGGGTAATTGACGGGAAGCCAGAATCAGAATGTCATCGAAAAATTGCTGGTGTGTTCCATTCCGGTACGTCCAGCGGGTTTGCCGCACTTGCCGACTTTGCACGTTTCCGTTCTGATCGCGGAATTGTTCATTGACATAATAATACGTTCCGGCTTCCCCCTCCCACTCCGAATGCGTCTGAACATCGTACGTCCAGAAAGGAATGTAGATACCATGCAATGTATCTACCCGAGCCAGATTTTTCAGATCGTTGGGTGCCCAGATGCTCTGACCAATCCAGTTTTTAAACGATTCGGTCGCCTGTGTTCGGGAGATTTTGAAGGGCACAATTCCCTGGGGTTCAAAAAGCCGGGTCTTGGTAGCGTCTGGATTAACATTGGTAGATCCGCAAAAACCACAGGTAATGGTAGGCGTGTCATAGTTGACCGTGGTTTTGGCTCCACACCGCTGACAGGTAAACAGCCGACGCTCGACGGTATGTTTCGAATCGGTTCGAGCCTGAGTCCAGTCGATTTCCTCAATCCGATCTTTTCCTAGCACTAGTTTTTCAGTATAACCGCAGTGATTGCAGGCCATAGCCTCTTTTTCGGCATTGTATTGTAATTGAGCTCCACAACTGGGGCAAGGGCAGTGGAGAAGGTCGTCAAGTTCGCGTTCCATAGATTAGGTTAACTTCCCCGAAAAAAAGGAATTTTTCATTACCTTTTCAACATTCAACCCAGTTTTCTGGGTTTCTGTCAGGTCTGGCATCCGTTTATATGAATGATTCTGGTCATTCAGCCGCCATAGCTGACCTTTGGTCCATCATGTATGCCAATCAAACCTTAGTAAAGCTGTTTTCATCCGTAGTAAACCTTTGAAACCTTACGCTTATGTCTGAATCTAAAAGTTTAGGTCGAAAGCTGTTGAACATATTCTTTGAAGATGCTCCAGCTAGTCCAAACCCTTCGCCTGAGCAGCCCGTTTCGGTAGAACCCAAACCCGCTGCCCAAACGGTTTCCGGTTCGCCAGATCACAAGTTCATTGAGCACTTTGCTACGGTTCTTGAAAAGAATAATTTACCCGGAGCCGATTACTTTGAATTCCGGGCCACGCTAAAAAATTTATCGAATCTTGGACTTCAGGAAGAGCAACAATTTCAGGCCGCCTGGGCTAGTTTTCGGGCCTTAAATAAGGATATCAATCCAAGCTTATTAACCTCAACGGCTAATCAGTATTTAACGACATTGCAATCGGACCGGGAGGCTTTTTTAAGAAGCGTGGATCTGGCCGTTCAGGAAAAAGTAGGCGGCTTACAAAACGAACAAAAATCGTTACAGCAGGAAAATGAAAACCTGACCAGGCAAATTGTGGAGATTCAGAATAAAATAGCGTCGAATAAAGAACGACTGGTAAAAATCGCGGGAGAAGTAGACGAGCAAAGTGGTAAACTCCAGCAAAACCGAGCCAACTACGAAGCCACATTCTTACAATTCACCCAGGAAATCAACAAGGATATCCAAAAAATTGGCCAGTACTTGAAATGAGTTTAATGTTTCGAGTTTAGGGTTTTGAGTTAATTAATAACCCTGAACTAAAAACTCAAAACCCTAAACAACTAAAAATATGTCAGCAGATTTTTCTCAATTGGGGGGTGGTAATGAGGACCAGACCCGAAAGTCCTTCTGGAATCGACCGGAGGGGGTGTTAGGTTTTATATTTCTGATCGGCCTGGCTGGGGTTGGATTAGTGTACTTTAATCGTGTTGTCGAGTTTTTGATTAAAGTAACCGAAAATACGCTTTACCTGGGTGTGTTATTAGCCGCTCTGGGCGCGCTTATTTTTCTTTTTACGAGTAAGGATGTACGCACGGCCGTTTTCTTTCTTTTCAAAACCCTGATGCGTAAAATAACCGGACTGGTGATTCAACTCGACCCGATTGCCATCATGAAAATCTACATTCAGGATTTGAAAGATAAGCGTCGTAAAATGCAGGGTCAGATTGACTTACTAGCGGGACAATTGGTAAAGCTCAATCGTAAAATTAATGAGAACAACGAGGCCATTAAACAGAAGTTTGCCGAGGCTAATAAAGCTCAAAGCATGGCCGATAAACCCGGCATGAAAGAAACGGCCTCCCTGGCCACTATTGAAGGGGCTGGCTTGCAGGAAATGAACGAAAAGCTATTCCCGCTTCAGCGTAATGTGCAGACGGTTTTGGCTTTCATGGAAAAGGTGAACACCAGTGCAGATTACATCATTAAGGAAACGGAAATTAAGGTTAAGTTAAAAGAAGCTGAATATCAGATCGTCAAGGAGAGTTCAAATGCCCTGCGAACGGCCATTAGCATCTTTAAAGGTAACCCCGACAAGAAGTTTTACTTCGATGAATCCATGGAGTACATCCAGGACGATATGAGTAAAAAACTTGGCGAAATGAAACGGGCGATGGATCTTTCGATGGACTTCATTAATTCCGTAGACGTACAAAACGGCGTATTGTCCGATAAAGGGCAGGCCATGCTGGAAGCGTATAATAAGGGAGATTTCAAACTCATTCAATTGGATTCACCCGCTCCCAGTTCACCCAACAAACCCATTAACCCTCCCAAAGACCAGGGGTATCGAAGCTTGTTGGAATAAGCATTTGATGTAGTTTGAGTAGGTTTGAAAGTTTGATGAGATTTGAAAGTTCCTTTGGGTTAATGAGATTTCTCAAACATCTTCAAACCTTATTAAACTTTCAAACACGATCAAACGCTATCACATCTCTCCCACTACATCAAACTTTCAAACCAACTAAAACCCCTTTAAACGAATTTCAATACCCTTCTATCTCATCATTTATGCAACGACTAACCGTAACCGGACGGCTGCTGATTACCGTCCTGATTCTGGCAGCCATTTACTTTGGATTTAAATACGTCGGAGGTGTCGATCTCCTGAAATCACTTCAGAAAAATCAGACGGAGCAAGTGGAACATCGTTCGGAGTCGGGCGAAACCAGTGCGTCAGCGGAGGGTTCTGCTTCTGAAGAAAGCTCAACTTCATCGAATTCAGACGCCGCTGTTTCTTCCAAACGCAGCTTTGACTACGAAGCTCCCCAGCCTACTGGCGGAACCCTGAAAGGCGTAGTCGAGTTAGGAGCCAGCGGATTTAACTCTTTTATTGTTCGGATCGATGCGAACAAAAACTGGAAACTGGAAAAATCAGAGTTTGGCAATAGCCTGGTTATTGAGAATATGGCCATGGACGAAGACGTTCGGGCGGGTCTCAAAAAATACATTGGCGGCATGCTTGATTACGGGGTGAGTAGCAAAGACATTCACTTTGTAGTGAGCTCCGGTGCGGTGAAAGCCGATGTTACTCAGAAAATCATCCGGGCGTTAAAGTCGCTGAATTACTTTGTAAACACCGTAACCCCTGAAGAAGAAGGTCGTCTGGCTCTTCGCAGTGTATTACCCGCCGATTTCTACAGCTCTGCCTTTGTGGTAGATATTGGATCGGGAAATACCAAGATTTCCTGGAAAACAGATAATAAAACGACGGCTTTGGAAAGCTACGGTTCAAAATACTTCCAGGAGGGTAAAAACGATGAGCAGGTGTATTCAGAAGTAAAAGCGAAGGCCAAGCAAGTGCCAAGTGCTCAGCGGAAAACCTGTTTCATCATTGGTGGCGTACCTTTTGAATTAGCCAAGGCCGTTCGTAAAGGAAAAGAACGTTATACCGTACTGGACGCTCCCGACGCCTATAAAATGGAAAATGCAAAGACCAAAGCCGGTATTAATATCTACAAAGCGATTGCAGATGCTACGGGTTGCGAGCAGTTTGTGTTTGACTGGGATGCTAACTTCACCATTGGTTTCCTGTTAGACTTGCCTAAATGATAGTCTTGAGGAATAATCGCTTTAAGATCTGGATACTTGGCAGGAAGTAATCTTCCCGGTTTTTCCGAGGATTGATCGTAAGGACAGCCTGATGGTTCAAGAGTTCTTCGGTAACAAACGTACCTGGCCCATCGAAAATCCCCGAAACAATTTCGGGGATTTTGTATTTTTCTAAGATACCTTCTGGAATTTATAACCGTCGGATTCTCCTAAGAAACTGAGTTATTTCTCCGCCGCTGCCAGCTTTTTCGCTGGCAGCATGAGCTGGAAGAGGTGAGTTTTGCTACCAGCGAAAAAGCTGGCAGCGGCAGGCGGTAGTGATTTTAGACAAGCTTCCAATAAGTTATTCCCTTATTTTTGCCCCATGACGCTTCAGGAACTCTTTCGGTACATCTCGCAAAACCCTGCCCCTTTTGCTCTCTTTCTGAGCTGTTTACCATTACTGGCTTTGGTTACGAATCTTTGGTCGGGTCAAACGGCTCCCGAGATTCTACGCTGGCGATATGTGTACATGGGACTGGTTTTTGCTTCGGCCATTCCGGGCGTTTTTGCGGTGACGCTGAACCTGTATCTCTTTCTTTTTGAACGGCAGAGCATCTGGTCATTGAATCTGATTACGCAGTTTTTGCCCATTCTCAGCATGGTTGCCACGCTCTGGATCATCCGGCAAAAGATTCCTTTTGAACACATTCCGGGTTTTGGAAAACTCTCTGGATTTCTGACCCTGATTGCGGCCTTAATCGGTGTGCTATTCCTGTTGGATCGACTTCATTTTTACGCTGTCACCTACATTCCGTTCAGTTACCTCGTTATGGGTTTCGTTTTATTACTATTGTTGATACGATTTGCCTGGACGAAACTGTTCTAAATAAAACCAGCCTCCGATTGCTCGGAGGCTGGTTTTGTTTAGATACAATCTGAATCATTATAACTTAGCTAATAACTCCGCTTTCTTGGCGGAGAACTCTTCTTCCGTCAGAATTCCGGCGGTTTTCAACTCCCCTAACTGCTTCAATAAACCCATAATATCTTCCTTCGACTGAGCCGCCCCCGAAGAAGCTGGAGCCGTTGCCGCCGCCCCTGACATCATTCCTCCCAGATTCATCCCGACGATGCTAGCGGCAGCACCTGAGTTTTCAGCAGCCTTTTCGATGGAAACACCCGCCTGAAACTGCTGGAATCGGGCCATGTCTCCCACCATATTCATCTGCGTGGTTTTGTCGAGGAAAGCCTCGACTTCGGGAGGTAATGACGTATTCTCAATGTAGAACTTGACGATTTCTAACCCGTATTGATCGAAATCTTCCGTCAGGATGGGTAACAACTTTCCACCGAGTTCGGTGTAGTTACGAGCCAGATCGAGCACCGAAACGTTGGCTTCGGCAATGGCATCCGAAAATTTGGAGAAGATAGCCGAACGTAACTGTTCTTCCAGATCCCTTACCCGCACCTGCGGATTTGTTCCCGAAAATTCCTTCAGAAATTTCTTCGGCTCTTTTACCCGGAAGGTATACGTACCAAAAGCCCGAATCCGAACTTGTTTAAACTCAGGATCGCGGACAATAATCGGGTTCGCCGTTCCCCATTTCATGTTGGTAAACTGCTTCGTGTTGACGTAATACACGTCTACCTTGAAGGGCGATTCAAAGCCGTATTTCCAGGAACGTAATGTCGTCAGAATCGGCATGTTCGCCGTGGTGAGCTCGTGCCGACCCGGCAGAAAGACATCAGCAATCTGCCCTTCATTCATGAAAATCGCAACCTGACTTTCCCGAACCGTTAACTGAGCTCCATACTTAATATCGTTTCCTTTGTCAGGAAACTTCCAGATGATCGTATCCTGAGTATCATCTACCCATTCAATGACATTGATAAATTCGTTCCGAATGAAATCAAAAATACCCATAGTGGTGAGTTAGAAGGTTAGCTTCATTGATTACTGACGAATGTAAATGAATCCATCAGTCAGTCAAAGCTATTAAAAGATAAACGGCTTCGCAAGTGGATTAAACTGTCTTTTCTGCCTATGAACACCCCAATAAGATCCGCAGTGATGGGGCCTGATTTTCAAAATATTACCATAAATTCTTTTTTTATTATCAAAATTTACGTCAGCTTTTAACCGATTCACTTGTTATTATTGTCAATTTGACACTACTTGCAGTATAATTCATCTCTAGCGATGCTTCTTCTAGGAATTGACGTTGGTACGTCTTCAATTAAGGTTTCAATCGTTGACGCAGATAGTCAGCAGGTGGTGGCTTCAGCTTCCTACCCCGATCTTGAAAACCCGATTTCTACGCCCAAGCCCGGTTTTGCCGAACAGGACCCTTCGATGTGGTGGCATTGCGTGCAACAGGCTATTTTAAAGGCAAATGCCACGGGAACTTACCATCCGAAGGACATCGCCGCCATTGGGATTGCGTATCAGATGCACGGTCTGGTCCTGGTGGATCGCAACGAACAGGTGCTTCGTCCGTCCATCATCTGGTGCGACAGCCGGGCTGTCTCCTACGGCGAACAAGCCTTTCAGAAAATTGGTACGGAAAAAGCTTTAAGCCATTTATTGAACTCGCCTGGTAATTTCACCGCCGCTAAATTGGCTTGGGTGAAGGAAAACGAACCCCAGGTATACGGAAGCGTTTATCAGATCATGCTACCCGGCGATTACATCGCTATGATGCTGACGGGCAGTATTACCACTTCTAATTCGGCTCTGTCGGAAGGTATTTTCTGGGATTTTCAGAATAATGCTGTTTCGGAGGAAGTAATGAATGCCTTCGGCTTCCCGAAATCGGTGTTACCCAAATTGAATCCGCTTTTCTCTAATCATGGCGAGTTACGCAGTTCAGTAGCGGATTTATTGGGGCTAAAAGCGGGTATTCCCGTTACTTATAAATCAGGCGATCAGCCTAATAATGCACTTTCGCTAAACGTTCTGGAACCGGGCGAATTTGCGGCAACCGCCGGAACTTCCGGCGTGGTGTACGCCGTAACGGATCAGGTGGCTTACGACCCCAAAAGTCGGGTGAACACCTTCGCTCACGTCAACCACCAGCGAAATGATCAGACTCGCCTAGGCATTTTACTCTGCATCAACGGAACGGGCATTCTGAATCGATGGGTACGGGACCAATTTGGCTCGGGCTTGACTTACAGTCAGTTGAATCAACTGGCCGCCACTATTCCAGCGGGCAGCGAAGGCGTTCGGGTATTACCCTTCGGCAACGGGGCCGAACGGGTGCTTGAAAACCGCACGGTATCGAGCACGTTCTCAGGTCTGGATTTTAACATTCATACCCGCAGTCACGTTTTCCGGGCCGCTCAGGAAGGAATTGCGTTTTCGCTCAAGTACGGCATGGATATCATGACCGACATGGGCAGTCCGGCAAAGGTAGTTCGGGCGGGTAAGGCCAATATGTTCCTAAGTGACGTGTTCACCGAATCTTTCGTGAATGTGAACCAAACTCCGGTGGAGTTATACGATACCGACGGAGCCAAAGGTGCCGCTCTCGGAGCAGGTATTGGACTGGGTTACTTCGAAGCTCCCAAAGAAGCGTTCACGAAGCTAACCAAACTGGCTACCATTGAGCCTGACACTTCTAAAGCGGAGCAGTATCAGGAATATTATGCTCACTGGCAGTCCATTCTGGAAAAGTTTTTACAGAAGTAAATGATACCCGACGGGTCCGAAACGATTCGTCTTTATACGTTAATTAGTTTAACCTTAAACGATTAAATCATGGCCGTTTTATTAGGCGAAAAGGAATATTTTCCCGGCATCGGGAAGATTAACTACGAAGGTCCCGAATCAGATAATCCACTGGCATTCCGCTGGTATGATGAAAATCGGGTGGTGGCAGGTAAAACCCTGAAAGAGCACTTCAAGTTTGCCATGGCTTACTGGCACACCCTCGTGGGTGATGGCTCCGATCCCTTCGGTCCCGGCACGCACGTATATCCCTGGGATAGCTCTTCTGATCCCATTCAACGCCTGAAAGATAAAGCTGACGCGGCGTTCGAGTTTACTACGAAATTAGGTCTGCCCTATTTCTGTTTTCACGACGTTGACGTGGCTGATTACACCAATAATGTCGTAGAATTTGAAGGTCGTCTGCAAACCTGGGTGGATTATGCCAAAGGTAAAATGGCCGAATCAGGTACGAAGTTGCTTTGGGGTACAGCGAACGTATTCTCGAATCCCCGTTACATGAACGGAGCTTCTACCAACCCTGATTTTGCAGTTCTGGCTCACGCGGGTGCTCAGGTGAAAGGAGCCATTGACGCAACGATTGCTTTAGGTGGTGAAAACTACGTATTCTGGGGTGGTCGTGAAGGGTACATGACTTTACTGAACACGGACATGAAACGTGAGCAGGAGCACATGGCAAAATTCCTGCACACAGCGAAAGATTACGCTCGTAGCCAGGGCTTTAAAGGTACGTTCTTCATCGAACCTAAGCCTATGGAGCCTACCAAACACCAGTATGATTTCGACGCGGCAACGGTAATCGGCTTCCTGCGTCAGTACGACTTACTGAACGATTTCAAACTGAACCTGGAGGTAAACCACGCGACTCTGGCGGGCCATACGTTCTCACACGAGTTACAGGTTGCTGCTGACGCGGGTATGCTAGGTAGCATCGATGCCAACCGGGGTGATTACCAGAATGGTTGGGATACTGATCAGTTTCCGAACGATATTTATGAACTGACGGAGTCTGCCCTGATCTTGCTGGAATCAGGTGGATTGCAGGGCGGTGGCGTAAACTTCGATGCCAAACGTCGTCGTAACTCAACGGATCCTGCCGATCTGTTCTACGCTCACGTAGGAGCGATGGACATTTTCGCAAAATCATTCATCATCGCTGATAAAATCCTGACTTCTTCCGATTACAAGAAGATTCGTACGGATCGTTACGCCAGCTTTGATTCGGGTAAAGGTAAAGAATACGAAGAAGGTAAATTAAACCTGACGGATTTACGCAATCTGGCCGTAGAATTAGGCGAACCAGAAACCCGTTCTGGTCGTCAGGAATACCTGGAGAATTTGATTAACCGTTTTATTTTGTAGTGGAGTAGCGGTAATCATTGCTTATTAAGTAAAAGAGGGCTCTCGTTAAACGAAGGCCCTCTTTTACTTTTTACTGAGTTATCTTTTATACCCGGTCAGACTGGCGACTTTGTTCGCGGTCACGGTTCTGATCTTGGTTTTGATCCTGACGACGAGTGCTGTCTTCCTGGTGCTGCTGACCTTGGTCCATTCCTTGCTGACGACCACTCTGTTGTCCAGATTGTTGGGATTGACGATTTTCTTGATTCTGATCGTTTTGCTGACCTTGTTGACGGCCACCTTGTTGCGATTGATTGTTCATGATTTTACTAATTTGAGGTTTTGTTGCATAGGGACGACTAATCGTCACTTGTGATGATAAAAGACCCATACCACTGTACTTTTTCAATAAATATTATTGCATTTCTTACACAAAAGTCCCCAGTGTTTCCACGACTCCTCACAACTTTCCAATCTGAAGCTGTTCTTAAAATGATACCAAAGGCTAATAATGGCGGTTATCTCCACCTAAATTTTTAAATAAAAAAGGTCTGAGATGCTTCTATCTCAGACCTTCTCCTGATACCTAACTCGTATCATAAATACCTACTTATTCAAGTCTTCTTCGATGAGTTTCAATACATAATCCCGAACTGTCATTTCATCTTCGGCCACTTTGATCTTCATTTTCTTGAATAGGGCTTTTGGCATATCGACACTAATTCGAGTCAATTCAATTTTAGTAGAGTGAATATTCTTTACATCTTTCTCCGTTTTATCGATGTCGATAGTGGATGATTTAACGGCGATTTTGGGAGCCAGGCCCAATGTCCCTTTTAAGCCTACCGATTCTTTTGCCATACCTTAATTAATTATTTACAACTTCTACATATTTAATTAACTCATTAAAGAGGTTTACCAGCTCCGTTTTCGCTTTCGGATCTTTGTATTCCACTACGCCTACGCCTTTAATGACGGCTTCGCGGTAAGCGGTTCGGGTACCTAAGGTAGTTTGAAAAACTGGAATTGATGAATCTTCCAGCACATCTCTAACTTCTTTGGCCAAGTTAATGTTTGACTGAAATTGGTTTAGAATGAAGTACGCCGGAATGGGAGCTTCTTTTTCATGAACTGCATCCTGGTAACGCTCCATGAATTGTTCCGTCGCCCACATATCCAGACCACTCGGTAAGATCGGGATTAATAACACATCGGCCAGAAGGATAATCTTGCTGGTTACTTTATTCAGTGACGGCGTACCATCAATCACAATGACTTCATAGTCCCGGGCCAGAATCTTTACATTCTTCGACAGTTCAATGCCGTCGGGCTGACCGAATACCGGAATGGCCGGATTGTCTTCCGAACGCAATCCCGACCAGCGAATCGTACTCTGGTTGGTATCCACGTCAATGATGCAGACTTTATAACCCGCGTGAGCAAAGCAAACGGCTAAATTTTGTGATAAGGTGGACTTCCCAACCCCTCCCTTCAAACTAGTAACGGATATAATCATAAGCTTAAGATTTCAACAATTATACGGCCTGAATTCCTTACTCAGATTATTTATTTTTACTTATTTGAGTAAATTTTTATTTACACAAATAATGTTTCACCTATAATTAGTTAACTATCAGATACTTGTTCAAAATAATATTACCACAAAAAAAGCGGTAGCAGGAAAAGAGTCCTGCTACCGCTTTGGGGTATTAACCTAAAAGAGCTACGTAACTATACCAGAGGAATGTCACGTTCGGGGCGAGCTTGATCGCCATCGAGTTCGTCGTCTTCTGGGAAACGCTCTTCCAGATCTTTATATCGACGGTCGTGCGTAGCATTGGCGTCGTTTAAAAACTGAGCTTCTGGATTAGGATCTTCACCATATACTTTTTCTGATCCTGCCTCTTTTTCAATGATGTCCTCTTCAGGATCATAAGGGCCGCCTACAGGTTTTTCGATGGGCTGCGTAATAGTGCTGTTCTTTCCTGCTTCTGAAGAGGAGCCCTGGTTATTTACTAAATTCGTATCGGCAGTGGCTGAGCCCAGCGACGTACCAGCGTGTTTTTCTTTATGACGGTTAAACATGATCTTATCTATTTTTGTGGTTATGGATCTACACTACTAAGTAAAAAAGCAATGCCAGCCTCCCATCAGAATTGCGTATTTTTGCCGGATGCAATTTGAATTAGTAGTCGCCCATTACAACGAAAATCTCAACTGGCTTCGCAAAGTCCCGAAGCTTATTCAGCAGACGGTTTATCATAAAGATTCCAGCCAAACCTACGAGTCTGGCATTCGCTTACCTAACGTGGGGCGGGAAGCTCATACGTATCTACATCATATTCTTGAAAAGTACGATTCTCTGGCTGAAATCACGGTTTTTTGCCAGGGAAAGCCTTTTGACCATGCTTTCGATTTCCATAAAACCTTACGCGAACTAGCCGCTGGCGAGCGACAGATAAGCGGCTTTCAATGGCTGGGTCACCTGATTGATACGGATGATAAAGCAGGAGAGAAATTATTCAAAACCTGGAGTAAAAATGAAGACGCCCGCGGGCTGGATATTGCGGGTTACTATCGGGCTTTGACCGGCCTAGAAGGCCCCGAGAAGTATACCTTCGTATTGGGGGCTCAGTTCATCATCCATCGGGAAATAATTCAACAAAAGCCGAAATCCTATTACCAGCACGCTCTTGAACTTTCCATTACTTTTCCAGATGCAGCTCATTGTTACGAACGTACCTGGGATAAAGTTTTCGGAGTTAAAGGCATCCCGGATGAAGTTCTTCAGGGTCGCGAGACGGTGCATCTCAAACCCATGCGACATCAAACTTTATAAAGTAGCAAGGCTGGCGTTTAGCTTTCGGTATGATCTGTATTACAAATTAGATTTTTGTCAGGAGCCCTTTTAACTTCCCGAAAGGTTAAACCTTTCGGGAAGCTCCAATGTAAACTACCTGTCCCCTGCATTTTCGTCAAAAGCCAATGGTCAGCTTTCTATCATAAATTACTTTTTAACAGGTTTAGCCGACATGTAGAACGTCAGTTTACCCCCGTTCATAAGGTCTGCGTGCGAAAGCGTGTAGTTCGTTACGGGCTTACCATTCAGTACAATCTTCTGTACATACACATTCTTGTCGCTTTGGTTAATGGCCTCTACCGTAAACGTCTTTCCATTCTCCAGAGTTAGAACAGCATTTTTCACCGCCGGACTTCCTAACGAATAAAGATCAGAACCGGGAGCTACGGGATAAAAACCCAGCGACGAAAAAATGTACCAGGCACTCATCTGACCGCAATCATCATTCCCTCCCAGGCCGTCGGATGTTGGCTTATACTGCATGTTCAGAATCATCCGTACCCGTTCCTGCGTTTTCCAGGGTTGACCCGCCCAGTTGTAGAGGTAAGCCACGTGGTGAGCAGGTTCATTCCCGTGCACATAACCCCCAATAATGCCCTCGCGAGAAATGTCTTCCGTTTCAGCGAAGAACTTATCGGGTAAATGCATAGAGAATAAAGTATCCAGACGAGTAGCAAATTTCTTAGCTCCCCCCATCATTTCCATCATTGTGGCAGGATCGTGAGGAACGAAAAAACTGTAATTCCACGTATTCCCTTCGATGAAACCCTGACCGTGCGTACTCAATACGTCGAACTCTTTCTTAAAGCTACCGTCTGCCATCCGTGGACGCATGAAACCGATGGATTTATCATACACATTTTTCCAATTCTGCGAACGTTTTAAATAGCTCTCATACACTTCCTGGCGATTCAGTTTTTTGGCAATCTGAGCAATACACCAATCGTCATAAGCATATTCGAGCGTATTTGAAACAGACGTCCCATTCTTCTCCGCCGGAACGTACCCCGTGTCGATGTACTCCCCAATGCCCTCATAATCGCGGTGATTAGACGTGGCCATACAGGCCTCCAGAGCCTTATGGGCATCACCCGTATAAACGCCCTTGATAATGGCATCGGCTACTACCGAAACGCTGTGGTAACCACTCATACACCAGTTTTCATTGGCATAATGCGACCAGATGGGTAACATTTTCAGAGCACTCTGGTCATAATGAGCCATCATGGATTTCACCATGTCATTATTACGCGAAGGCTGAATAATATTAAAATACGGATGCAAAGCCCGGTAGGTATCCCAAAGCGAAAACGTAGTATAATTCACAAAATCCTTCGCCGTATGAACGCCCTGATCCAAGCCTTTGTATTGCCGATTCGCGTCCATGTATTCCGTTGGATTAATGAACGTGTGATACATGGAAGTATAGAAATTGACCAGGTTATCTTCGGAGGTTTCTACCTGAATTTTGTTCAGCTCCTTGTTCCAGGATGCCTGAGCTTCCGCTTTTACCCGGTTAAAGTCCCAATGGGGCACTTCTTCTTTCAGGTTCTCCAGAGCATTTTCCTGACTTACGGGCGAGATTGCCATTTTCAGTTTCACCTGCTCCCCTTCTGCCGTCGCAAAATCGAAGTGCATACGAATGCGTTTTCCCGCAATCTCGGGGAAATTATGGTTCTGGTCGAACTTCCGCCAGAAACCCCGATAGACCTGATTCTTGTCGAGATTTTTCTGTCCGTAAGACTTGAAAGGCTTTGAAAAGGATAAAGCAAAATATTCCGTGCGGGTACGAGCCCAGCCATTGGTTTGACGGTAACCCGTGATGAGCGAATCATTCACCACCCGAACGTACGTCCAGATTACTTTATCATCGTAGTTATAAATCCCCGAAGCTAAATCCAGAATAAGGTGCGAATCATTTGATTTCGGAAAAGTGTACTGATGAAAACCAACCCGCTTGGAAGCCGTTAACTCCGCCAGAATATGATCATCGTCGAGCTTAACTTTATAATACCCTGCCTCAGCGACTTCATTCGTATGCAAAAACGCCGAACGGTAGCCCGTCTTGGGGTCTGAGGCTACACCGGGATTGAGTTGAAGCTTCCCCTGCGTTGGCATAATAAGAAAATCACCTAAGTCGGAATGACCCGTTCCACTGAAATGCGTATGACTGAAACCGACAATGGTTTTATCTTCATACTTATACCCCGCACAGTACTTATAGACCTCGCCATTATACTTGCCATTGAGTTCATACGAAATCGTATCAGAATCAGGACTTAACTGCACCGAACCAAAAGGTACGGTAGCCCCGGGAAAGGTATGCCCCATTTTCTCGGTACCAATCAAGGGTTTCACGTAAGGCACCATATTCTTCTGAGCGAAGGAGTAAAGGAAAATGAATTGAAAACCTAGAGTAAGTATTATTCGCATCTGTTTTTTCTTAAAATTAACGTTTCTTGAGGATTCTCAACCGACTCCCGATACCTAAAGCGACGGAATGATGGCCTTTCAGCTCGTGAATCTGTTAAGGGTTAGCGACTGATTTCATACAAATTATAGCACTTAAGCAGGATTTAGAACTCTTCTAACCGCAACATTTTTTATGCGGCCTGAATACCCCTAAAAGTTAGCAAGTACGCCTTACGTATAATGACAAAAGCCTCCTGTTTTAGACACAAGAGGCTTTTTATCGTCCATACTACCAGCTATTTAAGGGGTTCTGGTACTGCTTTTTCTGCGTGATAAGGCTTTAGTAACTGAAGTAAGTAATCCCGAAACCCTGCTTGTGATGCGAGCAGGGTTTCTTTTGGTTTGATTAACCCACTTTAGGCGTGGGAGCCTGTTCGGAAATCAGCTTTTGGGCTTTTAGTTCTTGCCATACCTCAGCCGGTACCTTTGCTTTCATCGAAATCGCGTTTTCGGAAGCTTGTTGAGCCGTTCGTGCTCCGGGAATAACCGCCGAAACGAACGATGGAGCCGCCGAGAAATGCAAAGCGACGGTTCGCAAATCCGTTCCGTGTTTTTTCGCAATGGCACTGATCTTCTCCCGCTTTTCCTTATACCCTTCGGGCATTTGCCCACTGTAATTATAGCGATCCACACCCGCCAGAAAACCAGCATTCAGTGGAGCACCCACCACTATTGACACGTCTTTTTTCTCACAGGCCGGGAAAAGCCGGTCCAGAGCATCCTGATGATACATGAGCGAATATTGCGTGGCTGAAAGGCAAACATCTGGATCAGCTACTTCGAGCGTCTTTAGAATAGGTTCGATGGTATTAACCCCCAATCCCCAACCTTTAATTATCCCTTCTTCCCGCATTTTAGTCAGCTCGGGCATGGCTCCTTTGGCAGCAATCTCGAATTGCTCCGTCCAGCGTTCTTTTAAATCTCCGTTATCGGGCGATAAATCGTGAATGAACACGATATCAATGCTGTCCAGACCTAAGCGTTGCAGGCTATCTTCTACGGAACGGCGAACGCCCGAGGCCGTGTAATCATATGCATGCTGAAAAGGCGAAGGATTTTGCCACAGGGCTTTGGGCGGCGTTTTAGTAGCTTTGAGAATACGCCCAACCTTCGTGGACAATACATAATCCTCGCGTTTCTGATTCTTGAGAAAATGACCAAAGCGTCTTTCGCTCAACCCCAATCCATACCAAGGAGACGTGTCAAAATAACGAACCCCCTGTGCCCAGGCTGCTTCCAGTGCCTGTTCAGCATCCTTGTCGGAAGTAGGCTTAAATCCGTTACCAATCGCTACCCCACCCAAACCCGAGTGATAAGGCAGCCGATAATGTTTCCTGGCTATTTTCTGGTCTTCTGTCATGGTTTCTGGTTCATTTGACGGTTCGCTCCAGAAGGGAGTAAGCAGTGGTGCCGTACCGGTCAACGCCACTCCTTTTAAGGTATTCGTAAGAAAATGTCGGCGAGTAATCATAGCGTTCCGTTGCGTAAAGAAGTGTAGATTAATCGTTTAAATCGTCAAAAAACAGCTTTTCTTCAAACCATCCTTCGATCTGGTATTAACCCATTTGAAGTTGAATTGATTGAAAAAAATTGAATTTATCCTCATCCTTACTTATCTATTCACAATACCTAGGTTTTACTCATCTAAATTTCTAAACATTCAAGTATGTTTATGTGATTTTTCACCTAATTTGATCAGCATAACTATCCGGCAGTTCTATGCCTACCCCAACAAACCTTCACTCTGAAATCAAACGATTGCAACTGGCTTTACAGGTGGGCGGAATCGGTACCTGGAGTTACGAACCAACAACGCAGGAAATCGTATGCAACGACCTGGCCCAATCGCTTCTGGGGTACTCCGGCGAAGGCCGCATTTCCTTCCTTCAATTTCTGGCGTGTATCCATACTGAAGATCATCATCAAATCATCCAACGTTTTCACTTTACCCCTAATACGCCTACTGCTTCCGCTTTTGAAGTACAATTCCGAACGAAAGATGCTTTTCAATGGCGGCGGATGAAGGGTAAGATTTTAACGCTGGAAAACTCTTTTGAATTAACGGGCATCATTGAAGAAATGGCTCCGCACCAGCCTTCTCAGAAACTAGCAGAACTGGCTTTTCAGAATCAGGAAGTCGGTTTTTGTATCGTTAATCTCAAGAGTAATGCCATTGAATACTCTCCCTCGTATGCCTGGCTGATGACGGGTAATGCAGCGGCCCAGCTCAGCCGATTTGCTTTCGTACAATACTTTCACCCAGAGGATGAGTTACTCCGACAGGCGGCTTACTCTACCCTCATGGAAACGGGTCAGGTGTATTTTGAACCCCGAGTCGTTTGGGATGACGGCTCGATTCATCGGATCAGGGCAAGGTGTGCCTATGATACTGAAAGGAAACCGGATTACTTTAAACTCATCATTACTTCCTATAAAGAAGCTCCGGTTTCTCATGGGTCTGCTGATCTCTATCCTCGCTTCCAGACGCTGATTACCGCCTCCCCGATTGCCATGGGCTTGGTTTCGGGAGAAGACATGACGCTTGAAATTGCGAATGAAGCTTTGTTTAAGCTTTTGCAGAAAGGACGTGAACTCATTGGCAAGTCCTGTTTGGAAAGCCTGACCGACTGGGCTGAGCATGATTTCATCCAGGATCTGAAAAGAGTTCATCAACGTAAAGAAGCTTATACTTCTGCCGAATTACCTGTGTATGAGCCATCTGACTCGATTGCGAAACGTTATTACCAATTTCACTATACCCCAGTTGCAACCGGAACCGGCCACACCACCACGCTGATTGTAGCCGTTGATGTCACGGATGTAGTGGTTCAACGACAAAACGCCATTGAAGCTCAGGCTACCCTGATGGGTGCCGTTGAACTGGCTCAATTAGGTACCTGGGAGCTGGATTTAAAAACGGACGAAATCATTTTCTCTGATCGGATGCGGCAATGGTATGGGTTTGACAGTGAAAAAGTAATCACGCTGGAAGCCTTTTTCGAATCCGTTCGGAAATCGGATGTGCCTCGACTGAAAGAAGCCCTGGCAGGAGCTTTTCTTCTCCAGAGCATTTACGATGTAGAGTATACGCTGGAAAACGTTCATACGCATACAGAACGCATTTTGCATGCTCAGGGAAAGATCTTTTACGACGCCAAGAATGAGCCCTACAAAGTCAGTGGAACTGCTCAGGATGTTACCAAACAGCGAAAACTTCAGTTTGCTTTGGAAAGTCAGATTCAGGCACGAACGGAAGAGCTGGCGGTAGCCAATGGGGAATTAATCCATACGAATGAAAAGCTAGCCCGTACAATTGACGAACTGGCGGAATTGAACCTGCATTTAATGCGTTCGAACGAAAGTCTGGAACAGTTTGCCTATATCGCCAGTCACGATTTACAAGAGCCGCTGCGTAAAATTCAGCAGTTTGGCGATTTGCTAAAGAAGAAATTCCAACCTACGGCCAAGGATGAGTTGCTGTATCTAAACCGAATGCAGGATGCCGCCAAACGGATGTCTTTATTGATTCATGACCTGCTCAATTTTTCCAAAATTTCCAGCCGCACGATCACATTACTACCTGTTTGTCTGAATGAGGTCTTTCAACAGATTCGGGATAATCTTTCGATTGTCATTGAAGAGTCCGGGGCTCAGGTCCAGCAGGCTCCATTGCCCAGCGTTCAGGGAGATGCCTCGCAATTGCGTCAGTTATTCCAGAATTTATTAAGCAATGCTCTAAAATTCAGCAGTCGTGACACGCTAGGCAATGCGACGATTCCGAACATTCAGATTCGGTACCGGATTACGAAAGTTACCGATTTACCCCTTACCGTAAAACCCATTGTACAAACGCCCCTTTACCATCAGATTGACATTCAGGATAACGGTATTGGTTTTGACGAACAATACCTTGACCGGATTTTTCAGGTTTTTCAGCGGTTACACGGTAAAAACGAATTCGCCGGAACAGGCGTCGGCCTGGCCATTTGCCTGAACGTAGTCAATAACCACGGCGGAGCCATCACCGCTCATAGTGTCGTGGGTGAAGGATCTATTTTTACGGTTTATTTTCCAGCCTAGAGAGTTTCTAAAATAACATTGTCTCGCTTTATTCGAGACCATTAATGAACGAATCTGTCATCCACAAGGAAGGACGTTGGGGGAAACTTTACTATCCCCAATACGGGATTAGAACAGGAGTAACTCCCGACGTCATAGCCACTAAGCAACAGCTTAGATTTATAGCAATACCCCTAGTACAGTCTATCTGAAACTTTCAGCCCATTTTCTACGACTTATGCAACATTGATCGTCTCCTAATAGCCTCCCGCAGTCGCTCGGCTCTGCCGAGTGACAAAGTAGAGTGCAGGCCTCTGGCCGATGGAAGTCAAAGCTTTTAGGTTAGGCAAACCTTTTAGCTTTCTGGTAGATTTCTTTGCCTCAGACGGCCAGAGGCCTACAGCTATGCAGTCACTCGGCAGAGCCGAGCGACTGCGGGAGGCGAAGTAACGTACCAGGATATAAAAATTAAACTATTTCAGGTGCAAATTGATGGATACACTTTCGGCCTTATTCCAGATGAAGAAGAGGAAAGGGTGCATGTGCAACCGTCAGTTTTGAAGGGCCTTGGGATGGTGAATATTACACTTAATAGCAGACTCAAAGCATTTCAATGATGATAGATGTTAACAAGCGAATAAAAATTAACTTGTTAAAAACCCCAATTCTGGGAGTTTCATTCGTTTCAGGCCTTTTCCCTGATAAATACTCCTTATCTGACTTTGCCTATGGTGAACTGCTGATTTTTGAAAATAACTATCCCCAATACTATGTCTATTTGTTAGATGACTACTATAAAGACCTGATTAGCTATGCAGCAGCTCAGAGTATTTCCATCGATGTATTATTAAACCAGATGTTTAAATTTCATAATCTGACTTTAACTACTAGACAATCTATCTATGGCTTTGAAAGATTCTCTAAATCATCCTCTGAAGAATGGCATCTGCCTTACTTACCTATGGATTACTGGCTAGAGTATAGAGCAACTTTGCACTAGTGAATTAATAATTACATTAGTGTATTTGATAATTTACGGTTCCAGTAGAGCCATAAGCTTCATGTAGGTTTCAAAAAAATACTAGTTATTCCTGACTGATTACAAAACAATTGTGGGTCACAAAATCGTATGCCATAAATGTAAAGATTAAATCGTGCAGGTTTAAATCTTAAAAATAAAGAAGTTAAATAGATAACAACAAACCATTCGCTCATTAGTATATGCCGGTGTAAGCGAAAGTTTGGCAATAGCTTACCTTTGATTTTTCTAAAATCTATAAAAACTAAATCACCTGATAATAAAGGGCGTTTAAAATTTTACACCCCAGAGAATTGCTTATTACTTACTTCTCAGCAAGAGATCTCTTCTTTCCATACGTCACTGCAACAGCGATGGCACAAGCGACTCCCACATGGCTATAGTTAGGCTGATAGAGAGTCATGGCTTCTTCAAATGGTAATCCTTTCATAACTCGGTAGAGGACTTCGATGGCAAAAACGCAGACGAACATGCCTACTAAGGTAACTAAGAAGACTTTTATAAACTCTTTGTAAGTAGACATAAGCAGACGGTTAAGGGTGGATAGTTTATCTAAGATCGTTCTTCCATGACTAGTAACAAAGAACTTAGGATGAACGGCCTTGCAACCTATAATACAAGTTCAGGGTCTGTATTGAACCAATTAAGTCTATGCCTATGAAATCCCATATCGTATCGGTCATCCTGCTTGCTTTCATCCTCTTCTCCTGCTCGAAAGAGCAAGCAAACGTTCATAAGCGTACATGTGTAGCGGTACGTTATACCATGGAGTACTGCCCAGTTAAAGCTTCTCTGGTGACATTTTTGGAGCCACGCTCGGACCTTCCTCGGCCTGCTCACTTGAGTACTATTTATACCTCTCAGGCAGCAGTACTTAATCTTCCAGATGAATTTAAGAAAACAGACACTGTGTTTTATCTGACCTTTCACTATGATGAAGACCGGGAAAAGAAAGAGAATGCTGAAGCTCCCTATATCTTCTGTCCAGCCCATATAGGAGTTAGTCCAATCATCGTTGGTGAATCAGCCTCCTGGCAGTCTTGCAAGTAAAGGGCGGTAGAGTTACTATTTAACCCTCCCCGGTAGCTAAAAGCGTCTAATCTACCCCCGGGAGTTAGGTGGAAGATTTTCGAAACATGATAGTTCTGACGAAAGCTACGGTTCCTAAAAATGCTCCGATGCTATTGCAAACGGCTGAGATTCGGAATATTTGCCTGTAACTTGATGCGTCTGATACGATCGTTCCAAGAACGGCAATCGCAACAGATGCTAGTGTTGATAACAGTGAAAACCCAACCCATCTAGCTACTAGAATTAAAACCCATCCCTGTTCAATAAGCATAACCTGTGAATCATCTTTAGAGCCCAGGTAAAAGCCAAAGGATAGTAATAGAGTAACTAATGTTGAGGCTATAATCAAGATCCAGGAGAAGTAGGAAAGCCGGAGGTTAATGTCCATAACTTTAGCGAGTATTGAACCAACCATTGAATCTACACAATCCTAGCAAACTAACAGTGGACTATATAGCCAACCCAGTTAGGCAAACCACAAATACCTGATAATCAATAATTTGATTTTCACTCACAACGGGTACTGAAACGTTCGTTATCACGAAAAGCCTCTACAGTGGACTAGATAGCTAACGGTCCGCTCGCTTCGCTCACTGCCAGCAGACTCTTTACAGGTGATTTGGAATATCTATAACGTGGGATTATTCCACCCCTTTTGCATGGATTACCTTTAGATCTTGCAGTGATTAAATACCACCAGTACCAGTATTTAATCACTAGCTTAGCATCTTCTATGAATCAACGCATTGCTCACCTCACCCTAGTAGTCCAAGATTACGATGAGGCGATAGACTTTTATACGACTAAGCTTGGGTTTACTTTGCTGGAAGATACGAAACTTAGCGAAACCAAACGCTGGGTGTTAGTGGCTCCAAAGGGCGATGGGTCGTGTGCTTTATTACTAGCCAAAGCGGATGGGCAAGCTCAGGAAAGCCGGGTTGGCAATCAAACGGGTGGCAGGGTATTTCTCTTCCTCTACACCGACGACTTCGAAAGAGACTATCAGGCGTATCAGCAACAGGGAATCAAGTTTGTTAGATCTCCCAAAGAAGAAACCTACGGAAAAGTAGCCGTATTTGAAGACCTCTATGGCAATCTTTGGGACTTGCTAGAGCCGAAAGCTTAAATGTCTCCAAAAAAGATATTCACAGCTAAATTGCTTCCCTAACAGCCTCAGCTAGTTAATATAACATAACGATTGATTATACAATTAAGAAATACATGGATCATCCCTTTAAGAAGCCAGAAGATTGTCAGGACATGGTTGATATCAGGCAGGCTATTGATGCCCTCGATAAGGAAGTGATTCGTCTATGGGCACAGCGATTTGAATATGTCAAAGCAGCGGCTAAGTTCAAAACCAATGAAACAGCGGTACGTGCCCCTGAACGCTTCACTGCTATGCTAGTTCAACGCCGAGACTGGGCCCAGCAGCAGGGATTAAATCCAGATATAATTGAAGGGCTCTATCGAACCTTAGTCACTCACTTCATTGAGGAAGAAATCAAACATTGGCAGAAACATTCGACTTAATTAAAAACACTTATAAAACAGGATCGGAATAGGCTTTTCCCGGACATGGGCTAGATAGCACTTACTAACGATATAGAGTAGCTAAAATACTGGGAGAAGAACGTTCTTCCAGTACTTACCTACTCATCTATTACAATCGTACGTGGAAACGTATACGTACGATAAATCAAATGGGGATTACCTTAGAAGAAAGTAGATTATACATAAGGATTAGTGAAAAACAGCAACTAACCCTGGGAAAACCGATTTGCGGTGTCACTTCTACATAGATGCTTTTATTTCAAGCCTATACAAATACATTTTTTGTATCTAATTGACCATGAGTCACAATGCCGGATTTTCCCTTTTTGAAGTAATTATTCTCATTGGGATCGCCCAGGGTATCATTATTTCAGCAATGATTACCCTTCGCAAAAGACAACAGTTGAATAAGTTGTTATTGTTAGCAGTGCTGATCACTTTCAATTTATTAGGTGTGAAAATATTGATTCACACTACCGGACTTTGGCACTCTGTATACTTTCGGTACTTCCCACTGGCATTTGAACTGCTCATTCAGCCACTCGTCTGGTTATACATCCATTCCCTGGTTTATGTCCCTTTTAAACTAAACAGAAAGCACTGGCCGCATTTTGTCCCCTTTGCTATTTCAATGGGGTATGCACTTGCTGTATACATGGCAACCTTATCGACCATGGATTTAAATGAAAAAGACGCTATTGCCAATGGCCTTTCGTTTAATCTAGTCAAGCAAATAGAGGAAATTTTAGCCATCTTTTCAGCTATTATCTACTGGTGGATGGGGGCAAGGTTAGTTCATCAGTATCGTCAATGGCTTTTTGATTATACCTCTACTACCGATTATCCCACCTACAATTGGCTTAGAAGGTTATCGCTGCTGTGCTTTATACTGATTGGAATCTGGGGGCTAACTTTCTTGCTGGAAAATTTCTCGATTTTCCAGATACGGCCCTTTGTCTATTTGCAAGTGTTTTTCATTTACCTTTCAAGCCTGGTGTATTACCTTGGTTTTAGGGGTTACATGATTGCAGACAACACGGTTATCCTTGCAAAGCTTTCCCAACAGCAGTTACTTTCATTCCTGCCGGCCCAGCGAAGCGGTCCTGTCTCACCCGTTTCTAATGACCAATCAAGTAAAAAAAATTTACTAAAAGAGCAGATCGAGAAGGTTTTGATAGAGCAAAAATTGTATTTGGATCCCGAGCTTACTATTCAGAAACTGGCGGATGTACTGGGCAGTAGCTCGTCAGTGGTGTCCAAGGTGATTAACCAATCATTTGGCAAGAGCTTTCGAACACTAGTTAATGAATACCGGGTAGAGGCGGTGAAAAGGATGCTGGATACCCCTCAATCACAAAACCTTTCCTTGCTAGGAATCGCATTTGAGTGCGGGTTTAATTCGGAGGCCAGCTTTTACAGGATTTTTAAATCAATCGCCGGGATTTCACCCAAAACCTATGTACAACAAAACAAACACTTCAAACAAGAGTAAGGGTATATCCGTATTCTGAGGTATCGACCCAAGTTAATTACTCTCAAAATATCTTTTGAGGGCCTTATCTAATTATTCGATGGTTGCTTCGCCCAAAACTACAAGCAACTATGAAAAAGAGAGTCAAATCTTTACTTACAGCGACGCTGATCATCCTGGTCTTAACATCCGTATACGCCTGTTTACCACGCGTATGGTACAAGCAGAGCCGCTATGGCAAGCCCCTTTCCACAGCGGGTACATTATCCGCCGCAACCCAAAACCAGCTTTCTCTTTATATACAAGATACTGCCCAGAACGCTCAGGCCGTAGTAGCCATTCAGAAGGAGCGGATCATTCTTGAAGTGGGAGACACCCGGCGGCTGATTAACTGTCACTCAGCCAGAAAAAGCATAATGGATCTATTGATCGGTATTGCGGTTGAAAAAGGTATGCTGCGTCTTGACCAGACTTTGGGAGAACTAGGAATCGATGAAAGCAAAACCCCGCTGACCCACCAGGAGAAAACCGCTACAGTTCGTGATTTGTTAATGGCCAAATCAGGAGTGTATCTGCCAGCCGAAGCCGAGACGGATTTTGCCAAGGCCAACCGACCGAAACGAGATCAATATAAACCTGGAGAGTTTTTCTTTTATAATAATTTTGACTTCAACGTGTTAGGTGCTATTCTCGAAAAGAAAACAGGGCAAACCATTGGCGGGTTTATGGATAAATACCTAGCCCAGCCTCTTGGCCTGCAGGACTTTGCACCATCCAATGTTGTATACGGAAACCCATGGCCCATCCGAAACGACCAATCTGATTACCGGGTGTACTGGATTTTTCTCAGTGCCCGCGATATGGCCCGGATCGGGGCGATGGTATCTCAAAAGGGAGTCTGGATGGGCAAGCCAATCGTTTCGGCTTCCTGGATTGAAGAAAGCTTTCAACCCTATACCCAGACATTGGATAAAAGCATGTGGCCTTTTGATGCCTATGGGTATTTGTGGTGGATTGATAAGGATACTCAAACCTATTGGGCAGACGGTTTTGGGGGACAGTTTCTTTTGGTAGACCCGACACGTGGATTGGCAATCGCCCAACGCAACTTTACAGGCAACTCTCTGTTGAGCTCTGGTTTGTTCTTAATGAAAAAAAGACGCGACGGAAGCCGAAGGCAGTTAATCCATGTGTATGAAATGATTAAACAGCAGTTGGACTAAAATCTATTCGTTATTAGCCAACTTTTTTACCAGAACGGGTTTATCCTAGCAAACTGTTAACAAACTCACCAAGCTATCTTGTTCATGGCCTGCTAAACATCATTGCCCATGCGTTACCTACGCTATCTGCCCTCCCCGAGGCTCCGAGACTACATCCATTTTTTCTGGACACTGGAAAGTAGTGCCCCTCCAACTACCCACTTTTTTCATTGGGCGGTCGCTTCGGGCTCTTCCAAACTGGTCTTTCAGTATCAAGGGACGATGGAACTCGAAAATCCATCGGGTACCTCGCAAATTCTTAAGGGAGCGAGTATACAAGCTCAAACCCAGCGAGCCTATCAGTATGTGACCCCCCAGGCTGTGGGTTTGGTGGGAGTTTACTTTCATCCCGGAGCACTGGGGATGCTGTTAGGAGTTCCCGCCCATGAACTCACGAACCAGCATTTAGCACTTTCTGACTTGTTGGGACAAGTCGGAAAGGATTTGGAAGAAACCATTATCCTCGCCCGATCAAACTCAGAGCGAATCCACCAGCTGACGATGTTTTTTGAGAATAGATTGGCCACTCTGTCGAGTAGCGATCTAGGCGTCCTCCGCTGCATCCAGTCTATTACTTCGAGTAAAGGACAACTCGCCATTCAAGCGTTAGTAGATCAGCATTATCTGTCCCAACGGCAGCTAGAACGACGCTTTAAGACGATAGCCGGGTTTAGCCCCAAGTTATTATCACGCATCATTCGCTTTGAGCATAGCATCAATTTGTTTATGGATCACCCCACTTCGCTGACCCAAACGGCCTACGCGGCTGGCTACTCGGATCAGTCCCATTTTATTCGAGATGTCAACGAGTTTGCTGGCCAACCGCCAATGACTTATTTCAGGCAGGATTGGTCCCTGTTTCGTTCTGAGTAAAATGTCGATTTTATACAAGTAAGGCCATTGCCGATGGGACTACCTTTGTCCACGCAGGTGTACTGCTCAAAAGAGCTGGTTTACCTGGTGCTTCAGCAGATGATACCTATTACCATAAGTCGATGAATGAACGCCTGATTCAACACAAAGATGTGCAGTTATGCACCCAAAGCTTCGGCCAGGTAGGCAGGCCTACCGTTTTACTGATCATGGGTGCCACGGCTTCCATGCTCTGGTGGGATACCTCTTTCTGCCAGCAGCTGGCTCGTAAAGGCTATTTTGTCATTCGCTACGACAACCGGGATGTGGGTCAATCGACCACCTATACCCCGGGGCCTCCTCCCTACCAGTTAGACGATCTAGTGGATGATGCCATGGCCATCATTAACGGTTACGGGCTGGGTCAAGCTCATTTGGTGGGCATGTCCCTGGGCGGATTGATCGCCCAGATGGCAGCACTCAAATACCCGCGACGCGTTAAGTCCCTCACGTTGATCTCCACAGGACCTTGGGGGGACTCTGATCCCACCATTCCGGAAATGGACCAGCGTATCGTTGCTTTTCAGGCTAAGCGAGGAGAGGTAGATTGGACTGATGAGCAGGCCGTGGTCGAGTACATGAGTCAAGGGGCCCACTTGATGAGTGGTAGGAAACCTTTTGATAAAAACAGACACGAACAGCTGATCCGGGCTGAATTCAAGCGGGCAACTAATTACGTGAGTATGTTCAATCATGCATTCCTACAAGGCGGAGAACAATACTATGGACGAGTCTCGGAGATTAAACAGCCGACTTTGCTTATTCATGGAACCGATGATGTCATCTGGTCTTACAAACACACGGATGTATTGCTAGCGGAGCTCGATGATGCACACCGGATAACTTTAGAAGGAACAGGCCATGAACTTCATGCGGCAGATTGGGATAAAATAATCTCTGGCATTGCTGATCACATTAGCTCCGTGGCTAAACCATAAGGCCAAGTCTCAGCATTGACAATTCTGTTGGCACAGGTAAGCTTTGGTACCATCCTTTAAGGTTAGACATTAAAAGAAGTTAAGTTTGATAAGGTTTACTGGTGCTTGAGCATGCTCATTACTAAGCCAATTTGCCCAAGATGGTAGATGTTCATGCTGAATGATGCCATTAATGAGGTAATCAAACGTACGCATCTGATCGTTATATGCTTTGGGCAAACATTCATCCAATTGTTGTTTTAACAATTCAATTAAACGCGACTAATTAGCGGCTAATTGTTCCTGTAAAACAGCCCATCCTAGGCCTTAAAGCTGCTCAAGTGAAGGCCAATCCTGAGTGCTTTGCATGGGGATCTGATACGCATAGTTAGCTACCTTCTATCCTAGCCTTAAAATCTGAGATTATTCAGTAACAAAGCAAAAATCCCTCTTAATATTCTGACAAGCAGACTACTAAGAGGGATGACCAGTACCCAGAGCCGGAGTCGAACCGGCATGCCCGTGAAGGCAATGGTGTTTGAGACCATCGCGTCTACCGATTCCGCCATCTGGGCATTGCGTATCGCGTTTGGGAGTGCAAGTATACAACATTCCTACACGCCTTGGCAAGCTCTTCCCTGAAAAAGTTTTCTACTTCTTCACATTCTCCTGTAAATCAACCTGCTGACTAAACTTATTCATAACGCAATGCATCAATGGGATCAAGCCGGGAGGCTTTCCAGGCGGGGTAAAAGCCCGAAAACAGGCCTACGACGATGCAAACGCTAATCCCAATGCCAAGCCATAACCAAGGAATAATAAAGCTAGCCGTGCCCTGACTGAGCAATTGCGAAACCACATTGCCAAATACCATTGCCAGGATGAGCCCTGCAACGCCTCCCAATACACAAATAACAATGGCTTCGATTAAAAACTGCTGTCGAATGCGACTCGGTGTTGCTCCCAGGGCTTTCCGAATGCCAATTTCCTGAGTTCGCTCGGTTACCGAAACCAGCATAATATTCATCAGAGCAATGCTGGCTCCTAGTAAGGTGATGATGCCGATACCAAAACCGCCATATTTGAGTTTAGAACTGGCTTCTTTGAAGTTTTCCGCCACGGCATCCGCCCGTTCTACCTGAAAAGAATCTTCCTGCGTCGTCGGATCACGGCGGATTTGCCGCATTAAGCCCCGGGCTTCGCCCATTAATAACTCTATCCGATTGAGGCCGGGGACGCTGGTTGTAATGGCAAAAGATAACACGCGGGTACCGGCCAATTGCCGGGCCGTTTCAATGGGTATATAAATTCGGCGGTCGTCTCCTCCACCCGTCAGGTTACCTTTTCGTTCCAGTAAGCCTACCACCCGAAATTTTGTCCCCAGCACCGTAATATCTTTCCCGATGGGTTGGGACGTTCCAAAAAGATTAGTCGCAATTTCGGCCCCCATAATGGCAACATTCGTAGACATCGACACATCATTGGCCGTCAGGTTACGCCCTTCCTGAAGTTTAAAACTTTTCACTGCGAAAAAATTCTCGTCAATTCCCATCACCGTGACGTTGGGATTACTTTTTTTGCTCTCAAACTTGACCTGAGCTGCTCCCGTCACCATCGTAGCAAGAGAAACGGTAGCACCAAAGCCAAATCGTTCTTTGTATTCCTGAGCTTCGCGGTAAAGAATCGCCCCAAAAACCTTCTGTCGGCGACCGCCAATACGAATCCCCATCTGTTCGCCCTGATTAATATCAAACGTATTCGCCCCCAGACCAGCAAAGCTATTATCCATACTGCTTTGAATACCGTCGATGGCCGTCAGAATACCCACCAGGCTACTGATTCCCACGGCAATGATCAAGGAAGTAAGAACCGTACGTAATAAATTCGCCCGGATGGATCGTAATCCTTCGCGGGTATTTTCAAGCAAATTCATAGATTGCTCCTTAATTATCTTTAATTTCTGGTAAATTCATTCTTTCAAGAACCATGATCGGAAGATCGTATATGGTCTAAAGGTCAAAATTCGTTCCTGATTTTGAAAACTACTGCACCAATGAAACGACTAATCGTTCCGTTCATCCTTTTCTGCGTGATTTGCGGTTCCGCTCGGGCCTCGCAAATACTGATTCCGATGGATGAATCCCAGAAAAATCACCTCAAAGCGTATGGTCTGGCGTATTGGGTCCTAAAAAATTACGAAACCGAAGTTGAGTGGTTACTTAATTACCGGGGCGGCAGTTTCATGATCCCCGAAAATCAGAAATTTCAGAATGAGCTAGTTATTCGGGGCATCAGTTATGAAGTCATTTCGGACGGTCAGGCCCAGCAAATTCGTCAGGAGTTGCAACAGCCGGATGTGAACATGGACGTGGTAAAACTTCAGAAAGCTCCGAAAATTGCCGTGTATAGTCCAAAGGTAAATCAGCCCTGGGACGACGCCGTAACACTGGTACTAACCTACGCTGAAATTCCCTACGAAACGGTTTATGATGATGAAGTCATGAGTGGCAAGTTACCCACCTACGACTGGCTACACCTTCACCACGAAGACTTTACCGGACAAATGGGTAAGTTCTGGCAGCACCGAAATTATCCCTATTACCAGGCTCAGAAAAGGAATGGCTTACAGGCAGCGGCTAAATATGGGTTTTCAACCATTCCTGAATTGAAATTTAACGTGGCAAAAAAATTCAGGAATTCGTTTCGGGTGGTGGGTATATGTTCGCCATGTGTAACGCAACGGATACCTATGACGTAGCTCTGGCGGCCAATGGTGTTGATTTCGTAGACCCTTTTTACGACGGAACCCCCGCCGATCCAAACATTAATCAGAAGCTTGATTTCTCTAAAACCTTTGCCTTCAAAGACTTTAAGGTTATCCTTGACCCTTACCAGATTGAATTTTCTACGGTAGACAGCCAGCCCGAAGAACGCCGATTGATCGAGTCTAACGATTACTTTCAGTTGTTTCAATTTTCAGCGAAATGGGATGCCGTTCCTACGATGTTAACCCAGAATCATACCACGACCGTGAAAGGATTTATGGGGCAAACGACGGCTTTCAAAAAGGAATACATTAAGCCGGAAGTATTGATTCTGGGCGAGAATCGTTCAGTGGGCGAAGCTCGCTACATTCACGGAACCTTCGGTAAAGGCTTCTGGACCTTCTACGGCGGTCACGACCCCGAAGATTATCGTCACGAAGTAGGCGAAGAACCGACAGATTTAAACTTACACCCTACCTCACCGGGGTATCGGCTGATTCTTAATAACATTCTTTTCCCCGCCGCGAAAAAGAAGAAAATGAAGACCTAATAAAAAATCCCAGTCGACTATACCGACTGGGATTTTTTATGGTACTAACCTAAGCCGTTAACGTCCCCGGCCAAACCAGGCTTTCACGTCATGCTGAGCTTCAATATTCGTTTGAACGGACTTGGGTAACTTGGCAAAGAAGTCAATTCCGGTTTTCTTTTCAACGTCATCAATTGAAGTCGTAAAATCCTGAAGAACTACGTTCACAAAAGCTTTATTGGCGATAAAGAACGCAATAGCTTCCTGTTTATGAGGATCGTATACGAGTTTGTAGTAGTATTCAGGAACCGCAATTTTCGTACTCTTGCCAATCGTTGGTAATCCTTTTTTCAGAACGGGTCCGGTAACAATAACCAGATCACCCCGTTTTTTGCTCCAGCTTCTTACTTTCTGCTCAATGTTATTCCAGATGCCCGTGTTAAGCTCGTGCAATTGCGGAGACATATTACTCATGTAAAAACTTTCGTCCTTCAATTCCTGATCATAGTTAAAATCACCTGCCGGAGCCAGGTGCCCCCGATCATAACCCGTATTGGTGTAATCATTCGGCAAAGCTGTTTTCGTCTTTACCATTGGATCGGGCTGAAAACTATCGGCTCGCTTAGCATTACCTTTTTTGTTAAGTAACAAATGGACCACCCAGGATGGCTGCTCATATTCTTCCTGATAGTCAAGAATGTATCCTCTGCGTCTGATAATCTGATCATTCTTGTTGTAGGCAGGTAAGTACTCATCTATCGAACCCAGCGTAGAGCTAGTATTTTCCTCTCCGCTTTGTGTACTGCTTTCCTCCCGTACATCCGAAGCTTCCGAGTCATACTCTTCTTTCCTACCCTTTTCACGTTTCGAACCTGTTTCTTTGCTGGTATCCACCGGACGCGTTTCCGGTGGGCGTTTCATGCCCGCTATTTCATACAAATCCCCCTTGATTACCTCAAAAGGATGCGGCTGGTTACAGTAGCGGAGAACCAGTCCGATACCCACTAAAAACAGAATAAAAACGAAGCGATTATTACGCATCCCTCTCGTACGTGCCATTTCAACTAATAAATAACGAATTCTAAAACGGGTGTAAAGATGACTCGTTTTTGTCAAATCAGTTTAGTTTACGGTTGTCGGTTTGCAGTTTTTAGTCAGATTTATTCCGTTTTGTTTCAATTTATTACTCACAATCTATCTTCGTACTTCTGACATCTCTCTTATGACTCCTGAAATCATTCGCGAAACCAGCGAATTCATACAAAATCAGTTACCCGATTTTGAAGCCAAGATCGGTATTATTCTAGGTACGGGCCTTGGGCATCTGGCTCAGGAAATCGAGGTGCTTTGCGAAATTCCTTATCATGTGCTCCCCCATTTCCCGATCTCTACGGTTGAAACGCATTCAGGTAAATTAATACTGGGCACTTTGGGCGGAAAATCCGTTATCTGCTTGCAGGGTCGCTTTCATTATTACGAAGGGTATTCGATGCAGGAAGTTACCTTTCCCATTCGGGTATTGCATTCGCTGGGCGTGAAGTATCTGTTTGTTTCCAACGCCGCCGGGGGTCTCAATCCGGTATTCAACATCAGCGATTTAATGATCATTGAAGACCACGTTGCGTTATTTCTGCCCGAAAGCCCCTTACGCGGCAAAAACCCTGCTTCATTTGGCCCGCGTTTCCCCGACATGAGCCAACCGTATGATCTTGAGTTAATTAATCAGGGAAAAGCTATTCTAAAAGCGTTGGGAGTAACCGTTCATTCGGGTGTATATACCAGCGTTCAGGGACCACAACTGGAGACAAAAGCCGAGTACCGACTCCTTCGTCAGCTCGGCACAGATGCCGTTGGCATGAGTACTGTTCCCGAAGTAATCGTAGCTCATCAGGTGGGCATGAAGGTTTTTGCCTGTTCTGTCATCACGGATTTATGTTTTCCTGAAACGCTGAAAGAAGCCAAATTCGAAGAAATCCTGGCGGCAGCCGCTCAGGCTGAACCTCACTTAACCCAACTCTTTATTCGATTAATCCAACAGATTTCCTGAGGTTTTGTATCTTTCGGTTCCTCTACACGCCTTCGGGTTTCACCGCCCGAAGGCAGACGCTAAACCTCTATGAACCGAAGAACTTTTCTGGAAAGCACTTCCAAGGCTTCCCTGGCCTTTTCCGCCGTCCCTTTGTTATCCTCTTTCGTTCGAACGGAAAAATACAAAACCGCCCTCATTGGCTCAGGCTGGTGGGGCATGAATATCCTACGGTGTGCCGTGCAGGCAGGGCAATCGAAAGTAGTTGCTCTTTGTGACGTGGATACTCGCCAGATCAAGTCCGCTCAGCAGGAACTCCGTAAACTCACCAGCGATCAGCCCAAAGTCTATCGGGATTACCGCGAAATGCTGGCCAAAGAAAAACCTGAAATTGTAATTGTAGCCACGCCCGATCACTGGCATCCGCTTTGCTGCATTGCGGCCATCGAGTCGGGAGCTCATGTATATGTAGAAAAACCCGTTAGTCATACCATCTTGGAAGGTCGGGCGATGGTGAATGCCGCTCGTAAGCATAATCGCGTCGTACAGGTAGGCACGCATCGACGCGTTTCCCCCCATAACACTTCAGGAATGGATTTTCTGAAATCGGGCAAAGCCGGAAAAATTGGCATGGTCCGGGCTTTCGTGCATTACGGCGGTGGTCCAGGAGAGAAAACAACCGCTCAGGAGCCCCCTAAAGAACTCGACTGGAACGCCTGGTGCGGCCCCGCTCCCCTCGCCGAGTACCACCCCAGCATGCATCCGAAAGGCTTTCGTTTATTTCTGGATTATGCCAACGGGCAGCTTGGCGACTGGGGCATTCACTGGCTGGATCAGATTCTGTGGTGGAGTGAAGACCCGCATCCCAAACAGATTTACTCGACGGGCGACAGAGCCATTCGCCAGGACGACACCGACGCCCCGGATCACCAAATTGCGGCCTGGAAGTTTGACGATTTTACGGTTGAATGGGAACACCGGCTTTTTGCGGGGAATGAAGCCGAAAAAGCCAATGTCGGCTGTTACTTCTACGGTACGGAAGGAACCTTTCACATGGGCTGGACGGATGGCTGGACTTTCTATCCGACTAACAAGAACAAATCCATCATTCATCAGGACCCTAAACTGGATTTACCCGATCAGCAAAACATTGCTGCACTCTGGCGTAATTTCCTCGACTGCATTGAAAGCGGACAAAAGCCCATTTGTGATATTGAAATTGGTCAGCGGTCCACGAACATGGCTCTCTTAGGGATGCTTTCGTATAAATTAGGCAGAAGCATTAACTGGGACGGTACGAAAGAACAAATCCTGAATGACGAAGAAGCCACCAAACTTCTCCGACGAGATTATAGGGGAGAATGGCAATATCCGGTCTAAAATAAGGCTTTTACTGATGGGAACTTAAGAAATGAACTATTGCTGGCAGAGAAAAAGCTGGAAAAACTGTTTCTCACTCACAAGCTGAAAGCCCTGCCGCTGCCAGCTTTTCTGCTGGCAGCAATAGCTTATTTGGGGTTTGCTGCCAGCAGAAAAGCTGGCCGGGCCACGCTGGCAGCGGTACTTCCTAATACGGCTGATCCAATGTGTTCACTTGTTTCTTCTATTAACAAACAACTATCCCCTAAAGCTCCCATTCATCCACCCAGCGTTGATAAGCTCCCTTAAGCTCTCGCAGGGCATGGAAATCCTTTGCTTCTTCCGCCTTCTGAATTCCCTGTTCGTAAATCACTCGGGCTTTGTCCTCTTCCTCCTGCTCTGCCCAGAATTGGGCGGCGTGGTAATAGGTGGGTAAGTAGTCTGGGAAATCGCTGATTAGCTTATCAAACCCTTCCCCCGCTTTAGTGGAATCCGTTTTCTGATATTCTAACGTCAGAGCATACCAGTTGAAAGGATCATTGGGTTCTTCCCTACAAAAATCTATTAACAATTCCAGACGGTTCATAACGGGATTTTATGGGCTGATCGCGGAGAAACAGACCCGTATGAGTATTTTTATTTTATTCCATTTGCGAAGATAATCCATAAGCGATTCTCCTTCAAAATGCTGCTTATGTCAGCTTAAAATCATGAGCTGACCCTAATTTTTCTGCCAAAAATGGCATCAGAACAATTGGTATAGTCTTTTCGTTACACTTTTTGTAACTCCTGAAAGGCATTATAAATCGGAATAAGGCAGGTCTGGTTTCCAAAACTCGACGGGTCTTGTTACTTTTGCCTACCTTTCTAAACAGAGGTCGTAACCAGTGGAAAAAATCAAGTTAGAGATTTTAGGTCTTTCCCCGAGTCAATCACAGACCGGGTCATTTGCTCTGATATTGGGTGAAGAGTTTGGTAATCGTCGATTACCCATCATTATTGGCATGTTTGAAGCCCAAGCAATTGCTATCGAAATTGAAAAAATAACCCCGAACCGTCCGATGACGCACGATTTGTTTAAATCGTTTGCTCAGGGTTTTCATTATAAGGTCACTGAAATTGTGATTTCCGATCTGCGGGAAGGGATTTTCTTCGCTCAGATTGTCTGCACGGATGGATTAAAAGAACGCGTAGTTGATGCCCGTCCGTCGGATGCCATCGCCATTGGTCTGCGTTTCAACGTTCCCATTTATACTTTTGAAAACTTACTTTCAGAAGCCGGAATCGTTGCCAATGAAGGAACTTCAAGCGAAAAACCTGAGCCCGCTCCCGTGTCAGCCAGCAAGCCCTTTCCCGATCAGTTGAAAGATAACACAACCGAAGATTTGCATAAAATGCTGGATCAGGCTTTGACGAATGAAGAGTACGAAAAAGCAGCCCAGATTCGCGACGAAATAAGTCGTCGCAATTAGGAGTTACTGTTCGTTAAAAACCCTTAAAAATAGCAAGCGGCTGTTTCTTCCTTCGGGAAACATCTATTTTTGCAAGGATTCGCTCGTATGGCCACAGAAAAACAACGTAAAAAGTATTTACCTAATCTGACTATTACTGTTAGCTTAACCATCGCCCTGTTTATCATTGGCTTGTGTGGTTTATTAACAGTGATGGGCCGGAAATTATCGGAGGTAGTAAAGCAAAATATTGAGGTTCAGGTGTACCTCAACAAAGACCTTACTGCCGAGCAATCCGAGGGAGTTCGTAACCAGATTCTGGCTAAACCATACGTTGCCCGGAAAGAGGGCAAGCCTCAGGTAACCTTTGTTTCCAAGGAAGAGGCTGCGGAAAAGTTTATTAAAGATACGGGCGAAAATTTCAAAGAGTTTCTGGGCGAAAATCCGCTTCGGGATGGCGTCTTTATTAAAATTCAGGAAGATTATTTTTCAGAAAACGGTCTGAAACAAATCAAGCAGGATTTACAACGCATTCCGGGGGTTTTTGAAGCTAGCTACGTAGAGAATTTTGTAGATGAGGTGAACAAAAACATCACTAAAATCTATATTGTGCTTTCGTCCTTCGTAGTTTTATTACTGATTATCATTGTTGTTCTGGTTAATAATACGATTAAACTCGCTCTTTATTCACAGCGGTTTACTATTCGTAGTATGCAGTTGGTTGGAGCCACCAATGGATTCATCCGCAAACCCTTTTTATACCGCGGATTGATTCAGGGCATTGTTAGTGCAATACTCGCCTGCGGGTTATTAGTAGCTATTATCAATCTGGGTTTCAAGTACGTTCCCGAAATTAATGTCCTGCTAGGCGATTGGGAGAAGTTAGGAATCCTGGCCGCTGTCCTGTTGATCATTGGCATGTTTATTGGATTTGTAAGCACGCTTCAGTCCGTAGAACGCTATCTACGCTCATCTGTCGATAAGCTTTACTAGCCTTTTGTTATTAAAGATTTTATACCCGGTTAACGCTCATACATTTAACTATTATGGCAACAGAATTTAAAACCTCAGGCATTTCCAGCCCCTTCGCAACTGGCAATGACGCCTCAGCTCAAGCGAAAGCCATGCCTTTTCAGCGTAGCAACTATTTGTGGATGATCATCGGCGTGGTTACCATCCTGGCAGGCTTTTTCATCATGAGTATGGACAAAGAGGAATTTGGCTTCGGTTTCCTGGGCCTTACCCTCGGTCCTATCGTTGTGGTTGCTGGTTATATCATTGAATTCTACGCCATTTTACAAAAGCCTAAGGCTTAGTTCATACAGGTCTTGTTTGAAGGGTACTGGGAGCATCTCTGCTTCCAGTACTTTCTTTGTTTTATTCCGCCAAATCTACTTCCTATTTAATCAACCTTTTTCATGTCAATTCTACACGCTATTATCTTAGCAATTATTGAAGGCCTTACGGAGTATTTACCCATTTCATCCACCGGCCACATGATTCTTTACTCTTCGTTCGCCGGCATTGCTTCCGATCCTTTCGTCAAACTTTTTACGGTTGCCATTCAGTTCGGAGCGATTCTATCGGTGGTTGTTTTATACTTCAAGCGTTTTTTCCGTTCATTTAATTTTTATATCAAGTTATTCGTCGCTTTTATACCCGCCGCCGTTTTTGGTTTGTTATTCAGCGATATCATCGATAGCCTGTTAGAAAGTGCCATGGGCGTCGCCGTTTCCTTACTGATCGGAGGAATCATTTTACTCTTTGTAGACAAATGGTTTACCAACCCGGTCATTACTGAAGAGAAGGATATTAACTTATGGAATGCCTTCAAAATCGGGATGTTCCAGTGCATAGCTATGATTCCGGGCGTTTCCCGTTCTGGTGCATCTATCGTTGGCGGGATGAGTCAGGGGATCAGCCGTAAAGCAGCAGCGGAATTCTCCTTTTTTCTGGCTGTTCCAACGATGTTTGCGGCCACGGGCAAAAAAATGCTGGATTATTTCATGGACGGAAACACGCTAACGGGCGATCAGATTCAACTGTTTGTCATTGGCAACGTCGTAGCCTTTATTGTAGCCATGATTGCCATTCGTTTCTTTATTAGTTTCCTGACGAAATACGGCTTTAAAGTGTTCGGCTGGTACCGAATTGTGATGGGCATTATCATCATCGCCCTCTTGATGAGTGGCGTTAATATGGAAGTAGTTTAACCCTTGAGTATGGAGCGTGAGGAACAGCAAGTCCAGGCAGCAGATCCCGGAGAAGTCATTATGATAGATAAGCCCCTGGGCTGGACTTCTTTTGCGGTAGTTAAAAAGCTGAAGTGGGCGGCGAAATATAAAAAGATTGGTCATGCAGGTACCCTGGACCCTCTGGCAACGGGGCTGCTGATTTGCTGTACGGGTAAAATGACCAAGCAAATTGAAACGTATCAGGCGGCAGAAAAGGAATACACCGGAACGCTGGTGTTAGGAAAAACCACTCCTTCCGTCGATCTGGAAACGCCTTTTGATGGCGAATATCCGGTAGATCATATTACTCCCGAAGTGATTGAAAAGGCTTTGGCAGAGTTAACCGGAACGATTTTACAAACCCCTCCTATTTTTTCAGCCGTGAAAGTAGAAGGCGTTCGGGCTTATGAACTGGCCCGCAGTGGTCAGGAAGCAGAAATTAAGCCTAAACAAATTACTATTACCGCTTTTGAACTCGATCAAAGCCGTTTTCCTGAACTGGATTTCCGGATTGTCTGTTCCAAAGGCACTTATATCCGTAGTTTAGTTCGCGATTTCGGGTTGCTCTGCCAGTCAGGAGCTTATATGAAAAGCCTTCGTCGGACGCGTATTGGTGAATTCCACATTGATGACGCGATTTCTCTGGAAGATTTCGTAGAAACACACCGCCCCGGCAGTGTGCTTTACGAACCCCGAATCAGACCCCTTTAAATTTATGCAAGTATACCATGGTATAGAGGAATTCAGGAGACTTCCCAACGCAGTTGTCACCAGTGGAACTTTCGACGGTGTACACTTAGGCCATCAGAAAATCTTAAATCGATTAATCGAATCAGCCAGGCAGTCCAATGGTGAGTCGGTGGTGATTACCTTCTGGCCTCATCCGCGGATTGTGGTTTCCGCGGATAGTGCGGACCTAAAATTACTCAATACGCTCGATGAAAAAATAGAGTATCTCCAGGCTTCTGGTATTGATCACTTGCTGGTTATTCCTTTCAATCGTGATTTTTCTTTATTAACCTCTGACGAGTTTATCCGAAAGATCCTGATTGATACCATTGGTACCAAGCGTCTGGTAATTGGTTACGATCATCGTTTTGGACGAAACCGGGAAGGTGGGTTCGATTACCTTCAGGCCCATTCGCACGAATATGGTTTTGAAGTGGAAGAAATCCCCCGGCAGGATGTTGAACATCTGGCCGTAAGTTCAACCCGAATCCGGCAATCCTTACTGACCGGAGATGTGACGACAGCGGCGGCCTTTCTAGGTCGATCATATACGCTGAGTGGAACGGTCGTTAAAGGTCGGCAACTGGGTCGCAGTTGGGTTACCCTACTGCCAATCTGGAATTACCCGAATCCTATAAGCTTGTTCCTGCCGATGGAGTGTATGCCGTTCGGGTGAAGTGGAAGAGCAACTGGTATGGGGGAATGTTGAGTATCGGAACCAACCCTACTGTTGACGGTACGATCCGTACCATTGAAGTCAATATTTTCGATTTCGATAAGGAAATTTACGGAGAAAAACTCACGCTGGAATTTGTCATCTGGCTTCGCGGGCAAATTAAATACAACGGCCTTGAACCCTTAATAGCCCAGATTGGACAGGATAAAATTGATTCATTAAAGTTCTTATAAATCAACAAAGGATGGGTAATGCTCATCCTTTGTTCGTAACTATAGTAACATAAACGTATAAAATAATAGAGTTTTTAACTCACGAAGAGTCAATTTAGCATTCTAGATATTCTCTTATATTTGGCTGGACTTTTTATTACACCACCTTCCATGCCAATCATTTATACTTTTTACGGAAAAATTATTATTATACTACTTCTTGTAGCTTTTACCCCTTATGTCTGGGTTAAGTATAGGTCGGAAGCTTCCTTAAAACAAAAGGATTTATCTACATTTTTCTTGCCATTACTTTAACATTACGGCTTTTAAATATTCAGAATATTGAGGGAGATGTGGATACAAGTACCTGGCTTTCGAGTGCTATTTCCATCAATTATTATCCAGATAAACTTTGGAAGATTCTGAATTATACGGACTCACGTCCGCTTACTGTTCTACCGATCCTAATTCCCAGTTGGTTAGGTATTAACTTAAGTTACGCTCTGACCAATGTGGTTACTATTCTCTGCTGGTTAGGAATCATTTTCTATTTCTATAAATCCATTGCTCTCTTTATTGATGCTAAACGGGCTCTACTGATTACCTGGACGCTTTGTCTTTTTATTAGTACTACCTGGTCTCTCCAGCATACGGCCTATAACTCAGAACATATCAGCATTTTTTTCATAACACTGGCGACCTACCTATATGTTAAGTTTGAAAAAACGGGACAGACCTCTGGTTTTCAGATCTTTACTTTAGGAATTATTCTGGGAAGCTTGATCTATGCGAAGTTTCAAAACGCTCCAATGGGTTTGGTCATTGCTGCTTTCGCGATGCTATTAACCCTTCGTTTAAAAAACTATACATTCTTAGCTTTACTGATTTTAGGAGGAATTCTTCCTACATTATTAATCAATCTGGTCTTTATTTATTATCATAAACTCTCAGACTTCTGGATAAATTATTTCTGGAATTATCTATTGTATTCTTACTCGACTCAATTTCAATCCCTACCAACCATCGAAAGGTTTAATCCAATTCGAATTGGTAAATTCATTCTGAATGTAAAATCCTCTAGAATTTATTTCTTTGCCTTGATACCTTTGACTATTCTAGGAGTTTCATATACTTTATTCCGGAGCAGAATAACCAGTTCTTTTGAAAAAATTAATGGTTATTTTTCGGTACTTATGGTGGCTACCAGTCTGTATGCCATTGGTCAATCAGGTAACCTATTTTCTCATTATATCCTCTATCTATTTATTCCTGTTTTATACTGTATTGCTGCATTTATTCCTTATTCCAATCGAAAAATTAGTTATGCGTCCATCCTTCTTTTAGTACTAGTTTCATTGATTCAGGCTATCTACAACGTCTTTACTATACCGCCTGAAAGTAGCTCTGATAAAGTTGCTTATGAAACGCAAATTGTCGATAAAATCAGGCAACATTCCACCGATAAAGATAACATCGTAATTTGGGGTTGGGTAGACCGCTGGTACGTGCAGTCTAATCGAGCCTGTGGGTATCGGATGCCTCACAGTCACCATTTATTTATGAAGTCGGATCTTTACGCTCACCGTATAGCTAACTTTATTGGCGATATGGAGGAAAATAAGCCGGAGATTTTTATTGATACGATGGAATCCACCTATCCCATGGCTAAAGGACTAGGTAAGGCCCATGAATATTATGCCGAAGTGAAAGCCTATGTAGGATCAAAATACCACTTAATTTCAACCATAGATCAGGTTAGAATTTTCAAACGTAATCCATAGAAAAAGGCCTTCAGTAATGCTGAAGGCCTTTTTCATTTAGCTATTTTTCCGTTTAGTCTACCAGCTTTACGTAGCTTCCAAGCCACTTCACTTCAGACTTTAACTGGCGAAAAATTTTCTGCACTTTATCGTCTTTCACGTGTCCTTCAAATTCCATTAAAAACCAGAATCCGAAACGATCGCCCTGACGGCTGGGGTGACTGGCTAATTTAGTCAGGTTAATGTCGTATAACTCAAACTCACGCAGGCAACGCGAAAGTGTACCGGGCTTATCCGAATCTGGGAACTGGACAATTACCGTCGTTTTGTCATTACCGGAAGGCACGGTTTCAAACTCTTTCGCCAAAATCAGGAAACGAGTTCGGTTAACGATGGAATCCTGAATGTTATTAAACAAAACAGGAACCCCAAAAATTTTACCCGCAATGGCCGAGCAAATGGCAGCAGCGTTAGGATCCTCAGAAGCCAGTTTTGCTGCTTTGGATGTTGATTCTACCGGAATAATTTCTACTGAATAATTTCCAAAGTAATCATCCAGGAAACGCTTACATTGACGGAAACCGATGTCCTTGGAGTAAATGCGTTGAATTTCGCTCAGCTTTTCTGCCTTCGTTACAAAAGCAAAATGAATGGGCGTTACGATTTCCGCTGCAATTCGAATATTCTTCTCGTTGAGGTTATCAACCGTTTCAAATACTAAACCCTCCTGATTATTCTCGATGGGAACGACTCCAAATTTCGCCCTTCCCGTTTCAACCGACTCGAACACTGAACGGATAGTTGGCAAGGCATCATACTCACTCATGGCTCCAAAACGCGACTCAGCGGCTTGGTGCGTAAAGCTACCTTCCGGTCCCAGATAGGCTACACGCTCGGGCAACTCGATGTTACGGGCAACGGCAAAAATTTCCTGGAAAATCGCTTCAATAGCATCCTTCTGTAATAAGCCTTCGGATTGGTGGCTTAAACGATCTACAATTGATTTCTCACGTTCAGGGCGATAGATCAGTGCTTGCGAAGAGCGTTTCAGTTCACCTACCTGCTGAACTACATTCATCCGCGAGTTCATCAAAGCAAGCAACTGATTATCAATAGAATCTATCTGATTTCTTAATTCATCTAAAGTCACAACAGGGAGGAGTTTATGTCGATAGGCTGCTGTTCTTACTTCAGGCCTCTTAATTTTCGTGTAAAATTAAGTTGTTTTTGCGTGAGTATCTTTTCTTTTAACAAAGTTCCCCAGGGTCTTTTGTAGTTCTCGGGGTCATACTTCATGGCGCGCATGGTGTACTTCAACCGATCCCAGAATTTTTGCTCAAATTCAACAGTGTCGGGTAATAGCCAGTAAAATTCGGCCATCGTCCGTTTGAAACGATCCGTAAACTGATACCCCGTTTCCCGATCCAGATGCTCATACATATTAATGCGATTCAGCAGAAAATGGGCTTGCCAGCGGTGATCGGTGTTGCTCTGACCTCCGGCATGCTTGCGATACACCGACATTACCTCGTCCATATATCCCGCAGGACCACGCTGAGTCATCAGAATATTCAAAGGAATATCACCGCTTTTCGACTGGGGCATCCAGGCTGGTAACTTGGGCAAGAAAGACTTACGCAGTACAATACTTGCCGTGGCCATAAACCAGGTTTCTTTATTACCAATCAGATCATCGACCGTAACGACTTTCTTTTGGGTATGGTCGTTAATCAGATATGAAGGAGCACTGTTATCCTGGTAACGAGCTTCTGCATTATGAAAGCACATGGAGAAATCAGGATGCTGATCCATAAAATCAACCTGCTTTTGCAGTTTCAATGGATCAATCCAAAAATCATCTCCTTCGCACAGAGCCAGATACTCGCCCTGACAGGCATCGTAGGTGTCAATGAAGTTGTAAATAGCTCCCCGATTGACTTGATTCAACAACAGTCGAATCTTATCGGGATACCGTTGCTGGTATTCTCTCAATACTTCCTGAGTATTGTCTTTGGAAGCATCATCGCCCACCACAATTTCAAATTCAAAATTGGTTTGCTGGGCAAGAAAACTCTCCAGAGCCTCGGCGATGAAAGGCCCGTGGTTATAAGTAATGCAATAAACGCTAAGCTTTGGCTTCATAATTTTTAAAGAATAGCATCAGGCGATCTGATACTCATCGCGAAGAAGACTCATTCCCATAACATCGACAAACTGTCCGTTTTTGAAAAGAGACTTGCGATAAATGCCCTCCCGTTGAAAACCGATGGATTCGTACAGGCGAATGGCCCGTTCGTTATCGGTTAGCACAGTCAGGTAAATGCGGTGAAGGTTTAAGTCAAGAAAGCCGTGTTTCAGAATAGCCTGCGTAGCCTGACGGCCCAGCCCTTTCGACTGGTGATTCTTTTCACCAATCATAATGCTGTATTCCGCCTGCTGATTCATCCGATCAATCTGGGTAAGCTGAACCGTGCCCACTAATGTGCCTTCATCCAGAATGGCTAGCCGCACGGCTTCGTTTCGGTGTTGCTGGTAATAAGCAAACCAGTTCCGGTCGGCTTCGAGGCCAATGTACCGAAACTGGTTTGTTAAGTACTGCATCACTTCCGGGTCGTTCCGCCATTGATTAATAACGGGAACGTCTTCAGTTATGATTTCTCTTACTTGAATCATGCTTTGTTTTCTGCAACAACGTATACACTACTGCACAAATCGGGATATACCTGACCTAACTGATAGCATCCTTCCATGTACTTATCGTCGATGATACCCGCTTCCAGAGCTTTGTCTAACTGGAAGTTAGCCAGGCCTTTGAAGAAAATACCCCCACGGTGTACTACGCTTAATCCCGCTTCCAGCACATCTTTTTCCAGCGTATCCAACGAGTATGTAATGCGGTGACCGTGTTTGATGTCAGCAGGAGTCAGAGCTGCATTGTGTGTCAGGAAGCCCATTTTAACGGCAATCTGACGTGAACCAGCATTAGCATTAGGTACAATCAGGTATAACCGTCCCGTTGGTGTCAGGAAGTTTTTAACCCTTGACATGATTTCAACGGGGTTAATGAGGTGTTCCAGTACGTGCATGATAAAGATGGCGTCGTACTTTTCATCAGATTCAAACGTTTCGAACAGCCCGTTAATAAATTTCACTTTATCGCCTACCCGACCCCGAGTAATATTCAGGAATTCTTCTGCTGCGTCAACAACCGTCAGGTCTTCGAAACGCTTGGAAAGAATGGTCGTAAACTCCCCATACATGCAACCCATTTCCAGTGCTTTTCCTTCACGCATGAACGGCTCAAGCGTCCGCATCATATAATGACGCATCCGACGGTCAAACTCATAATCGTCGTAATCGGCAGTGATTTTATTAAGGTTGTCATATTCAGCCTGAAGCGTCTGATCCATAATCTTGGTTGAATTTGTTTAAATGATAAACCCCTCCCGGCTTTCAAACCGGGAAGGGGAGAGTATATAATTTCAGAATAAATTATTCATCAATAAGCTCTTATCTATCGCTTGACAAGAGGTTTTTACGGAGTTAGCACTGGTTCCCGTCTGCAAGTTAACGATATTAACCCTGACCTGGAATATACAAACGTTTTTCTGGTACCTGATACCATTCGTCCAGGTTAGCTGGTACGCGGGAATTATATCCTAAAAGCTGTTTGGCTAAAGGAGGGAAATTTGCTACCCGATCATAACCAAAGTAACGAGAATAATCGAACTGAGGCTTGAAGAAAGGCTTCGTAAACATCGGTGTTAACCCACGACGAATCTGGTCTGTCTGGTTCGTACCAGCAGCGTGCCATACGTTAGAGTTAAATAGAACGATACTCCCTTTTTTCGCAACGGCCTGCTCGGCAACAGCGAAGAACTCTTCATCCGTTGGTTTCTCAGCGTATTTATGAGAACCGCCCATGAACCACGTCGCACCGTTTTCGGGCGTAAAATCATCCAGCATCACCAGCATATTCATCATCAGGGGTAGGTCTCCACTCCAGGTACGAATATCCCGGTGCACGTTACCTACGTATGAAGACGTTTCTGCCTTGAAGTTCATTACTCCCCCGAAGGAATTAAGAATATATGGACCGTTATCAAAATAGGCAGTCAGGTATTCATGCAAAGGCATTTCTTCCACAAACTTCATGAAAGGGCCTTCAAAAACCACCAGGTGGTGTGAAGTTCCTGCCGTACGATTCACTACCCCATTTTTAATCTGAATCTGACGACACTCTTCAGTGGCTATATCCTGAGCTTTGATCAGCTCTTCACGGAAGCTATCTTCCAGTACTTCATGAAAAATTACCCACTTCGTATCCATCTCTGACTTGAAAGTTTCGAGATCCATTAATTGGGGGCTGGTTACTACATTGTCCATAACAGATTGGATTTGGTTTTCGCAAAGATAGAGTGGAACACTTTTCAGAGGGGTACCGAAAAGTCACCCTATCCATAAATAATTATCACTTTTTAGAATGAACTTTTAAGCAGAATAAAATAAAAATCCGCTTAAATTGAATTTTTCTAATAAACCAGTTCTATGCTCGTAACTATCTTCTTGCTATTTCGTGGTTTCTGATCGCTAAACGTTATCAACGATCTTCCGTAAAACCTGTTACTTGGAAGAATGTTTGAAGTTATAGAAAAAACGCCTGATTCATAAAATCTGAATCAGGCGTTTTTTACTAAAGGCTTATGCTTGGCTAAGCGACTTCCAGCGTTTCTTCTATCTCGTCTTTTTCAATAACTAAGTTATCAATAATAAATCGCTGACGATCGGGCGTGTTTTTGCCCATGTAATAACTCAGCAGTTTCGGAATGGTCGATTCTTTCTGTAAGATCACCGGTTCCAGACGCATATCTTCACCAATAAACTTACCGAACTCGTCGGGAGAAATCTCTCCCAACCCTTTAAACCGGGTTACTTCCACTTTCTTACCTCCTGAACTCAGCTTCGCTACCGCTTTTTGTTTTTCTTCTTCGGAATAACAATAGGTAGTATCCTCATGCTTCTTCGGATTCCGAACGCGGAACAAAGGCGTTTCGAGAATATACAAGTGCCCATTCCGAACAATATCCGGGAAGAATTGCAGGAAGAACGTCATCAGCAGTAAACGAATGTGCATACCATCGACGTCAGCATCGGTCGCAATAACAATCCGGTTAAACCGCAACGTTTCCAGTCCAGCTTCAATGTCCAGAGCGTGCTGAAGAAGATTAAATTCTTCGTTCTCATACACGATCTTTTTCGTTAACCCAAAGCAGTTCAACGGCTTTCCCCGAAGACTGAACACGGCCTGCGTTTGTACGTTTCTGGATTTGGTAATGGATCCCGAAGCCGAATCCCCCTCGGTTATAAACAGGGTCGTTTCCAGCCGATCTTCCGCTTTGGCATCCGGCAGGTGAATACGGCAATCACGTAACTTTTTGTTATGCACGCTCGCTTTACGAGCCCGGTCGTTAGCTAATTTTTTAATCCCAGCAATTTCCTTTCGCTCCCGCTCCGACTGCTCAATCCGCTTTTTCATGGCTTCTGCCACGGCTGGATTTTTGTGAAGGAAGTTATCAAGCTCCGTTTTCAGGAAATCAACCACGTGCCCACGAACGGTCGGCGAACTAGGGTCAGGCGACATATTGGTTGACCCTAGCTTCGTTTTCGTCTGCGATTCGAAAACGGGCTCCTGTACCCGAACGGACACGGCAGCCGAGATACTCGCCCGGATGTCTTCGGGAGCGTAATCTTTCTTGAAGAATTCACGGGCCGTTTTTACTACCGCTTCTTTGAAAGCCGCCAGGTGCGTTCCGCCCATCGTTGTGTTCTGACCATTGACGAACGAGTAATATTCTTCCCCGTATTGATTCCCATGAGTCATGGCAATTTCAATATCCGGGCCTTTCAGGTGAATAATCGGATACCGAATACTTTCCTGATCGGTTTTACGCTCCATCAAGTCCAGCAAGCCCCGTTGAGCTACGTATTTTTGTCCATTAAAAACAATGGTCAGGCCTGCATTCAGATAGGCATAATTCCAGATCTGATTTTCAAGGTACTGAGGAATGAAATGGTAATTCTTGAAAACCGAATTATCCGGTTCAAAAATCACGTGCGTTCCGTTGCGTTCCTTGGTCTCAATCGTGCCTTTCGACTGTTTCGTCAGCTCTCCTTTTGAAAATTCGGCCCACTTGGCCTGGCCATCCCGAATCGCCTGAACTTTAAAATAACTGGAAAGTGCGTTGACCGCTTTGGTACCAACGCCGTTCAACCCTACCGATTTCTGGAAAGCTCCAGAATCGTATTTCCCCCCCGTATTAATCTTTGAAACTACATCAATCACTTTCCCCAGGGGGATTCCACGACCATAATCACGTACTTCAACCCGATGTTCTGTAATCTTAACTTCAACGGTTTTGCCAAAGCCCATTACGTGTTCATCGATACAGTTGTCAATTACTTCTTTTACAAGCACATAAATCCCGTCATCAGCTGAAGATCCATCTCCAAGCTTACCAATATACATACCGGGTCTGAGACGAATGTGCTCCTTCCAGTCGAGCGAGCGGATACTATCTTCGGTGTAATCCGTTAATTTTTGTTCTGCCATTAGTCAATTATTCGTCCAACCTTTCGTTCTTCAAAAATAAGATTTGTTCAATTTCTATCATAGCGGAAAAGCTATTTTAGGGAAATGTTAATTATACCTGTGGTATCAGAAAATACGAATTTAGTGTTTTACTTTGTGCATTAAAGTAGATTTCTTTCGTTATCATAATTAAAACTATTTAGTTCGTCAGTGAGTTTCATATACCGACCCATCCGGGAAAAAATCAATTATCACCAAAAAAGAATCGAAATGTTGCCTTTCTTTCGGCCTTGTGTTTTGAAAATCTTAAAGTCTTCCCTACCCTTCTCCACCGTTAAAACCGCTTTTCTAGTTGTACTAACGCTTTCGAGTACGTTTGTACAGGCCCAGGTACCCTTTCCGACAAACACGATTCCGCAGGGTTTTCCGACCTCAACGGTTCCGATGAATCCATCGGTTCCATCGGCAACTCCTTCCATGCAGAGCGATAACATTCAGCCCAGACAATACACACTGGATCAACGCACCAAAGCTCGTGAAGATTCCGTACGCATGCTGCGGGCTAATACACAGGAACCCGGCACAGCAGAACAGAAAATCAAGATTTTTGGTGCCGATATTTTCTCTAACAAGAGCCTTGATATTGCTCCTATTACCAACATCCCTACGCCCAAAGGTTACATCTTAGGTCCTGGAGATGAAGTGGTCATTAATATTTATGGTGACCAATACAAAGACTTTGATTTTAAGAAGACCGTTACTCCTGAAGGTGTACTGCAACTCGAACAGGTAGGTCCTGTATTCGTGAGTGGTTTATCCATTGAAGCAGCGACATCTCGTTTGCGGGCTAAACTTTCCAGAATCTACCTATCGGACGGGGAATGGAAATGAATGTTCGTATTGGTAATATCCGTAGCATCCGCGTTAACTTCATTGGTGAGGTTGTTAATCCGGGCACGTACAATTTACCATCACTGGCTACGGTAATGAACGCCCTGTATTTTTCAGGCGGTCCCACAGCATCTGGCTCTTTCCGTAACATCAATCTGATTCGCCGTAACAAATTTGGACAGGATACGATCATTCGCACGATTGACCTTTACAAGTACCTGACCAAAGGCTTACGCATGAGCGACATCAGCCTGAAAGATGATGACGTTATCCAGATTCCTCCCTACAAAACCCGGATTGAGTTAACTTCTGGAACGAAGAAGACGGGGTACTTTGAATTACTTCCCGGCGAAAAATTAGGTAACCTGATTGAGTATGCGGGTGGATTTATTGAGGATGCCTATAAGAATACCATCGTTATCCAACGTATTACCAGCAATGGCCGTAAATTCCTTGACGTCAAAGAAGATGAAGTATTCAACTTTGAAATTAAGAATGGTGACCGTGTTGGCATTGGCAAAGTGCCTGAACGTGAAGAGAATATGGTTACCATTTCAGGTGCCGTTTATTTGCCCGGCTCTTATCCGCTCGATCGTAACCCAACGGTGAAAGATCTGGTCAACCGGGCAGAAGGGACCAAACGGGATGCGTTTTTAGGCCGGGCAGGTTTGTACCGTCAGAAAGATGATTTAACGGAAGAACTGATTACGGTAAACCTTTCCCGGATCTTGGCGGGCAAAGACACTAACGTCACTCTGAAAGCACTGGATCGTTTGGAAGTAGAAAGTGTAACGCAGCTTCGGGAAGGAATGCAGGTACGGATTCTGGGCGAAGTGAACCTGGCTAAAGGAGATTCAACTCGTGGCTATTTCCCCTGGTATGAAGGAATGACCGTAGAAGATTTAATTATTCAGGCCGGTAACCTTCGGGCGGCGGCTTCTCCCAACCATATTGAAGTTATTCGCCCTAAACGTCTGGACTCTGACGATCCAAAGCTGATTACCTCTGCTCTCTCAGAAAGCTTTACTCTGGCTATCAGCAAGGATTTACGTCTGACTGAACAAGCTTCGAAGTTTCAGTTAAAGCCTTTTGACGTAGTATACGTTCGTTCCTCTCCTAACTTCGAGAATAATCAGGAAGCTCGCGTAGAAGGACAAGTCCTGACGCCTGGCGATTATGGCCTTATTGATCGTGACGAACGTATTTCGGATCTGATCAAACGCTCAGGAGGATTAACTGCTTATGCTTACGTAGAAGGAGCTTCGCTGATTCGTAAAACCAAGCTGACCAAAATTGAAATTGAGCAACAGCAAAAAACGATTGGTCAAATTGGTAATGATAACAAGCGGACGGCTGTAAATGCTGATTACGTAGCTGAAAACAAAGAGGAAGCTATTGGTATTGATTTGAAGAAAATCCTGGAAAAACCTCATTCGGATATGGATTTAATTCTTCAAGATGGGGATGTTCTTAACATTCCGAAGTATAACCCAACCGTCAAAATCGAAGGTGAAGTTCAGCTTCCTACTACCAGCCGTTTCACTCGTGGGGTAGGCGTTGGCGAGTATATCTCAAGAGCGGGTGGATTTACTTCGAAAAGCGTGAAGAAACGTACGTATGTGATCTATGCGAACGGCTTTGCTAAAAAAACGAAACATTTCCTATTCTTTAATTCTTATCCTGAAGTAAAACCTGGAGCTCGTGTTATTGTCCCACAAAGAACGCAGGCTGATATTACTTCCCAACAGGTGATTGGTGCAATTGCACAAATTGGTGGTGCACTTAGCGGCATCGTAGGTATTGTAGCCTTACTGAGAACATTCAATTAAGATAAGACCTTCATTCAGAGATAATAATGATCACAGATTCAACAAAACCAGTATTAACTCCAAATGGAGAAGTGGCCGTTATAGAGCCCGCTCCTCCATTTGACCCCCGAAAACTGGTTCGGAATGCAAAAGCGATTTTCCTAACAATTTTAAAGTATTGGTGGTTATTAGGGTTGTGTATCATTCTTGGAGGCGTAGGCGGCTGGATTTATGATCAGGTTAACGAAGTTCCCGATCAGTATGAGGCTTCTATCGTCTTTAACCTTGAAACCGGCTCGGGAGGATCAGAACTTTCAAGTTTTGCCAGTGCTTTGGGGATGAGTAGTGGTGGCTCGAATGGTAATATTTTCGCGGGTGCCAACTTCACCGAGTTATTCCGTTCGAAAAAAATCGGTAACCGGGTAATGACTACTCCGGTCACCATCGCTGGTAAAAGAGATTTGCTCGTAAACTTTTATAAGAACCGTTCGGGTGCTTTACGTAGAACCAAGAACGCTGAATATTTACGGAATGAATTCACCTTTCCAGATACGTCCTTGAAATATTACACGACTACGCAAATGTCTTATCTGGACATGTTTCGTGAGTATGCTTCTCAGGATCTGGAATTGGTAACCTCGATCGCAAGTCAAGTTTCATGGAATTGACGGTGAAAACTGACTCGGATACACTATCGAAAATCATGGTTGAAACCTGGCTCAAAACGATGACCCATTTCTATACTGAGACCCGTAGTCAGAAAACATTGGAATTACTCCAGTTGCACACAAGTCGCCGGGATTCTGTGCTAAGTATTCTGTCGGGAGAGGAAAGAAAATTAGCAAGAGCCCAGGATTACAGTCAGTACATGGTTATGCCGTCGGGTCGGGTTAATGAGCAGCGGATGTCTCAAAATACGACCTATTTGCAAGGACTATACATGGACGCGTTACGTAACATTGATGCCTTGCGTACGTCCCTGATTCGTGAGAGTCCTCTGGTAACCATCATTGATGAGCCTACGTATCCCCTACCCGTAACGCCTTATCCAAGAGGGAAAGCCATAAAAATTGGGATTGCTTTAGGAATTGTATTATCCTTTGTGATGATGTTCCTGATTACGACCTATCAAAATATGATGAAAAAATTACAAGAGTAATGACCCAGGAAACGATTATTGAACACGGTAGGTCGCAGAAGAATTACTGGGCTGAGTTTTGGAAGTCAACGGAATTATTCTGGATTCTGGCGAAACGTGATATTACGGTTCGATACAAACAGACCGCTCTCGGCGTTGTTTGGAGTGTAGTCCGCCCGGTTCTGACCTCAGCCATTTTATTTTTTGCCTTTGGTAAAGTAGCAGGTCTTCCCTTTGAAGAAGGCGTTCCTCCGAAACTGGCCACCTTTGCAGGGGTACTAATCTGGCAATTTTTCGCCAATTCTCTTTCTCAGGTAAGTCACAGTATTGTTGGAAATTCTAACCTGGTTTCGAAGGTATACTTTCCGAGACTGATCCTGCCAACTAGTTCAGTAATGGTAGGTTTTGTTGACTTTTTAGTGGGTTTTGTTTTAATAATTCCCATGTACCTGTATTACTTTTTCAAACAGGGCTTTTTACCATCCTGGCAATTACTTTTTATACCAATCTTTCTAGCGATGGCTTATCTGGCCGCTTTTGGATTTGGTTTATTATTGTCAGTAATGAACGTAAGATACCGGGATTTTGCACAGCTTACTCCATTCATTATTCAGTTTGGGTTTTATGCGTGTCCCGTTGCCTACTCTCCAGTAAACATTGAAAACGAATCCTGGTATCCCATCTATAACCTCAACCCGATTGTAGGCATTATCGATGGTTTCCGCTGGACTTTGATGGGGGGCCATGCTCCCTTCCGCTGGGAAAGTTTTATTCCCAGTGTCATCATTATCCTGATTGTCGTTTTCTCATCCGTTGCTTTTTTCCGTAAACGAGAAAATAGTTTTGTTGATTATATCTAATCTGCAAGCTTTTCTACCCATACTAAAATTAGGTTGGATGGATTTGAATAAGTTCTTTAACCTTTAATGTTATGAATGCCATCCAGATTGAAAATATCAGTAAGCGATACTACATTGATCATCAGCGAAAGAATGGCGGTCCATCGGGCCTCAAAGAATCGTTAGTCAATGGAGTTAAATCGATCTTTGGCTCTAAGTCGAGTGAAAATACCGTTTCCGAAAAAGAAGAGTTCTGGGCTTTGAAAGACGTCAGTTTCGACGTAGCTCAGGGAGATCGAATTGGTATTGTTGGCCATAACGGGGCGGGTAAATCTACGATGCTTAAAGTACTAAGCCGTATTACCGAACCCACTACGGGCCGGGTAACCGTTCGGGGTCGAATTGCCAGTTTGCTTGAAGTAGGCACTGGCTTCCATCAGGAGTTGACTGGCCGTGAAAATATCTTTCTAAACGGTGCCATTCTCGGCATGAAGCAAGCCGAAATCAAGCAGCATTTTGATGAGATCGTTGCTTTCGCAGGTATTGAGAAGTTCTTGGATACCCCTGTGAAACGCTATTCCTCGGGTATGTTTGTTCGCCTGGGTTTTGCTATTGCAGCTCACCTCGAACCAGAAATTTTGATCATTGACGAAGTATTAGCAGTAGGTGACGCCGAATTCCAACGGAAATGTCTGGGTAAAATGAAGGATGTTTCCGACAGTGGTCGAACTATTCTTTTCGTAAGCCATAACCTGACAGCCGTGCAGAGTCTGTGTAACCGAGCGGTTTTCATGAATCGGGGTCAGATGGTAGCCGTAGGTGAAACCGGTCAGATTATTACGGATTATATGTCCAAAATTAATCAGACTAGTCTCATTCGGGAATGGCTTACGCCTGAACAGGCTCCGGGTAACGATCAGGTTCGGATTCGTAAAATCGAGCTCATTCCTCAGTTCGAGGTAGGCCAGACCCGGATCGACGTTCGTACGCCCATTAAGCTTCGGTTTGAGTTCTGGAATTTTGTTAAAAATGCAAAGCTTAATCTAAGCATGCACTTTAACTCCATGACGGGTGAAACGATCTTTAATTTGGCTTCTCCCCAAATAGAAGCCAATCCCGGCTTGATTACGGGAGAAGTTAATCTTCCCGGAAACTTCCTGAATGACGGAACGTATACCATAACCATGATGATCGTGAAAGATGCCTCGACGGTTCTTTACCACCTTCAGGAATCGGTAATGTTTGAAATTGATGATTATCGTGGCGGTGTGGAATGGTACGGCAAATGGCCGGGCTCCGTTCGTCCTTATTTCCCTTTTAGTATCGAGCAGTCTGAGGAGGTTAATGTATGAGTGAAAAAATATTTGTAACAAAATCTTACCTTCCTCCTAAAGAAGAGTATACGGCTTATCTGACTGGTATCTGGGAACGTTCGCATCTTACCAATCAGGGTCCTTTAGTTTTAGAATTAGAGCAGAAACTCCGCGATTATCTGGATGTTGAACACCTGCACTTTGCTTCGAACGGAACCATCGTACTACAGATGGCTCTGAAAGCTTTAAAAATTACGGGAGAAGTCATCACGACTCCTTTTTCATACTGTGCAACGTCCCATGTTATTGCCTGGGAAAACGCCACCCCTATTTTCGCGGATATCCGTGAGGAAGATCTTTGCATCGACCCCGATTGCATCGAAGCCCTGATTACCCCAAAAACGCAGGCTATTCTGGCCACGCACGTGTACGGAATTCCTTGTCAACTAGAACGTATCGAGGCCCTCGCTAAGAAACATAACCTTTATGTAATTTACGATGCCGCTCATACGTTTGGCGTAAAAGTTGACGGAAAATCGTTGCTAAGTTTCGGCGATATTTCCACTTGTAGTTTCCACGCAACGAAAGTTTCCATACCGTCGAAGGCGGCATGATTACTACACCTCATCAGGAACTATCGGAGCAGCTAAAACTATACCGAAGCTTCGGACACATAGGTGATGAGTATTTTGATATTGGCATCAATGCCAAGAATTCAGAATTTCACGCCGCCATGGGTCTTTGTAACTTGCCGCATGTTCAGGAAATCATTGCCGGTCGCCGCCGGGTTACTGAGTCTTACGATCAGCAGTTAAACTGGAGCAAACTTCGCAAACCCGTTATTCCGAAAAATGTCGAATGGAATCATGCGTATTACCCCATCTTCTTCAAAACAGAAGCTGATTTGTTACGCACCCGGCAAGCCCTGGAAGCTCAGCAGATTTTCACCCGTCGTTATTTTTATCCTTCACTGAATACATTGACGTTCCTGCATGCTCAGCAATCCTGCCCGGTTTCGGAAGCAATGGCTCTGCGTGCTCTTTGCTTGCCTTTGTATCCTGATTTAGCGGATACAGATGTTCAGCGAATAATTTCTATCGTCAACGAAAACTTATAAGTAACCGTCATGTGGGATTGGTTTTACCGCATACTCTTCCTGATGTTTGTGGGCTTCTGCTTTCGCGTCGCAGCACAGGTATCCCGAAAGTCCTTAGTAGACGTCCTGATTACGGCTTTCACCGTTTTTGCTGGTAGCATTATCGTCTCCGGCTTTTTATTATCCTTTTTACACAAAACTGACGACGTTCGGTTTTGGGCAGGCCTGGTATTTGTCCCCCCCTTTATTTTCTACCTGCTCTTTACCAGAATATTCATCAAAGAATACGAAGATTTTTCTGTTATCAGTCTGATCGGTAGTTCTTTACAAAATTTATGGATTTGGTATAAAGACCTAAGCTTATACCTGAAAATCATATTCGGTTTATTAAGCTTTTCCCTGCTTTTCGTATCCATTATTAGTTTAGCCCTCGTCTTATTCACCGTTCCAAATGAATGGGACAGTATGACAGGGCACCTCGTTCGGGTGATGTATTTTATGCAACGTGGCACAATGGCTCCTTTTTATGGCACTAACTGGAACATTGATACATACCCCCGAAGTGTTTGCAACATCCAGATTTACAGCTACCTAATCACTGGAAAAGTTGAGAATGCCTTTAAACTCATTAATTACCTAAGTTACTGGGTTGCGGTATTAGGTGCCTACGGCATTGCCAAGTCGATTAGCCGGAATCTTACTGCGGGCTTGTTCTGCGGTCTGGTTATGGGTCTGTTACCTAACGTACTCCTCCAGTCCACTACTACCGATACGGACATCGTTCTGATGGGGTATGTTAGCTGTCTGGTGTATTTTTTGTTTTCCTATCACGAAACCAAACGCCGTCGGTATCTATACCTGGCAGGACTCACGTTTGGCATAGCTCTGGGACATAAAATTACGCTAGTACTGCAATTCCCTTCACTATTTATGGTTGCGGTATATGTATTCGTTGCTGGCGTTCCTAATGTAAAAGCTTCCCTTTTCAAGCTCAAGCATTTGGTTACTTCGGCTCTAGTGGGCATACTTCTATTCACCTTACCGACTGGTTATTTATCTAATCTGAAGAGATACAACCACCCGATTGGTCCCCCAACGGCTACTCGTCATCAGTCAGTGGAACGAGCAGGTGGAATTTTCAGTGCCAACCTTTATGAGCAAGGCACTCGAAATTTGTTACGCTACAGTTTTGATTTCATGAATCTGGACGGTCTAACTAACATTCCAGCTATTGAAAAAGGACCCAATCGTTGGTTTAAAGCCCCGTTCATCTGGCTGGAAGAAAAAGCTCACGCCCGACTGGTGGAAGAGACGGACTTTACAATCCGTCCTTTTGAATATAATCGTCCTTATATTTTCACAAATGGTCTACCTTACTGGGGAGCCTTGGGTTTTCTGTTGATTTGGCCGCTGGTGTTTCTGGTGCTTTTTGGAGTCATTCGTTCTAAACCACATTGGTTTCTGGCAATCGCTACGCTTTTACACGCGGCAGCCCTCTCCTATTCGGCCCCTTATGATCCCTTTAAAGGACGCTATTTTATCAGTACGGCCATTTATGCCGTTCCATTTTTGACCTTACTTTTTACGAAACGTCAAAGCCTTCTGGCTACCAACAGTGGGTTACTTAAAGCGTATACGTTGGTACTTGTGTTGCTGGCCTGCCCTTCCGCCATTCTGGCAGTGCTCTGGAACGAGCGTTGCTTGCCCGTAGCTCATCATGGAAAGCCCTCGGCCTTCCAAGCAGGGCGAATCGAGCGAATGTCTTATGCCCGGGAAGATTTACAGACTGCTTATGAAAATTTTGAAAAGCTGGTGCCGGAGAACGCAACAATCGCTTTAGCTGATATTAATGATGATTATGAGTATCCGCTTTTTGGTAAAAACCTGACCCGTAAACTCATTCCAATCAATCCGTTTGAGCAAGGTTTACAGCCTATCCCTAAAGAAGCTGATTACCTTTTCTTTGCGGCCAGTGTTATTAAACCACAACCCGGTGACATTCGTCTGGGTACGGATACTACAGCTGCCACCCGAGCGAAAATGTTGGTGCCGGCTGAAGATTACTGGTTACGTAAATTGAAATAACCATTTTCAGTATCATTCCAGCAAAGCTGTTTAGAAGATTGCGTTTCCGATGCATGAAACTCTAAACAGCTTTTAATTTTGACTTCAACTTAATTTTAGAGTTATGACCTTAGCCATCATGCAGCCTTATTTATTTCCATACATTGGATATTTCCAGCTGCTTAATGCCGTAGATAAGTTCGTGATTTATGATGACGTAGCTTTTATTAATCGGGGATGGATTAACCGTAACTCCATTCTGAATAACGGAAAAGCCCAGTTATTTACTGTACCTCTGAAAGAAGCCAGTCAGAATAAATTAATCCACGAAATTTCAATTGATACCGATCAGAAATGGCGGGATAAATTGCTTAAAACGATTCAGCAGAATTATAAAAAGGCCCCTCATTTCGCTGCTGTTTTCCCAATAGTGGAAGCCGTTTTTCAACAATCTGAGTCGAATATCAGCACTTACATTTACAATAGCCTTACCATGATCGGCGAGTATCTTTCCATTGCTACGCCCCTCGTTAAAAGTTCTACCATTTACAATAATCAGCATCTAAAGGCTCAGGAACGTATTCTGGATATTTGCTTACAGGAAAAAGCTGATCATTATATCAATCCCATTGGCGGTAGAGAACTGTATAACAAAGACCTGTTTGCTGAACACGGGATTCAACTAAACTTCATCCGTTCGGAACGAGTGGAATACCCTCAACTGGGCGGCGAGTTTACCCCTTGGCTGAGTATCATTGATGTCATGATGTTTAATAGTAAAGAACAGATTCAGGAACTGTTAAAGGCCTATATTCTGGAGTAGTGGAACGTTTGAAGTCGGTAGTTATTCAGCGTTAATGCCCCGACCTTGAAACCTAAAACAGGCCACTGAAAACTCAGAAAAGTATGTACGATGTTTCGATTCTGATCATTAATTATAAATGTGCCGGGCTTACCAACGATGCCATTCAGTCGGTTAAAGACTGGACCCGAAAGGTAACCTACGAAATCATTGTCGTTGATAATGACTCGCAGGATTCCAGCCAGACGGAAGTTCTTCAGAAACACCCCGATGTTCAGTGGATTAACATGGGGTATAATGCCGGTTTTGCCCGAGCTAATAATCGGGCCATTCAGGCAGCTACAGGTCGGTATTACTTATTACTCAACGCCGATACCTTACAGAACATGCCCGCGATTGACCTTTGCGTGGAACGCATGGATGCAGAACCCGACGTGGTAGCGACCGCCCCCATGCAATTATATGCAAATGGTACACCGCAGCCGTATTTTCAAAGTTTCGCCGAATTTCGTCGCATATTTTATATCGTACCCATCCGTCTGCAAACATGGGTGGAACGCCTGATTCCAGAAACTAAGTATCAAGATCCTCGTCAGCATGACTGGCTGGTGGGAGCATTCATGGTGGTTCGTCGCGAGGCCGTCGTAAAGGTCGGACCGCTGGACGAAAGTTTCTTTATGTATGGAGAAGACGTCGAATGGTCTTATCGACTAGGTAAGGCAGGCAAGTTACTCTATTTTAAAGACTTAGGATTCCTACACTTAACCAGCGACTCCCCTTTCCGCCGAACGGATGTCTCATATGTGAATCGCTTCAATGTACAGATGCAGGTTTCTAATCTGCTCTGGCTACGCAAGCAGTATGGCGTTGGAGCTTATTTAGTTGTGATGCTAAATTATGCTTTACTGATTCCCATTTTTACTGGGTGGAAAGCCTTCGTTAACTTCCGCAATCGCCGTCCGATTTTTAGTGAAATGGAAAATCAAAAGCGGTTTTCCCGCCGCTTTCAAATGTTATTACGGTATTTTTGGCCCACGGTCTGGAACCGCCCCGGGTTTTACAAAATCAAACCCGAAGAAATATCGTCTGATACGTATGCCTACCCCTAAGATACTGATTATCACTCCTTACGCTGGACGGACAGGCTCTGAAATGATGATTGGGTATTTACTCAATCGTTTTGATCGGAAGTGTTTTCAAATGGCTCTCTGTACCCTTCAGCCCGGAGAGTTACTGAATGATATTCCCAAAGACGTACCTACGTTTACCGCTCCGAGTCATTTTTCCATTATTCAGAAGCTCCAGAATAAATTCGGTGAAAATCCGATCACTAGTTATCTCAAAAAAGTACAGAAAGCGTATCAGGCCGATGTATGGTATTTCAATACGCTGGTGCCTTCTTTTTTGTTACCCCTGGCTCAGGAATTGGGCGTAAAAATAGTTACGCATTTTCATGAACTTCCCATGGAATATCTGGCCCTGAAAGCCGATGTATTCCGAAATATTATTACCCAAAGTGATCTGATTATTGGTTGTTCGGAAGTGGTTTGCCAACGAATTCGGGAAGCTGGCGGTCAACGGATTGAGTTATGTCACTCCCTCATTGACCAGTCCAGAATTCAGATTAACCCTACTCGTGTGGAAGAGTTAAAGGCTGATTTAAAGATTAAACCTGACGAATTCGTCTGGGTAATGTCAGGCCAGGCTACCTACCGGAAGGGTTTCGATTTATTACCCGACTTTGCTACCGAGCTTCAGGGAACCCGTGCCCGAATCATCTGGCTGGGCCAGTTACTGGACGATGGGCTGGTCGAATATACCCGTCAAAAACTAAAACATAATACGGGCATTCGGGTTGATGTAATGGGCATCCAGCGGGAGGATTACTACGCGTATCTTTCCCTGGCCAATGGTTTCCTTCTGACTTCCCGTGAAGATCCCTTTCCCTTAGTCATGATTGAGGCAGCTACTTTGGCTAAACCCATTGTGGCTTTCCCTTCTGGTGGCGTGATTGAATTTGTACAGGAAGGCATGGGCGAAGTACCCGACTCCTGGAACGTGCGGGATGTGGTTACTTCCATGAAAAAAGTCATGAACAATCAGTTGGCTTTGAGTGAAGTAGCTAGCCAGAACAGAGCCCGGCAATTTGATGTTTCCGCCATTGTTTCCCGTTGGGAAACCCTCATGGCTCAGCTTTAAGGTCAGGAAAAGACTGTCTTTTATCAAACAGTCGTATTTTTGCCGCCTTACTGATTTAATTTTTAACGTAACGATTCCGTATTATGAAAAAAATTCTGTTCATCAGCCACGATGCTAACCGTGCAGGTGCACAGATTTTACTACTCCGATTTCTGAAGCAACTCAAAAACGTACCTGAGTATCAGTTTAAGATATTACTTCGTCACGGTGGTTCGTTATTGCGGGATTTCGAGAAAGTAGCTCCGGTTTATCATTGGTATCATCGGGAATTAGGTAATCGCCAGAAAGTAGCCCGGCTTTTAAACCGTAAAACATTTCAGGAGCAAATTCTAAAAGAGATTAAAAATGAACGATACGATCTGATCGTATCTAATACCATTACCAACGGCGAGTTGTTACATCAACTGCGACCGCTGGTAAAATGCCCGATGGTTACGTATGCTCACGAAATGCCCATGGGCATCGCGATGTATACCGATCCTTCAAGTTTCAATCAGACTCTGCGTTACACAGATGCGTACTGGGCCTGTTCAGAAGCTCAGCGGTTGATTTATATTGAACGTTTCGGAATAGATCCTGCTAAGATTTCCGTTCTCCCCTCCCTATTACCCGACGGGGCCTGGCAATTGAAGCCTTCAGAAGAAGCCGTTTCTCAGATCAGAAAATTGCTGGAATTACCCGAAGGAGCATTAGTAGTCGGAGCTGTCGGAACATTCGACTGGCGAAAAGGCATTGACATTTTTGTACAGCTAGCCCGTCAGTCCGAACCGGAAACGCATTTTGTCTGGGTGGGGGGCCATGAACATCAGGTAGAATATCACATGATTACGGAAGATCTGCGAAGATTGGGCTTGAGTGACCGAGTGCACCTGATTCCTCATTCAGATCGCCCTTTTGATTTTATTTCGGCCTTTGATGTCTTCGTTTTAACCTCCCGCGAAGAGCCTTATCCACTGGTAGTTCTGGAAGCAGCTTTGCTAGCCCGTCCCATTGTCTGTTTTGCTCAATCCGGCGGAGCCCCCGATTTTGTGGAACAAGATGCCGGCTTTGTAGCCAACTACCTCGATTCATCAGCCATGAGTCATTATATTTCTCAGTTACTCCGGAACCCGGAATTACGGCAAAAAATGGGTCATACCGCCCGGGAAAAGGTATTTGCTCGTCATCAGGATGAGCGGGCCATGCAGGCCTTTCTGGAGCTCATTGAAAAAAGCTGCTCCTGATTTTCGTACTAAATTCGTTAACCTTTGAAAACCCTCGCTTTCACCATTTGCTCAATCAATTACCTCGCTCAGGCTCGTACTCTGGGAGAATCGCTGGCGGCTACTAACCCGGACATTCATTATGTAATCGGACTGGTTGATCGCCTGGATGGGGTGGCTTTTGATACGGATAAAACACCTCCGTTTGAGTTACTGGAACTGCACCGGATTCCTATTCCGAACATGCAGTGGATGCAGGATAATTATGATATTACTGAATTAAATACAGCCGTTAAGCCATTATTTTTTCAGCATTTTTACAAACAATATTCTGATTATCAAAATTTTATATATTTTGACCCAGATATTATCGTTTTTACTGAACTAAATTATTTACTGGACAAATTACGAGAAAACCAGATTGTTATTACCCCACATACCTTAAGCCCTTACACCGACACCTACATGCCTAATGAATGTGACATGCTGAATTCGGGCACTTTCAATCTGGGATTTATCGCGTTACGGAAAACAGATCAAACGCAGCAGTTTATTAACTGGTGGGCTGAAAAACTGGCGTATCAGGCGTACAATGACATTTGTAATGGCCTTTTTACGGATCAGAAATGGATCAATTACGTTCCACATTACTACGACGAAGTACACATCAACCGACATCCCGGTCATAATGTAGCGTACTGGAATTTGCACGAACGCCATTTTACGTATCAGGACAATCAGTGGCTGATTAATAATGAATGGCCGCTGCAATTTTTCCATTTCTCGGGGTACTCACCCACTCAGCCGCATTCCATTTCAAAGTATCAGAATCGATTTGATTTTACGCAACGCCCGGATGTAAAGCCCTTGTTTGATTATTATGCTGAACGGTTGAAGGCCAATTTCAATGATTATTACCGAACCTTTGCCTGTATTTACGTTCGTCCTACCAAAGTCATTCGTCTGAAACGTGTGCGGCAGGCGTTTCGAATGCCTTTTGAAAAAATTGCTCACTGGCTGAATCCATACGCCTGAACCATAAACCGTTAGGAATTTAGCTTTATGGAAAAGTTCATTGCCCTCTGGCAACATCGATACCGAAAATACTCAGAAATCTTCCTGACTTATCTCGCATTCTGGAAGACTGTTCTACGTATTAAATGGATTAAATTCCGAACGGGAAAACCCACCGTTGGTATCTTAATGACCGAACATTTAGGAGATATCGTTGCCTGCGAACCTATTTCGCAAACCATCCGCGAACGCCATCCCGATGCTCAAATCTTTTGGATTGTCAAAAAAGCCTTTCGTGACCTGGTAGCTTATAATCCCCGGATTAACCATCTCATCGAAGAGCCTAATGTCTTGTTTTCCATTTTATTAACGGAGAAAAAACCTTTTGATACGCTTTATAATCTTCACCTCTCTAACCGCGTTTATTTCCCCTTACAAAAGCGTTTAGTCAATCCCATTGCCGATCAGCGGGATTTAACCATTCATAATTACCTGAATTTTGGTCGTTTGGGAGAAATTTTCGCCGCCGCCGCGGGCTTACCCTTACCCGATCGCTCCAAAGCCCCCTCGCTGTATATTCCTGATGAGGTGAGATCTAAAATCGATGCTTTGAATTTACCCGAGAAATTTGCTGTTTTTCATACCTTTTCTAATCAACCCGTCAAAGATTGGCAACCCCAGCACTGGAATCAGTTAACATCTCAGGTTCTGAGCGAGTTTGGGCCTGTCATTGAAGTAGGGCTGAAAGGCCAGATTCAAAGTAACTCACCTTCTTTCCGTGATTTATGCGGTCAGTTAAGCATTCTGGAAACCGCCGAAGTTATTCGCCGGGCCAGTTTCTTTGTGGGCGTTGATAGCGGCCCGGCCCATTTGGCTAACGCCGTAGGAACGTATGGCTTTCTCTTGATTGGCAAGCTCGTACATTTCGAAGATTTTAACTTATATACAGGAGGTTATGGGGATGGAAGCAACGCCCGAATCATCTGGAAACGGAAAGGCCCAGCTTCTGAACTAACCTTTGAAGAAGTTTGGCAACCCCTTCAGGAATACCTCATGGGGCGACGGATGACGGAGTTTATGGCCAAACGAATTGTGTAAACTATGCATTTTTTTACTGCTTGCTGGACGAAGCATTTACCGAACATAGCGATTCTGGCGGATCAGGTGGCTCAGCACCATCCAGGTTCGTTTTTATATGTAGGCTGGATTGATCAACCCATTGACGTTACTCTTCCTGAAAACGTCAGCGTGGTTTCATACGATCAGCTCAGTATTCTTAAAAATTTAGCCCATAAATACACCCAGACCGAATTACTACACATCGCCCGGGTTTTTCTGGCTAAATGGTTATTGAAAGAAGATACGCTGGTTTTTCTGGAACCAGAAACACAGATTTTCAGGCCCTTAACGGAGTTAAGTACGGCTTTGACGAAACAGCCTGCGGTCTTATTTTCGCAATGGTTACGGCCCCATCCCGACCGCCAATTCCCTGATAGCAAACACTATCTAAACTACGGCACTTACTTCTCGGGCATTTGGGGCATTCGTCCCGGCACAATCACTAACCAGTTTCTGGAATGGTGGTGTCATAACTTGGAAACCCGGGGAGGTTATAATTTATGCGAAGGGCAGGGCTCTGATCAGCTGTGGCTGGACATGGCTCCAGCTTTGTTCGAAGGGGTTTTTCCACTTCGAAATTCAGCGTACGGCATACATGTGGGGAATGCCTTTGAACGTTCGGGTGAAAATCCTGCCAGCTTTCATTTTCATTCGATGAAAGCCGACGGCAGTTATCCATCTTACGTAAGCAATCGGTCGATCCCCTCCTATTTTCAACAAGCTTCCAGAAAATATTCAACAAACCTTACCGCCCATCGGTTATACTCTCAGGCTAGCCAAATCAAACCGGCGTACGGTTTAGCTGACCCTGCGGAACCCGTTAGTTTAATTCGACAACATTGGGCTGAATCCTTTCGAAAACTCATTAAGAAAATCAACACGTATCAACCCGATTTTCTATTCAAGGATTCACAACCCAAGTAAGTTCCTACGGCACGGCTTTCGTAGTTCTCTCAGATAGGCTACCTTTGCAACCAAATTTGTTCAACCTAAACCAAACCAAATCGGTTTATTTAGTAGATTATTCCCTATGAAAATTTCTGTGGCGATGTGTACATACAACGGTTCCCGATTCCTGAGGGAGCAATTGGAAAGTATACGAAGTCAGTCACATCCAGTCGATGAATTGATTATTTGTGATGATCGATCCAAAGACGATACTATTCAGATTCTGGAGAATTTTGCTACTCAGGTTCCTTTTCCAGTTCATATTCACGTCAATCCTAGTAATTTAGGTTCTACCAAAAATTTTGAAAAGTGTCTGAATCTATGTTCAGGTGACGTCATTTTTTGCTGCGATCAGGATGATCGCTGGCATCCGCAAAAGGTAGAAAAACAGGTTCATTACCTGCAACAGCATCCCGAAATGGAAGCTGTTTTTTCTGATGCTCAGGTTATTAATGACGATTCTCAACCCATTGGAAAGACGATCTGGCAGGAAATTGAATTCGACACCGTGGCTCAGGAACGCTGGAAAAACAATAAGGCTTACGAGATTCTTTTCGGAGGTTATGTCGTTACCGGGGCAACGCTGGCCATTCGCCGTCGCATTTTAAGCTCCGTTTCGCCTTTCCCTGTGGCTTATAAAGAGCTTATTCATGACGCATGGATTGCCATTGTGCTCTCTTTACAGGGAAAAATTGGCTTTATCCCAGAGGAGTTACTTTTCTATCGAAAACATTCAACCCAGCAGGTTGGCTTTGGGGAGAAAAAGGAAAAAGTAACGATGAGTGATCGTTTTAACCGCGATCGTAAGCTCAAACTGGCCCCCTTACAGGAAAAAGCTACTAATCTGGAGTTATTACAGCAATTATTAAAAGCACGTCAGGATATTCCAGCGGAAAAACTGACTCAACTAACCCAGCGACAGAAGCATTTCAACGTTCGAGCCACATTACCGGATTCACGTCTGAAACGTTTTCCACTCGTTTTAAATGAATGGATTCGTGGACGTTATGTCTTTAGTAGTAAAGATTGGTGGTTACCTTTATTAGGTGATCTTTTTGAGTAATAAAACAGAAGTAACGTATGCCTTCCTCTGCATTGGTGGCCGTGGTAATTCCGATCTACCGTTCAGAAATGAACGAATTTGAAAAGATTTCTTTACAACAATGTGTTCAGAAACTAGGACATTACCCCATCATTATCGTAAAGCCCCAATCACTGGATGTTTCGTATTTACAAACGTTTCATACAAGCTTTAAAATTCAGTCTTTCCATGACGACTATTTTAAAGGAATTGACGCGTATAATTTACTGTTAACTCAGCCTGATTTCTATCTTTCATTTCAGCAATACCAATACATCTTAATTTACCAATTAGATGCCTTTGTATTTCATGATGAGTTAGAAGTTTGGTGTAAGAAAGGATATGATTACATCGGGGCTCCCTACCTCAGTCCAAATGCCTCGAAACAATCGATCACAGATCTAAAAAAACCATTATTAAACGGAGGATTATCATTAAGAAATGTACAGGCATCGCTTAAATTAATTCACCTTTACAAGCAATTGTACGGACAATGGCCGGGTAATGAAGACATGTTGTTTTCTTTACATTCCACTCGCCTTTTTGTCTTCAGACCATTCATGAAACTTCCCGAACCTAAAGAAGCATTAGCTTTTTCTTTCGAGCAATTTCCTGAATATTGTTACGAATTGAATCAAAAAAAATTACCCTTTGGGTGCCATGCCTGGGAAAAATATAATCTCAATTTTTGGCGACCTTTTTTTCAACAATCTGGTTATAAACTTCACTAGTCATTCCTTAATCAATGGATTTTTTTAAAGAAGACGATATAAAAAAATTCATCAGCACGCCTTCGTTTGATGAAAAAGTATTATTAAATAAAGATACACGCTATCCTAAAATAAGTGTCATTACCCCTTCCTATAACCAGGCTGATTTTTTAGAAAAAACCATTTTAAGTATTCTCAACCAAAACTATCCTAACCTTGAGTTATTATCATGGATGGGGGATCAACCGATCATAGTGTTGAGGTAATTAAGAAATACGAAAAATATATTGATTACTGGGTTAGTGAAAAAGATGGAGGCCAAACTGCTGCGATTAACGCTGGCTTTAAGAAAGCTACCGGTGAATGGATTACCTTTCAGAATTCGGATGATGTCTTTGCTCCTAATGCGTTCCTGAATGTTGCCAAGGGTATCAAACAAAATGCGGATGCCGATGTTTTTTTCGGTCATTTATTAATGATTGACGGCGACGATTTAGTTTTCGAACATAAAAAACAAATTCCCTTCTGGAATCAGGCCCAAGTGTATGAAGGCATGCAGGTTTTTAATCAGTGCATGATTTTCAAACGTGATTTATTACTCAAACACGGCTATTTCGACGAGAACTACAAGTTCGCTTTTGACTACGAAATCTGTACTCGCTGGGGTAGCATTCCGGGGATCAAGTTTGTATTACTGGATGATTTCTGGGGCTGTTTCCGTCAGCATGAGTTAGCCAAAAGCTCGACCATTTTCACGGTAGGACTGACTGAACACCAACAGATTAAAAACCATTATTCCAAACAAGTACCCGCCAGCTTTCCTGAAAGTATTCTTTATAGAATCATAAAATTCAGAAAGTTAGCGTTATTTCTTCTAAGAGGTGACCTAGCTTACTTCTTATACCGGATTCGCTTTAATCGTACGGCTAAAGTATAACAATATGTTTAAAAGCCTATTTGAAGGTTTTCACTACAAACGAATGGCCCTTGGCGTTGCTATTTTTGCCATGGGACACCCCGTTATTTTCTTCCTTCGGGATGGTTTAAAATTGGCTCCGCAGTCATCCGTATTTACAGCGGCCTGTCTGGTTTTAGGCTTATTCTTAATGATTCCGAGTACTATTTTTCAGAAATATTACTCACTGAATAATAAAATCGCCATGCCCGTTTTGGCTTGGATCGGTGTGTGTTTGTTTTATTTTTTTATAATCAATCCAGGTCCAGGGGGCTCGAGGGAGTTAATTAACTATGCGATGACTGGGGCTTTCCTGTTCATGCTGTTGAGTATTCCCGATGAAGTAAAGGATTATGCGTTACCTGTCTTTATCGTCTTTATTTTAGCTGGTAATCTAGGTTTGTTTTATTCGCTCTATACTAATCCACATTACGTATTAGGGGCTCGGGCTTCCATTTATTTTGACGATGAGTATGGTGGTAACCCACACGTATTCTCCAGAAATGGTTTCGCTGGTGTCATTGGATCTGTTATTCTTTTGTTCATGACAAAAGAAAATTTCATTTTTAAAGCCATTGCTTTTGTTAATCTTCTTGCCTCTATTGTAACTGTTATTTTAACCCAGAGCCGGGCCACTTTACTTTCCGTATTTTTATCTATTGGTGTTTTAATGTTTTTTCATTTTAGGCTTAGTACGCTTAAAAATATTGGTAAGACCTTAACCAAGCCCGTTAACTTAGTGATAACAATAGCTGTCGTCTCTTTTGTAGTTTACAAACTTACCAGAAGATCTGATTTTATTAATTTATTATTAACTGTTTCTGAGAGCTTCTGGAATAAGTTTCTCGATGTATTTGAAACGGCTGTACAGGGAGAAGATGCCGAGGAGGTTGCCGATTATTCAGCAATTCAACGGGTGATGTCGTTTAATGTATTTAAGAATTCATTACTGTATAACCCTATTTCCTTGATTCTAGGAAATGGGTATAAGGCTACTTATATGGATTTCCCTATTCTGGAAGCCATGTATAATTACGGTATTGCTGGCTTTTACTTTTTTGGAAGATCTGTTTTTGAAATCATAAGAGAATGTTACCGTTGTATTAAAGACATTGTTAGTCCTTTCTCTGCCTTTCTGGGCTTTATTTTCATTCCTATTGCCGTTTCTGTTTTTTCAGGTGGACAACCTTCAGATACTACTTTTTTATTCCCATTTCTCATGATGGCCCGTTTTATGGACTATGATAAAGAAGTAATACGAATAAAATTAAAAGAAGCGGCTCAAAAAACAGGTCGCATATTTGCTCCAGTTGCTTAGAGGTATGAGAGTATTAATTGTTCACAACATTTTATGGTCTCATTATAAGGCTGCACTTTTTTCAGAACTAGCTCAACAGTGCCCGGTAGATTGTACTTTGCTGGTTGTTCAGTTAGCCGAATCTGAAGACAAGTACAATCAGTTGGGAAAAAGTGGTTTGATTGAACATCAATACCCCTATCATTTATTACATCCGGGATCGTTAAACTCACTATCATTTAGCAAAAAAATAACGGAATTAATAAGCCAGATCAATCAGTTCAAACCTGACGTAGTTAATCTCTCTGGTTATTACGATCCTGCTTATTGGTTATTAATTGGGTACTGCCGATTACGAGGAATTAAACTGGTTTTGAGTAATGAATCCAGTGAAAAAGATGGGAGTAGAAATGGCTGGAAAGAAAAATTCAAACGAACGCTAATCAGGCAGTTTGCAGGCTTTATCAACTTTGGGTCTTCCTCTGCTGAGTATATGCTTAAAATGGGGCTCGTTCTTCTCAAATCATTACCCAACACGCCGCAGTTCTGAACAATACGGTTGTTCGTCAGGTTTATGATCGTAGCATCCACAGCCGTCAGAGTCTAAAGGAAAAATATGCTTTACCTGCTCATAACTTTATTTTTGTGGGCAGACTGGCCGAAGAGAAGAATCTGCCAGCCCTCTTATCAGCCTTTTCCTGGTTGAAAGAAAATGACCCAAAAGCTCACGACTGGGGTTTAATCATTATCGGTGATGGTCCGCTGCGAGCTCAGCTAAACAGTTCGGCCTTAAAAGATGTCTTCTGGCTCGGTGGTCAGCCCTGGAATGAAGTTCCTGCGTATCTGGCTTTGGCGGACGCCCTTGTGCTTCCCAGCCATTTTGAACCCTGGGGTCTGGTGGTGAATGAGGCTATGGTTTGTGGTTTGCCCGTTGTGGTTTCTAATCAGTGTGGTTGTGTCAACGACTTAGTAGAAGAAGAAAAAAATGGCTACACCTTTAGACCAGAAGTTACACTGGAACTAGGGGTCGCTTTACAAAAATTTGTCAACTTATCGGAGGCTGAACGAACTCAGATGGGACAGCACTCGCTGAAACTGATTGCTCCTTTTCATACGACTACCGTTGCTCAGGAAATCTGGCAGGGTTTTCGTCGGATAGGGTCCCCTACTGAAGCCTCCCTTCGTTCATGAAAATATTAAATCTCTGCGGTTATTCCTGGGAAATTGGCGGCCCCTCCAAGGTTATTTATGATCACACCAACGTTCAGATCAAACTGGGTGCTGAAGTGACCATTCTGACGCCCCTTTCTGAAGGAGAGCGGCTTTACATGATCCCCGAAGGAGCTACAGTCATTACTACCAAACGCCATTGGTTAGCTCGATTTATTCCGGAATTTTCACCGGAGCTATGGAAATATTACCGTGAACACGCACATGAATATGACATTGTTCATATCCATGGCCCCTTTCATTTTGCGGGTTGGGTTCCTTTCTGGGTTCGCTCAAAAGCTAAAAAAGTTTTTACTGTGCACGGTACCCTAGACCGTTGGGCAATGAAAAAATCCGGCTGGAAGAAGCAGCTTATTTCTGCCCTTTTTCAGCGTAGGTACGTGGAGCAATGCGACCTGATACAGGTTCATAACCCTGACGAAGAAGAGGATTTGGTCCGTTACCTGGGCCATCCGCATCCTAATGTAGTTACGATTAATAACGGCATGCTGTTGTCTGATTACGATCAGCTTCCGGCCAAGGGGCAGTTCCGTAGTCAATATTCGCTGGATGCCGATACCCCCGTTATTTTGTTTTTGAGTCGGATCAATGTTAAAAAAGGTCTCGATTTATTACTTCCGGCTTTTCAGAATATTCTGAAAGATTACCCCAAAGCTCGTCTCTTTATTACCGGACCGGACGATGGCTATCTTTCCTTCGTAACGGATTTTATTCAGAAAAATAATCTATCGGAGCAAATCACGCTGACGGGCATGCTGACGGGCGAGGAAAAACTGAAAGTAATTGTCGATGCGGATGTATTTGCCTTGCCAACTTATTCGGAAAGCTTTTCGCTGGCAGCACTAGAAGCCATGGTTTGCGGCACCGCCGTTCTTACTACAGATCGCATTGGCTTTGGGCATTTACTCAAGCAAAACCACGCGGCTGAGCTAGTTACGCACGAGGTAAAAGACGTTGAAAGAGGACTCAGAAAATTAATCAGTGACTCCGCTTACCGTAAAGAGTTAGCTCGTAAAGGACAAAATTTTGCCCGTGATGTCGCTGACATTAATAAAGTAGCAACCAAGTTATACCGATCCTTTGAAGCTTTAATTCGTTAATATTGCCCTTATTTATCTGGAAAAATGACCCCTTCCTATCCCGACTTAGCGGTAATATTACTGACGTTTAATGAAGAAAAACACATTGAACGTTGCCTGAAAAGTTTACTTCCCGTTACTGACAAAATTTTTATCGTCGATTCTGGTTCGACTGATCGAACCGTGGAACTGGCCCAGGCTTTGGGAGCCAGGGTGGCTCAAAATCCCTGGGTTAACTACGCAACGCAGTTCAATTTTGGCATTCAAAACTGTCCCTTTCAAACGAAATGGCTAATGCGAATGGATTCGGACGAATACATATTACCCGAATTAGCCCGCGAAATCGCTCAGACCTTACCTAACGTTGCTTCCGAAGTTTCTGGTTTTTATATCAAACGCCGGGTCATGTTCATGGATCAGTGGATTCGTTATGGCGGTTATTACCCAACCTGGCTCTTGCGAATCTGGCGAAGCGGAAAAGGCCATTGTGAAGAGCTATGGATGGATGAACACATCAAGATTTCCGAAGGAGAAATGCTCCGAATGAATCACGATCTAGTGGACCATAACCTGAATAATTTAACCTGGTGGACGCAGAAGCATAATCTTTATGCCATTCGGGAGGCTATTGATCTACTGAACGTTAAGTATGATTTTGGGGATGTTGAGATCGTTACCCCCCGTTTTTTTGGAACGCAGGAACAACGCAAACGGTACCTCAAAATCAAATACGCCAGCTTACCTTTATTCACGCGGCCATTTCTGTATTTTCTATTCCGTTACTTCATAAAAATGGGTTTCCTGGATGGGAAACGCGGGCTTATCTGGCATTTCCTTCAGGGTTTCTGGTATCGTTTCCTGGTAGATGCCAAAATATTTGAAGTCTATCATCGGGCGGGTATTTCAAAGGAAGCCATTGCTCGATTCTTTTTAACCGAATATGGAAAAGATGTCCTCGAAAAGCGTTGATCTATCCAAGTACCAGCACCAGCCTCAATTCTCATCCAAAAGCTGGAGAAACCGAATCTGGTTTGTTGTTAATATTTTATTTTTCTATACCAAATTACCTATTCCGGTTGGTTTGAAACTCTGGATCCTTCGCAAGTTTGGGGCAAAAATCGGCACCGGCGTAATGATCAAACCTAACGTCAATATCAAATTTCCCTGGTTACTGGAAATAGGCAATAACGTCTGGATTGGCGAAGAAGTCTGGATTGACAACCTCGTTCAGGTACGCATTGGATCTAATGCCTGTCTTTCCCAGGGAGCCATGTTACTGTGTGGAAATCATAATTACAAATCCACAAGATTTGATTTGATGACGGCAACTATCACCCTTGAAGAAGGCGTGTGGATTGGAGCGAAATCCATTGTGTGCCCGGGAGTTACCTGCTATTCACACGCCATGTTGGTGGTCGGATCTGTGGCTACGGGTAATTTAGAGGCCTATGGGATTTATCGGGGAAATCCCGCCGCAAAAATCGCAACCGTATTATTGAGTAATACTCATAGGTTATCTAATTACTAGAACGGTACATTTTTAGTGACAAACTATCCGTTCTACTACGGAATGATAATCATCACTTTATTTGTCCACTTATAAAGACTTTACGGATAAATCCGGGGAAAGTAAAGTTTGATTAGTAGTTTTGGAAATCAGTAAAATTCTGATATATTAATGGTTGGTGAAGTCTTGATGAAAAGTTAGTGTAGCTCCCCACCTACGCAACTTGATTGAACCAGATAATCAATTTTTATGATCACAGCCTTACGTCAATTCCTAAACGAGTCTTTTGTTCAGGTTATCATCTCTCTTATCGCGGCGTGCTGGCTAACGGTTGAGGCAATCCCTGTCATTATCAATATTTCCCGGCTTCGAAATTTAATGGCCGAGCCTGAAGCTCGTAGTGCCCACTCCAACCGCACCCCAACACTGGGAGGAATCGCCATCTTTGCCGGAACCATGATTGGCTATTTTCTCTGGTTACCCGAAGGCGAAACCCATCTGCATCACCTTGCTATTGCGGGCATTGTTATTCTCTTTTTTACGGGTGTAAAGGACGATATTCTGGTCATTGCACCCATGAAGAAAATGCTTGCCCAGATTTTTGCCTCCTCGCTTGTCATCATAGGTGCTGATTTGAGAATCAATGATTTATTCGGAATTTTAGGGATCCACCAGATTCCCTACCTAATCAGTATTTTACTTACCGTTTTCGTGTTTATTGCTCTGACGAATGCCATCAACCTCATTGATGGTATTGACGGGTTAGCTGGCGGCATTGGCCTAATTGCCTGTATGATTTTTGGTTCCTGGTTTCTACTCAATGGCCAAAATGCCCTTGCCATTCTGGCCGCTTCTCTCTCGGGCTCTTTACTCGGGTTTATCCGATTTAACTTTTCCCGAACGAGTAAGATATTCATGGGAGACACCGGATCCCTTATTCTGGGCTTCGTATTGACGCTTTTTGCAGTTAAGTTTATTCACCTGAACACCGGAGCTAACGCCATTCTCGATGCACCGATTCTTGCGATTGTCGTTCTGATTGTTCCTATTTTCGATACACTACGGGTTTTCATTGTTCGGATTATGAATGGTCGTTCACCCTTCTTCCCCGATAAAAACCATACGCACCACATCCTGATTGCTCAGGGGCTTTCGCATTTTCAGGCGACCTGTGTATTATGCGGATTGACCTTAATCTTAACCTGCTTCTTTCTACTAATCAGAAACTCGGTATCAACTAACGAAGGCTTATTCATTCTGGTTGCGTTATTTGGCCTTTACAATTACGTAAGTTACTTACTCATCAAACGAGTGAGTTATAAGGATCCATCACTGGAGGCCGAAACGTTAAAAAAGCAGATGAAACGCGAAGCAAAAGCTCGTCTGAAAAACATTAAGCGAATCAAGAAAGTATTCGATAACTAAGAGACTGCCTAAAAGTCATTTTAAATACAAAAGAGAGACCGTGATGCGGCCTCTCTTTTCGTTAGAGTAAACTCATTGATACTCCGATCTGTCATCCAGAACGAAGCGAAGGAACTTACTGAGCTTTCCATTAACTTTCAACCAGGAGAATTATTCTACTGGTACGAGAGGGAATCTTGCACCAAGTTTCCTTATCAAAAAAGAACCATGCTTTTAGAAAGCGTGGTTCTTTTTTAGGCATTACTTCTTACTTTTTTCGATCAAAAAACTGCTTCATAAATAAAGCCTGATAGGTTAATGCTTTATTCCAGTAACCCCAGTTATGAGCACCTGGCCGACTGATGTAGTCGTGAGGGATATTCCGTTCGATTAACTTCGCGTGTAAATTTTCATTCACCCCATAGAAAAAATCTTCCGTTCCGCAGTCAATCAGCAGGGCTAACGAATTAGGCGTTAATAAATGCAACAAGTTAATGACCGTGTATTTTTCCCAGTTTTCCGGTGTTTGTGCATAAGTTCCCAATCGCTTGGCGATGTCCCAGTTGTTAGGAAAAGGACGAAAGTCTACGCCCCCGCTCATACTACCCGCGGCTCCAAAAACGTCCTGATGTTTAAAGGCCAGATACAAAGCTCCGTGCCCTCCCATACTCAAGCCAGCAATACCCCGACCTTCGCGGCTTTTTACGGTTTTGTAACGACTGTCAATCCAGGCAGGTAACTCACTGGCTACGTAGGTTTCGTACTTGTAAGACGGGTCAATAGGACTGTCAAAATACCAACTGGAAAAGTTACCGTCCGCACAAACAATCATCATCTGATACTGATCGGCTAATTCATTAATGGTTAAATGTTTCTTTGCCCAGTCACTGTAGTTTCCGCTGTACCCATGCAGCAGGTATAAAACGGGAAAGACTTTACCAGAAGCATACGAGTCGGGCGTAATTACTACGGCCTTAATCGTTTTTTTCATGGAAGTACTGTACGTATCAACCGTATCCACCTTGGCGGCAAAACTGGAAAAAGCTAGTAACGAGAAAGCAAGAAAGGAAAGGTTTCTAAATAGTTTCATTGAAAATAGGGAGCGTTTTGTTCAACAGAAAGCTGCGAATTTGCAAAAACTTCTCTGAAACTAATGAATCATTTTCCAGGAATTGCCCTCGTAAACCAATCAGGAGAGGTGATTTAGAAACCTAGCTATTTCTTCTACCGAAAAGACAAAATCAATTTGTGCATGTTGAAGGGCGTGATGGGGCATGAAGGGCGTCTGAGCCGTAGCGGGGTCCTGCACAATGGTCAGGCCACCCGCTTTTTTTATGATTCTTAATCCATCCGTTCCGTCTGCATTCGCTCCTGATAACAGAATTCCAATAGCCGAAGGACCGAAAACTTCGGCTACTGACTCGTAAGTAACATCCAGTGAAGGCCGGCTATAATTAATCTTTTCGGAAGCATCGAGGGCAAAGATGTTCTCTTCTTCTACCAGTAAATGATAGTCCGCAGGAGCCACGTATATTTTACCCGACTGAATCGGATCTTTATCTTCAACCTCACTTACGGGAATAGAGGTCTTCATCGAGAAAAGATCCGCCAGCGAAGAATCAACCGAGTTTTTCCGGTGCAGAACGATGATTAAAGTAAAGCCGATAGCTTCTGTAACAGCGGAAATAATTTCATTAATGCATCAATACTCCCCGCTGAGCCGCCAATAACGACCACTTTAGAGGCATCCATTAATTGATCTTTCGCCATACTTTGTCTCTTGTCAATTGTTTGTAATGCGTCTGAATGCTGGAAAACTTCAAGGTTTCTTTAGATCCCAGGGCTAGGTAACCCAGGGTGCCCAAACTTTCGTCAAACAACTTTAATACTTTTTCCTGTAAATCTTTATCAAAGTAAATCAGCACATTCCGGCAGAGAATCAGATCAAATTCATTGAATGAACGATCTGAAACCAGATTATGCGTGGAAAATATCATCTTCTCTCCCAGGCTTTCCTTGAATTTTACCTGCCCATAATTGGCAATGTAATACGAAGAAAAATCGTTTTTCCCGCCTGATCCAATGTAATTTTCTGAGTACAGCTTCATGTGACTCATCGGAAAAATTCCCGCACGGGCCTTCTCCAAAACGGTTGGATTCAGGTCCGTTGCGTACAGCAGGGACTTATGCAAAAGATTAGCCTCCTGCAATAAAATGGCCATTGAATAAACCTCTTCGCCCGTAGAGCACCCGGCATGCCAGATTCGGATAAAAGGTTTTGCCCCTAGCGTAGGTAATACATCCGTCCGCAGAAAATGATAAAACGTCGGGTCTCTGAACATCTCCGTTACGTTAACGGTTATTTCCTCCACAAAACGTTTCAGATACGCAGGATCGGACTTTACCCGATACCGAAGCTCCGCAAAACTCGGAAACTTATCAATGGTGCAAATTCGCTGAATGCGTCTTTTCAGAGAAGCTTTGGAGTAATTATTAAAGTCATACCCATAAATTTCGTACAGGTCATTTAACAAAATGGCAATCTCTTCCTCTTCAATCATGACCTTACTAGTATTCACGAGACATTAACTCCAGTAAACGCTCCACATTGATAGGCTTCGAAATATATTCGGTAGCCCCCGCCCTCAAACACTTTTCCCGGTCTCCTACCATCGCCTGGGCCGTCACTGCCAAAATCGGCGTATGCCTGCGTTTCTCAATGGCCTGAATCAATGGAATAGCCTCGTAACCATCCATTTCAGGCATCATCATATCCATCAAAATTATGTCTACAACCTCATCCGTTTGCAACAAATTCAGAGCTTCCTGAGCACTGCTGCTCGACAGACAATCGTACGCTTTTGAGCGTAGGGTAGCCTTTAGAGCAAAAATATTCTTCGCATCGTCATCAATAATGAGCACTCGCTTCTTCTCCATTCCCTGATTTATTCCTAGAGGTGTTATACGATAGTCTTTAAGAGCGTTCGTACAACCAAACGCGTAGCAACGATAAAAGCTGATCGATGTCAACGGGTTTGGTAATGTAGTCGGAGGCTCCAGCCTGGATGCATTTCTCACGATCACCCGTCATGGCTTTCGCCGTCACAGCAATGACGGGCATGTCTTTCCAGAGGTAATTTTCGCGGATTTTACGAGCCGTTTCGTAGCCATCCATCTGCGGCATCATCATGTCCAGTAAAACGATGTCAATGTGGGCATTTTCTTCAAGTTTCTGAAGAGCCTCCTTGCCATCCAAAGCCGTGATGACATTCATCTGGTAATTCTCCAACGCCTTCGATAAGGAGAAAATATTCCGAATATCATCGTCGGCTACCAGCACATTTTTACCCTTCAATATCTGGCTTAATTCGCCCAGTTTTTTATATCGACCCTCTTTCTTTTCCGATTGTTTATTGTCCTCCACTAAATGCAGAAACAACGAGACTTCGTCCAGCATACGTTGATACGAATGAGCTGTTTTAACGATGATCGAATCTGCATATTTTTTAATCTTTAATTCTTCGGAAAGGGATAGACTTTTCCCGGTAAAAATGATAATGGGAAGGTTCTCAAAATCAGGGTCTTTCCGGGCCTGTTCAAGCATGTCATAAGCTTTGGAATCGGGGATACCCATATCCAGAATCACGCAATCAATATCTTTCCGGCGAAGAGCCTGAATGCCCTGATCGACATCACTTTTCAGCTCGGAATTGATATTGAATGTTTCCAGAAAATACGCTAATGCTTTGGCGTGTTTCGGATTATCTTCAATAATCAGAACTTTCTTGGCATTGCGATTCAAAACGTATTCAATTTTCTCAAAAACGTCTTTCATTTGTTCAAATGCCATTGGTTTGTTAACAAAATCAACGGCACCTTTCAGTAAACTTTCCGTCTTCATTTTATGGGAAGACATAATATGTACCGGTATAGGCCGCGTTTGGGGATCGGCTTTCAGGGCATCCATTACTTCCCACCCGCTCATGATTGGTAACTGAATATCCAGTAAAATACCAGCAGGCTTATAAAGCCCAGCGAGTTTTAATCCTTCATCTCCCCGAACGGAAACAATGCCTTTATAGCCCTTTTTCCGGGAATAATCGAGTAATGATTTGGCAAAGGCAGTATCATCCTCAATAATTAAAATGACCTTATCATCTTTTTCTATGGACTGCCGATCATCAGGAATATTAGCCGGGATTGTGGTACTCAAAAATTCAGTAGTCTTTTCTTTCGCAGGCTGCGGCTTTTCTTCTTCCTTTTTAATGATTACTGGAGTAACCTCTATCTCTTCAATCTCAATTCGATTGAGCTTCGAAATAGGTAAGTGCAACGTGAATTCACTACCTTTATTTACCTCACTGGTTACTACTAACTCGCCACCTAATAATTTTACTAACTCCCGGCTAATCGATAATCCCAGACCCGTTCCGCCGTACTTACGCTTCGTCGAACCATCCGCTTGCTGGAAGGCTTCAAAAATCAAATGCTGCTTTTCTTTCGGAATACCAATACCGGTATCTTTGACGATGAATCGAACTGAATTATCGTATTTAGTATCCTTTTCTAACGTTAAAGAAACTTCGCCTTCGGAAGTAAACTTAATGGCATTGGATAATAAATTCTTCAAAATCTGTCCCAGACGTAAACGGTCTGTTTCCAGGTAAGCAGGAATAGTATCAGCAACCTTTACCTTGAAATCTAGTTTTTTATCTTTCGCTAAAGGAGTAAAGAGGGCTTTTAATTCATCGGTAATTTCATTCGTTGATACATTCATAAATTCGAGCTTCATCTGACCTGCTTCGATTTTTGAAAGATCAAGGATTTCATCAATTAAGCCTAATAGTCCATTTCCAGAGTTATTAATTACCTGAGCATATTCAACTTCATCTTTCGAAAGATGATTTTCATTATTCTCAGCTAACAGACGGCTCAATAATAAAATTGAGTTCAAGGGTGTCCGCAATTCATGGGACATATTCGCTAAAAATTCAGATTTATATCGCGTTGATATTTCAAGCTCTTCGGCTTTTCTCTGAATTTCTTCATTTTTTTCTTCCAGTAATAAACTTCTTTCTTCCAGTTCTGTATTAGACTGTAACAATTCTTCCTGTTGTACTCTCAGCTCTTCTTCTGAAGCCTGTAACTTCTGAGACTGAGCTTCAAGTTCAGCATTCAGGTTCTCTAACTCGTTGTGCTGAGCCTGTAACTCTTCGGCCTGAGCCTGTGTTTCTTCCAGGAAATTCTGAAGTTTAATATAATCTAAAGCGGCGTTCACGCGACGGCTATATCGTCTGCATTACTTTTTAGCAACTCCAGTTCTAGCTCGTTTGGTGACCGTAAAAAGCCCAGTTCAATAACTCCAATACACATATTGGCGTATACCAGCGGCATGATTACCAGAGAAGAAATGGGCGTTTGACCTAAGCTTGACTCCACCACTAAGTAATTGTCAGGCAGATCATTAACGAGCATTATCTGTTTCTCCTTAATCGCCTGGCCCACCAGTCCTTTTTCAATATAAACGACTTCGGGAGCAGTACTGGAAGCGTAACTTGAGATTAATTTATAACTCAAATCTGATTCCATAAAATACACGGTACCCACCGGAACACCGATAAAATGAGTAAGTGTATTAATTAAATTACTGGCTAGTTTTCGGGCATTACGTTCGCCATTAATGGCATTATTAATTTCAGCGGAACCCGTTTGAAGCCAGTTTCTACGTTCTAAGTCATTAAAGCTCGTTTCCAGCGATTCGGCCATTGCATTAAGAGCTCTGCCAATTCGCCCTAATTCATCATCCCGGGTATCCTGGCTCCGAGAAGTGTAATCGCCCTGTGCAATTCTTCCGGTAATGCCTTCCATAACCGAAATCCGGCGATTGGCCTCTTCGAAGGCCTCTTCTCTTTTAATTTGCTCTTTTAATTTAGTATCTAATTCATTTTTAATTCTCGTGTATGAAAAGCCGGTAATAAGAATAGAAACAATCGCCGCAATAGCCAGAACGATTGGCGTATACGTTATGTAAAAACTTTGTTTTTCAAGACGGCTTTGCAGGATATTATTTTCTTCTTTTTTAATCTGTTCGATGACGCTGCGAAGATTATCCATAATCTTCTTGCCTTTTATCATTTCATCGTTCTGACGAGCCGTATCCCGACTAACAGCCATTCCTTTTCTCCTAACCAGATCAATAATCAGTTGCATCTGGTTAAACTTTGCATCGTATAGACGCTTGGCTTCGTCCAGATTTTTCTGTTGAACCTTATTGTCAATAGTCAGATTTTTAAGGGTATTATAACTGCGGTTAGCTTTATCATACGCACCCGTGTAAGGTTGAAGAAAGTCCGGGTCCAGCGTAATCAGGTATCCTCGCTGTCCGGTTTCTGCGTCCTTTAAATGCGACATAATGTTTTCAGATTCCAGCAATACTTCATTGGTATGATTAACCAATTCGGAATTGGTAATCAGTCGCTGGGTGCTGTAAAAAGACGCTACTAAGCTAAAGACTAATAATATGACAGAGATTGAGAAAACAACCTGCAATTGTTTAATTACTGAATAATGAGCTCTAGGCATGGCGAATAGAAATGCTTACTTCAATACGTGGTTAGTTTGATTCACGGGTAAAACAATAATAAAGCTTGTCCCTTCTCCCATCTGGCTTTTGGCTGATATGATTCCGTTGTGCGTATCAATGTTTTTCTTGGCAATGGCTAATCCAATTCCCGTCCCTTCATAACTACTCTGATCGTTTAATCGCTGAAAAATAATGAAGATTCGGTTCAGGAATTTCTCATCAAAACCAATTCCATTATCTTCTACTATGATCCGACAGAATGCCCCATTTTCTTTTGCCGGGCTGTCAATGGACTTATCTGCGACTAATTCACCAGTAATGTGAATAACAGGAGCTACCGTAGGCTTTGAGAATTTTAAAGCGTTACTAATCAGGTTTTGGAACACCTGCCTAATCCGGCTCGGCATCGCTGAAATAACTGGTAAATTACCTACGGATACAATGGCTTCTTTACGGGATATTAAATCGTCAAAATCGATTAATAACTCGTGTAAAATTTCATTTAAATTCGTTTCCTGGAAAGAAGAGCTATTGGATAATCTGGAATACTCTAGCACATCACTGATAAGCCTCGACATCCGGGCTGAAGACTGAATGGAACGATCCAGGTAAGAGATGGCTTCGTTATTGTCTTTTAAATACTTTTCTTTAATTACGCCATTGAAGATTTGAATCTTCCGTAAAGGTTCTTTTAGATCATGCGATACTACCCAGGCAAATTGTTGCAATTCATGATTGGTTCGCTCTAACTCTACGTTTTTATCCAGTAACTCTTTGGTACGTAATTCTACTTTTTGTTCAAGAATTTCAGCATTGATTTTTTGCTGATGAATATCCGTAAAAGTACCCACCCAGCGAACCGTTACTTCTTCAAATTTGATAGGGGTAATGCGAAGCAAATGATAGCGGTATTCTCCCGTAGTTAATTCTTTTAATCGTGTTTCTTTGATGTATTCAACTCCCTGTTTCAGATACGTCTCCCACTCCAGATGAATGTTATCATCCGGGTGCATTTCAGGGAATTGATCCAGTTGTCTTGAGTATTTATACCAGTGTTCATTAACATACTCAATCTTCCCTGCTGAAGCAATGGTAAAAGCCATTTGCGGCAGCGATTCTACGATAGACCGTAACTCCTGCATGCCTTTGGCCAATTGCTCTTCGGCTTGCTTTCTAACCTCAATTTCTTTCAGTAGGCTTTCCTGCGTGGCCCTTAATTCCTGCTGCTGCTCGTATAAACGATTGAGTATTTTGACTTTCAACAATAAAATGTCTGGATCAACCGGTTTGGTTAAATAGTCAATTCCACCCGAAGTATACCCTTTGGTAATAAATTCTTTTTCTTTATTGACCGCTGAAAGAAATATGATGGAGGTATCTTTTGCTTTACTATACCCACCGATGAAGTTTGCTACTTCGAAACCGTCCATTCCGGGCATCTGCACGTCCAGAATAATGACGGCATAGTTATTAGCAAGAACTTTCTTCAGAGCCTCTTCTCCAGATTCTGCGGTATCGACAGAAAATTGATGCTGCTCAAGAATTTTCTTCAAAGGAAGAATATTCTCAGGTCTGTCATCTACTATAAGAATCATATCCAAAGAAACTTTTTTCAAAACACTAGAACACTTACCCACAAGGTTGAAACCTTGATTGTGATTTCTTGTTTAAAATTAGTCGTGAATTTAACTGCCCTTCAACTTTATTGTCAGATTAAACAAAATTTTAACCTGAACGAATGATTATTTGTTATCAATTCATAATCCAGTATTAAGCTGGCTTCGTTTCAGCCGGGGAGAGTTACGAATTGCGATCCCTTTCATTTCATCCTTATTTTTGCCGTTGCGAATTCTAATAAGCAATGTTATGGCATTTAAAGTAAACGGGCGAATCTGGATTGAAGGAGAAGAACGCTTCATGGGCATTGGCAGACTGGAATTGCTTCAGCGAATTGAACAGACCGGCTCAATTTCTGCGGCGGCCAAGGGCATGGGCATGTCTTACAAACGAGCCTGGGATTTGATCCAATCGCTGAATAATCAGGCCGCTTCTCCCGTAGTTAGCACGCAGACGGGGGGCGAACGCGGCGGCGGGGCCCTCATTACCCCGGAAGGCAAACGCTGGATTAACCTTTATACGGAGTTGCAGGAACGTTTTCAGGCGTTTGTGGAACAGGAGTCGAGCAAGCTGACCTTGGAATAATTTCTTCCTTGTCAGAGTTCCCAACCGTGACGTATCACTATGTATAGATGAACCATTGACAATTCCTCTATACTTACGTTTTATGAAAAAATCTGCCTTCCTGCTGGCAACATTCCTATCGTTTAGTTTATCCGGCTGGACTCAAACCGAGCGATTGCATCAAATTCACCAGAATATTCAAAGCGTTTTTTACGAGCCTTCAACCGGGCTCTATAAAGAGACGAACGATGCGGCTCACAATGAAAAGCCTCACTCCTACCTGTGGCCGCTTTGTGCTCTGGTTCAGGCGGCGAATGAAATGGAAGTGCTGGAACCCAGAGCATCTTACCTTCAACCCGTTTTGCACACTATTCAGCAGTATTACAACGCCAACCCTCCGGCTCCGGGTTACCAGGCTTATGTCACAAAAGAAATGACAGACACGCGTTTCTATGATGATAATCAGTGGATTGCGATTGCTTGCCTGGATGCTTACAAACGAACCAAACAGCCATCTTACCTCAAAACGGCAGAGCTGATTTATAAATTTATGCTGACAGGTTACGATCAGCGGGGCGGCGGCGGTATCTACTGGAAAGAAGATGATAAAACCACCAAGAATACCTGTTCAAATGGCCCGGGTATTCTCATTGCCTTGCAGTTCTATAAACTTAGGAAAGACCCGAAAGATCTACAAACGGCCCTTGAGCTGTACCGCTGGACGAACCAACAGTTGCAGGCTCCATCGGGCGTTTATTATGATGCAGTGAAGTTACCCAGCCTGAAAATCGACTCGGCCATTTATACCTATAATACCGGAACTATGCTTCAGTCTAACGTGCTTTTGTATGAATTAACGAATGATCAAACGTATCTCAAGGAGGCGAAGCGAGTGGCCGAAGCGGCAAAGAATCATTTTTATCGAAACCATAAATTTCCGGGGAACTACTGGTTCAACGTGGTTTTACTACGGGGGTACGTAGAGCTTTTCGAAGTGGATAAGGACCCGCAGTACCTGCGTTTATTTGCGAAAGAAGCTGAGCGAATCTGGAAAGAAGAGAAAGACCAGCAACATCTGGTTGGCCCCCGCCCCTGGAAGTCGCTAATCGATCAGGCCGCCATGCTGGAAATGTACGCCCGGCTGGAAGCCTTGAAAGGGAAAATTTAATCTCTGATTCTGAATACCTTGTCAGTAAAGTGCCTCTTCGGGGGCACTTTCTGTTTATGGGTTGAGTTTAGGAGTTCGGGGTTTATGTTTTTTTGTTTAGTGTTTAGGGTTTTGAGTTTGGGGGTTTGAGTTAATCGATGAATTGACTCCCATCTAATGCGGGGTTGTAAGGGAATGAAGCCCTCCCGAGTTAATGGCCTCAGTAATTACGAAAAAAACAACCCCAGCGGGGTTAAATCACGAATAGCCCCGTATGAAATGCGGGGGTGCCAAGGAGACAACCTACCCGGGTTAATAGATCCGGGTAATTATGAAAAAAATAACCCTATCGGGGTTAAATCATGAATAGCCCCGTATGAAATGCGGGGGGTGCAATCCCTCCCCGGTTTAATAGATCCGGGTAATTATGAAAAATAACCCCAGCGGGTTAAACCATGAATAGCCCCGTATGAAATGTGGGGGTGCCAAGAGAACCTCCCTGGGTTATCACCCGGGGCTATTAGAAATTTAACCCCGCTGGGGTTGTCATGCAACAATTACAGTTAACTCACAACCCAAAACTCCAAACCCTAAACACAAAACTCTAAACTCCCCCAAATTCCCAACAATTCCTTCAGAGATTATGCTAAATTTTGAATTTAAGAATCCGACTAAAATTATTTTCGGAAAGGGACAAATTGAAAAATTATCCACCGAGCTACCAGCCCATGCTAAAGTTCTGTTGCTGTACGGTGGTGGAAGTATCAAAACAAACGGCGTTTACGAACAAGTCATTGCAGCACTCCAAGGTTTTGAGGTAGTTGAATTCGGCGGCGTTCCCGCTAACCCCGAATACGCCGTCCTTTTAAAGGCCCTCCAAATTATTAAGGATCAGTCCATTACTTTCATCCTCGCCGTGGGTGGCGGCTCAGTTATTGACGGGGCCAAGTTTCTTTCGGCGGCGGCTTTATACGAAGGCGACGAACCCTGGGATATTCTTTCCAAAGGCATTCGTTTTGAGAAAGGCTTACCGTTTGCCAGTGTCTTAACCCTGCCCGCTACGGGTTCTGAAATGAATTCGGGTTCGGTCATCAGTCGGGCAGAAACGCAGGAAAAATTATCCTTCGGCGGACCCGGCATGTTCCCGGTTTTCTCCATTCTTGATCCTCAGGTTATTCAATCCATTCCTCCGCGGCAGCTTGCGAACGGAATTACCGATGCCTTTACGCACGTGCTGGAGCAATACATGACGTACCCGATTCATGCCCGTTTACAGGATCGTTTTGCGGAAAGCATTATGCAAACGCTAATTGAAGTGGCCCCGCTGGTCATGGCAAACCCAGCGGACTATTCAGCGGCCGCTGACTTTATGTGGAGTTGCACCATGGCTCTCAATGGACTGATTCAGAAAGGGGTTCCCACCGACTGGGCCGTTCATGCCATGGGTCACGAGTTAACGGCCCTGTATGGCATCGACCATGCCCGTACACTGGCGGTTATTGCCCCCAGCCATTACCGTTACAATTTCGAGCGGAAGAAAGAGAAACTCGCTCAATACGGCGAACGGGTTTGGCATATTACGGAAGGAACAACGGAAGAGAAAGCGGAACAGGCCATTGTAAAAACGGAAGAGTTTTTCCATTCGCTGCATATTCAAACCAAATTGTCTGCCTATACCGATCAGTTCGAAAACACGGCTGAGCAAATTGAGCAACGATTTACGCAACGAAACTGGCTGGGCATAGGGGAATATAAAGACCTGAAACCTTCGGACGTGAAGAAGATTGTGGAGATGAGTTACTAAGTAATGGGCAGGACTTAGCGACCGCCGCTGCGGTCATCAGTTAATAAACTCACAGTCAATAACTTAACACCAAGCTATTCATTATTAAGTAATCACACGAACTTAATTAAGAACCAGAGCCGGATTTATTCCGGCTCTTGGTTTATCCGGCACTGGCCCGAGCCATGACGATGAGTATTAACCCGACCACGTAAGTTCCGCCCATGATCCATAAATAACGTTTGGCTTTGGCGGGTGCTCCTTCAAATTCCTTCCAGACCAAAAGTCCCCAAAGAACCGACACAACCGTTGCTCCCTGGCTTAACCCGTAAGAAACAGCTCCGCCCGCATCCTGCGAACCCAACAGGAGTGTAATCATTCCGATTCCCCAGATGAATCCACTGCCCAGACTCAGTCCATGTTCTTTGGCAGAAACGTCTCCATACCGCACCTCGTCTTCTCCTTCGAGTAACTTCAATCGTTTCACGGTCCATTCTATCAGCGGGTTACTGATCAAAATTCCTAACGCAAACAACACAAAGCCTGTGTAGGGCGTAAGCTTTTCAGCTTCAGGTAAAGCAATATCCTCCACAATGGATTGGGTAACCAGTAGAAAAAAGAAACCCGAGAAGACCCCGCCCGCCAGAGCTACCCAAATGCCCTTGGTACTGGAACCTTCGTCTTCCTCTTCTTCATTTTTGGCTTTATAGGCAAACGCACAGGCCGCGATTGAAGCCAGCACCAGGCCGCCCCCAATGGCAAGTAACCCTACGTTTCCTTCAGGTTTAGCTATGTAGTTAACAATCAGTCCTAAAGCCAACGACAAACCTGTACCGACGGGCATGGCTACGGCAATACCTGAAATATTAATTCCCACGGTAAGTAACATATTCCCAATATTGAAGATCATACCTCCTACTACGGCCAGAGCCATATTTCGCAAGGTTGCCTGCTGAATATCGTCTAGAAAGGCTCGCTCGTTAGAACCCAAACTGCCTAGCGTGAAAGCCAATACAAGAGCAGTAATGACAATCCCATAAACGTAATCACGGTAAAAGATGGACAGTGGAGCGGATTGCGTAACGAGTTTCTGACCGCTTGTCCAGGAGCCCCAGCAAAGCATGGTAATGAGGCAAAAGATAATGGCAAGGGTAGCGTTTTCAATAATAACCATGGTTTAGCAGTTTCGTTCTAGTGGATTCCTCCAAACCTTAATAAAACCCGGCCAGTACCCGCACAAAAAAACCGCTGACCTCTACGGCCAGCGGCATATTTCATTAGTTTGAAGGTAAGTTAAAAATCTTTAGCTCTGCTATTAGCGAATTCTACCAGTGCGGGAGTTATAGTTACCCAACGGGAAGCTTAACCCAAGGTTAACGCCCCAGTTGCTGTGGTACACATCGCCGCTTCCTTGAATCGGCTTGGCTACGTCAACCAGTCCTAAGCCGTAACGAACGTCGAAATTCAGCCAGACTTTGTTTTGAATGCGGTAGTTGAATCCCCCGCCCAAGTGCACACCGGCATCAGCCGCCGTCCAATTCTGACGATTGACGTTGATGTTGTCCCCGTTTTGATTACGAGCTGCCAGGAGAAAACCAACGTAAGGTCCAGCGAAGAGCTTAGGACGCAGGGCATGTCCACGGTCGTTCAGGTAAAAGGTCGCCAGAATTGGGATTTGCAGGTAGTTTAATCTGATCTGCTGATCTGCCAGTCGGTTCTTAGCTCCGAGCTGGGTGTAGAGCACCTGACCACCCACACCAAAGTGTTCGTTTACACTATAGTTGATGAATAAACCGGCGGTTCCACCCGTTTTCCAGGTTGTGTTGCCCGCTCCACCCCCGCGAAAGGTAGCTATTGATAAACCACCCATGGGGCCCCAGGAAAGGTTGTCCTGAGCTTGAGCCTTCGTTCCAATAATGCTTGCAAAGAGGAGGAATAATAAACTGTACTTTTTCATGATTGAAGCAAGTATAAATATTTGTATACTGCGACTTAAAAAAGCTCATTCCAGCCCTTATGTTATGATAATTTGTTGAATAATTTCCCCAATTTTATTTTTCTTCGGTAGTCAGGAATAGCACATTTCGTTGAAGACCTTCATATTTGGTTCGTTTGAGAGGCGATTTTTTGAAGACTTTTCTGAAGGTTTCTTCGGTAAGTTCTTGCCAATCACGGCTTTGCCAGGATTTCAATTCCTGGGGAAGATCAAAGGCCGATTCGCGGTGCGGTTGGGAAAAACGATTCCAGGGGCAAACGTCCTGGCAGATGTCACAACCAAAAAACCAGTTTTCCATTTTTCCCCGAAATTCATTTGGAATGGCATCTTTTAATTCAATCGTGAGGTAACTAATGCAACGACTGCCATCCACCGAATACGGTTCAGAGATCGCGTCGGTCGGGCAAGCATCAATGCAACGGGTACACGTACCGCAGTAATCGGCCATTGGGCCGTCGGGCTGCAAGTCCAGATCGATAATTAATTCGGCGATGAAGAAAAAACTGCCGCTTTTTCGAGTGATGAGGTTACTATTTTTACCAACCCACCCCAGCCCCGCTTTTTTTGCCCAGGCCTTTTCCATTACCGGAGCCGAGTCAACGAAACAGCGTCCGTCCACCTGACCGATTTGGTCCTGAATTCGTTGCAGAAACTCTTTCAACCGATCTTTCACTACAAAGTGATAATCTACTCCGTAGGCATACTTGGAAAGTTTCAGGTCATCGTCTTCGGCAGGCAAGGTTTCAGAAGGGTAATAATTGTATAACAAAGAAACCACCGATTTAGCCCCTTCTACCAGCAGTCTGGGATCAAGGCGTTTGTCAAAATGGTTTTCCATGTACTGCATCTGACCGTGTTTGCCGAGGGTTAGCCATTTCTCCAACCGGGGGGCTTCTTCTTCCAGAAAATCAGCTCGCGAAATGCCACAGAAATCGAACCCTAAATCCCGGGCAATTTCTTTGATTGTTAACGCATTGCGTTGCTGAATAATTTCTGATACAGTCATGGCTATTTGGTCAACTCTACGGGCTCCCAGCTGTATAGGTACTGAAGATTCCATTGCAAAGTTACGGCATAATTAGCCAGCATCACTACCCGATGTCGTGGGTTTCAGGACGGTTTGACGCTATGGGTTCCTCAAAAAACTTCATTTAAAATGTCATTCTGTCAGCGAAAACCCAAATGGCAAAGTAATTTTGTAGTTAGGCTAACAGTAACAAGGTACGAAAAGACATGACGAATCCGGAATTTACGCAACCCGAAGAAAACGAAAAGGCTCCTCAGGCTGAACCCGCAACGGATAACTCCGAAGGTACTCCCACCGCTGAAACTTCGGAGCAACCTGTTGATAATAAAGCTGACAAAGCTCAGGCTGAAATTGCAGACCTGAAAGATAAATACGTTCGCCTCGCCGCCGAATTTGATAACTTCCGTAAACGCACCCTACGCGAGAAAGAAGAATTAGTGAAAACTGCTTCGGAAGGAGTTATCAAAGCCATTTTGCCCGTATTGGACGATATTGAGCGTGCTCAGGCAAACTATGGACCAGATGGTAAAGTTGAAACTGAAGGCATTGACCTGATTTTCAACAAACTGGTAAAAGCAGTGGCAGCCAAGGGACTGAAACCTATGGAGTCCAAAGGCCAACCTTTTGATCCTGATTTACACGAAAGTATTACCCAATTCCCTGCTCCTTCCGAAGACCTTAAAGGAAAGGTTGTGGAGGAAGTTGAAAAAGGTTATTACCTGGGTGATAAAGTAATCCGCTTTGCCAAAGTTGTGGTTGGAGCGTAATTGAATTCTAGAGAGACAAAAATTTTCGTTCTCTCCAGTGGTCTTTCTCTCCTCAATTTTTAAAAACGATGGCACAAAAGCGTGATTATTATGAAATATTAGGGGTAACCAAATCTTCGTCGGAAGACGAGATCAAGAAGGCTTACCGGAAGCTGGCAATTAAATATCACCCGGATAAGAACCCCGATAACCCCGAAGCAGAAGATAAATTTAAGGAGGCGGCTGAGGCTTACGAAGTTCTCTCCGACCCTAATAAAAAAGCTCGTTATGACCAATACGGTCATGCGGGTATGGGAGGTGGTTACTCTGGTCCACAAAATGCAGAAGATATTTTCTCCCAATTCGGCGATATTTTCGGAGAAGGTAGTCCGTTTGGTAGCTTCTTTGGTGGTGGTTTTGGCGGCGGCGGTGGTCAGCGGCAACGCGTGCGTAAAGGTTCTGACCTACGCATTAAGCTAAAACTGGATTTACAGGAAGTGGCTAATGGCGTTGAGAAAAAAATCAAGGTAAAGCGTCACGTTTCCTGTAATGCCTGCGGTGGTAACGGTTCTAAAAACGGAACTTCCCTGCGAACTTGTCCTACCTGTAATGGTCAGGGTCAGGTTCGTCGCGTGCAGCAAACCATGCTGGGCCAGATGGTTACAGCCAGCACCTGCCCTACCTGTAACGGCGAAGGCAAGATCATTGATTCAAAATGTGACGTTTGCATGGGTGAAGGCCGCACGCTGGCAGAAGAGGTAATCTCCATTAAAATTCCGGCTGGGGTTGCCGAAGGCATGCAGCTTTCCATGAGCGGTAAAGGTAACGTTCCTCCTCGCGGTGGCGTGGCGGGCGACTTACTTATCGTCGTAGAAGAAGAAGAAAACGAAGACCTGAAACGCGATGGTAACAACGTGGTTCACGAGTTGTACGTAAACTTCGTTGATGCAGCTTTGGGTACTTCCGTTGAAGTTCCTACCATTGAAGGCCGGGCGAAAATTACTCTTGAAGCCGGAACTCAGAGTGGTAAGATTCTTCGTATGAAAGGCAAAGGCATTCCGCATTTGAATAGCTACGGCAAAGGCGATCAATTGATCTACGTGAACGTCTGGACACCACGCGTGTTATCGTCGGAAGAAAAAGGAATTCTGGAAAGACTCCGCAATTCGCCTAACTTCCAGCCTCGCCCTACGAAAAATGACAAGAGCTTCTTCGAAAAAATGAAGGATTTCTTTAATTAGTTGGAGAAGGTTTAATCAGGTTTGACGTTTGTCTGAAAGTGATTGATCAACGCTAAGTTTGATATACGTTTGAAAGGTTGGCTCAACGCCAGCCTTTCTGCGTTTTATGATTAGTAAACTTTATTTAAACATTCAAAAAAGGCCAACCCTCAAAACACAGAACCCAAACCCATCGAACATTCAAACCTCAATCAAACTCCCTCAAACAAAAAAGACGATTCAGCGAAGCTGAACCGTCCTCATTATTCATGGCTTTCAAAGGGGGAAAAAGCGTCTTAATTTAATTCAGTAATGAATTGTTCTTTCGGCTTACGAACTTTCTTCATGCCGTGCAGCCAGTCATTGGCTTCATCACGATAACCCAGCGGTAATAGCGTTACACTGCGAAGGCCTTTTTCTTTCAGATTCAATAACTCATCCAGAGCAGGAGCGTTAAAGCCTTCCATGGGCGTAGCATCTACGCGTTGCTCAGCGGCAGCCGCAATGGCTATTCCGAAACCGATATACGCCTGACGAGCCGTAGCCTGGAAGTTTTCTTCAGCCGTTTTCGATCCGTACACCGATAACAGGTAATTTTTATAGCTATCCATTCGGTCATCGGGTAAACCGCGTTCGCGAGTGGTGTAGAGAAACATGTCATTGATCCGTTTCGCATCCAGATCATCCCAGGCAGCGAAAATCAGTACGTGTGACGCATCTGTAACTTGGCTCTGATCGTTAGCAATCGCCCGAATTTGTTGTTTCAGTTCAGGATTTGTTACCACCAGAATTTCAAAAGGTTGCAATCCAGACGAAGTTGGAGCTAAACGAGCCGCTTCCAGAATAATGTCTACTTTTTCCTGTGGAACCGCTACACCATTCATTTTTTTGTAGCGTAACGCCATTCCAGGTTTTCAATAAGGGAACTCATGATGTTCTTTTTTATGAAGGATAAATATTGACTTTCACATTAAATGTCGGTACATATAATACAAAGCCTATTTTTTGAAAATTAGTTTTCGATTGTTGAGATTTTTTAGGAATTGTTTTTACACTTTCCTTTAATCCACTGATAATCAACAAAAAAAAAGAAACTACTCGGCTGAATAGTTTCTTTTCACAAGGGCGATAATTCGTTCTTTTATTTGACTTCCGTTAATTCAATCATAACACTGGTACGTTTCAGGTTAGCGGCGGGATTGAAACCCACGCTCATCAGGAAATCTCCAGTATAAACGGCGTCAGGCGTAATGCTGGACTTTGTGCCGGGGTATAAGTTCAGTTCTTTCAAAGCGTATTTTTTCCTGGGGTCCAGGCCTTTCAATACGATAGGTCGGCCCGTACCTACGCCATACCGACTGCTTACCATGTAGGTAAACCAAACCGACCGCGATTTATTTTCATTCACGAATTGCAAGGAAGCATACTCATTTTCGCGAGGATTAGCCAGTCGATACAAGTCTCCGTGCCAAACCAGATCGCTGATTTTTTTATAGGTCTCTACCGATTGCTTGCTAAATTCAAAGTCTTTTTCGTCCAGCTTACCTACCACAATATCGTAACCCAACTTACCCATCATTGCCACATCCGTTCGATACTTCAGTGGTTGCTTGCCCCAATCCGTTACGTGATTACAATGAGCAATGGTTGGGAAAAAGTACGAATACTCCCACTGCATAAACACCCGCTCCAGCGGATCAGTATTATCACTCGGCCAAAATTCGGTGAAATATTTCAGGGCCTCATAATCCACGCGGCCACCGCCCCCTGAGCATAACATCATGGGTACTTTGGGGTATTTCGCCCGAACCCGTTCCAATACTTTATACAAGCCTTTCACGTAATCCACGTAAAGCTTCGAGTCGGCCTGTTTGCTGTTTTTCAGATACTCCGAGTGAGCATTATAAATCACCGCATTACAGTCCCATTTAATGAAGGCCAGGTCAGGATTTTTCGTGAATAACTCGTCCAATATACCATATACAAAATCCTGAACTTTAGGATTAGATAAATCCAGTACTAACTGATTACGGAAATAATGTTCAGGACGCTCGGGCTGTTTGATTACCCAATCCGGGTGCTTTTCGTAGAGTTCACTCTTGGGATTCACCATCTCCGGTTCAACCCAAATACCGAATTTTACCCCGGCTTTCTGAGCCTCTTTTACTAGATAACCAAGGCCATGAGGTAACTTTTTGACGTTCTCTTTCCAGTCACCCAAACCCGCGTTATCACCATTCCGGGGATACTTATTAGCGAACCAGCCATCATCCAACAGAAACAGATCCACGCCTAATTTTTTACCATCTGCGAAAAGTCCGGTTAACTTCTGCTCATCAAAATCGAAATACGTCGCTTCCCAGTTGTTCAGAAGTGTCAGACGCGAACCTTCGCCGTCCAGAATTCGATACTTACGAGCCCAGCGGTGCATGTTACGACTGGCCTCTCCTTTGCCATGATCCGAGAACGTATAGATGAACGAAGGCGTTTTCAACTCCTGTCCACTGGTCAACGGATATTCCGAGGCGTGAGGATTAATCCCCGCGATTACACGAAGATTATTATACGTATCGGTCTCAAAATCAATCTTGAAGTTACCCGACCAGCCCAACGTTCCGAGTAATACTTTCCCGGTTTCTTCCGTAGCCTTTTGATCAAACGAAAGCATGAAGCTCGGCGGTTGAAACAGGTTTGCTCGCGTGCCTAATTTGGAATCCAGCGAGAGAATTCCGGCCTTCAATTCGGTGGTTTCGGGATTCATTTCGTGAGCCCAGCTCCCGTGGTAATGCGTGAGATGGAAAGACTGTCCCACAAAATACAGGTTTGCCGACGCGTATTTATTGAGCGTAATCGTCCCTTTCTCGTTGTTACGAATCGTGCTCCATTGCTCCACTACGTTCTCTTTCCGGTAGGTTTTATAATACAGGCTTACCTCAACGGCATAGGCGGGATCTTTCAGTACTACGGTAGTTAGCGTAACGTTATCATCCACTTTCTGCATTTGATGGCTCTGGTATTGTAACTCCAGCGAAGTATTCCCGTCGGCATGCGTAACTCGAATGGCGGGTTCGAAAAGATTCCAGGTTCCACTGGGGGTATAAGCCGAATTAGAAATCCCCGAGTTTTCGTCATTCTGGCGGCTTTCTTTCGTTACCAGAGCATATTCATTCGCTTGTTGCAGCCGCGTACCGAAGTAACTAATCCCCAGCCGTTTGCTACCATCGGTTTGTAATACCAGAGCGTTCTGCTCGGTTTCGATGGGAATGACGGTTTGCTGGGCGTATACGAAGGAAGTGGTAATAATAGTCGCAAGAAAACTGGGAATCCAGCGGGCGGATAAACGGTTTTGCATAGGGTAAGAGTTGAAATGAACCACTAAAAATAAAGCCTGAAATCTTTTCCTGAACACAAAAAAGGCAGCCGTTTCCGACTGCCTCCAAATTGCATCAATAAATGATAAAATACTATTAAACTGTGGTTCTTATTTCGTGCAATTGGTCTTACTCAACGTAATTCCGTTGATGAAGGTAATATTCTTATGATCCTGAAAAACGGTCTTTCCTTCTTTATCATTCACCGGACCAAAACCCTCGACATACGTATCGCCTTTTTTCAGAAAAATCACCTCCCGAACCGACGACCGGCCTTCCGCATTAAAGCTATACTCGGCCAGGAGGGTATCTCCCTTTACACGACCATCCAGTGAGCCATGATTACTATCTTTTTCGTAAAGCTTGTAGGTTAAGTCTCCAGTAATGTTTCGGTTCTTTCTGGAAATGTGTAGATAAACCGTGTCTTTAGCGGTCATGTAAGCATAACATTCCTCTTCGTTTTCCTGAGCCGAATCCAGCGTCTTGGTATACGTCAGGGTTTGACCGTCTTCCGTTTCTACGATCAAGGTATTATCCTTAATTGAGATAACTTTAAGCGTATGATCATAGGGACTAGTCGAACCATTTTGTTGCTTTCTGCCGTGCAGAAGCAAGTTATCCCCCTGCATTTCCCAGGTTTGATAGTCTATATCACCCGCAGGAAAAGCCGATGCAATCCCCTCTTTGTCCAGGGTAAAACCAGTATCCGACTGATTTTCTCCGCTGAATGTCCATTTTCCAACTACTGAATCTTTGTCTTTGTTTTGACAGGCTAGCAAACTGATGAGCAATAGGAACAGGGCAAAAGGTTTCATAATGTTTCTGACTTGGGTTTGGCTTTTGATTTATTCATCCGGCATTGATCACTGCAATACACCACCTCTTCCCAGTTTTTCTCCCATTTTTTTCGCCAGCTAAAGGGCAACTGGCAAACAGGACAGATTTTGGAGGGAAGGTATGGTTTACGATGCGGCATGGTTGGTTGTACCAATGTTTAATGATAAGCCGTAAATAAACTGTACCATTATCTTTTGCCCAGGCAACCAATGGCGATTTGGAGTCGCTCCATTTGGTAGATTCATTAAAATTTGGATTGATCACCGATACAGATAATTACCAAAGGCTTTACTCGGTTAAACTTATTACCGTGTGCAAGGATGACATTAGAGAAGCATAGGGACATGCGAAGAAATATCTCTTTTGTCTCCCATAAAACTATATTCTTTCGAAATGTCAATTCGATAAATAATGACTAGCAGCGAAACCCCTAAAATGTTAACTAGTTGATGTTTTTTCCTCGTTCAATCCGGAAATCATCCGCCCTGGTTGGTGTTCTTCACGAGCCATTCGTAAAAGCATAATGGTTGGTGAAGACACCAACCAGGGCGGAAACTGTACCATTACCGATTGTAAGGATACTCATTGATCCAGTGAAATCCCCGACCCGTCAGGTTATAATCGCTGATTTTTTTACGTTTCAATCCTGCTTTCAAGTCTTTTCCTCGCCATGCTCCACTTATGCTCAAACTATCCTTTTGAAGCTGGTAATGAAAAAGGTGGGTTGAGGTTGAATCCCGGTCACTTTTTAAAGCAATGGTTTTTTCTTTTTCATCAATCTTCAACATAAAAGATTCAGAATTCCGGTTCATCAGCCGAATTTCAGCAAAATTGTTTTCCAGCAACAACTTATTCCAGCGAACGGTATCTGTCGTTAACGGCGGTAAAGTATCCTTTCCCAGAACAAAAGATTTCACCTCATAGATACCTCGCAACGGATGATCCGGTTTTCGCATCCACGAATGACCATTAATCGTTACAAAAAGCAGGAAGAAAATCACCAACGTTTTCCCGACTACGTGCGTAATGCGATGCCATTTCTTAGATAACACTACCGATTCGCGATTCAATGAGGAGGGTTTATGAAGGATGAAGAAATGGTAAAGGGCGGATAGATCAGGAGCTAGTATAAAAAAAGCCAGTAAAAGCAGATAACTGGAAAACAGCTTTACGGGAATATCAAAGCTGAAATTCAGCATGACCACATTAGTCATTACGGCAATGACAACCAAAGCTCCCAGAGCTTTAGTTCGTCTGAAAAACAGTAATAAGCCTCCTATCACTTCCCCTAAACCACCAAAAATGGAATAAGGTCGGGAAAGCCCCATCAGCCGCCAGACGATCCCCATGGGCGAGGAGTCCCCGTACGTTTGTTCCAGAGTATAGAAATCGGGATATCTGAACTGGGCTTCAAAGACTTTAACAAAGCCGTAAATCAGCATGAAATAAGCCAGATAATACCGCACGAAGGTTTGGGTTAGTACGTAAAGTAAGGGGTAATTAAATCGGTTTCGAAGAATCATTGCCAGTACCAGGGCAAGCGTTAACGCAAAAGTTGTGAGGACAACTAAATAGGCATAGTCAAAAGAAGTATCGCCGCTGCCTGTGTTGGTGATCTGCCTGACATCTTTCATCCTCAACACGGAGTTCCCTACTGTTTCAACCAGAGGTGTTAGCCCCAGCATCGCAACTAATGGCATAGCGTAACAAACGGAATAAATGGCTACAAACCATATGCCCAGGCGGCGTAGAAAAGACCAATGGTTAGACAAGGATAAAGGAGGTGTAGGCGTACTAGTCATAGAGGTAAGGGAGTTAAAATAGGCAAGGTTTGTAACTCATAATCAAATATTTAAAATTCAACAGAAAAAGCCAACCCGAGGGATTGGCTTTTAAGATTTATTTAGAAGACTGCCTACTCTATCTAGTCTTAATGCTGGGTTTCGTCCGCACTTGGACCATAACTTCCGGGAATGGGAATGTTAAGTAACCGCAGGTAAACGCCCAATTGAGCCCGGTGGTGAGTAATTTGAGAAAAAGCCATTCGGATTACTTCGTGTTTAGGATCAACGTTGTAAACAATTTCACCGTTTCGTAAAGTCCAGGGTTTATTCAGGAGGGATTCATTTTCCGGGATTAACTGCGTCCGTCCATTCGCCAGGCTTTCCTCGAAAAAAGCCATCAAATCAGCATTATTCTGAATTTTCTTCTCTTCATAAGGAATTTTGGCAAAGTCCAGCTCGTCGGTAGTTAACGCCATGGTTACCCAGGTGGGTAGCTCTGCAATGTGGGTGGCGAGGTTACTCATTTTCATGCTTTTCTGATGCGGAGCCCAATCCAGCTTATCGTCGGGAATCAGGGCCATAAATTTGCGGGTGGTGAGAGCTTCCTGCTCCATTTCTTTCAAAAACAGGGGAATTAGTTCCATCGTCTGTGTTGTTTTATGGTTCGATTCAAAACTAAAACCGCCCAGTGACAGCCCTATGTCAGTAGGTTTACTGTATCCTATTTTAAATTTCTGTAGAGACGCGATTGATTGCGTCTGGCCGGGAAATGGAAATCATTTAAATGGTAACATCTGCCCTGGTTGGTGTCTCCGCCAACCACTAGGCTTTTAGTAATGGCTGGTAAAGACACCAACCGACGGCGAATCACTACTACTAAAACAGCCTCTTACCCAGACGCGGTCAATCGCGTCTCTACCTCATTAGGATAGTAACAATTGACTCGGATTATCAGGGTTATTTCTTTATGTATAGACACATCCCCCCGTGGTTGGTGAGGACACCAACCACTAGGCTTTTATAATGGCTGGTGAACACACCAACTAAGGCCGGAAATCACTAGTAATAAAATCGACTCTACCCAGACGCGATCAATCGCGTCTCTACCATAAACAAAAAGGTCAGCCTGCTTAGCAGGCTGACCTTTCGCAAAAGATAGGTTAGTGCGAGAACTCTACGCACAACACCCTAAACTCAACACAGCATTAGTCGATTACGACACAAATACCACGTTTAACATCTTCCTCTACTTTCTTATACTTCACATCACGCTCGATGCGACCATCGCTGTACTGAACTGATACCCGTTGGTTAGGTTCAATTTTGTTCACGCGAATGGGCTGTTGACGCGGACGTTCTACCACCTCAATTTCCTCCAGTTCTTCTACCGAAGGACCATCGCCACCCGTAAGCCCGCTGACATCATCCTTACTTAATTGCAGTTGAGGCTGTGGTTCAGGACGACGGGGAGGTTGCGGAACCTGTGGCTGTTCTACGTGAAGTTCAGGAACATCGTAACGCATCAACATCTGAACAATGTCAAAGTTTACTTTATTAATGAACTGCTTGAACAGGTCAATCGACTCGAATTTGTAAATCAGCAGCGGGTCTTTTTGTTCGAACACCGCATTCTGAACGGATTGCTTCAGATCATCCATGTCACGAAGGTGCTCTTTCCACTCCTGATCGATTACCGTCAGAGCAATGTTCTTCTCAATCTCACGAGTTACCTCACGTCCTTCGCTGTTCAGTGCTTTCAGAAAGTTCACCTGGAAGCCCATCACATGCTCGCCATCGGTGTAAGGCAATCCAATTACTGAATTTTCATTCACATTGCCCTGATTGGCTTCGAATAAGTCCTGGAAGAAAGGCTGCATCCGACGAGCGATGTCCGCTCCTTTCGATTGGTAATGTCCTTCTGCCGCGGCATATAACTGCTGCGTGCGTTGCTCAGGCTTCAGACGAACAAATTCATCCTTGGTGAAAGGAACCTGAATCGCCAGTGTTTCGATTACGCGAAGTTCAAATTCTTCGAAACTAGGGTTATTGGAAACCAGTTCTTCGCAAACGTCATAGGTAATGTTGGCAATATCCAGAGCCAGTCGGTCACCAAACAGAGCATTTTTACGACGCTTGTAAATGGCTTCCCGCTGGTAATTCATGACATCATCATATTCCAGCAGACGCTTCCGAATACCGAAGTTATTTTCTTCTACTTTCTTCTGAGCCCGTTCGATGGACGAAGTAATCATGGAGTGCTGAATTACCTCTCCTTCTTCCATACCCATTCGGTCCATTACCTTCGCAATCCGTTCAGAACCGAACAGACGCATCAGGTTATCTTCCAGCGATACGAAGAATTGAGACGATCCGGGGTCACCCTGACGACCGGCACGACCGCGTAACTGACGATCCACCCGGCGAGATTCGTGACGCTCAGTACCGATAATGGCCAGACCACCCGCGGCTTTCGACTCGGGAGTCAGCTTAATATCCGTACCCCGACCGGCCATGTTCGTCGCAATCGTTACGTTTTGCGAATGACCCGCTGTGGCTACAATCTCAGCCTCGCGTTGGTGTTGCTTCGCGTTCAGTACTTGGTGTTTGATTCCACGCATCCGTAACAGACGGCTCAGGATTTCCGAGTTTTCAACGGAAGTAGTACCTACCAGCACCGGACGACCCGCCTTCACAAGCTCGTCGATCTCCTGTACTACTGCATTGTATTTTTCACGAACCGTTTTGTATACCTTGTCTTCCTGATCCTTCCGCGAAATCTTAAGATTGGTAGGATCGAAACGACATCGAGTTTGTAAATCTGCCAGAACTCGCCTGCTTCCGTTTCAGCCGTACCTGTCATCCCTGACAGTTTGTGGTACATACGGAAGTAGTTCTGAAGCGTTACCGTAGCGTAAGTCTGGGTGGCATCTTCCACCTTAACCCGCTCTTTTGCTTCGATTGCCTGGTGCAAACCGTCCGAGTAACGACGGCCTTCCATAATCCGGCCCGTTTGCTCATCAACGATTTTAATTTTTCCGTCCATGATTACGTATTCCACGTCCAATTCGAACAGCGTGTGAGCTTTCAATAATTGGTTGACGGTGTGAATACGCTGGGTTTTGATTGAGTAATCACGGATAATCTCGTCTTTCTTATGAATTTTTTCTACTTCAGAAAGATCCGATTTTTCAATTTTATTCAGGGCAACTGACAAGTCAGGCAGAATGAAGAAGTTAGGATCTTCATTATTTGCCGTCATTACGTCGATCCCCTTTTCCGTCAGTTCAACCGAATTGTTTTTCTCTTCGATCACGAAATACAAGGGAGCATCGGCTTCGGGCATGCGTTTGCCCTGTTCCTGCAAGTATTCGTTTTCGGTCGCCCGCATCACTGCCTGGTTCCCCTGCTCACTCAGATATTTAATCAGAGGCTTGTATTTAGGTAACCCACGGTGAGCCCGGAACAGAGCCAGCCCCCCTTCTTTGGTATTACCAGCGGCAATTAGTCGGCGAGCTTCGGTCAGGAAACCCTGAACCAGTTTCTGCTGCTCTTCTACCAGTCGGGAAATACGGGGATTTAATACTTCAAATTCCTGAACATCATTATCTTTCACCATCGGCCCACTGATAATCAGAGGCGTACGGGCATCGTCAATCAGGACGGAATCGACCTCATCGACCATGGCATAATGGTGTTTTCGCTGCACGAGTTCTTCCGGGCTACGAGCCATGTTGTCACGCAGGTAATCGAAACCAAACTCGTTATTGGTACCGTAAGTAATATCCGCCAGGTAAGCATTGCGGCGGCTATGTGTGTTAGGCTCGTGACGATCAATACAATCGACCGTCATGCCGTGGAATTCAAACAGAGGAGCATTCCACTCGGAGTCACGTTTCGCCAGATAATCGTTGACGGTTACGATGTGAACCCCTTTACCGGCCAGGGCATTCAGGAAAGAAGGCAAGGTAGAAACCAGCGTTTTACCTTCCCCGGTAGCCATTTCTGCAATCTTACCCTGGTGTAACACTACCCCACCAATCAACTGTACGTCATAGTGAATCATGTTCCAGGTAATGGGCTGGCCCATGACGTTCCAGGTATTTTTCCAGGTAGCTTTCTCCCCTTCAATCACTACATTTGATTTGCGGGAAGCAACAAAACGGTCATGAACGGTAGCTGTTACCACCAGTTCACCGTTTTCAGTATAACGACGACCCGTCTCTTTCACAATAGCGAAAGCACGGGGCAGAATTTCTAATAATACTTCTTCAAGTTTCTGATCAGACTGAACTTCCAGAGCATCAATTTGCTTGAAGAGCGAGTCTTTCTCATTAACGTCCAGATCTGGATTGGATTCAATTCGCTGACGGATGCTATCAACCTGGTCGGTGATAGGAGCCAGTTGTTGCTTGATAATAGACTTCAGAGCAGCCGTTTCCTGACGAAGCTGCTCATCGGTTAACTCTCTTAATTTGGCAAATTCGGCATTAATTTTTCCTACGTAGGGATATAATTCCTTTAGATCCCGATCGGACTTAGTGCCGAAAATTTTGGTGATGAGTTTAAACATAGCTATGTGCTAATGCACCGTTATTCGTGGTTAGTCAGCCGTTTTACCGAGCTGCTCTTTCATAATCCGGCCAGGTTAAGCGGATTTACATGAAACCCCAACCGGGGTACAACAATAGGTAGAATGCAAATTTACTTCATTCTTTTTACCCAAAAACAAAAAAACGATTCCTAAATACAGTTTAGAGTCGAAAGTGGTCAAAACGTTATATCAAAGCGACAAATTGACAGCTTTTCTGAACCGAAGCCCTGAGGCATGAAACTTTCAAACTAAAAAATTCGTTGTAATTTGCCGCCTGATACAAAACCCTAGTGCTGTATCATATGGAAAGTAAGCTTTGAAATTACGACTACTTTGAAACGTTAGTTTGCTTACTAACGTTCTGTAATAGACACCATAACCCCTACTTCATTTTCACTATGAGCCAAAACCAGCAAGATAATCCGTATTACCGCCCTGTCCACCGTGAGCGTAAGAAAATGTCCATTCCAGGTTTTGGGGGTGGAAAAATGTTCGGTGGCAAAGGCGATAATGAAGGCAGAAAAGATAACGGAGACATCTGGATGAAGTTCATGCCGCTAATTGTGCTGATTTTTGCGGCTTACGCCATGTATGACACTTTCTCGGCTTTCAACAAGAAGGATAAAAATACGGTGGACGAACCCAAGGCCATTCAGGCCATGGAATGGAAACACGAAAAAGTGTATAAGAAATTCGCGGATATTACCCCCCGTTCCAAGCATTATTACCTGGTTATCAGTTACGAAGGAGCCAGCAAGACCATTGATTTTGGTCAGGAAAAAAGTGAATTCTGGGATCAGATTGATACCTATAACTTTTTAACCAAAGCCCCTGGCAGTCTTTCAGTATCGGTGGATGCGTATGACAATTCTCGGGATCGGGTTCTGACTATGAAATTTTAAGCAATCATTGCTTGCCAATACAACAAAAAGGCTAGTCCACAGATTGGACTAGCCTTTTTTTGCTAGGAAATAACGTAGAGCTATTCAACTGCCACCAACATGGCACCGTACGAATAACCACCTCCGAAGGTAGTCACTACGATGTTGTCTCCTTTCTGGAATCGGTAACGGTTTTCGCTGAGACCAATGCACAGCCCGCACAACCGGTATTACCCAAGTACTGAATGTTAGATAGAAGTTTTTCCATGGGAAGTCCTAATTCCTCCATTACTTTCTTACTGATTCGGAAATTGGCCTGATGAGGCAATACCCAGTCCACGTCTTCCATCGTCAGGCCATTGCGGCCCAAAATCTGACGACTGGCTTTGGGCATGTACTGAACAGCATGAATAAAGACATCGCGGCCATTAGGCATTACGAAACCTTCATCATTGGGTCGCAATACTACACCTTCCAGAGCCTTGCCAACCGTAGCCGCACCGCCCGTCAGAATATCGACCACTTTCAGATCAGAATCAGAAACCCGTTCACTGGACATGAACAGAGCCGCGGCTCCGTCACCCCAGAGGTGACCAGCTACTTTATCAGATTCGTTACTGTAAGCAGTGTTATTATCCGACACGACCACTAAAGCTTTGGTCGCTTTTTTCATGCAGAAGTAGCCTTGCACTACTTCAATCGCATTCAATAAAGACGAACAGGCCGTAGAAACCGACAGAACCGGAATATCTGGAATCTGCAGGTCGTGCTGTACAGCGTGAGCCAGTGAGACAATCGTATCATAAGGGGTGTATGTAGCCCCTACAATCAAATCAATTTCTTGTACTGGGTAAGGTAAAAGGGCTAGGCCCTGACGAACGGCCTCAACGGCCATCGTGTTAGTGTTTTCGTGAGGGGCAGCTTTCCGACGTTCTCGGATGCCCGTCCGCTCCACGATCCACTGGTCAGACAATCCATTCAGTCGGGCAAAATGTTCATTGGTAACAACTTGCTCCGGCAGATAGCTACTTATCGCGTTGATATACATAAGGGTCAAGCGGGGAACAGCTCGTATTTGTACTTTGCCGTGATATTTTGTACTATGCAAAGAATGCGTTTCTTTACGAACTTACCAAATATTTCATTGAATGATTAAATATTTTGTTGGAATAGTTACAGTATTTTTATTAATTACTTAACCTCACCTGTACTTACTACCCATTGAGGTATATTCTCTACTGATCCTCTTGTGCAAAAAAGTTCATGCCTATACGTCCAATTTCACGCTGCGTGCGATTTTTCATCTGGTTATTTTAACCCTTTCTAAATTCTTTACAAACCCGGGGAAGGATACACTTCCTGCTCATTGCTTAGCTGAAGGCACCTGCAACATCGAATGAAAAAGCCGAAGCTAATACTACAGCTTCGGCTTTTTTGTTCTAATTGATGAGTGATTATTGCTTCACAAAGACCGCTTGTGAACGATCTGCCCGAGCTATTTTCTTGCAAAAATCTACGAATTTAGGGTAAGCAGAAGCGGGTTTACGAAACTGGGGCATTTCCAGCCGCCGGGTATAGACGATAGTCTCGCCCTTTTTAACCGTCTGAGCGGTATAAGTACCAAATTCCGTTTCCAATTTAACAGGTTCGGGCAAGGCTTCCAGCGTATAAGATTCGGGAATATGATAGGTAACCGTATCGGCATCCGTAAAACCCACCGTCCATACCACTTCATGCTGACGATTGGAAAGGGTTTTGGGAATCAGCGTCCAGGGCGTGTACTGATTAACTGACAGGAACATACGATTACCACTCATCGTCGCACTTTTCCGAACCGTCAGACTCAATTTTTCAGTAATCGAAGGAATTCTCTTTACGGGCTTGCCCACTTCAAAGGCAAAGTCATTCAGATCAAAACTGGCCAGACGCATCCGTTGAATTTTCCAGCGTTTCAGCGTTTCCCCAGCCATCAATTCGGTGGCAGAGCGATAATCATCGTGCTGAATTCCTGAATAGTGGGTAAGCATCTTTGTTGCCGCATTTCCCTCTTTATCCAGGAATACTTCAATGGTACGATACTGCCCATTTTCGGCGTGCTGGTAGGAAGGCGTTTTCACTAGTACCCCACCCTGCGGCGTATTCAGCAAGGCATGTCGGTTACCCGTAAAGCTGCCCATATAACCTGGATCGGCGTGTTGACTCGTACATTCCAGCCAAAGAGTATCCTTCGCCAGTGGTACACACAGAATTTCGTGATTAAAGCGGGCCGACGGAAAATCCGTCAAAACATCAATAGAACTCGCCGAGACCAAAGCGGTGTAAGAAGTCACTCCAGCCACTTTCAGCATTGCCTTCATGTAGTTGGAAAGAGCCTTGCAATCTCCATAGCCTTTCTCAACCACTGTTGCTGCCGGAATACTCTGCCAGCCTCCAACGCCCAATTGAATACTTACGTACCGGGTAGATTGCTGCAAATACTGATATAGTTTTTCTACTTTACGCAGTGGATCGGTTTCCGTTCCAACTACCTTCAAAACGTTAGCCTTAGCGGTTTCGGGTAACTCATCACGATTCAAATTCAGATCATAGAAAAACTGCCCTAGCTCTTTCCAGCTTGCCGCCGAGCCTTTGTTACCTTTCATGTCAAACTGATTGGGAGCTGTCAATACGGCAGGCCCGCAGGAAGCATAAAAATCAACGTATGGCTCTTCTTCTCTGATTTTCAAATTTTTAACCTGCCATTGATACGTCTGAACTCCGTCTTTCTCTGATTTCTGAACCGCTCCTACCCCATTCATTTCCCGGAAACGTAATCCCAGCGTAGCAGGAACGATTACCGTGAAAGCTGAATTTTCAATGGCAAGCTCTTCGTCTCGCTGCGGAATCCAGTAAGGGTAAAATAAAGTATTATAAGAAACTAATTCGTAATCAAACTCTACGGTAAACGGATAGTTAGCGTACTTAAAGTCAGCCTGCTTTACTTTATTGTCGTCAAACAGTGAATAATCTGAATGAGATGAAACATCAAGAATATCCGATTTTCTTAGTCGTTTTATTTCCTTTCCATTCGCATCATATAACTTACCTTCAAAGTTTTTAACACGGCTCAGCTTATCATAATACACTTCTTCAGTAGCATATTTATCTCCTTTTTCATTCAGAATGGTAACAACCGTATGTATGCGTTTAACGGCTTCTCCTACCGCTAAAACCTCGAAACTTTCTTCCTGCAAACGAATCACGGCAGAGGCTTCATTTCGTAAATCAGCCGGAATGGATTCTACTGAATACGTCTGAGCGAAAAGGCTCAGCGGAAACAGAAGTAATAAAAATAATATCCTTTTCATAACCAGATTTTTAACCCTATTCAATTATTTCTTTTTAAGAATAATTTGTTCTCCATTTTTTGCAATGGCCATATCCATTAACTTCTTTAAATAAGGATATTCTTCAGAAGAATAAATAGGTTTTTTAAGCTGCAAACGAGTAACAACATTAATAATATCCTCCCCATGCACCTGGACCTGATAGGTAAACCGGCCTCCATCTTCTGGCAATGCTATGATCTGAGTTGCAGGCGAACTTTCCACTACATATCCCTGCGGAATTTTAATATTGGCCATGAAAACTTCTTCACTAGGGTTACCAAAATCGACAGGATACATTCGTTTTTCGTATTTAAAGGGGTTGACGGAAAGAGCTTCCCCCAAGGCAGGGCTTAAGTAAATACGATCGCCCGCTTTATTAAAGGTTTCTTCGTAAGAAACCTCTGTAGTTACAATCAGGGGTTTGTCGATTTCCGTAGCGTTTTCAACTTTGCTTTCGCCTACTTCAGCAGAAGGTTGCTTGATTAGTTCCTTCCCAATCTTCTTAATCCCCGATTTTTGAATAGCATTCCGGTAACGGCAAGCAAGCTCACCCTGCCAGCTATAGGAAATAGATCCTTTGGCTGAACCAGATTCATCGAGTGTATATTGAAGCGTTTTTACCTGTCGAGTTAAGGTGGGTTTGAGGTAAACCCAATTGGCATGTTTAATATCTACAATACGTCCAATTCTGGTTAGACAACGATCTGGTAAAACGCCCAGGGGAAGAAACGTATCCGTTGCGTCTAAAAGCACTTCTTTTCCACCAATGTTCGTTATCCCAACGAGATCGTTGAAGTAGGAAATCATAGGAATTTCCATGAATACAGCTCCGTTCGAGCGGGTACTGAGAATCACGGGGCTGGCCTCAAAACCTAATTCCCGAATCAAACCGATCAGGATTAGATTGATCTCCGCCGAATTACCCGTCTTTTGCTCGAAGATGGTTTTGGGACTGCTGGCCGACCAGTAACTTACGTGCCCGTTCCAGGTCATGTTTGTGCGGATATACCGGTGAGCTTCCTTGATGATTGACAACGTATCCGAGTACTTACTTTTGATTTCCTTAGCCGCTGCTTTCAGGAATGTAGTTTTCCGAATGTAACTACCCACTTCATCGTCGGTAGCCATCTTTTTATCTACATCCAGCCAGCTTTGGCTAAACCGCTGTATCCGGCCATTAACCATTGCTTCAACCAGCTCAAAACGCAAACGTGTGGTATAATCATCTATCGTGGTGATGTAGGGTTCAGGCCGTAAAGCCGGTTGATCTTTCACCGCATACCGCATAAATGTTCCCGTATTGGGATTTTCAGAATATTCTTTAATCACCAGATCAACCGGGTTTTGAAAAACCGCCCGATAGCCTAATTTGGGAGGAAAGGTGCATAATACTCACTATACTTGATAGGAATATCCGTTTGAAAATCCCAGGACGGAAGCTGTAAAATAAAGTCTGACATCAAATCGTATTCATACTCAATAATACAACCTTCCTGCACATGGGGAAGCGTGAACTTCGTCTCGTAAAAGTTTTTGTTAGTTTTGGAAGTAAAGATGGCCGATCTACTCAGGTCTTCGGATTTAATTTCCCCGTTTTCCAGCCAATACGTTTTTCCTTTAATATTGCGAATTACTTCCTCACTATCTGCCCCCCTACGGTATTGATGAACCGATATCGTAGCTCGATCATAAGCTGATTTTTTCAGGATTTTAATGCGTCGAATTCGTCGATGTACCGCATAATAACCTTTAATATCATTATCCGTAATTTCTACGGACCCATACTCTCCTAGCACTACCGCTTCAGCGGCGGAATCCAGAGGATAATACTTGGCGGCCAGATCATCAACTGTTACTTTACTAATTTTAAAGCGTTGGGCAGACGTGGAGAGACTGACTATACATAAGAGTATAGCAAACCAGGCGGACAACCGATTCATAAAGGATATTTATCAGGATAGGTAAAAGAATAAATTTATCTTCAATGAGAGAAGGTCAATTTTTTAGGAGGACTAGCATCTGTACTTGAAACAATGTTAAGTAGTAGGACTTAAGCCTACAACAGTAGTTGGATAGGTGGTGTGAGCATAGGATTAAGGTGGTGAAATGAAGGACATTCGAAGATTGACTCCAACAAATAAAATTAATGGTTTTTATTTTTCCATGTTTTTAACTTAATATTTAGTTTTCTAAAAGCGGGCAGGTTATTAATCAGTAAATCACAAACGAATTCTTATTTATGATCAAAAATCAATTTACATAAAATAAGCATTACTCCTCAGCTATTGGTTTGAAAAGCATTCAGGTAATATTCTTCTATTTATCAATTTATGATATTTAGGTCGCTATTATTAACAATTTATTGACATGATGAGCCGCCGTGAGGTTCAGGAAATAGTGGAATTTTGCAATTCGAAACATTATTCTTTAGTATCTATGAATCGTTACGCACTTCTCTGTTTAGGACTGATGGCCGCCTGTGTGTCGAGCTTTGCTCAAACTACGCCCAAACGACCTAAAAATGTAATCTTACTGATTGGCGACGGTATGGGAGCTAATCACGTTTATGCTGCTCAAATTGCCAATAAAGGCTCTCTTCATATGAATCGTCTTCCTTACATGGGAATGTCGACGACACACCCGGTTAAGGATTTCATCACGGATTCGGGTGCGGGAGGATCGGCCCTGGCTACGGGTGTCAAAACGAAAAACGGAGCTATTGCGGTGGATTCTTCGAACCGTCCTCAGGTAACGTTAGCCGAACTGGCGAAGAAGAAAAAACTGTCAACCGGTATTGTCACTACGTGCGATATTACGGATGCTACACCAGCAGATTTTTACGCTCATCAATCTTCAAGGTCCAAACATGAAGCCATCGCCGAGGATATGGTTACGTCCGATCTTGATGTAGTCATTGGTGGAGGGATGCGGTATTTTACTGAACGTAAAGACCAGAAAAACTTACTAGCGGCTTTCAAAGACAAAGGGTATTCGGTAGCGGATACTTCTGGTGATTTCACGAAACTGGAAGGTAAAAAACTGGTAGCGTTCACAGCTCGCGAAAACCCTAAAAAAGTTAGAGAAGGTCGCGGTGAAATGCTTCGTCAGGAAGTAGAGAAAGCGTTATCAATCCTTTCGAAGAATAACAATGGCTTCTTCCTGATGGCCGAAGGTTCCCAAATTGACTGGGCTGGCCACGCCAATGATCTGGATTACCTCCTCACCGAAACGCTTGATTTTGACAAAGCCGTAGGAGCTGCCCTCGACTTTGCCGAGAAAGATGGCGAAACGCTGGTTATTGTCACTGCTGACCACGAAACGGGCGGCTTATGCCTGACGGGCGGTGACTGGAGAAATGGTAAGGTAGAAGGTAAATTCATCTGGTCGAATCACACTGCCAATCCTGTTCCTGTCTTTGCTTATGGTCCTGGAGCGGAGTTATTCCGTGGTATTTTCCCTAATGTAGAAGTAAATAAAAAAATCCAGCAAGCCTGGTGGGGAGAATCAGTGTTAAGTCGTAAATAAGTGTTGGGATTTTGTTATTAAAACCTTCAGTATTACTTAAAGAAAAAGCCGGAATGAAGTGATCATTTCGGCTTTTTCCTTAAGTTGTAGATACTAAACAGCATCTTCTAGCATCGTGGCCGCTGCCAGCGGAAAAGCTGGCAGCAGTGACTTTAGGTCTAAACGCATTCCATAAAGAATTAAACCGATTGCTGCCAGCTTTTTCGATGGCAGCGGCATGAAAAAAGCCGGAATGAAACAGATTATTCCGGCTTTTTTCTTATAGGATATGATGACAGACAGAATCCCCAAGCACTACTGCCCCTGTGGAGCCGCCACGACGGCAGCGGCACAACATTTAAACTCAAAACGCCAAACCCTACACAACAAATTCAAACGTAACGGCCTTCACTAGGTCGGGATGAAGGCTTTCCGCTACGGGGCAGGTTAAGGCGGCGTTTTCCAGCTTCTTTTTACGAGTTTCAGTTAGGGGCTGACTCGTCTTAACAATCAGTTTAACAGCGATCTCACTGATTCGACGGGGGTTTTCAGCCATACTCTTCGTAACTTCTACCTGCGTCCCAGTAATATCCACCTGGTCCCGCTGGGCAACGATTCCCATGATGGTTAACATGCAGGAACCTAAAGCCGAAGCAACTAAATCAGTGGGAGAAAATGCCTCTCCTTTTCCGTGATTATCCACTGGAGCATCCGTAATAATTTCTGAGCCAGATCTTACGTGTGTAGCCTGCGTGCGAAGTTGTCCTAAATACGTAATGGTAGCCGTTGCCATACCTGTAACTGTTATCTTAATTGAATGAATGAGATGTATTTTCCGAAAAGCTTTTCTCTCACTTTTCCTAAAAAATGCCATTAAAGGTAAGTTATTCTTTCTAACTCATCTTTCTTCACGGGGTTATCGCCCTCACAATTAAAGTGAAAAGCTTCATTCTTTTATCAAACGCAACTTTTTATCGTCATTACAGGTTAGCTCATTACCTTTGTACATCTTTTGATAGACCCCACTGTTTATCAAATCAGCAATTGATATTGGGATGATTGAGCTACCCGTAATAACAAAACCCGGTACAGGCACCAAAGGCGAGAACAAGCCAGGTTCCTCTACCCGCAAACCCGACTGGTTGCGAGTGAAACTCCCCACCGGTCCGGAATACCGCAACGTGCGGCAAGTTGTAGATGAATATAAACTCCACACCATTTGTCAGTCAGGAAACTGTCCGAATATGGGTGAGTGTTGGGGAGCGGGTACGGCTACATTTATGATTTTGGGTAATGTCTGTACGCGTTCCTGTACCTTCTGTGCAGTAGCAACCGGACGTCCCAACGAATATGATGCGGACGAACCCCGTCGCGTAGCCGAAGCCATTAAGATCATGGGTGTGAAGCATGCCGTTCTGACTTCTGTGAACCGGGATGAATTGAAAGACCGGGGAGCTGAAATCTGGTATCAGACGGTTCGCCTGACGAAAGAATTAAGCCCCAGCACAACGATTGAAACGCTGATTCCTGATACGAAAGGAAACTGGGCTGCTCTGGAGCGTATGATTGCTGCCGGACAGGAAGTGGTCTCCCATAATATGGAGACGGTAGAACGTCTGTATCGCCCCGTACGTCCTCAGGCGAAATATTCGCGGAGTCTGGAGCAAATCAAACGGACGAAAGACTTTGGCAAACGTACCAAAACGGGCATTATGCTAGGTTTGGGCGAAACGCAGGACGAAGTATTCAAAGCTATGGATGATCTGGTCGCTCATGGACTGGACGTTCTGACGCTGGGCCAATACCTTCAGCCTACAAAAATGCACCACGAAGTTATTGAATGGATTCACCCCGACACCTTCGCCATGTATAAGGAAGAGGGCGAAAAACGAGGTATCAAATACGTTGAATCGGGCCCACTGGTACGCTCCAGCTACCACGCCGAACGTCACGTAAACGTATAATTTATATTGATTTGAGTCAAAGGCCTCGTTACTTAGGAGTAGCGAGGCCTTTTTTGTAGAGAGCCGACTTCATCGCGTCTAGTCGGGAGATGGAAATCAGGCAGAGCTCCGCCATGGTTGGTGTCCTCACCAACCATTATGCTTATTAATGGCGGGAGAAGACACCAGACATAGCGGGAGTAACAAAAATTGCCTCTACCCAGACGCGATGAAGTCGCCTCTCTACATTCAAACAAAATCGAATTTTCCAGGTTCTATTTTCATTCACGAGATTCCCGATTGCTTGAAGTACGACATCATCATAACAGGAGGAGGTATGGCTGGACTAAGTCTGGCCTATTACCTCAATCGTAGTGCTTTACGCGATAAGAAAATTTTGATCATTGATCGTGAAAAGAAAACCCGGAATGACCGGACCTGGGCCTTTTGGCAGGAAGGAGAAAGTGCATTCGAGTCCATCCTCTACCGAAAATGGAATTCCATCTGGTTTCATGGATCTAATGGATTTTCCCGAAAGTTGACCTTAGGCAAGCATCAGTATAAGTTACTTCGCGGAATTGATTTCTACCAGTTTATTCATCACGAACTGGCGACAAACCCTGCCATTGAATTCTTATACAGCCCCATTCAGTCTATTCTGTCTGATAACCAGGAAGCCATTGTTCAAACCGAAGCAGGCGAATACCGGGCAAGCTGGTGTTTCGATAGTACGCACGTTTTGCAAGCCATGAAACCCTTGCCAGCGAGTGGCTTTGTCTACCAAAACCTGTTACAGCACTTCAAAGGCTGGGTCATTCGCACTAATCAACCTGCCTTTGACCCCCAGGTACCGATTATGATGGATTTCCGAATCGACCAGCAGAACGAATGTCGATTCGTCTACGTCATGCCTTTTTCTGAAACGGAAGCTCTCATTGAATTCACGCTCTTTACCCCGGCCCTGCTTTCAAAAAAAGAGTACGATGAAGGTTTAAAAAGTTACATTCAGGAATTCACTTCCATTCAGCACTATGAAATTCTGGAAGAAGAATTCGGGGTTATTCCCATGAGCGACGAGCCTGCTCAGGAACAGGCCGCTCCATGCGTGATTCGCGTGGGTACTGCAGGCGGTTATACGCGGGCCAGCACGGGTTATACCTTTACCCGCACGCAAAAGCGTTTACAACAATTGGTTCATAACCTGGAACGATCTTTCGACGTTTCGCCCGTAACCCACAAAGCAATCCCTGCTCTGAATTACTTTTACGATCAGGTTTTTCTAAATGTCTTTTTAAAAAAGCGGGTATCTACGGCTGCTATATTTACGGGGTTGTTCCAAAAAAATCCGGCTCCCCGCATTTTCCGGTTTCTGGATGAAGAAAGCAGTCTGGCAGAAGACTTAAAAGTCATTGTTTCCGTACCCATCCTTCCCTTTACAAAAGCCGCCATTGACATTTTTAAACGAAATATTCAGGAATTCCGACAAGGTTAAGCCATCTTGTTTGGTGAATTTCCACGGAATGTACAATTTTGCAAAAGTATCCAGAGGCTCCAGTTAGGGCACCAACCGAGTTTAGAACGCTACGGTGGTTTAACGATACGGGCTTTTTTCTTGAAAATCAGCTTTTTAGAAAAATTCAAAACGTTCAATTCCTTCCTTTGGCCAAGGTTTACGAAACATTACATATTTATCGATTCGTACTCCCAATCAATTAATTAACAGCACATGCCTTATCTATTCACTTCTGAGTCTGTATCTGAAGGACATCCTGATAAAGTAGCCGATCAAATTTCAGATGCCCTCATTGATCATTTCTTGGCCTTCGACCCTCAATCTAAAGTTGCCTGCGAAACCCTGGTAACTACCGGGCAGGTCGTTTTGGCTGGTGAAGTTAAATCAACTACCTATCTCGACGTTCAGACCATTGCTCGTGAAGTAATCCGTAAAATTGGATATACGAAGTCTGAATACATGTTTGAAGCCAATTCCTGCGGTGTTCTTTCTGCTATTCACGACCAGTCAGCGGATATTAACCAGGGCGTGGATCGCTCAAATCCTGAAGAACAGGGTGCTGGTGACCAAGGTATGATGTTCGGTTACGCTACTCGCGAAACGGACAACTACATGCCTTTAGCTCTGGATTTAGCTCACAAAATCCTGAAGGAAATGAGCGACATTCGTAATAATGAGCTGTCGCTGATGCCTTACTTACGCCCCGATGCGAAGTCTCAGGTAACGATTGAATATAGTGATGACAACACGCCTCAGCGAATTGATACCATCGTTGTTTCGACGCAACATGATGATTTCGGTGATGACGAAACGATGCTCACTAAAATCCGCGAAGACATCATTAACATCGTTATTCCCCGCGTGAAAGCTGCTTTGAAACCTGAGTTAAGCCAGTTATTCGAAGGAGAAATTACCTATCACATCAACCCTACGGGTAAATTCGTGATTGGTGGTCCTCATGGCGATACGGGTCTGACGGGTCGTAAGATCATTGTTGATACATACGGCGGAAAAGGTGCCCACGGCGGTGGTGCGTTCTCGGGTAAAGATCCTTCGAAAGTAGACCGTTCGGCAGCTTACGCTACGCGGCACATTGCGAAAAACCTGGTTGCTGCTGGCCTGGCTGATGAAGTATTGGTTCAGGTTTCTTACGCCATTGGTGTAGCAGAGCCTTGCGGTCTGTATATCAACACGTATGGAACTTCGAAGGTGGGATTAACGGACGGAGAAATTGCCTTGAAAGTAGGCGAGATCTTCGACATGCGTCCTTACTTCATTGAGCAGCGTCTGAAACTTCGTAACCCAATTTATTCCGAAACGGCTGCCTATGGCCACATGGGTCGCGAATCGAAAGTGGTAACGAAAACATTCAAATCTCCCGACGGAAAAGTAATTGAGCAGGAAGTAGAATTATTTACCTGGGAAAAACTGGATTACGTGGATCAGGTAAAAGCCAAATTTGGTCTGTAATTCCTTGAATTATATCTCTTTAAAAAGCCCGGATTGTATAAACAATCCGGGCTTTTGGTTTTCTACCCTGTAGAGACGCGACTTCATCGCGTCTGGCCGGGAAATGGAAGTAACGTAGGGGTAACCCAAAACTGCCTCTTACCCAGAAGATGGACGTCAGGATAGCAAAAACCGCCTCTTACCCAGACGCGATGAATCGCGTCTCTAGGTTTTTTGTCTATCTTAGATTCCTATTCTTTCTTCTCTTGGTCAAATCTGATATGCTGAAAATCCTAACCACTACTTTAGTACTCCTAACGTCCACTTTTACTTTTGCACAAACCACCAAAGTTATCGTTCGAGCCCAAGCCAAAGATGCCAAATTTATTGGCACCGGCATTGGTGGGGCTTATGTCATTATTCGAAATGAGTTGACGGGTGAAATTCTGGCGAAAGGTCTGACCAGCGGAAATTCTGGCAACACGGATTTACTTATGAACCAGCCCTACAAACGCCACAATCGCCTTACTGACGAACAGACAGCACGATTTGAAGCAGACTTAAAACTGGATGCTCCTACCTTCGTTACCGTCGAAGCCATCGCTCCCGTTAATCGTAAAAGTTCAGCCGTAAAAGCTTCTACCCAACTCTGGCTCATCCCGGGAAAACCCATCGATGGCGACGGGATTATTCTCCAAATTCCCGGATTAATGGTAGACATTTTAGAACCTCAATCTCATCAGGTGATTACCCAACCACACTAAAGGATAATCAGGTAAAAATTCGGATCAATCTGGTTATGATGTGCGGTTGTGTGATTAATAAAAACGGGTTCTGGAAGTCCGATAACATCGAAGTAAAAGCCCTCATCAAAAAAGATGGCATGAAGTTTGGAGAAATTCCGTTGAGCTTTGCTTCGCAGGATAATATTTTTGAAGGAATGCTTTCCGTTAAAGATAAAGGCATGTACGAAATACAGATTTACGCCTACGATCAGGTAAACAAAAACACCGGAATCGACCGAATTAACTTTGTAATTCAATAAGTTTAATTTTCAGAGGTCTGTTTTCAATTTTTTGTCACAAAGGCTCGAAGACACCAAGGCTCACAAAGTTTTACGCTGATTTACTCTGTGGTTAATCAAAAACAGAAAACAGACCACTGAAAACTCATTACCTTCCAACCTACTCTATCTATTACCTATGAATGAACGTAATCGGATCGATGCATTAGAAGCCGAAGTCCAGCGACTGGCGGAGCAGCTTTCCAGTGCTCAGAAAAATCTTATTCAGATTCAACGGGAGTTAAGTTCACTACGCCCCGACACTACTCCTGTTAAAACCGTTACACAAACCCCCATTGCTCCTCCCTCAGCTCCAGTTTCTGCGGTTTCTCCACCCGTAATAACAAAACCTGCTCCTACCTACGCCAAAACGCCAACGGAAGAATACATCGGAGGGAATTTATTAAGCAAAGTTGGGATTGCCGCCCTAGTGATCGGGATTGCGATTTTCGTTAAATACGCTTTCGACAATGACCTTATTGGCCCCTGGGGGCGACTGGCTCTGGGTTGGAGCATCGGCTCTGCTCTTGTTATGCTGGCCCTATGGCTAAAGCCTAAATACCTGACCTACAGTGCCGTACTACTCAGCGGAGGCGTGGCTACCGTATATCTCACTACGTACGCGGCTTATTACTTTTATCAGTTCTTACCTTCGCCGCTATCTTTTGCACTGATGGTACTCGTTACGCTCTTTACGGTCTGGCAGGCTACGCGTTATGAAGTGCAATGGATTGGCTTATTCGGTCTGGTCGGGGCTTATGCGGTTCCTTTTCTGGTGGGTGGCAATGGGGCCCCCTGGGGACTTTTTGTATACATGACTATTCTGAACGCTGGCGTGCTGAGTCTGGCCTACCAACGCGACTGGCAGTTAATGAACACCTCCGCTTTTTTCGTTACCTGGCTGATATTTATAGCCTTCATCATCAATGGCTTCGACCGTCCAGGCTACGTCTGGATTAGTCTGGTATTCGGCACCATTTTCTTTCTGCAGATGTATGCCAATCAACTGGTTTACCCTTTATTCCAGAAAGCCTACGCTCATCATCGCACGATTTTACAGATTGTATTAAACGCTCTATTTTTTTACATTCCCACGTATTTCATTCTGAAAGAGCAGCATTATTCAACCCTTTCTATTACTGCCTATACGTTTGCCAACAGCCTATTTCACGGGGGAATCGCCTGGTTTTTACGGCAGAGAAATCTGACCTCGTTAGCGGATGCTTCGCTGTCTATGGCCCTTGTATTCCTTATTCTAATGGTTCCTATCCAATTGGAAGGCGATTGGATTACGTTGGTTTGGGCAGGTGGAGCCGCTACCTTATACACGCTGGGCATTCAACGTTCGTCGAAAATTCTGACCCACTTCGGGACGGCTTTGATTAATCTGACAGCCTGTGCCCTACTCATTCACGGATACTCTATTCCCAACCCTTCATTAGATTATCTGCCTTACTGGAATCTTACTTTTCTTACGAATGCCTTATTCCTTGCGGCGGTTATCTTTATGTTAATCCAGTCGATCAAGGCTCAACAAGTCGGTTTTTCAAGGAAATTACTTGGCTTGTTACTGTTTGTAATGGGTTATTACGTGATTTCAATGGAATGGGATCGTTACTTCGCAGCTCAGGGCAATCTGAGATTCCCGCAAGCCATTCAAAATCTCGTTTTCAGCATTTATACCAGCCTATACATCGGAGCTACCCTAGTAATCATTGCTCCGCGACGATTGTATTTTTGGCAGGTAGCGAGTCTGGTACTCAGTATGCTGATTTTTATTTATATCTTTTTCCAGAATCCCGTTCAGGCCGTTACCCTGCTTACCATTAAAACCCCAACGGCCTGGATTAACGCCCGTTACCTGCTTTATCTTGGCATTGCAGGCATCACCTATGGTCTATACCGGATGATTCCTGATGATTCTAGTAACTGGAAACAAACCCGAAATCTATTTTTGTACGCCATTCACGGTGTTATTCTCTGGGTATTAAGTCAAGAATTGGTTACGCTTTTTATCCTGAATAGTCCCGCCGAAGCCGCTGAGCAACGGCTCATGGCGACACAGGCAGGCTTCAGCGTACTTTGGGGCGTTTATTCACTGACCTTGATTGTTCTGGGTTTTAGCAAAAAAATAAAGCGATACCGTCTGGCGGGCATCGCTTTATTTGGGGTCGTATTAATCAAACTGCTGATTTTCGACTTAAGCCGTGTCGCTACGGGCGGGAAAATCATCATCTTCCTAAGCGTCGGTGTGCTTTTACTGGTAACTTCATTTCTCTATCAGAAATTCAAAGACAAATTGCTTTAGAGTTTTCAGTATGGTAACCACAGAGTTTCACGGAGTTTTACACCGAGTTACTCAGTGCCAATCTCTGTGAAACTCTGTGGTTAATTGAAAACGGAAAACTATTTCCGAATATCTGATGCTAACTGGAAATCTTTATTCACCCGAATATCATCCGAAGAAGCTCCGACTTGTACGTTGAAGTCACCTTTCTCGGCTACCCATTGGTTTTCCGCATTATACAACATCAGATCTTTAGCCTTTAACTCGAACGTCAGTGTTTTGGTCTCTCCCGCTTTCACATTAACCCGCTGAAACTTTTTCAGTTGCTTCACGGGGCCAACCACCGAAGAAACTTTGTCAGTTAGGTATACCTGAACTACCTCGTCTCCGTCCCGCTTGCTGGTGTTTTTTACCTGAACGGTTACTTTTACCGTTACGTCGTTTTTGGTAGGTGTTACCTGGGTGTGTAAATCGCTGTATTCAAACGTTGAATAACTTAAACCGTATCCAAACGGATACAAAGGCTTGGCGTCCATTTCTACGTAATCGTGCTTAACAGGACTTTTGTAATTGTAATAGACAGGAATCTGACCGATGGATTTAGGAATCGATATCGGCAGACGACCCGCGGGATTATAATCACCGAATAATACATCGGCAATCGCATTCCCACCTTCTTGTCCGGGATACCAGGCATCAATAACGGCTGGAGCATTCGCCGAAATCCAATTCATGTTCAGCGGACGGCCTTTGATCATTACCACAACAACGGGCTTACCCGTTTTGAGTATCGCTTCCAGCAACTGTAACTGACGTCCCATCAAATCCAGACTCACGCGGTCATATCCTTCCCCACTTTCCATGTCGCTAATCGATGTTTCAGATGCCTTTACGTGAGCGGCTCCGGTATCCTGGTATTCCGTTTTGAAATCACGGGCACTCGAACCACCGATGACTACCACGGCAACATCGGACTTCCGGGCTGCCTCAATCGCCGCTGCAATCTGAGCCGTCGACGTATCCCGAATACTACATCCTTTGGCGTAGTTGATCTGCGTAGCGTTACCCAGCTTGTTCTGAATTCCTTTGAGCACCGTAATCACGGCTCCGTCCGCCTGCGGTGCCGTGTAATCGCCAAGCTGGTTATAAACGTTGTCCGCGTTAGGTCCAATCACGGCGATGCTTTTCAGGTCTTTTTTGAGAGGTAATAATTCGTTGGTATTCTTCAAAAGGACAATCGCCTCTCTGGATACCTGGCGAGCTAACTGAAGGTGTTCCACACTGCGAGCTACGTTAGTAACTTTCTGAGGATCAACATAAGGGTTTTCAAAAAGTCCCATTTCGAACTTCAAACGCAACACATGGCTAACGGCAGAATCCAGCACGGCTCCCGACACCTTACCTTGTTTGATGGCTTGTACTAGTGATTTATCGAAACCTGTTCCGCTCAAATCCGCATCCAGTCCGGCGTTAATCGCTAACGCAGCTGCGTCTGTGTTATTGGCCGCGACTTTATGATTGAAAGTTAATCCCTGAATGCTGTTCAAATCTGAAACGGTAAAGCCCTTGAAGCCCCAGTCTTTCCGTAAAATGGACTTTAACAACACCGGATTAGCCGTACAGGGAATACCGTCAATGGAGTTATAGGCGGTCATTACCGACAAAGCTCCAGCCTGAACCGCATCGCGGAAAGGAGGCAAATAGGCCTGATGTAACTCACGATTTCCTGGCGAAACACTACCACCATTGTGCCCTCCATCAGGAACTCCATAAGCCGTAAAATGCTTCAGCGTCGAAATAATATTTGATCCGCTTTTCAGGTTTTTCCCCTGAAAACCAGTCACCATCGCTATACCCATTTGACCATTCAGGACGGGATCTTCGCCATAGGTTTCTTCTACCCGAGACCACCGAGGTTCACGAGCTAAATCCAGCACCGGGCCGTATCCAATGTGAGCTCCCTGCATCCGAGCCTCCTGAGCAATGGCTTTGGCCATTTCGTGAATCAAAGCCGGGTCCCAGGTACTTCCCTGAGCCAGAGCCGTGGGAAAAACCGTCGTGCCAATGGCCATATGCCCGTGCGGACACTCTTCGGATAATAATAAAGGAATCCCTAAACGGGTATTTTCAATGACGTATTTCTGTAAAGCGTTGGTAGCCTGAGCCGCCTGCTCGGGACTCAAGCCCGTTTTTAACGTCTTTTGCGTCCAGGGATCAGCCCGCAGGGTGGCCCAGAGCATGCCGATCTGCTGTTCTTTTACCGCTTTTTTGAATTTTTCACTTACCGTTACCTGCGAGCCATTCTTGTCATACATAAACCAGCCCAGCGGCGTAGCCAACTGACCCACTTTTTCTTCGGTGGTCATCCGCTTGAGCAAGTCCTGTACCCGCCGATGCGTAGGCAACGAAGCATTCTTATACAGAGGTTTAGGGTCCGTGAGGGAAGATAAAGACACCAGTGCAAAAAAGGCACCTGCCATGAGAATAGGGGTACGTACCATGCGTTTCATTCCCGAATGATACGGATTATTTAGCAACCGACCGAAGCAGTCAATGATAATTTTTAAATTATTTTATTATATAGAGTATTAGCTTTCCTTATTCTGCTTTTCTGCAAATAGTTCAGACAAAAATGCACTGACAGAAGCTCCGTTCACGAATGGTTTTCTCGCAGTCGCTCGCTTTGCCGAGTGACTGTAAGAAAATACAAAAGACAAATCCATAGACTTCAGCCCAACCGATGCCAGCTTTTTCGCTGGCATCATTCGTCTAACATTCAATTGTTGATACCCAACCCCGCAGTCGCTCGGCTCTAGCCGAGTGCTGCGGG
>NZ_NHPP01000020.1 GCF_002838835.1 Siphonobacter sp. SORGH_AS_0500
TCGGCTGCTAGCCGAGTGACTGCGGGGTTGGGTAGACCTCTGGTCCGATGTTAGACAAAAAGTCTTTGTCTGGGAAAGATATTCTATGATCAGCTACAAGTTTGTACCCTACTGACTAGAGGTGAGTCCCTTAAACTCCATATAAATTCTGCTCTAGAAACTCATTTCTGAACTTCCCTTCCGGGTCATATTCCTTGATTAATTTCTTGAAGTCATCCAGCTTTTTATATTGCGACTGAAGTCTGGATGGCGACATAGTAAATAACTTAGCCCAGTGTGGACGAGCGTTAAAGGGAGCCATTTTTTCTTCAATCAAAGGTAATACCTGCTTCACCGCCATCCAGTCCTGCTTCCAGGTAAAGTGAATGGCCACGCAATCCTGCTGGTAACAGGGACTCATCCAAAGATCATCGGCAGCGATGGTTCGTACTTCTGAGATTAATAAATGCGGTGTAATTTTTTCATGTAATTCGAAAACAGCAGCCAGAGCTTCAGCTCCATTTTTATACGGAACAAAAAATTCTGATTGTAATTCCTCCCCGCTACTTGGCGTGAAGTTCATTTTAAAGTGCGGTAATCGCTCATGCCAGGGACCGGGAACCCCCATCTGTTCGGTGCAGTTTTCCGCCGAAATTTCTTCGATGGGATGCAGGTTTTTAGTCGCCAGTTTTGATCCGAACCAGTCCGTAACCAGATTCAGTTTCACGTCTCCCTCAACCTTCCGCTTGACCCACACCTGATTAATATTCTCTTTGGCGTAATTAGTAAATAAACTCACGCTATAACCCGCCGACATTACTTCATCAAAGTGTTTTTTCACCTCCACCAGCGGCATATTCTGGTATACATCCTGTCGTACCTGAAAAGAAGGCTGGATCTTAAGTGTAACTTTCGTAATTGCCCCCAGTGCCCCCAGAGCAACCACCATTCCAGGAAAAGTTTCCGGGCTTAAGGTTCGGGAAGCCCGAAGGAGTCTACCGGCTGCCGTAATCATTTCCAGAGCGACCACTTCCGAAGACAAATTTGCATTCTTTACCCCCGAACCATGCGTCGCCGTTGCACAGGAACCGGCCACTGAGATATGCGGCAGCGAGGCCATGTTGTGCAGGGCGTATCCCTCTGAATGCAGGTATTCGGCCAGATCGCCGTATTTTACATTTCCATCTACGGTAACGGTCCTATTCTCTTTATCAATTACATAAACCGGCTTGATCTTTTGCAGGGAAACGATCTCCTGCGTGCTATCTGCAATGCGATTGAACGAATGCCGCGTACCAAGAATTCTCAGGCTTTTACTTCCCTTAATGAGGCCCTGAATGTCTCGGGCGTATTCGGGATATTGAAAATTCTCCGTACTATATTCAAGGTTACGGGCCCAATTGTACTGTTTGCCACTCTGGGTATTTTCCCTTGATTCGGTTTGCTTGGTTTGGTTACAGCTCGTCATAGGCGAGAAAAGCGAACCCGTCAGAAAGACGGAAGATAATTTGATGAAAGTGCGTTTTTCCATAAGTATCAGGCTGAGTATCAAACTTCACAGGCTATTTACTTAAAATATGGAGAATATCCACGTTTCGCTGGAAAATCTGATGAACTAGAAAATAAAAGAGGTCGTCTCTGCTATGAAACGACCTCTTTTCCAGATGATGAATGGACTAGAATTCTTCTTCTTCTTCCTCAACGATTAACTCGGCTGCTTTAGGGGCCGTTTTGTCCTTGAGTTTTTCCTTATATTTTTTCACCGTCGTTTTAGCGGCATTCAATACTAAATCTGTAGCCTCTTCGAAAGTGGTTCCGCTTTCTTTAATAAAGATGGAATCGCCGGGTAAATAGAGCTTTAACTCAACGATTTTATTTTGGACCTTGCTCGATTCGCCTTTGTCTAGTTTCAGATAGACTTCGCCATTGGTAATCCGATCATAAAATTGATCTAATTTGTTGAATTTGGCTTGCACAAAGTCGAGCAGTTTGCTATCTGCATCGAAATGAACTGTTTGCACTTGCAGTTTCATACGCACACTCATTTTTAGGGTTTGACCATATTGGCTTGCGTAAAAAAACCATTCTATTCTTCACTAATCGTAGAAAACAGAATAGCTCTTAGCAAGAGTGAACCTAATGACCTCAACCCATAAAGTCAAGCATAAAGTGATTTATTTCATCGCACTTTTTAACTAGCTTTTACGTTCATAGAGGTATAAACCCATGAACTTGAGACAAAAACCATCCCTTTGGGGGCTACTATTTTTTCTTGTCGGATTACTAAATTCGGCCCAGGCTCAACGAACGCTTGAGCTACGATCAGAGTCTATTTCGCAATTACCCCATTTATACACAATTCAGGACATTGTAGACGAACGGCCCAATCGGTCCGGTATTGGTTCAATCATTCTGCCCTCGGGTCAGAGCTCTTCTCTTCGCTTTGTGGGAAGTTTGCCCACTACCTTTCAGCGTTTACTGAAGCAGTCGCCTCGGCAGGAACGGGATTATCCGGTTCGAATACGAGTAAAGCAATTCTGGTTTGAGGAGAGACCATCCAGTCGGATGATTCGCGGTACGTTTCGGGTACAGTTGGCTTTTGAACGTGAAATAGAAGGGCGGTACATTTTATTGACGGAATGCCAGGCAGGGTCTGATTATAATCGCTCGGCTGGCATGGATGGAAATTACGAGATTCAGATCCGGCAAACATTGCAACGCTGTTTGCATGAGTTTGGTAACTGGGTGAAGACGCATGAACTGAAAACCGAGAAACTTGCCCGTCGTGTACAGATTCGGTTTAAGGAGTATGAACCTAAAGGTCGCCTGGGTGATACCGTGTTTTATAGTCCGCAACGAAAGCTAACCTGGAATGATTTCCGAGGTCCGATCCGGCGAGTTAATCCCCGAACGGGAGCTCTGATTTACACCAGTTTTGGCTATGAAGCGATGACAAAAGTTGAAAACGGAACCGTGTTTATTGACATGACGGTCAAGGCATTTATGCTTCAAAATTCGTCCTGGACGGCCGAACCAGCCACAAATATGTACGCTCTGGCTCACGAGCAGTTACATTTTGACATTACGCATCTCATTACGGAACGATTTAAGAAAGCCTTATTAGCGGAAGAGTTGCCGCTGGAAGATTATGATAGCCGGATTCAGTACATTTTTCTGGAGTCTTTCCGGGAAATGAATCGCTATCAGGAATTATACGACGCCGAAACCCGCCACAGCATTAACCACGCCGAACAAGCCCGCTGGGCAGAAAAAGTGGCAACGGAACTAAAAGAATTGTAGGTGTGGATTGTTAAATGCAGGTAGATACGTGACTTTATAGCATTTGGTGGGTAGATGAAAAGAACGGACTAGTCCTAAAAACCGCCTCTTACCCAGACGCAACTTCATTGCGTCTCTACAATACTAGTGCTAATTTTCCCACTATGGCTGGTGAGGACATCAACCATGGCGGATGAAACGATTTTGTTACCTCTATATATGCTCTCATCTCCTCATCTCCCTGACGCAGTCGCTCGGCTCTGCCGAGTGACAACATAGCACAGAGGCCTCTGGCCGAGGTTATGGAAGATACTTCAAAGTAGACACGCGTTTGAGTATTCATTATTTTACCCACAAGACGGCCAGAGGCCTACAGTCAGGTAAGTCACTCGGCAGAGCCAAGCGACTGCGTCACGTAAAGACGAGACTTCATTGCGTCTTTCTGAGAAATGAAAATAATCTGAAGGTAACCCTCCCATGCTGGTGTCCTCACCAGCCATTCATAAAGGCCATAGTGGTTGGTGAAGACACCAACCATGGCGGATAAGGCAAAGAAATGGAAATAAGGCAAAACCGTCTCTACTGATCATATCCCCAAACGACGCGTAATACTTTGGAACGGATGCCTGTGGTTTCGAAGAAGCGTAACCAGTATAACTGCTGCGGCGAAAGGTGATCGGTGGGAGATTTTACTTCGATGAAATCATAACTCGTTTCATCCCACACAAACAGGTCGGGAAAGCCCCGCGTATGTTCACGTACGTTGGTGGCCATTTCGATGAGTAACTTCTTCAATAATTCCGCTGGAATCTTTTCTACCGCAATTTTTACCAGTGTTAATAGCTCTGGGAACCAAACCACAAGCGGATTGCTGATACCGTATTTTTCTTCAAAAACGGCTTCCAGAAAATGGAAAGTATCGGCTTTGTTTTCCAGTAAATCCAGACGATCCAGTAAAGCGGGACGGCGTTTTTCGAAGAAGGTAGGTTTATAAATATCCGATGGAGACCGCTGTAAGGGGTGATGAATGGCTGAACTTCCGGCATCAAAAATGATATCCCAGAACAGAAGCCCAAACAGGCCATCAAACAGAAAGTTTTCGGTATGTACCGCCTGTTTTCCTTGTGCCCGAAAATATTCAGCAACGCCCTCCTCTACCCGATACCGCCAGCTAACGTCAATCGTCACACTTTCTGATTTCAACAACCATTCCGTGGTCGATTTACGAGCCCTTTTTTTCTGGCCCTGAGCCGCTTGCTGGTTTTGAAAATCAATTGCAAAAAACTGCTCGTCCGCATTGAAAGGGTTAATCAACATCTCCTCAGCCAGAGCCGTAGCTGCCTCCGGGTCTTTCAACTTCATCAATAACCGAACCTGCCGCTCCCGCGACGGCGGTGCGGTAGTCATCCGAAACAGCACCAGGGCTTCTTCCAGTTTTTTCTGGCGTTCCATGAAACCCGCGATCTTCAGCATCAGGCGATCCAGCGAAGGCTGAGCAATTTCAGCTAGGGGGACATGATTCTCATACCAATCCAGAAACCAAGTATTAATTGCCAAAGGATCTGTTTCGGCGGTTTTCATCAAATGGAAATCTTCCGCCGCCAATGAAACTTTTAGCCGATCTTCGACTTCTTCCCTGGAGGTAAAATGTGGGACAAACCGATCTTCATCAAAGCGTTCAAACCGAATATGGCCGAGATCCCGCACCACAAATTCACTCATATCCGCATGCCGATTTCCAAAAAACAGAAACTTGAAAAGCATCGTCTGAGCCTCGTAGTTAACCTTGACTACGGGTTCGCTTTGATCAATATAACTGGCTAAGTCTGGAAAAGGTACGGATTCTAACAACCAGTCGCTTACCTCGTCTTTTTTGAGACTGGCTTTGCCTTTGGTATCCAACGCCAGTTGTTTGGCAAAACCTAGTACTTCCGGCTTACTGAAAATGTCAAGAATCTCCCCCGCCCGATTCTGGTGATAGTCAGACAAACGGGCGACAAAACCTTTGTTTTCCAATTCAAGCAAAGCCTCTGCCCAGTTATCAATTTCGGGATACTTGATTTTTCGAACCCGAAAAAAGGCCACTCTTCGGTTGGTAAACCGAATAAAAAGGCACTGAGCGTTTTCGCTCAACTGATCGAAATCCTGAAGAAATTCTTTTTCATCGTCGGTTAATAAGTCCAGGTAAAACCGACGCACAAAGGCGAGTAAATAGGTAAAGTAATCGAGGTAATATTTCGGTGGAAGTTCCAGACGTTCAGACATAAATAGCTACGTGGCTTAGAGCTATGATAAGTCTTTTTCTCAGGAAAAAGTTTGATTTGCTATTAGTTTCTGAATATCGTGGCCCGCGTGAACCGACCGGCTTTTTCACTGGTAACAATCCGTTTGATAGTGCCTCACAGGTTGGGTTACCATTATTTCAACTAGTTGCTGCCAGCGAAAAAGCTGGCAGCGGCAGGGCCTTTTATTATTTTCATCTAACAATTTTAGTCATGTCTATTCATTTTCTTTATTACTGGCAACAATCTTTTTGATAGCACCCTAAAAGACTGGTTTATTGTTATCCTAACTGGTTGCTGCCAGCGAAAAAGCTGCCCGGGCCACATTGGCAGCGGCATGGCTAGGGCCTTACTTTTTTGTTTCTTTATTTAGTAAGCTTACTCTAATGCCCTTGCCTCCTGCTGTAAATCCTGCAAACAATTCAGACACAAACAGCCGCTGTCATAATCCATGATCGAAATATCGCGGATGTATTGCATTTCCGACGGCGTTAATACGATCTGATTGCAGTCGCATTTTAAGCTTGCATTGAGTTTGCAGGTAAATAACTGCCCACAACGCGGACAGCCTTCAAGGGCATGTTTATTCATATGTTTAGAGTTAGGAGTTTAGGGTTTTGAGTTAATACTTGCGACGTAAATTCTTTTCTTATCAAAATAACTTCCTAACACTAAACTCAAAACCCTAAACATTACTCCAAAATTCGAATTGGTTTTTTATTTGCGTCTATGGCTACGAAAGTGAAGGTGCCGTGGATGGCTAGTTCGCGTCCTTCGGCGTACATGCTTTCTACATAAATCTCCACGCTCACCCGCATGCTGGTGTTCCCCACGTGTACGACGTTCCCAATCAATTCAACCAGCATCCCCGCCTGAATGGCCTGCCGAAAATCAATACGGTCGCTGGAGACGGTTACCATGGGTTTTCGGGATAAACGGGTCGCGGTAATGAAGGCGATTTCGTCCATCCACTGCATGGCCATACCGCCGTATAAAGTATCGTAATGGTTGGTTGTGTGCGGGAAAACGGCCTTAAACACGCGGGTCTCCGCCGCCTTAATTTTTTCTTCGAGTGACATGGAAAATGGTTTTGAGTTTTGGGTTTAGCGTTTAGAGTTCAATGTAACATTAACTCTAAACGCCAAACCCAAAACGCTAAACTCCTACGCTTTCACGGTTTGCTGCAATTGTTTAGCGGCAGCGACCATGTGGCGTAGAGCCTGATCAGTTTCGACCCAATGGCGGGTTTTTAGTCCGCAATCGGGATTGACCCACAAGTTACGAGCTGGAATGGTTCGAAGTGCTTTTTCCAGCAAATGTGCCATTTCTTCCACGCTGGGTACACGGGGCGAATGAATGTCATACACCCCCGGTCCGATTTCATTTGGGTACTGGAAGTTCGAAAACGCATCGAGTAACTCCATCTGCGAACGCGACGTTTCGATGGTAATGACATCGGCATCCATGCGGGCGATAGCCTCGATAATGTCATTAAATTCCGAGTAGCACATGTGGGTATGAATCTGCGTTTGATCGGTAACGCCGGCGGCACTAAGTCGGAACGCATCCACGGCCCAGGTCAGGTAAGTGCCCCAGTCGGCTTTGCGTAAGGGTAAGCCTTCGCGAATGGCAGGTTCGTCAATCTGGATGACTTTGATTCCTGCTTTTTCCAGATCCAGCACTTCATCCCGAATAGCCAAAGCGATCTGAAAAGCTGTATCCCTACGCGGCTGGTCATCCCGCACAAACGACCATTGCAGAATCGTTACTGGTCCCGTCAGCATGCCTTTCATTAATTGAGCCGTTTTAGATTGAGCAAACGTCGTCCAGCGAACCGTCATGGCTTCAGGTCGTTCGACATCTCCGTAAATAATGGGCGGTTTTACGCAACGGCTTCCGTAACTCTGTACCCAGCCCAATTGAGTAAACACATAACCCGAAAGCTGTTCGCCAAAATATTCAACCATGTCGTTTCTCTCGAATTCACCATGAACCAATACATCAAGCCCGACTTCTTCCTGCCAACGAATGGATTTTTCGATCTCTTCCTCCACAAAAGCCTCATACTCTGCTTTGGTAACATCACCTTTTTTGTACTTCGCCCGCCACTGACGAACCTCTTCGGTTTGGGGGAAAGAGCCAATCGTGGTGGTGGGAAACAGCGGTAACTGAAGGCTTGCTTCCTGAATTTTCTGACGAATCGTAAAGGCTTGCTTCCGTTTGAAATCGCTGGGTTGAACCGCTTGCACGCGGGATTTTACAATTGGTTTATGAATCAGCGAGCTCGTCCTTCGGCTTTCTATAGCCTGCTGATTTTCTGCTAATAGCTCCAGATTTTCGCCTTCGATTAACTGACCCAGCGTGGTTACTTCCTGCAATTTCTGTTTAGCAAATGCCATCCAGTTTTTGATTTCCGGTGTCAGTACCGCTTCGTTTTTCTCTAAATCCAGATCGTAAGGAGCATGCAATAACGAACAGGACGGAGCCACCCAGACGCGGGCTTTGCCTAGCTTGGCAATGGCTTCATTCAGCAATTGCAACGACTGGCTGAAATCATTTTTCCAGACATTACGCCCATCCACTACGCCGAGCGAGAGGATTTTAGTGGAAGTAACGAATTCGTGATCCGCCAGAATGGGAGTTAACTGTCCCGATCCACGCACCAGGTCAATATGTAAAGCAGAAACGGGTAATTGCAGGGCCAAAGACTGATTATCACCTAGTTTTTCGAAGTAAGTCGCCACCAGAAGCTGAACCTGAGGTAATGCTTTTTGAATAGCCTGGTACGCCTGCTGAAAAGCGATTTTTTCATTAGCTGACAAATCGAGCGTCAGGCAAGGTTCGTCAAGCTGTATCCAGGTTGCCCCCCGGTAACTCAGTTCGCGTAATACGTCAATATAAACGGGTAATAACCGATTGAGCAGATCAATTCGGTGGAAACCTTCTTCTTTTTCCTTACCCAATAACAGAAATGAAACCGGCCCCAGAATGACGGGCTTGGTAAGAATACCCATCTGCTTGGCATCTTCGAAGTCGTGAATGACCTTATCGGAATACCGTTTAAACTGCTGATCTTTCAAAAATTCGGGAACGATGTAGTGGTAGTTGGTATCAAACCACTTCGTCATTTCCATCGCCTTTATGTCCAGCTCGGCCTTCTGGATTCCGCGGGCCATGGCGAAGTAAATCTCCAGTTCCCGATTGTTTTTTCCATCAATAACCGCCTGATACCTTTCGGGCACGGCTCCCACCATTAATGCAGTATCCAGCACCTGATCGTAATAGGAAAAGTCATTGGAAGGAATCCATTGCAGACCTGCCTGTAATTGCGTCTGCCAGTTTTGTCGGCGAATTTGCCGACCCGCCCACAGAAGTTCGTCTTTCGAAATCTTTCCTGCCCAAAATTGTTCGCAGGCCCATTTCAGTTCGCGTTTGCTGCCCACGCGGGGGTAGCCCAGGTTGTGAGTAACCATGTGTTTTTGTGTTAAAAAGGGTTTATCAAAACGCCTTCGAAACACCCAACCCGCCAAAAACGGTGAATTGTTACGAATTACTGATTCCGCATTAGTAACGTACGAGCCGTCATCCGTTCACGCGAATGACGGAGTTAATGCCTCTGCGATAAGGGTATAGCTTTCCCGGCCCGACTTCGTTGGTTTCGAAATCAGCACAATTCAGGCACAACCGCAAACCTGCCAGTTTCGGGACTAGCAGTGAGCAGAGTTGGGTAATCAGAAATTTGTAAAATCAATGCGTGAATCAGACCCTATGCGTGAAGGTATGACCATTGAGAAGGCTGGCAAGTCTCCTGGCTTGTATCATGCGACTCCCCCCTTCTCATTCCTCAGGGAACAATGGGAAATCTGGGATGCACTTGTTTCGAGGTTCGAAACAGATACTTACAGTAGCACGTCTGCTCGTGATTTTCACACGATTCCTTTTTCATTCCTTTAGCAGCGAAGATCTGCTAATGAAACCAACCATCCGATTGACGGGCGTTACAAAGAACGGGGCAAATATAAAGGATTAAACCCTTTTCCGGTTCTGCCGTTATAATAAAGATGAAGAGGAACAGAGCTTTTCTACTTGGCAAAAGATAAACTAAAGAAGCAAAAATATAACTTATCAAATCTAAATTATCACTTAAAGGCTAAAAAGAAGGGAAGTTTAGGGAAGTTTGGCCGAATGTATAATTTTGTTCCTTTCTCGACCGACTCATCAACACGTATAATAAGAGTTGTCAAATCATTACTCATTTAAACATCTGATTCTTACTGATGAAGACGCTGAACCAGTACAATTTCGCCGGAAAAAAGGCTCTTGTCCGCGTTGATTTCAACGTTCCCCTGAATGACCGTTACGAAATCACCGATGATACCCGTATCAAAGCAACCATTCCGACGATTCAAAAAATTCTTAACGACGGCGGTTCGGTTATCCTGATGTCTCACCTGGGCCGTCCGAAAGATGGACCTACTGAAAAGTATTCGCTTAAGCACTTAGTAAACGCCCTGTCTGTTATCTTCAACCGTCCCGTGAAATTTGCGGATGATGCCATTGGACAACAGGCCATTGACCTGGCAGCCTCTCTGCAACCCGGTGAAATTCTGTTACTCGAAAACCTTCGTTTCTACAAAGAAGAAGAAAAAGGGGACGTAGCTTTCGCCGAAAAATTATCTAAACTGGGTGACGTTTGGGTAAACGATGCCTTCGGAACGGCTCACCGTGCTCACGCTTCTACGGCGGTTATCGGTCAATTCTTCACGGATAAAGTAAGCGGTTATGTTATGCAGGCCGAGCTGGATAATGCTCAACGCATTCTGGATAACGTAGAGCGTCCTTACACGGCCATTATGGGTGGTGCTAAGATTTCCGATAAAATTCTGGTGATCGAAAAACTGCTCGATAAAGTTGATAACCTCATCTTAGGTGGCGGTATGACGTATACCTTCACGAAAGCTCTGGGTGGTCAGATTGGTAACTCCATTCACGAAGATGACAAAATGGAGCTGGCTTTGGAACTGATTGAGAAGGCGAAAGAAAAAGGTGTAAACCTAGTTATGCCTCTGGATACAGTTATGGCCGATAAATTCTCGAACGATGCTTCCAAAACGACGGTTCCTTCCGGTCAGATTCCTGAAGGCTGGGAAGGTCTGGACATTGGACATCAGTCGATTGCCGTGTTCACGGAAATTATAGAACAATCGAAAACAATCCTCTGGAATGGTCCGATGGGCGTATTCGAATTCTCGAACTTCGCCGTTGGAACGAACGCCATTGCAGAAGCCGTAGTGAAAGCAACGGAAGAAAACGGAGCCTTCTCCCTCATTGGTGGCGGTGATTCTGCCGCTGCGGTTAATAACGCGGGTTACGGTGATCGCGTGAGCTACGTTTCTACTGGTGGTGGTGCTCTGTTGGAATACATGGAAGGCAAAACGCTTCCCGGAGTAGCTGCTCTGGAAGCTTAAGAATAAATGCTTAGAAAAAGCCGACTCTGTAAAAAGGGTCGGCTTTTTCTATTTCACACCTTTAATAAAAATCGCGGCAAGCTTTATTCATTCACTTGGAATCACTGAATTGTGGTATTTCCTGAAATCCATTTTAGCTGAACCTTTGTCACACCTTACTAATCAGGTAAACGCTTGTTCAACCTAAACCAATTTCAGAAAATGGCTACTAAAAATGGCACCTCCATTCTTTCCAATGACCCTTTTCAGGGTGAAACACTCACGCTCGAAGCTCCTCAAGTAACTGAAGATACACTCGAAAAAGTAGAGGGTTACTTCCCCGGTCGCACAGCTCAGGATGATGACGAAACCGCCAGCCCCAATAATCTCAAAGAATCTGTCTTTAGTACGGAGGAATCCGGCAGCCTGACAGGTCAGCAGGAACCCCTGAAAGATGCCTATTATGCCAGTTACCCCGAAGAAGAACTGCTGTCGGAAGTAGTGATTTACCCGGATGAACGTGTACGAATCACAGCCACCACGACTTACCCCTGGCGAGCTATTGTGGCTTTACGAATGACCGCTCAGGATGGTAGCCGCTGGATTGGTTCGGGCTATCTGGTTGGTCCGCGAACAGTCATTACAGCAGGTCACTGCGTATTCATGCACGAGCATGGAGGCTGGGCGAAAAGTATTGAAGTAATAGCCGGATTAAATGATGCCTCCCGCCCCTATGGCTCAGTTATTGCTACTGATTTTAGAAGTGTGACGGGCTGGACGCAAAGCAAGAACCGTAATAACGATTACGGAGCCATTATCCTTCCTGCCAATGCCCGCCTTGGCGATACCGTTGGGTATTTTGGTTTTGCGGTACGAGATGATAATTATCTCAAAGCGAATGCTTTAAACGTTGGTGGTTACCCCGGTGACAAAGGAGGTAATCAGCTGTGGTGGATGGCTCAGAAAGCCTCGTCGGTTTCGGCCCGGGTCATTACTTATCAGATTGATACGGCGGGCGGACAAAGCGGTTGCCCCGTGTGGGTGAAAGTGGGCGAAAGTCGATATGCAGTGGGCATTCACACGAACGGGCACAGCTCGGGGAACTCAGCTACCCGCATTGTGCAGGCGGTTTATGATAACATTCAAAACTGGAAAGCCTTAGGTTCATGACCATTGAAGGACAGCTGGTAACTCGGCAAAATCAACCCATTTCGGACGCGACCATTCTGATTCAGTCAGGGCCGGGAGCGTTTGCCGAAGTGGCAGCCTTAACGGATGCGAACGGGAAGTTTAGCCTTTCAGGATTAAATCAACCCGGAGATTATCAGGTACTCGTTACTACAACGGTTCAGCAAAAAAGCTTTACCGTACACGTTCCGGCTACGAGTCAGACATTTGTTTTGTAAGGGAGGAAGGCCAACTAGCCCTGAAATAACTCAGGGCTAGTTTTTTTATTGTTCTCACAGTTCATAAGTAGAGACGCGACTTCACCGCGTCTGGCCGGGAGATGGAAGTTATACAGAGGTAACAAAAACTGCCTCTTACCCAGACGCGATAAAGTCGCGTCTCTACCCTTTCAAAACCCGAAAGAGCGTTTTTTTTATTACTCCTGTATTTTAAACTTCTTCGCCAGGGCAAAAACGTTCTTGAACGATTGCGTGGTTAGCTGAGCGTCTTCCAGGGCATTATGGAATTCTGCATCTTCGCGTTCCAGCCCAAAATAACCCGCAATGGCTTTCAAGCTTAGCGACTTGGGCGTGGGTTTTCCGTTGGCTTTCAGCACTTCGAACGTAAAGTAACCTAGTGTATGTAAATCCAGTAACTTATTGGAAAACGGCCATTTCAGCTTTTCCTCCCGATAGGCAAAACGCAGAAAGTTAATATCGTTGATTACCGACTGACCACTGATAATAACGTCCCGCAGGTATTGCGAATTATCAACCGTTTGCGTCCGTCCCCGCAAGCGGCCCAGCTTTTCCAGAATCCATTCTTCAAATTCGGGAATGACGTCGTAAATCATGGGAGCATCCTCCAGATCATCCAGACTCAGGCCGTGAATGCGAGCCGAATATTCCGAAAATGCTTCTTCATTTTCCGGGTAAACGTTCGTTAGATACGTTCCTAACTCATTCCACTGGTCGTCGCATAAAACGGCACCGATTTGAATAATCTCATTCCAGCCGGGTTCACCGCCGGTCATTTCAAGGTCTAATACTAAATAAGGCATGCGTTAATCATGAAGATGGCGGTCAAAGATAAGCGGCTGGCGGCGTTAAGCGAGGACGCAGATTCGTAAATTGCTGACAGGCTATTTTGTAAATCTATTTAAAAGATTGCGTAGATTATTAGAATAATACAAATTTATAGAAAACTGAATCGAGCTTTTCTGCGTTAATAATATACAAAGCCACGAAATACACTTCCCTTCAAAAGTTTATATGATTGCTATGATGTCAAGAACGTTGATCAACCCCAAACGCCGACTTATTGAAATAGAAAAAGCTATTATTGCCCAATTTGACCTGAAAAAGGTTGCTTTTTTATACGCTTCCCGGATTCTACTTGGGGCTGCTATTACCTGGATCCTGCTTGATCTACTGCATATTGAGAAAAAAGAATGGGCTTTGATCTCCGTTGCCATCGTTTCTGAACCCGATTTTGGCGATCTTCGCCGTAATACCATTTCTAGGATTATTAATACTATTAGCGGTTGTCTGATTGGTATTGTTTTTATTGTTCTGACGGGTGTCAATATCTACTCGCTTTTCCTCGCCATTGCCGTTGCGATCTTCATGAGTACGATTATCAAGAAATATCCTTCCAGTTGGAAACTGGCTCCGTCAACAGTTATTGCGGTCATGACGCCCGCCATCTTCCAGCAAGCCTCCTGGCAGGATGCTCTTCAAATTGCCTTATTACGCACCTCTGAAGTTATGCTGGGTTGCGTGGTCGCCTTTACGGTAGGCTGGTGTTTTTCCCTCTTCAAAAAGAAAGCCGAATAAAGTTTCCGCTTCTTTCCGGAAATACACGAAACTTGCAAAGTCATAACTTCAGACCGAAAAATCCAGTATTCATAGGGTATTAGCCCGGACGAAAGGGTCTTTAGGTAATAAAAAGCTAAGAAGGATGAGTGTATTTAGTCTTGCCGGAAAAACGGCGGTGATTACGGGCGGCGGCAGCGGCATTGGTCGGGCCATCAGTCTTTTATTTGGTAGCCAGGGAGCCCATGTGCATATTCTTGATTTAAGTGCGGAAGGTGCTCAGACCGTTGCTGATGAAATCACGCAGGCCGGTGGTGTGGCAGCCGTTCATGCCGTAAATGTGGCTAATCAGGAAGAAATGCTGGCCGTTTTTGCTCGCATTGGTGCCGTGGATATTCTGGTAAATAACGCTGGCATTGCTCACGTAGGTAACCTCGAAAAAACAACCGAAGCTGACCTTGATCGTATTTATAATGTAAACATCAAAGGAGCCTATAACAGTCTTTTCGCAGCCATTCCCCTAATGAAAGCTCAGGGTGGCGGAGTAATTCTGAACATGGCTTCGATTGCAGCTCTGGTGGGTATCCCGGATCGTTTTGCCTATAGCATGAGCAAGGGTGCCGTTCACGCCATGACTCTGTCGGTAGCAAAGGATTACATCAAGGATAACATCCGTTGCAATAGTATTTCTCCCGCCCGCGTTCACACGCCTTTTGTGGACGGCTTTATCGCTAAAAATTATCCCGGTAAAGAAGAAGAAATGTTCGCGAAGTTGTCGGCTACGCAGCCCATTGGCCGTATGGCGAAACCCGAAGAGATTGCTCAACTGGCTCTCTTCCTCTGCTCGGATGCTTCGGCCTTCATTACGGGTGTAGATTATCCCATTGACGGCGGTTTCACGACTTTAAATAATTAATACACTGGAATGGTTTGATGAAGATAGGGCTTCTGGTAAATCGCTTACTTTGCGGTTGACCTGGCTAGTTTCATCAAACCATTTTAGTAAATTCTTACCATTAGTTAACCATATAGGGTTCAGTTGTAAAACATTGGCTAGTAACCGCAGCCACTAAAAACAATCAATTACTTACCTCTAATACGCTCCAATGAAAAAAGTATTTGCTTTACTCTGTTTCACCACACTCCTCTTCGCTTTCCGGGCCGATAAGCCTAAAAAGATTATTTTCTTTGGCGACTCCATCACGCAGGCTGGGGTTAGTCCTACCGGATACATTACCAAACTGGGCACCTTACTCGACAAAAACAAGTACGAGTTAGTGGGCAAAGGCATTGGTGGGAATAAGGTCTATGATCTGTACCTGCGACTGGAAGATGATGTCCTTGCTCAAAAGCCCGATGTGGTAGTGATCTGGGTGGGCGTGAATGATGTGTGGCATAAAGCCAGCTCCGGTACGGGAACGGACCCTGATAAGTTCGTCAAGTTTTATCAGGCTTTGATTGATAAGATGAAAGCCCAAAATATCAAAGTGGTCTTAACAACTCCTTCCACCATTGGGGAGCGTTACGATAACACCAATCAGCAGGATGGTGACCTTAATAAATACAGTATGTTTATTCGCGAACTGGCCGCCAAGAATAACTTACCTCTGATTGATCTTCGCAAGGCATTCATGGACTACAGCCAGAAAAATAACCCTAAAAACGAAGAAAAAGGCATTCTCACGACGGATCGGGTCCACCTGAATGATACAGGTAATCAGTTCGTAGCAGAGCAGATGGCGAAAGTTTTGCAACAGTTTTAGCACTACCACGTCCCGAAAGACGGCGTGCCTCAGTTTAGGACTGGGGCGTGCTGCCTTTCGGGACGTTTTTATACCTCATCTCCTATGAAAAAACTATTTATTATCCTTTTCTCCTTGAGCACTCTTCTAGCTCAGGGGCAAGCCTACCAACCTACACCCGAGAATCTGGAAGCCCGAAAATGGTTTCAGGATGCCCGCTATGGTTTATTCATTCACTGGGGCGTGTACAGCGTTTTGGGTGACGGGGAATGGGTCATGAACAACCAGAACATTCCAGTCAAAGCTTACGAAAAGTTACCTAAGTTCTTTAACCCTACGGCGTTTGATGCCAAACGCTGGGTACAGATAGCCAAGAACGCAGGTATGAAATACATCACCTTTACCAGTAAGCACCACGACGGTTTTGCGATGTGGCATTCCAAAATTTCGCCCTACAACATCGTAGATGATACACCTTACCAAAAGGATGTTCTTAAAATGCTTGCGGATGAATGCGAAAAGGAAGGGATTAAGCTTTTCCTCTACCATTCTCATCTCGACTGGCACCATCCCGATTATTTTCCTCGTGGCAGAACGGGCAAGCAAACGGGCCGCCCTGAATCCGGCGATTTTGGCAAGTATCTAACCTATATGGATACGCAGCTAACGGAATTACTGAATGGCACCTATGGTAAAATCGGTGGGATCTGGTTTGATGGATGGTGGGATCAGTCGGCACACGATCCGAACAATCCTCAAAAAACGGTAGTGGACTGGCAATTACGCCGAACCTATGACCTGATTCATAAGCTTCAGCCTGCTGCCTTGGTTGGCAACAACCACCACGTAGCCCCTTTTGATGGGGAAGATTTCCAGATGTTTGAGCGGGACTTACCCGGTCAGAATCACGCTGGATTTAGCGGTACCAGCAAAATCAGCGAGTTACCCCTTGAAACCTGCGAAACCTTAAACGGTAGCTGGGGCTTTGAACTGAAAGACCAGAATTATAAATCGCCTGAACGACTCATTCATTACCTCGTAGGAGCCGCGGGTCGCAATGCCAATTTCCTGCTGAATGTCGGCCCCATGCCGAACGGAGAAATTCAGCCCGAATTTGTGGAAAGACTCGAATCGGTGGGTCAGTGGCTGAAAAAATACGGCGAGACCATTTATGGAACACGGGGCGGTATCGTTCCTCCTCAGGAATGGGGCGTTAGTACGAAAATAGGCGATTCCCGTCATTTTTTACACATCCTTACCGCTCCTCAAACCTCCTATTTATTTGTTCCTGACTTCAAACCAAAAGTCACTAGTGTTAGTCTCTTTGACGGACATAAAGCTCTGAAATTCAAACAACAACCCGAAGGACTTTTCATCTACCTCAATGGAGTAACGATGGATCCCCGGGATACAATTCTGGAAGTGCAGACCAAGTAATCGCAGATTTAAGCGATAAGCCTGCCGAAGAAAGTATACCTTTGAACGAGTATCAAAGCCCCGAGGGCGAATTCTATTTTAAGAAGTATTATCAAACTTGCATATTAACGAATGAAACTCTTTCGCTACGTTACTGACGAAGATGTCATTCCCGGCATTCTGATCGACGGGAAATCTTACAGCCTGGAACCCTTCTTCGAAGCTTTGGGAGAAGAAACCGGAGCCTATGACTTCGACGAAATCTTTTTCGAAGAAGAAGGTCTGGCCGTTCTGGAAGATTACCTGGATCAATACGGAACCTCTGAGTTACCAGAGTTAACGGGCCCCATCGAATACGCTTCCTGCGTGGCTCGCCCTTCCAAAATCATTTGCATTGGCCTGAACTATGCCGATCACGCGAAGGAAACCAACGCTCCCATTCCAGCCGAACCCATTGTTTTCTTCAAAGCAACGACGGCTCTTTGTGGTCCTAACGATGATGTGATCATTCCCCGTAACTCCGTAAAAACCGACTGGGAAGTGGAATTAGCCGTAGTGATCAGCTCCGAATGCCGTTACGTTTCAGAAGAAGAAGCGGAAGATTACATCGCGGGTTATGCCATTATGAATGACTATTCGGAACGCGAATTCCAGTTGGAACGCGGAGGTCAGTGGGATAAAGGTAAGGGTTGCGATAACTTCGGTCCGCTGGGTCCTTATCTGGTGACACCCGAAGAAATCGAAGACGTTACCAACCTGCCCATGTGGTTAAAGGTAAACGGCGAAACGTTACAAAATTCGTCTACAACTCAGATGATCTTCAACGTTCCCCAAATCATCAGTTACCTCAGCCAGTTCATGACTTTACTGCCCGGTGACGTCATCTCAACCGGCACACCTCCGGGCGTTGGCCTGGGCTTCAACCCTCCCCGTTACCTAAAGGCAGGTGACATCGTGGAGTTAGGTATCGAAGGCCTCGGCGAGCAACGGCAGGTAGCGATTTCCTGGGAAGATGCTTATTAATTTTCGAGGATAAGAATCTATTTTTGCGGGGACGTGTTCAGGCTGGACACGTCCCTCTTTTTCTTGACCAGATGACTATTCCATTTTACAAATACCAGGGCACGGGTAACGACTTCATTATGATTGATGATCGTGAAGGCCTTTTTCCCGTTGCTAAAGAAAAAATTGCTCAGCTCTGCCACCGCCGCTTTGGAATCGGTGCCGACGGGTTGATCTTACTTCAGAAGGATGAGGCGTATGATTTTCGCATGAAGTACTTTAACGCCGACGGTGGCGAAGGTTCCATGTGCGGAAACGGCGGGCGGGCGACCGTTCGCTTTGCCCACGACCTCGGCGTTATTGGCGACGAAACTCGCTTCATTGCCGTGGACGGCGAACACGAAGCCTCTGTTACTCCCGAACGCATCGCTCTAAAAATGAGTAATGTAAAAGGCCTGGAAGAACACGCTGATTATAGCTTTATGAATACAGGTTCTCCGCATGTCGTAGCGTTTACGGAAGATCTGGAAAATTACAAAGTGTACAACGAAGGTTACGCCATTCGCTACTCAGATGACTGGGTAAAACGCGGGGGCACGAATGTTAACTTCGTAGAGCAACTGGGTGAAGATCAACTGTTTGTTCGCACGTATGAACGCGGTGTAGAAGACGAAACGTATTCCTGCGGAACGGGTGTAACCGCTTGTGCCTTAACGGCTCACGTCAAACGTGGGGTAGCAAGTCCGGTAAAAGTGAAAGTTCTGGGGGGCAATCTGGAAGTGAGCTTCGAACAAACCGGAGCTGATTCCTTCGAAAATATCTACCTAATCGGCCCAGCCGAACGGGTATTTGAAGGAAGTGTTGAAGTTTGAAAGAGTTTGAGTCTGTTAGAGAAAGTTTGATTTAGTGTAAGGTTTTGATGCCTTTGAGAATCACTTTTCTCTTGATACTTAAAAGGTTTGAGGTTTGATTTAAAGTAGTATTCTGCTCTAAATCAAACCTTTTATCAAACAGACTCACACTAGATCAAACCTTCTCAAACCACTTTCACTAAATGGTTTTTCTTGCCTTTGGCAATCAGGAGATATTTACCCTGCAATAACTGAAAATCAACCGTCTGATTCGCATCGGTGATTTTGGCTTTGTTTACTGAAACAGCATTGCCCTGAATCGCTCTTCTAATTTCACCCTTCGAAGGATATACTTCAGCCGCGGCCAACAAGTCCGTTACGTTTGGAGCGGCTTCGTAATCAGCCAGTGAAATTTCCGTTTGAGGAACCCCTTCGAAAACCTGTACAAAGGTCTGCTCGTCGAGCGACTGTAAAGTTTCCAGCGTGCCTTTTCCGAATAACACTTCACTTGCCTGAACGGCCATTTCGTAGGCTTCCGCCGAGTGAACGCGAGTCGTTACGTCTTTGGCAATGGCTTTCTGTAGGATACGTAAATGGGGAGCTTCTGCGTGCTGGGCTTCAAGGGCTTCAATCTCTTCCTTGGAAAGTAAGGTAAATACCCGAATCAAACGACCACAATCGGCATCAGCGGCATTCAGCCAGAACTGATAAAACTGGTAAGGGCTGGTTCGTTCCGCATCCAGCCAAACATTCCCACTCTCCGACTTACCAAATTTCGTTCCGTCCGCTTTCGTTACCAGCGGCGTCGTTAAGGCGAAGGCACGGCGTTCGGCATCCTCTTCATTCCCCCCTTCTTTACGACGAATAATTTCGGTTCCTGTCGTAATGTTACCCCATTGATCCGAACCACCCATTTGCAGCTTTACCCCACGGGTTTTGTACAAATGATAGAAGTCGTACCCTTGTAACAACTGGTATGAAAACTCCGTGAAAGAAATACCCGTTTCCAGACGCTTCTTCACCGAATCCTTCGACATCATGTAATTCACGCTCAGGAATTTACCCGCTTCACGCAGAAAACCCAGGAATGAAAAATCCTTGAACCAGTCGTAGTTATTAACGATTTCAGCGGCATTACTTCCAGTAAAATCCAGAAATTGTTCCAGTTGCTTTTTAATACCAGCCTGATTAAGTGCCAGGGTTTCTTCGGATAAAAAGCTGCGTTCAGCGGCTTTAAACGAAGGATCGCCGATCATACCCGTAGCACCACCCACCAGTGCATAAGGCTTATGGCCGGCTCTTTGCAAGTGTACCAGCAACATAATGGTGGCGAGGTTACCAATATGCAGCGAAGAAGCCGTCGGATCGAAGCCAATGTAGGCTGATGTCTGTTCTTTTTCCAGTTGTTCCTCCGTTCCGGGCATCATGTCCTGCAACATGCCCCGCCAGCGGAGTTCTTCAATAAAATTGATTTTCATAAGTGCCAATTCTCGAAATAACTTCGACCAAGGTTTCCCTATAATCGATTCAAAACTTTATTGTATATCTTCTGCAATTTCCGCTTTCCTAACATTTTTGCTATCCGCAATTGCGTTGAAGCAGAATACTGATCCGCATGATAATGCTTGATCATATAGTCTCTGGCCTGTTGCTCAATGTCTTCATAAATGACCCGATTATTATCTGCATCATTCCCATTACTTACAGAACTGAAGGGGGCATGGTCTGCATAGTCTTCGTAATAAAGGTTTTCAAATCTTAGGCCATTTAAATACGAATCTCTAAACCAAGCAGCGGCTGTATCACTTCCATTCCAAACTCCACCAAAATAAGGCACTGGTCCATTGGGAATGGTCGTCTTTCGATATAAATCTACGTTAACTAAACAGGCATATTCATTAAGACGGCATTCTGGTAAAGGATGAACAAATCCTTCTGAAACCAATTCCCGACTCCTTTTATACCTGGGTGTTGGATATTGTTCCAGTTGTTCAAGTAACTCCTGTTGGCTAGGTTTATAGTCCTCAAATTTTTCAGGAGTACACAGCTTTGCATAAAACGCCGAGCAATTCCAACATTGCCCTATTCTCCCTACTCCTACCAGATTCTCACCTGGATTTCTTTCAAAAACCTGTATCATAGGATGTATTAGATCCTTATGATACAGCATATCATTATGGCAGATTAATAGGTATTTTTTATTCGTTTTTTCCAGAGCGTACTGATAACGTAGACTCAAACGCGTTGTTTCGTCCAATCCCTGAGGCGATACATTTGCCATCCAGGGTACGAATTTATCGAGATGAACGATAATTACTCCCCTCTTTTCAAAAATCTCCTTAATCTTAGGAATGCCCTGCCAGGCATCTTCGTAAGGTTGTTTTTTTTCTATGCAGAGGTATATCTTATCGATATAATTGTTGCTTTGCTCTAATAAACTAAACAGCGTCACCATGGTCTGGTAAGGTTTGCCATAGTAGCTAATTGCAACATCTATTTTTTGCATAGGACTTACGTATTATACTATTTCTTAAAAGTCTGAAGGTATCAACAGCGACGAGTCGCCATAGCTTAAAAATCGGTAATTATTAGTTAGAGCTTCGGCGTACATTCGTTTCCAATCATTACCAATTAAAGCAGCGATAAGTAACAATAAAGTAGAACCCGGCTGATGAAAATTGGTTACTAAACCCTGACAAACCCGAAATTGATACCCCGGAAAAATCATAATCTGGGTTTCGCCCACAATCTCCGTTCGGTTCTCTGCTTGCATCTGCTTCAAAATAGCCCAAAAAGCCTCTTCTTTGGTAGGTAAATCCGGGTCAGCGTACTCCTGATGAATAAACTGCGTAATGTAAAACCCATCAGAAAAAGAGGAGTACTTCCCCTGTATCACCTGAACGCCAAGCCAGTACATGGACTCCAGCGAACGCATGGACGTTGTCCCTACGGGTATGATACGACTGGTTTGTAATAAATGTTCGAGATTGGCCTGGGTAATAACCAGTTGCTCGCCATGCATTTTATGCTCCAGAGCATTTTCGGTTTTGACCGGCTGAAACGTTCCTGCTCCTACGTGTAAGGTCAGAAACTCTCGTTTAATACCCTTTTTATTCAGAGCTTCAAAAACGCGATCGGTGAAATGTAGTCCGGCAGTTGGGGCGGCCACGGCTCCCTGTTTTTCGGAATAAACCGTCTGATACGTTTCCAGGTCCGCTTCTTCGGCTTCGCGTTTGAGGTAAGGAGGTAAGGGGATTTTACCAATGGCCTGCACCACATCCACAAACCGAATTTCGTTCGTCCAGCTCAGTCGTACCAGCGATTCGTCGGCACTTACCAGCTCCGCAGAAAGGGTAACCGACTGTCCATCAATCGTCAGTTCTTTCTGCAAAACTTCACCTGACTTCCAGCGTTTCCGATTCCCAATCATACAATCCCAAACGCAGGCCTGTGATTCCTCCATCACTACCGGAATAACCGTACTCGGTTCGACCGGATGCAGGAGAAATAGCTCAATTTGGGCTCCGGTTACTCGCTGAAAATGCAGACGGGCCGGAATAACCCGGGTATTATTGAAAACTAGTAACGTATCTTCCGAAAGTTCACGCACAATCTCGGGGAATTGTGCATGGGTAATCTGTCCTTTCCGGTAGACCAGTAATTTCGAAGCGTCACGTTCGGTCAGCGGAAACCGGGCAATCTGTTCATCCGGTAACTCGTATTCAAAATCAGCAATGGGTAGATTTTGCATACGCTTTACTCTTTTACGGGGCCGGTTAACAGCAAACGCAAGGGGATATATACCATCCACATAATCATCAGGAAGGTTCCCGCACTAGTAACCCAACTGAATTGGGGTAATTGCACCGTTTCCTGGGGGTCATTAATGAGGGCCAGAATATATACCGATGCTCCTAATAATACATTCGTGAGGGTTGCTCCGAAGTTCATCCATTCGGTAATGATGTAATTCAGCTGCTTGCGGTAAAACATCCATTTTACCGCTCCAGGTAACTTAATAAATCCGTCGGGTAACTTGGGAAACAAGCGACTCATCCACAAAAACAGCATATTAAGGACCAGCATGGTACCACCCGTAATGTAGAAGATTAACTCCTTCGAGTACATTTCTGTAGCTTCTTTTGAAGGATCAAAGGAAAGTGGAACTTCGGTGGGAAGTTTTTGGTAAGCCATTAAAATAGCCACGATAAATCCGAGAATGGATACGTATCTGGTAATCTGGGAAATGAAATATGCGATAGTCATCTGCTCAATGTTCCTGACCACTTTACCTGTTGCTCGTATTGGCAGGCTGTGGTTTCGGGCCGCAAAGTTACGACGAACTCGTCGTTGAGATTGTGATTACTTCCGAAAACCTTTCATTTATTCCTTGCTTCTGGCTTCATAGGTCACTAAATTTTCCTCATTCCGTGTTATAACATTCATTTTCAAAGAACATCGGGCTAGTTATTAAATTAGTTGTCAAGACAATTAATTTTTAAATTCTACGGACGGGCTTTGCCGAAAACCTTTAGTTTTGCAGTTACTATAGCACGCGAAGGTCAGGCATGAAGATTTACACCAAAACCGGAGACACAGGTACTACCTCTTTAATCAGCGGTCGTCGTATTTCGAAGGCCGATTTACGCATTGAGGTGTTCGGCACTGTAGACGAACTGAACAGTTACGTAGGTCTGGTTCGGGATCAGTCGGTGAATGAAAACCGCCGTTCTCTTTTAAAGGAGATTCAAGATCGGCTTTTTACCATTGGCTCCCATCTGGCAGATGACCCGGAACGGCATTCCAGAAAACCGCTACCCGACTTACAGCGAGAAGACGTCACGTTAATTGAACTCGCCATCGACGCTATGGAACAGGAACTTCCCGCTCTGCGTCATTTTGTCCTACCCGGCGGCCATCCTTCCGTTTCTTTTGCTCACTTGGCCCGAACCGTTTGCCGGAGGGCTGAAAGACAGGTGGTTCTCCTCAGCGAGAAGGCTCAGGTAGAGGACATCATCATTCAATATTTAAACCGATTATCCGATTACTTTTTTGTACTTTCCCGAAAAATGGCTCAGGAATTACAGGTCGAAGAAGTAAAGTGGATTCCCAGAGTCTAATTTCGAAACCGATTCTGCAACAAAACATAACGCATTCCCATTCATTTTGTAAATTCTTTGCCCCATGATTGACACACTGCCCATAGACATCCAACAGACCAGTCAAAGCCGGATTGGCGAGTTAAATCTTGATCAACTGGTTTTTGGCCGCACTTTTGCCGATCATATGTTCGTCGCGGACTTTGATGGCAAAGAATGGACCGATCTACGTATCGTACCTTACGGCGACATGGCTTTCTCTCCGGCCCTGATGCCCTTACATTATGGTCAGGCTATTTTTGAAGGCATGAAAGCCTACAAATCAGCGGATGGCGAAGTATTAATTTTCCGTCCCCAGGAAAATGCGGCCCGCCTGAACAGATCGGCTCATCGCCTTTGCATGGCCGAGATTCCAGAAGATATTTTTCTGGCTGGGTTGTATGAGTTGTTAAAGCTCGATTCTCAGTGGGTACCCCAACGCGATAACTACTCGCTGTACATCCGTCCGTTCATGTTCGCTACGGATGAGTACATTGGCGTATCTCCTTCTAAAAAATACCGTTTCATCATTTTTAACTGTCCAGTAGGAGCTTACTACTCGAAACCCGTCAAGGTGAAAGTAGAAACGCAGTACGTTCGGGCGGCTCCCGGCGGAACGGGTGCTGCCAAATGTGCAGGTAACTACGCGGCTTCGCTTTATCCCGCTAAACTGGCTCAGGAAGAAGGCTACGATCAGTTGATCTGGACGGATGGTGCCGAGCACAAATACGTGGAAGAAGCCGGAACTATGAACTTTATGTTCGTGATTGACGGCAAACTGGTTACGCCTGCCGTAAGCGACAGTATTCTGGACGGCATTACCCGTAAATCCATCGTTCAGATCGCCAAAGATTGGGGTATGGAAGTGGAAGAACGTAAGGTTTCTATCGCTGAGTTAATCGAAAACCTCGAAAATGGCCGTCTGCAAGAGGCTTTTGGAGCGGGTACGGCAGCCGTGGTTTCGCCAATCTCGACGATTGGTTACGAAGGTAAAAACTTCGAACTTCCCGAAATTAAAGCTGATAGTTTCGCTAATCGCGTAAAAGCGTATCTGGACGATATCAAATACGGTCGTGTAGAAGATACGCACAACTGGATCGTTCGTCTCTAATTCTTTTTTGAGTAGTGACGCGTGCTCAGACTACTTTTTGATTTCATGGGAAAGCCCCGCCTAACGGTGGGCTTTTTTCGTATCTTTCTTGAGCCATACCTTACTTAGCTATGAAAACGATAGGATTATTTTTTCTGCTCTGGACCACCGCTCTGGCAGCCGAGGCCCAACATTTCCGGCTGGAATTATTGAAATGGTATAACCTCAGCGATTCCACCACTCTTCAGAACGATCCCTATTTTGGGGGCTTGTCGGGCATTGAATACGTCCCTAAACTTGGGAAATGGTATCTGGTAACGGATGGAGCCGATTCCACTCGCCAGAGTTACTTGTTTGAATTTGATTCCTTATTTAATACCTGGAATTACAAACGCTGGAAACTCAATAAAATCCATAGTGCCGAGTCGGTTAGATTTGACAAAGCAGATTCTTCGCTGTATTTCACTACTGAATTAGGAGCTGGAAAAACGTACGGGGAGTTTCTGAAATTGAAGAAAGACTCAACCGTTCATACGCTGGCCAGCTACCAGGATTTTGAAGACAATAAAGGCTTTGAAGCCATGGCTCTGGACAGCAACCGGGTTCTGTGGGGAGCCAGCGAATGGCCCCAAACACCCAATAATCCTTACTGTCAGGTAACCGGATATGGACTGAATCATGGGGATACTTTGGTTCGGGCCTTATATCCGCTGGACCGGAACGCTTGTGGTTATCCCGATAATGGCATTTCTGAAATGCTACTGGCTCGGGATGGGCAGTTATTATTTCTGGAAAGATGCTGGACGGGTGAACGCGATCAAAGTAACTATTCCATTCGTCTGTTCACGACTTACATTCCCAAAAACGGCTCTACCGTAGATTCACAGTCAACGAGTCTACTGGAAAAGAATCCGGTAGAGGTGAACTGGGGCGGTGTTCATCTGGATAATATTGAAGGGATGTCCTGGGGTCCGATTGTTAACGGAAACCGAACGCTGGTATTAATTTCGGATAATAATTTCAACAAGTTTGATCGGAATAAAACGCCAGAAAATCGCCAGAAATCTCAGCTAATCATCCTGAAAGTGTTACCCGATTAACTTAATAATTCATCGTTTGAGCGTTTGATTTGGGTTAAATGGGTGATAGCGAAGGGTAACTAGTAGCCTCGCTGTTCACTAACTCAACCGATGGATCAAACGCTCAAATCCAATTTTCAAACTATATTTCTTTCAAAGAAGCTTCACGTTCTACTCTTTGCCAAAAAGACTGAATGATTTCCAGACAGTCGTCAGGTTCTTCCGTCATCCCCATGTGACCCGCTTTTTCCAAAATCAACTGACTGCTATTAGGCGTTAACTGCACCTGTTCCATGGCCTCCTCAGGCTTCACGGCTTTGTCTTTCATGCCAATAATAAACAACACAGGATACGTCGCCTTCTCCAGCACCTGCCGCCGATCCGGGCGGTCTTTCATCGCCTGCATCCCGGCGATGAGGGCTTCTGGTGGCAGTTGAGAGACGTGTGTAATGTGCTCTTCCAGAATACCGGGGTTATTCTCCGCAAATGCATCGCTGTACATATTTTTCACAAATCCCTGAAGAAAACCTGCGGGTCCTTTTTCCTTAATTGCGGCTACATTTTTGTCGCGATTGGCTTTTTTTTCTTCCGTATCCGCATAAGCCGTAGAATGAAACAAGCCTAGTCCTTCTATAAACTCGGGATGTTTTTCGGCCAGAGCCAAGGCTATGTAGCCCCCCATCGAATGACCAATTACCACACCCCGCTCCACGCCCTGAGAGCGTAGGTCCTTATACACCACATCGGCATATTCGTCAATCGTCTTTAAATCGGATCGGGACGCATAACTGGGGGTTAGTACATTGGTGGCAGGCCAGAAAGCCGCTTTGATGGTGTCCCAGACTTTAGCATCTTCTCCGTATCCGTGTAATAAAATGAGTGGCGTTATCATATCTTTTCCTTATTAATAGGTTTGAACAAATTTCCGGAAAGTTGTAAAAAAAATACACCCGAAAAAAGATAGGCTCTTTCCCCGGGTGTACGTTGATGAAGTGTGACTGTTATTCCTATACGCTATCTAATAAACCGATCAGCAGGATTACTGCACCAATAACCATCATAATCAAACCAATGATCTGTACAACGTTCACTGGGATAATCAGGAAGATTACGCCGACTAATAACAGAATCAAACCCACTTTAACGTTCTGGCTTAGTGCGTTTGTTTTGTTAGCTTTTTTCGCTTTAGCCAGTTGCTTCTGCACTTTCTTAGTGACCAATTTGGTCATCATTTTATTAGCTACTACGCTTTTCTGAGCAGCATTCAGGTTATCTGAACTAGCTTTTTTCTGAATTTTAGCCAGTTTCTTCTGAATTACTAGTGCTTGTTTTTCGAACGCAGTACCCTTCGTCTGAGTTACCAGTCTTTCAGAAGCACTGGCAATCATTTCGGGAGTAACTTTAGGTAACGTAACAGGCTTTTCAGCAGAAGCGGGTTGATCTGTAGTTTTCGCTACCGCTACTGGAGCCTGCGTTTCTGGCGTTTGCACTGGCGTTACTTCCGTGGCAACCGCCTCTGAAGTGGCAGGGGTAGTAGTTTTTGCAGCTACCTGACGCTCGTAAGAAGGAGCGGTAGATTTTTGAAATCCTGTCGTTGCAGAGCGATTACAGGACGTCAACCATAACATCGACCCGACAGTCGATAACAGTAAGATTTTACGCATAGGGAAAGTTGATTTAAATAGAGTTAATACAGGAAATACAGGCACGGACCTAAAAAAACGAATGCCCTAGTCGAAACCAGAGCATTACATTTTAACCTACCTGAATTTTTGTTTATCGACTTTCCCAATATGAGGAATTTATTACTCCAAAAGACGGATCGTTAGTACACCCCGGTAGAAGCTATTACGCAACTTTCTTCATCATAAAGAAAGCCGACCGTTCGAATTTCTCACGGGCATAATTCAGCGAAATCGTGAATTCCTGTACGCCTTCTTCGGAGGGTAATTCAAACATGGCATCGGTCATGATGGCTTCGCAGATGGAACGCAGCCCCCGAGCTCCCAGTTTGTATTCATTGGCCTGATCAACGATGTATTCCAATACGTCGTCTTCAAACTGAAGCTGAATTCCCTCCATGTTGAAGAGCTTTTCGTATTGCTTCGTCAAAGCGTTTTTAGGCTCCGTCAGAATTTTACGAAGGGTAAATTTGTCCAATGGGTCCAGCGAAGTAATGACTGGCAAACGTCCCAGCAATTCAGGAATCAGGCCATAAGACTTCAAATCCTGGTGGTTAACCATCCGCAGTAATTGCTGAGATTCGAGCAAACGAGACGTATTGTCGTCTTTTGTGAATCCAATCGGGCGAGTATTCAGACGCTTCGAGATGTGACGTTGTACGCCGTCGAAAGCTCCACCGCAAATAAAGAGAATGTGTTCGGTATTAATCGGAACCAGTTTCTGTTCGGGGTGCTTGCGACCACCCTGAGGAGGAACGTTAACGATTGACCCTTCCAGTAACTTCAATAAAGCCTGTTGAACACCTTCGCCAGATACATCACGGGTAATGCTTGGGTTATCCGACTTACGGGCAATTTTATCGATTTCATCAATGTAGACAATACCGCGTTCGGCTGCTTCAACGTCGTAATCAGCAGCCTGAAGTAAACGGCTCAGAATGCTCTCCACGTCTTCGCCTACGTAACCAGCTTCGGTAATAACTGTGGCATCGGCTACGGCGAAAGGCACCTGAAGAATTTTAGCAATGGTACGAGCCAGGTACGTCTTACCCGTACCCGTCTCTCCTACCATGATGACATTGGATTTCTCAATGTAAATGTCATCGTTGGTTTTCTGTTGCTGTAAACGCTTGTAATGGTTATATACGGCTACACTCAGTACTTTCTTGGCATCGTCCTGACCAATCACGTACTGGTCCATGAACTTTTTGATTTCCTGCGGCTTGGGTACTTTTAGAATTTGAAACGCTGGTTGGGGTTCTTTTTTCTTCACGGGCTGTTTAACGCCCAGTTCCTCCTGCACCAATTCAAACCCCTGCTCAATACAGAAGTTACAAATCAGAGCGTCCATTCCTGATAATAATAAATCTACATCCTTCTTTTTTCGCCCACAAAACGAGCACGTACTTGCATCCATTCGCATGTCTTTCTCAGGTGATACTATCTATTTTTTTGCCGACTGTTTAGCACTCCCTCTGGACCATTTGACAATGGGCATCTCTACATTCTTGTGGATTTTCCAGCTTAGCCAGAAAATTAGTAACATAAGACCCATGTCTGCCATTCCGAGAGCCCAAACCGAAGAAAAGCCAGCCTTGAAAAGTAATTTATTCGCAAAAACAATGACGGGGAAGTGCATCAGATAAATCACGTAAGAAGCATCTCCCAGGTGAATCAGCAAATTTGGAACCCGATACGCGTGAGAACGATCGGCTTCCACAAATCCCCAAACTATCAATAGTGAAGGTATACCCAGATTCCAAACGCGAGTCATATCGCCTCCCGTTCGGGGTGCCAGATAAAAAGCTGCTAAAAGCCCAATCAAAATTACTAACCAAAACTGATTCAAGCGGAATCTTTTGTGGAGATAATAAACCGAAACTCCGAAAAGAAATTCCAAATTAATGGGACTTAATAAAAAAAATCTGACGATGCCACTGCCAAAAAGCCACCCGTGGGAAAAGATGTAAAAGGAATTAACAATGGTTCCCAGGGTTAAAGTTACTAAAATCCAGGCAGAATGCCGGGACACTAGTAATAAGGCAAATAACAGATAGAAATATATTTCGTGCGATAATGTCCAGGTAACGGCATCCAGTGCAATATGTTCTGGATATAAAGTCAACGTTTTTATTAAGTTAATCCAGTCAAACGGATAAGCATCGGCCACTAACGCGGGTTGTAATTTTTGAATGGCGAGCATTGCCAATAATAAAGGCACCACGAAAAACCAGTAAACGGGATATACCCGATAGAACCTTTTTTCAAGATAAGGAACCAGTTCACGAGGCTGATTAATGTATTTGGCACTGGTATGAGCAATGATGAAACCGCTAATGACAAAAAACAGATCGACGCCCGCATAACCAATGTTAAACCAGTCAAAAAGAAAGGTCTGCTGATAGGTACGGGAGATGTTTTCGGAAATATGATATAAAGTAACGGCGATGGCTGCTAAACCCCTCAGCATTTGAATAGAGTTATAACGAACGACAGCATTACTCAACGTTGAAGGGCTCAAGGGGACGGAACTCATGGGTTTGAAATAAACTAGAATTTGCGTGGGTTAAGGGCTTTTATATAAAGTCTATAGTATTCTACTTATTTCCTACTCATTTGTTTTTTTCACAAAGATATAAAAATCCCCCGACCTCTTCGAGAAGCCGGGGGATTCGTTTACCAGGGGTATTCACCTATTTTTCACGGTGTAGTACTTCATCAATTAAACCATAGGCTTTCGCTTCGTCAGCACGGAACCATTTATCACGATCTGAATCAACTTCGATTTGCTCCTTGGTTTGTCCGGTATGGTTCGCCAGGATCGTGTATAATTCATCCCGAAGTTTCACGATTTCGCGAGCCGTGATTTCAATATCTACCGACTGTCCCTGAGCACCACCACTGGGTTGGTGAATCATTACCCGGGCGTGGGGAAGAGCCGAGCGTTTGCCCGCTGCACCACCGGCCAGTAATACTGCTCCCATCGAAGCCGCTAAGCTCGTACAAATGGTTGCTACGTCAGGACGGATATACTGCATGGTGTCATAAATACCCAGACCGGCGTATACAGAACCACCGGGCGAGTTAATATACATCATAATATCCCGCTTGGAATCAGCTGATTCGAGGAATAGCATCTGAGCTACTACAATGTTAGCAATACTATCGTCTACGGGCGTTCCAAAAAAGATGATACGGTCGGCCATTAAGCGGGAAAATACGTCTACTTCACGGAAAGGCATGGGACGCTCTTCGATCACGGCACGGGTCATGTTTTCAATGTGATGGCTAGCTGCTCCTCCTACTTGTTGCAGGTAACGATCAACAGATAAGCCATTCAGACCACGGTGGTGTACGGCGTATTTACGGAATTCTTCAGCGTTCAACATGTAATTAGCGTTTGTATTAATTAGTTTCTGATTCTTTATATTGCCGAACCAGGAATGTACGAATCTGTTCACTGAAATCTAAAAAAACAAATCCAGCGAAAAAACAGACGATTTCTGGCCGAAATTCTGACATTCTGTCCGATCTTTTAACTGGTACAAAGTTGCTAGCATCCGCAACAATCTGTCGTTGAAATTTCCGGTAATTCATCGGAATAACTTGAGATCTCCATGAAAATTCACGAAAAAATACGGACACTTCGCCTTGAAAAAGGCTATTCCCAGGAAGCTATGGCCGAGGAATTACACATTTCAACTACGGCCTATGGAGATATGGAACGAGGGAAAACTGAACTGACGATCAGTCGGCTGGAGCAGGTATTACAGATTCTAGGAACCCAGACAGAAGTCTTTTTCAATCCAAATTCCAGCGAAAAAATTCTGCTGGAAAATGAGAAACTTCGGATAGAAAACGAAAAGCTAAAACAGGAGAATCGATACTTAAGGGAAAAATTTGAAGAACGTGTTTTGTCTGAGCTCTACCGAATCGGTGCTGCCACCCGCCGCGAACCCATTGGATTTAAATAAGTTTGAGGAAGTTTGACATGCGTTTGCTGTTTGAAAGTATGGATGACGGCGAGATTTAGCAACTGCTCTAATACTCAAACGATTTTTTATCAAACACTCAGTCGATACTCAAACCCAGTAACGAAAAAAGGTTTGAAGTGGTAACGTATCCTAACGTTCCAACTTCAAACCTTTTCAATCTATACTCAAACTTTCTAATGCTTACTCAGCTAAACCCGACTTTGCTTTGAAGCTTTCTACGTCGATGGGTTGTGCATTGGTTTTAACCTGAGTCAGGATGAAGTCCATCGTTTTGCCACCGTATACGCGGTTAAACACGTTCATGTAGTTCTGACCCTTGTTTTCCTGGAGGTAGTTCTGAGCAACTTTTTTGATTACATCGCCCATTCCGTTGTCATCACCGTAGATACCGAATTGCTGACGAACCATTGCTTCTGCGTACGTATTTACGTCTTCTGCTTCTACTTTGATATCAGCCGCTTCAGCAACTTTGTTACGGATCAGCGTCCAGCGAAGATCACTAGCGAATTTGTCGAAATCTTTCTCAACTTCTTCTTCCGTGATTTCACCCTGATTTGTTTCCAGTAACCACTGCTTCAGGAATTCGTTAGGCAGTTCGATCTGAACGTTTTCCAACAACATTTTTTGAATGTCGTCACGTAACAGGAACTCTGCTTCACGCTTGTAGTTTTCCTGAATAATCTTAGTCAGTTCCGTTTTGAATTCCTCTTCGGAAGAGACTTTTCCAGGGCCTAATACTTTATCAAAAAACTCCTGATTCAGTTCAGCTTCCTGATTACGGGTAATGTCTTCAATCGTGAACTCAAATTCACCAGAAAGATCCTCACGGCTCGTCGCCAGTTTCAGACCATTCGCATCGGCGAATAATTTTTGAATATCGAATGTCAGAACTTCGTCTTTTTTCTTACCTAAGAACCAACCTAATGCTTCTTCCGTCAATTTGTCCGTAGGGATGGCCGATTTCTCTGTGTACTCCCCTTGTTTGAACGTTCCGTATACGAGGTCGCCAGCGGCTACTTCTTCTACGTGAGCGTGTTCGCCCGTACGTTTTTTCAGGTCAGCCAAGGTATCTTCGTATTCTTTCTCACCCGCCTGGATTTCAAAGGCATTAACTTCAGGAAGTTTCGTAAAGTCAATGTCAAAATCAGAAGCCAGACCTAAGTTGTAAACAAATTCGAATTCTTTCTGCGTATCCCAATCGATTCCGTTAGCCTTCTCACGGTCGGGCATAGGATCACCTACTACTAATAACTTAGATTCACGCAGGTAATCATTTACTGCTTTGGAAAGCGTCTCGTTCACTTCATCTACGAGGATGCTTTTTCCGTATAAACGCTGAATAACCGAAGCAGGAACTTTACCAGGACGGAATCCTTTGATGTTCGCTTGTTTCGTATATTCTTTGATTTTCTTATCTACCTGAGGCTGATAGTCTGCGGGAGTTAACGCAATTTTCAGAGAAGCTTCGGTAGTGCTGCTTTTGTCGAGCGTAATGTTCATGTTGATCTAGAATCGAAATCCGTATCTGAGTCTATTTGCTCTTAAACGTAAGTCAGATATGAAATGAATACGGAAATTAAAGAATACAAATGGACTAAAAATTAAAAAAACCCTCAGAATCAGGGACTCTGAGGGCTAAATCACCTGCTGCACTCAGCATCGGTTTTTTCTACGTACGGACGGGGGGACTCGAACCCCCACGCCTTGCGACACTAGATCCTAAGTCTAGCACGTCTACCAATTCCGCCACGTCCGTATAACCTGGGATCTTCCGTTTCAAAGTCGAATCTGCAACAGACCTTCCTTTGATTTCGGAACGCAAAGGTAAGCTCTTATTTTACCTTTGTCAATACCTTTTCACACTTTCTTATAATTTTTATTTCAAGTCGCTAATGTTACCATTCTGTTATATATATTAGTTCTATGATGTTTTCTCCGTTAGAATACTTCACTACCTTAATCCCCAAAAACTGAAGAGTTGTTCTTCTTTGTAATAAAAGACTTAACCCTTCTTCAATCCCATTTGATAACAGGGTGCTAATGAGTACTGTGGAACTTACGATTGACCTAGAGGCGGAACGCCAGGAAATACTGAAACGCTACCGCAAACTTTTGCGGACAGCTAAACCTTTTTTGAAGGACAATGATGCCAAATTAATCAAGAAGGCATTTACGCTGGCCGCTGACGCCCATAAGGACATGCGACGCAAAACGGGGGAACCTTACATTTACCACCCCATTGCCGTTGCTCAGATTTGTGTGGAAGAAATCGGCTTAGGAACAACGGCCATCATCTGTGCTCTTATGCACGATGTGGTGGAAGATACCGACATTACACTGGATGATATTGAAGCCATGTTTGGGAACAAAGTGGCTAAGATCATTGATGGCTTAACTAAAATTGCTGGGATTTTTGAACAGGGAGCTTCGGCTCAGGCGGAAAACTTCCGCAAGCTGTTATTAACCCTTTCAGAAGATGTTCGGGTAATCCTCATCAAGCTCGCCGACCGTTTGCATAATATGCGGACACTCAGTTCGATGAGCCGGGATAAACAGCTAAAAATTGCTTCTGAGACTACGTATCTGTACGCTCCCCTCGCCCACCGGCTGGGTTTGTATACGATCAAAACGGAGCTGGAAGATTTATACCTGAAGTATGCAGAGCCCAAGATTTATAAAGAAATCGCGGCAAAACTGAAGTCAACCAAAACCCGGCGACAACAATTCATTCGGGAATTTATTCGGCCCATTGAGAAAGATCTTCGCAGTGAAAACATTCCCTTTATTATCAAAGGACGGCCCAAATCCATTCACTCGATCTGGAATAAAATTAAAAATCAGGGCAAAAGCTTCGAAGAGATTTATGATCTTTTTGCCATTCGGGTGATTATTGATTCTACCCCTGATCAGGAAAAGTCGCTTTGCTGGCGGGCTTATTCTATCGTAACGGATCATTATCGTCCTAACCCTGAGCGTCTCCGTGACTGGATTTCTAATCCACGGGCCAACGGTTATGAATCCTTGCATACCACCGTCATGAGTAGCTCTGGTCAGTGGGTGGAAGTGCAGGTTCGTTCCCGTCGGATGGATGAAATTGCCGAAAAAGGGTACGCCGCTCACTGGAAATACAAGGGGAACAACACTAACGTTAACGAAGGCATCGACGCCTGGCTGAATCAGGTTCGGGAAGTGCTGGAGCATAATGATAGCTCAGCCATCGAGTTTATTAATGATTTCCGGGGCCATTTATTTCAGGATGAAGTCTTTGTCTTTACTCCCAAAGGCGACCTGAAAGTATTGCAGGCCGGCTCGACTGCTTTGGATTTTGCGTATTCCATTCACTCTCAAATTGGGTCACGCTGTCTGGGAGCCAAGGTCAATGGCAAACTCGTTGAGATTAGTCATGTCCTGAAAAATGGCGATCAGGTAGAAATTTTAACTTCAACCAAGCAATCGCCCCGCGAGGATTGGCTGAAGTTTGTGATTACGACGAAAGCCCGGGCTAATATCAAAGAAGCCCTGAAGGAGATTAACCGTCAACATGTTAATGAAGGACGGGAAATGGTAAGCAAGAAGCTCAAAAACCTGGGTATTGACTTATCCTTTGACGTAACCAATCAGCTCCGGGCTTACTTCAACGCCCGCGACCCGAATGATTTATTCTACCGTTTCGGGAAAGGCTACCTGCATACAGATGATATTAAACGCTGGAAAATTGCCCGTGATACTCACAAGCGTGCTCTGGAAGCCAAAAACGTGCTTAACAATAGTAATGATGCTCAGGATAGCAAAACCATTGTTAAGGAATTAAAACGGGTACACGGCGACCGGCCCGATTCCGACATGCTGTTGATCGGCGAGGATATGGATAAGTTTGACTATACCCTTTCCGCCTGCTGTCACCCCATTCCCGGCGATGAAGTTTTCGGTTTTGTAACGGTAAATGAAGGCATTAAAATTCATAAAACTACCTGTAAAAACGCCCGTGAGTTACTTTCTACCCATGGCAACCGGGTGATTAAAGCCAAATGGTCAAGCCAGTTAGTAGCCTTTCTGGCGGGTATTCGCATTAAGGGAACCGATCGGGTGGGTCTGGTAAATGATGTGACCAAGGTCATTTCTAAAGAGCACAAAGTGAATATGCGGTCAATTATTGTGGATACTAACGAAGGTGGAATTTTTGACGGAAAAATTAAGTTATACGTCCACGACACCGAGCATTTGAATACGCTGATTTCGAAATTGAAAAAAGTAAAAGGCGTATTCGAGGTTTTGCGTTTTGAATATTCTGAAAATTAAGCAGCTATTCTAACCTCCTCACTACTGAATTATTCATCCAAACTACCACGGACAGGGCTATAATGAATCTAAATTCTTAAGGAGTTGACAATTCTCTGAGATAAAGTCCCAAAATGCCCTTTCTTTGCACTTTATTCTGAAAACAATGCCTCTTAACGAATCGAGTTTTACGACGGTGAGGCAGATCTTCACCGCGTTTCTGGAAAATAAAGGTCTTCGTAAAACCCCCGAACGTTTTGCGATTCTGGAGGAGATTTATTCTCGCGACGACCATTTTGACGTAGAAGAACTCTACGTTTCCATGAAGAACAAAAAGTACCAGGTTTCCAGGGCAACCGTCTACAATACCCTTGATGTATTGGTAGAATGTAACCTCGTAACCAAACACCAATTCGGTAAAAACCAGGCTCAGTACGAAAAATCATATGGCCGTCGCCAGCACGATCACCTGATCTGCACCGACTGTCACCACGTAACTGAATTCTGCGATCCTCGGGTGCAGAACATCCAGAACATGGTGGGTGATATGATGCAATCGAACATCATGCACCACAGCCTGATTTTCTACGGGTCTTGTACCAAGCAGAATTGCGAGAATCGTAAATCAATGCTCACAGGGCAGCCTTACGCCCTAACGAACGAATAATACGGGTCAGCACTACATCCGGCTTCACAAACGAAGCCGGATTTTTGTGTTTACTCTCTAAATTTCAAATTGTACAATGAAAGTTGACGTATTGCTGGGCCTTCAATGGGGCGACGAAGGCAAAGGGAAAATTGTGGATGTGTTAGCTCCACAATATCAGGTAGTAGCCCGTTTTCAGGGAGGTCCCAATGCTGGACACACACTGGAATTCGAAGGAAAGAAGCACGTATTGCACCAGATTCCTTCGGGTGTGTTCCGTTCCGAAGTTCTGAATATCATTGGAAACGGTCTGGTACTGGATCCTATCGTATTCAAGAAAGAAATTGAAGGTCTGAGCGAAAAGTTCGGTATGGATCTGACCAAGAACCTGCTGATTTCTAAAAAAACCGCCATTATTCTTCCTTCGCACCGCCTGTTGGACGCGGCTTACGAAAAAGCGAAGGGTGACTCTAAAATTGGTTCAACTCTGCGTGGCATTGGTCCTACTTATACGGACAAAGTATCTCGTCAGGGTCTACGCGTGGGTGACGTGCTTTCGCCAAACTTTCAGGAGAAATACAACCGCCTGGTAGACACGCATAAAATGATTCTGGGCTTCTATAATTTTGAATACGATCTTGCAGAAGCCGAACAGCAATTCTTTGACTCCATCGAATTCTTGAAGCAATTTAAACTGGAAGAAACAGAATACGTCATTAATCAGGCCATCTCTGAAGGTAAGACCATTCTGGCGGAAGGGGCTCAGGGTTCTCTATTAGATATTGATTTTGGTTCGTATCCTTTTGTAACGAGCTCTACGACAACGACTGCTGGGGTTTGCACCGGCTTGGGTGTTGCTCCTAAAAATGTAGGCGAAGTATACGGAATCTTTAAAGCTTACTGTACTCGCGTAGGAAGTGGTCCATTCCCTACGGAATTGAACGACGAAGTAGGCGAACGCATCCGTCAGGAAGGCCGTGAGTTTGGAGCTACTACGGGTCGTTCCCGCCGGACGGGCTGGCTGGATTTACCTGCCCTCAAGTACGCCATGATGATCAACGGGGTTACGCAATTGATCATGATGAAAGTAGACGTATTGAATATTTTCGACGAAATCAAGGTTTGTACGCATTACCAATTGCCTGACGGCACGGTAACTGAACAGATTCCTCATGATTTGAACGACATTGAAGTAACGCCCGTTTACAAAACCTTTAAAGGCTGGCAAACGGATCTGAGCAGTTACCACTGCTACGATGAGTTACCCGCCGAACTTTCAGCGTACATCAGCTTCCTGGAAGAGGATTTAAAATTACCCATTAGCTTTATCTCTACAGGCCCTGACCGTGAAGCCATTATTCACCGGGAATCTCAACTGAGTGCGTAAGCATCGTGAGTTTTGAGTTTAGGGTTTTGAGTTAAAAAGAGAAGCCCTTTCCTGAATGATTCAGGAAAGGGCTTCTCTTTTTGTATACACTCTTTTGAATCTACAATCCGAAAGCCATCTGTAAGGGATTTATAATCCCTAAAGTAACGCTGACCGCCTCTTACCTAGACGCGATTTCATCGCGTCTCTACTTGAAATGCTTGATTGTATCTTTTCGGATTGACAGCCATCCGCCCTGGTTGGTGTCCTCACCAAACACTATGCTTTTTATATTGATGGCTGGTGAGGACACCAGCAGGGTGGGAAAATCAAACAGAAACCCCGGATTAGCATCCGGGGCTATCCAGCCTGGGTCCATCCAGACCGGGGCTACCCATATTGAACCCCGCTGGGGTTATTATTCCCATTTCCAAACGTCTTACCTACCTTTATGGGTTTTCCCTTTCTAAACTGAAAACTGAAAACTGAAAACTGAAAACTGAAAACTGAAAACTGAAAACTGAAAACTGAAAACTCAAAACTCAAAACTCAAAACTCAAAACTCAAAACTCAAAACTGAAAACTCAAAACCGCAGCGGCGGCCGCTCAAAACTCAAAACCCATACAAACAAAAAACCTCAGCATTACCGAGGTCTTTCTGCCTAACCATTAAACATTTCAACTTAAACACTAAAGCCGGAAGGCCTCTTGCTTTTGAAGAGACGATCCGGCTTGGGTATTACTCTTAGTTCTGAAATAAAAAATATTTAATTTCGGGATAGTACAGGATACTAGATCACGACGTTAACGATTCGCTTTGGTACAACGACTACCTTTTTCGGAGTCTTCCCTTCGAGCCATCTGATCACCGTTTCATTCGCTAATACCTCAGCTTCAATCTCTTTCGGATTCGCGTCAGCGGGGAACGTTAAGGTTGTTCTTACTTTACCATTAATCTGAACGGGATATTCAAAGGAATTCTCTACCAGATACGAAGCATTGAATTCAGGGAAACTTTGCGTAGTTACCGTTCCGGGTTCATTACCTAAAGCCGCCCATAACTCTTCACTAATGTGCGGAGCAAAAGGAGCCAGAATGCGTACAAAGTCAGCCAGAATAGCTTTTTTGTGGCATTTCAGCGTGGTTAACTCATTGGCAAGTACCATGAAAGCCGGAACTGACGTATTGAATGAAAGTACTTCAATGTCCTCTCCTACTTTCTTAATGGCCTTGTGTAAAACCTTGAGTTCTTCCGCCGTAGGCTGGTCTTCCGTAACCAGATATTTACCCGTCTGATCTTCGTAGAATAAACGCCAAAGTTTACGCAGGAAATTGAACGTTCCACTGATTCCGTTGGTATTCCAGGGTTTGGAATCCGTCAGCGGGCCCAGGAACATTTCGTACAGACGTAAGGTATCAGCACCGTATTTCTCAACGATGTCATCCGGGTTTACTACGTTGAACTTCGACTTTGACATCTTTTCAACTTCCCAGCCACACACGTATTTGCCATCTTCCAGGATAAACACGGCATCGGCGGGAACATCCGTACGTGAAGACTTGAATTTCTCAATGTCCAGCACATCCTGATCTACGATATTTACGTCTACGTGCAATGGCGTTACTTCGTACTGATTTTTCAGGCCCGCACTCACAAACGTTACCGGATTTGATTCTTTCACCCGATACACAAAATTCGAGCGACCCTGAATCATGCCCTGATTCACCAGTTTCTTCGCAAATTCTTCCTGCTCGGCTACGCCAATATCTTTCAGGAATTTGTTCCAGAAACGAGAGTATAGCAAGTGGCCCGTGGCATGTTCCGAACCTCCCACGTATAAATCAACCCCTTTCCAGTATTGAATCGCTTCTTTCGACGCCAGTTCGTTCTCGTTTTTCGGATCCATATACCGGAACCAATACCAGGACGAACCCGCCCAACCGGGCATGGTGCTTAATTCATATTCGTATTCACCCTTATACTTCCAATCAGTAGCACGGCCCAGTGGCGGCTCACCCGTTTCGGTAGGCAGGTATTTGTCAACCGCGGGTAACTCCAGCGGCAGGTCATTTTCGTCCAACAGATAAGGCAATCCGTCCTTGAAGTAAACCGGAACCGGTTCCCCCCAATACCGCTGCCGACTAAACACGGCGTCACGCATTCGGTAATTGGTTTTGCCTTTACCTAATCCCCGTTCTTCCAGCCATGCGATTAAGGTTGCCGTAGCTTCCTTATATCCCATGCCGTTAATGATACCGGAATTAATATAGGATCCCTCTTTTGTAGCATCAGCCTGCTCACCGATCCCTTTCTGAGCATCCAGAATCGGTATAATCGGTAAGCCAAAATGGGTCGCGAAATTCCAGTCCCGCTGATCGCCGGAAGGAACGCCCATGACGGCTCCCGTTCCATAGCCTGCCAATACGTAATCGGCCAGATAAATAGGGACTTTCTCTTCGTTAAATGGATTAACAACGTAGCTACCCGTAAATACCCCAGAAACCTTCTTCACTTCCATCATCCGATCCAGTTCGGAACGGCGTTTGGTCGCATTTACATATTCTTCGACGGCTTCTTTTTGCTCAGGAGTAGTCAGCTCAGGCACTAATTCATGCTCGGGAGCGATTACCATGAAGCTTACGCCATAAATTGTATCTACGCGAGTGGTGAATACTTCGATGGTCTGATCTTTGCCTTCCACCTGAAACTTCACACTGGCTCCGTACGAACGTCCAATCCAGTTCCGCTGCTGTTCTTTGATAGACTCCGACCAATCGATGGTTTCCAATCCATCAATCAGGCGGTTGGCATACGCTGTAATTCGCATCATCCATTGACGCATCAGCTTCTTCTCGACGGGATAACCACCCCGTTCCGAAACACCGTCTTTTACTTCATCATTGGCCAGAACGGTTCCTAAGGCTGGGCACCAGTTTACCACGGCATCCGCCAAATACGTCAGGCGATATTTCAGAGTGATTTCGTATTGCTCCGTTTCGCTTTTGGCATTCCATTCTTCCGCCGTAAACGTTGGTACGTCTTCGTCGCAAACGGCATTCACCGCTTTCGAACCTCCTTCGGCAAACGCCTTTGTCAGCGAAGAAATAGGTAAAGCTTTGTCCGCGTCTTTATCGTAATAGTGATTGAACAACTGCATGAAAATCCACTGCGTCCATTTGTAATAATCAGCATTGGACGTGCGAACTTCCCGGCTCCAGTCAAAGCTGAAACCTACGTTTTTCAATTGCTCAATGTATCGGTTAATATTCTGTTCAGTCGTAATGGCAGGATGTTGCCCCGTCTGAATGGCGTACTGCTCGGCGGGAAGGCCAAAGCTGTCAAAACCCATCGGATGCAGCACGTTATATCCTTTCATCCGCTTGTAACGGCTGAAAATATCACTGGCGATGTATCCCAGCGGGTGACCTACGTGTAAGCCAGCCCCAGAAGGATACGGGAACATATCCAGAACGTAATACTTGGGTTTGTCGGTTTGATCTTCAACGCGGTAAGTCTGGTTTTTCTCCCAGAATTCCTGCCATTTTTTCTCGATATCGCGAAAAGCGTACTCCATTTGTTCAGTTATCAGTTGACGGTTACCTCTTCGGAAAGAGATAACGGTTTTCGAGCCGCAAAAGTAGGCAATTTTAAGGGGAGAACCGTGTCCCTCTGATGAATCTTAAGCGGACGTGAAAGTATTCCTTCAAAAGAGAAACTTGACTTTTAGGCAGCAGTATGCTCCAGATGGGTTAATACGCCCTTAATTTCCGCCATCGTTACCGTACCGCCCAATGCCTTTTGAATCTTCTTTAATGATCGCTGATTCGTTTCGGTTACATACTCCAAAATGAGGGTAATGTTCCGGCGGCTAAATACATCATAGATATCCAGTTTGCCCGTGCCAATGTATTCGATCAGATAGTCTTCAACGGTTTCTACCTCAAGACTTAGGGCAGTGGCTATCGCTTCGGTATTGATTCCATCCCGATAATAACGCAAAACTTCTGCTTTCGGATTTACCTTTTCGGCTGTAGCCGTTTCTTTAACGATCTCATTTTTAACACAATATTCTTGAATAATCGTAATAATTTCCTCCCCAAACTCTTTCACCTTAGCCTTTCCAATGCCTTTTATTTTACCTAACTCTTCCAAAGTTACCGGCAACTGTTCAGTAATATCAGTCAATGATTTATGAGCCAGGATTTGAAACTCCATCACGTCTTTTTCATACGCTTTATTATCCCGCCATTCTTTAAGCTGATAGTATAAGGCTTGATGGGTATAGCCTTTCACTGCCTCCTTCCCTTTCGGTAATTGAATCATTCCTTTGAATTCAATGTCAGCATTAGCCTTAATCTTCAATAATTCATTGATCTGAAGGTTACCCATGCCGGATTCCAACATCTTTTTCTTGATAAATAAAAGGCGTTGTAATTTTTCCAGGGCTTCATGAAAGGTCTTCTTAATGGACTGATTATCCGTTTTCACCTCCAGCTTTTGGCTTTCCAGAAATAACCCCGTCTCCAATTTATCGAAGAAATAAGTAGACGCTTTCTGAACCCGTTCAATAACCGCAGGTTCTTCTTCCGGCAGGTTCGTTTTTTTAGAGAACAAAGTGATTAACTGACGAATGAATTTTTCGGATACCTCCTGTATTTCAATCATCGTCTGCCCCATCTGCTGAACTACAGCGGCATCAAACCAGATTTCAGTGGTTAAAGCCTTCAAAGACTGATACGCGTAGATTAATTCGTTGAATGTGAACAGCTCTTTTATTACCTTTTCCTGAAAACTAATCTTCTCCGTTAACAACTGCTGAGCCGTTGGTTTATCTTTTTCCGCCTGCCGACTGTAAGCCGAAACTACCCCATCCGTCCGTACGCTTCGACTGCTAATGGGGCTACTTAAGACCATGCCTTCCAAACTTTTGCAGCGACTCAAAGCCACATACACCTGACCATGAGCGAAGGATAAATTTGCATCAATGATGGCTTTTTCGAAGGTTAAACCCTGACTTTTATGAATAGTAATAGCCCAGGCCAGCTTGAGAGGGTATTGGGTAAACGTACCAATGATCTGTTCTTCGATCTCCTTGGTTTTTTCGTTCAAAACGTATTTTACGTTCGTCCACTCGACAGGTTCTACGGCAATTTCGGCGTAATCGTCCTTGCCTTTGACGTAAATAATGTTGTCAACGATGCGGGTTACTTTACCGATTTTTCCGTTGAAGTATAACTTATCCCGGGAGGAATCATTCTTCACAAACATGACCTGAGCATTGATCTTCAAGCCTAGCTTCAACTCCGTAGGATACGCATTCGGAAATTCATCTTTTATCTCCGCATCAAAGGTTTTTAATGAACCCTGCAATTCATCCAGTTTCGTTCTATTAATCTTCTGAGCGGAAGCATTATGAGTCGATAAGGTGATGTAACCTTCCTCGTCGGCAGGTTTAAAATCCGGGATATACCGCTGATTTAAAAGATCTAAACTTTCACGATTCAGTCGATTTTCCCGAACCTGATTCAATAACTCTACAAAAACGGGTTCCGACTGACGATAGATATGCGTTAACTCAATCCGAACGGGATGGGTCTTCTGTAAAGCTTTGCTACCAAAGAAATAAATTGTCTGATAATGGGGTCGCAATAACTCCCATTCCTCGTCACTGATTACCGGAGATAACTGATGTAAATCCCCAATCATTACCAATTGGGTTCCGCCGAACGGAAGGCTCCGGTTTTTATACTTTCGCAGTACTTCATCGATCCCATCCAGTACATCTGCCCGCACCATGCTGATTTCGTCAATCACCAGCACATCCAGACTTTTAATCAGATTAATCCGCTCTTTGGTAAATCCCGTTTGCCGCTGATTTTTCCCATCGGGAATGTAAGGCGTAAAAGGTAACTGGAAGAAAGAGTGAATGGTCACACCACCCGCATTTATCGCAGCAACCCCTGTCGGAGCAACCACTACCATTCGCTTTAGTAAATTCTTTTTAAGGTTATGCAGAAACGTAGTTTTCCCGGTACCGGCTTTGCCCGTCAGAAAAACGTTTTTATTCGTAAAGTGTATAAACTCGGTGGCTAACTCCAGGGGATTGAGTTGTTCCATGTAATAGCAATCAGACTGATTTTTAAGTATAAAATACTAAATTGGTTCTTTCTAGGAGAATGTTCCAAACCGTTTATGAAGTCTTTGCGTTCGTTTGTTTTTTTCTTTTCATTCAAACGTACCTAAACTTCTATATTCCTTTATAATTCTGTAACTTACAGATACTCTCCCGCTTACCTGTCCATTTTCAGATCTATATCCATTTCGAAACTGCTACGCTTATGGGTAAAATGTGGACTTTCTTTTCGTTACTGGTATTGCTAAGCCCTTCGCTTCTGGCCAATTCTATCCTGATTCCAATGGATGTTCAGCAAACCAATCACCTCAAAGCGTACGGTCTGGCGTATCGGGAGTTGAAAGCCGACCGCGAAGTTGACTGGCTGGTGAATTATCGGGGCGGTAGTTTTCTGATGAAATACACCTCAGAACTGGAACTGGAATGCAAACTACGAAGTGTTTCCTACGAAGTCGTTACGGAGTCAGTAGAACAGTCCATGATTCAGTCTATAACGAATCCGGACGTGAACATGGACGTGGTCAAGTTATACAAAGCTGCAAAAATAGTGGTTTATAGCCCGATTAAGGTCAGTAAGGCCAGTTTTGAAGATACCGATGCGGTACTGCTGGTGCTGAATTACGCTGAAATCCCCTATGAAGTGGTGTACGACGAAGAAATTCTAAAGGGCGATTTACACCTCTACGATTGGCTTCATCTGCACCACGAGGACTTTACGGGCCAATTTGGTCGCAATCGCCGTCGCATGAGTGCGGCTGATCTGGAAGCTCAGAAAGCCATTGCAGAGAAGTATCACTTCAAAAAAGTATCGCAATTGAAACTCGAAGTGGCCCGTACGATTAAAGAATTCTGTGCGGGTGGAGGTTACCTTTTTGCGATGTGCTCTGGAACCGAATCGCTGGATGTGGCCCTGGCCGCTGAAGGTCTGGATATTGTCCCCAGCGTTTTCGACGGTGATGGCGTGGACCCTAAAGCTCAGCAAAAACTGGATTTCAGCAAAACCATTGCCTTTCAGGATTTTGAACTGGAGGTTTCAGATGAAGATTTTCCCGGCATGTCTTTCTCCAGCATTAATGCCTCATCGGGATACGGCTGGGGTGATGAGACCTATTTTTCGCTTTTCGATTTTTCGGCGAAATGGGATGTTATCCCTTCCCTACTGGTCCAGAATCATGAATCTACCATTCGGGAGTTTTTCGGTCAAACCAGTGCTTTTAACAAAAAAACGCTCAAGCCGGGAGTGCTGGTTTTGGGGCAGAGCCAGTCAACGTATCGTTACGTCTATGGAGAGTTAGGCAAAGGCCAGTTTACTTTTTACAGCGGGCACGACCCGGAAGGGCAACGCGGTTTCCATCGCATGCCTACCGATTTAAACCTTCATCCCAATTCGCCCGGTTACCGATTGATTTTGAATAATGTGCTTTTCCCTTCCGCCCGAAAAAAGAAACGGAAAACATAAACCAATGAGCCCGGCGAAATACTAGATTTCGCGCTCATTGGTTACTACGTTCAGCATTTGATGTATACTAAAAGATTAGTGTATTTCCGTAGTCTCTTTTTGATTATTTCGAAAAGCAAAGCTGGTTTTTTCGGTTAAACCACATTCCAACATTCGATTAGCCAGCAAATTACTAAACAGCTCCGTACCTGCCTGATTCAGGTGATTGGCATTGAAGAAATAGGCTCTGCTTTGGGCAATGGGATGATCATCAAATTTCCAATAAGGCACGTTTGCTTCCTGGCATAATGCGTCCAGTTTAGAAAGCAGTTGAGAGCGGTTGGTGTGTAAATCCGTATACTCTTTTAACAAAGGAGCTTCATAAACAATGAGTTCAATCCCTTCGGACTTAGCCAGATTAATAAACTCCCGATAAGCTTGTAGTTGTTTTCCTGATACCTTTAGAGCATAACCTTTAGGATTATGACTTTTTATTTCATCAAAGGTATGGTCAAATTTAGTATAGGGTGTGCGGATGTATCCGTTCTGGGCCTGCCATTCTCTTCCCCCACCACTCAGCCAAAGACCCAAGCCAACCATAGCTTCAGGCACTAGAATTGAATTGTAGTGAGCGTATTTCAGCAAAGGGATATATCTGGTATCTACAATTTTCTGATTCTTGTCTTTCAGAAGCGATTGTCCAATCACTTCATCCAGAAACGGCACAAATGAGAAATCATAATAGCCCCGCTTGGGAGTAGCCAGATACTCGGGTGTCGCTTCCAGAAAAACGTACTTGGGTTTCGGACTGTAATGTAACCACAATTTCAGCATGGCTAGCTGATGCTCAATGTTATTACCGTTAAGTCCAAAGTCATAACAGCTTAAATTGGTTTTCTTTTCGACAATGCTGGGATCCATCATGTAATCCACCCGTGAAGGGCCAATTACCAATACATCAAAGGGATTATTACCCGATGCAGCCATAGCCGGCTTGAAGTCGTAATTATGCCGGATACCAAAATCAAGAACTTTTTCAATCGCCCATCCTAATCCATACAAGGACACTAAAATGAAGCTGGCTTTAAGTAAGATTTTTCTGGTGGAGGTCTTCATAATACATTTAGTTAGGTGAGTATATGAATACTAGGCAATCTTAAAACTGAAAATAAATAAACTGCTTGGCAGTATCAAACAAGGCAAAAAGAAGAAAGAAAATAACCATTAAGGAATACAGTACCGGACGCATCATCCGTAAACCAGCTGTTGGCAGATAGTTCTTCCGGTATTCGATCAATAGATCTCCGATGCCTAAAACCAGTAGTACCAGTAAACTGACTATGATTCGTAAAGGAGGCTTGAAATCGCCTGTTCGCAGTATCCAATACCTGAATCCTTCCCATTCGATAGCCCAGCCTTGCCAGGTAAAAATGGTATCAATGATAGAAAAGGCGTTGGCAACTGAGCTGGCCCGAAAGAAAATCCAGGCAAAAGATACCAGACTAAACGTGGTGAGCATACCCAGCAAATTTACCCACCAGCGATTTGGTAATTGAATGAGTTTAAAATCCCGGCTAATCATGGTGCCCAGATTAAAAACCGAATGAAGAGCTCCCCAAATGAGGTAAGTCCAGTTGGCTCCGTGCCATAACCCACTTATAATAAATACGACAGTAACGTTAAAATATTTCCTGAGCAGTCCTTTTCGGTTACCCCCCATTGGAATATACAAGTAGTCTCTGAACCAGGTAGAAAGGGAAATATGCCAGCGTGACCAGAACATTTGGATGTTTGTAGCGATGTACGGACGCCTGAAGTTTTCCATCAGTTTGAAGCCCATTACTTTAGCTGTTCCAATGGCTACGTCCGAATATCCCGAGAAGTCGCAATAGATCTGAATGGAGAAAAAAGCGGTTGCTGCCATGGTGGCTAGAGCCCCGTATTGACTTGATCCGGGGTTGTCAAAAATCGGATCTACGTACATGCTAAGCCGATCGGCTACCACCATTTTTTTGAATAAGCCCCAGTAAATCCATCGTAATCCGTCTACAACGTCTGGGTAATTAAATCTATGTTTTTCGTGAAACTGGTGTAGTATATTCTGTGGCCGCTCAATGGGGCCAGCTACGAGCTGCGGAAAGAACATCACATACAAGGCATAAATCCCAAAATGCCGCTCTGCTTTCTGATTGCCCCGATACACTTCAATGGTGTAGCTCATGGCCTGAAAGGTATGAAACGATAAGCCTACGGGTAATAGAATTTGTAGTAAGGGGACATGCCGATGATTAGGCCCAATTAGGAAATTAATGTTATCAACGAAGAAATTGTAATATTTAAAAACGGCCAGAACACCGAGATTGGCGATTAAACTAAGAATAAGAAAAAGTCTTCGTTTTTGCCCGGAACTTTGCTCAATCCAGATGCCTGCGAAGTAGTCAACAACAATGGTAGCACCTAAGATGACAATGTAGATGGGAATGAATGCCATGTAGAAATAACAACTGGCGATCAGCAACATTAGCCACCGAAATCGATGGGGTAAGGTGTAATATAAAAATACGACTATAGGAAAGAAAATGAGAAATTCAATCGAATTAAAAATCATACCGCAAGGGTCTTCTTCAGGATACTAGGTTAGGCAATCATCACAAAAATATCTAAGTATTTAGAGATATTCCATTGATAAGTATTTTTTTATACTCCGTAAAGCGTAAACTACTAACAGAAAAGCAATTACAAAATTTTAAACTTCTTAACACACATAATCTATATAATTAATAGATATTAAAGTATCTTCGTCTCTCAAATCAAAATAGGTAGTCGCCCATGACTTATCGATCTATCATCGTTCTTTTCACTGTTCTGTCGCTGGCTTCATTTACGCCCGCTTCGGAAGACCCAGCTTATAAAGCTAAACTTGAAGCCTGGCATCAGAAACGGATTAACTCTTTGAAAGAGGAAAACGGCTGGCTGAATCTGGCCGGACTTTTCTGGCTCAAAGAGGGCGATAATACCGTGGGAAGTGTTTCGGATAATAAAATAGTTTTTCCTGCTGGAGATCAACACATTGGGAACTTCCAGTTGAAAAATGGAGAAGTCACGTTCACGCCTGATGGTCAGGCGGAGGTGCTAATGAATGGTGAAAAAATTACCGCAACTCAAACGATTTTTTCTGACCATTCCAGAAATGTGCCTACCCTTCAGCATCAATCGCTGCGTTGGGTGATTATCAAACGCGGCGATAAATACGGCGTTCGTCTGCGTGATCTGGAAAGCGAACAACTGAAAAATTTTCATGGCATTGAGCGTTACCCCGTCAATGAAACGTATCGGGTGAAAGCTCATCTTGAAAAACCGGCTACGCCAACCACCGTTTCTATCGTAAACATGATTGGTCAGACTTCAGAGCAACCACTAGCGGGCACGCTGGTATTCAAACTCAACGGAAAAACGTACCGTTTGGATGCTACGGGCAAAGGTGAGCTTTTCATTGTATTTGGTGACGCTACCAATAAAACCGAAACCTATGGATCAGGCCGCTTCATTTACGTGGAAGAGCCTGATGCGGAGGGCAATACCATTCTGGATTTTAATCAGGCTATCAATCCTCCCTGTGCGTTTACGCCATACGCTACCTGCCCTTTGCCACTCAAACAAAACAAACTGGCGGTGCGAATTCCCGCCGGAGAAAAACGTTTCGGCGATCACTAATTGCTGATTCCTAAGCATAAAAAATCCCGGTTCGTAAGTGCTACGAACGGATTTTTTATGCTATGCGACTAGGATTAATCGACTTGCGAAGGAAGTTTTTCTGAAGCCACACTATTGAGACGATAGTTTAGCGAAATGAAAACATTATTCTTTCCAGAATGGGCGATGGGCTTAAAGATGCCCTGATCAAACGTAGCCGGACTATAATTGGTCTGATTCACCCAGCCTAACTGAACCGTTACGTGCTTGTTCACCTGGTAACCTAGGCCCGCAAACAGACGATTTCGTTCAAAAGTTGGCCCAATGGGATTAAGGAATATCTCATCGAAGATGGAAATGAAATACGTTTTTTCTTTCAGACTTGAGTTATTAAGCGGAATAAACATATTGAGCCGATAACGTATCCGATTCCGATACGGATGTGTTCCGTCCCGAAAACTAAACCAGCGTTGTTCGACGCGATACCGATGTTCAAAACGAAGTCGGGATAGATACTGATTAATCGTGAATTGCTCCCACAAACGGCCTTCAATGTTGAGTGGCCCATCGGATAACTCCTTATAATCATACGTAGCATAACGTCCTCCAGCAATGGCGGCGGTGAAGTTTTTATTGATGTCGTAGGTAACTCCTCCTTTTAATTCGTTGTAGAAAACCTGCTGAAAAAGGGCGTTACTTCGAAACTGAACTTCCGCGAAACCGCCCCATTTTTTCTCACCGCCAGGAAGAACGACGGTTCCGATAAACCAGGAACCCCAGGGAGCCGGAGAGGTGAGGGAAGTTTGGGCGTGCGAAGCGAGTTGCACACTAATGAATAGACTGACGGTCAGTCCAATACGTACCAGTATCTTGTTCACTTATTGGGAATGTTGAAAACGCTGCAAAAGTACAGCACGTTATCAAATTGTTTTCTCATTCCTATTAATCTTAACAATTACATAATATTTAATAAAGCTTTATGTCATTGTCTTTCGTGTCTTACTCGCAATAGTTTACTCGTGGATTAGTCGTACGGCTACAGGGGAATTGGTATTTACTTTGCGGGTACTTAGCTACGGGGGAATCCGTTACTTCCAGTGGAGCCATTGTTTGTCCATGATAACTAGGCATGGTTATCTGAGCAAGGGAACCATTGCCTAAAGCAATCTTTTTACCCGCTGGGCTATGGTTGAAACTATAATCCATCATAGCGTCCAGCAAACGATAAACTCCGTAGTAATCCAAGGCATCAAAGGCTTTACGTGAACTAGGCATGACATGATCAGTAGTATACGTGTAGCCTGCTATAGTTGACGATCTGAAATAAATAAAATCCTTTTCACTTTCCTCAATACGGATATTCTTATAGATGTCAATGGCCATGCGATGATCGTTGATTATATCCTCATCGTACACCTGAGTAATCATTTGAGTATTAGCGGGAAAATTCAGTAATTGCTGTTGAGTAGTACGTTCACTATCCCAATTGAAACTATACCAGGGAGCCATAATAAATAAAAAACGGCCCTTTGTTCCCCAGTTTTTTTCCGTAAAAGCTTTATAGGCCAGGTCAATGCTGGCTCCGCCCCCAAAAGAATGCCCCATAAAACCCACTTTTTGCGTATCAATGATAGCTGGATAATCGGTCGCTGCCTTAACAAATCCCTCCCAAAGTGTCTGATAACGGTGCTCTTTACCCGTGTCTACGGTACGGTAGGGTACAAAAACCACTACGTACCCTTTTTTAGCAATGAATTTGAATAATTCTATATTGTATTTTTTATCCTCTCCCCCAAAAGGATGAGAAAAAAATATAGTGGCCCTAGGTGAGGTAATGCCCTGAGGATAAAAAATGGATACCTGAGTATCCGTATATTCAGGATTAGTGAAGGCTATTTCAGCAACCTTATAGGATCCCTCGGCACCGTATCCAGACGTAGGTTTTTGTATAGGCCCCCGCAAAGTGCTATCCGGCACATCAGATTGCGTATTTTTTCCTTCGCTATCCTTTGAGCAAGCTGTACTGGAAAGCCATATGGTAATCAGTGCAAAGACGACGATTCTCATTTTCAGTACTTTTTTTTCAGTTGATTTCTGCTTCTCAATTCTTCCTTTATTTCGCTCTGAATGGCTTGGTATTGTTTGAATTGTTCTTTGGAGAAAACCTTTCCCAGCTCCTTCTCTTTTTCCTTTTGTCCGGTTCTCCATTGCCTGAGTTTGGCTATTTTACTTTCCTCATTTTTTAACATGGAATCATTTTCTAGGGCGTATTTCAGATTAATTACCTGTATCTGACTGAATTGCTTTTCCGAGAGGTTCAGTTCTTTTTTCATCCATTCGGTCTGCCATTGGGCTTTTTCCTCAGGGGATTTATTTTTTAGTTTTGCAAAATCCTGTGCGGACCCTATGCCTCTGCTAATGACCCAAACCACCAGAAAGGCAGCTATCTTGCTTACATTTTTCACGTTGAGATTTGTTTAGGTGAGTAATGATGCAAAGATGGATCGTTATGATCTAGTTGTTTTTAATGATTCGGCCGAACCTGCTTAAAGAAGGGGCGAATGATCTTAATAACGTGGTGGACTCTGTGCGGAAAGAATGGAGAAACAGAAAAAAGCCCGATCTATAAATACCTTTGATAAGTCCGTTAATAATTCATCCAGTTTTTAAAACTCGTAGCCCGTGCCTTACTAATGAGCACGTGTTCTGGAGCGGAAGGCTCAAGTTTTACTAAAAGTCTTCCATTGAAATAATATTCGACTTCCTTTATGCTGCGGCGGTTAACGATGTATTGTCGATTGGCCCTAAAAAATAGCTCTGGGTCGAGTTGTTGTTCCAGTTGTTCCAACGTCTCTTCACTGGTAAACTGCTGATTATGCATCGTTTGTAGATAGACCACTTCGTTGGAAGTATAGAACCACGCTATTTGGGCTGACTCTATGGGAATAAGCTTGTTACGGTAATTAATCAGAAAAGATTTTCGGTAAAATTTTGCTGACTGATGGAATAGGTCCGATAGAACTGGCCGCTTCAATTGCCCGGCCATAGATTCCACCGCGTGAACGAGCTTGTAAAATTTACTGAGGGCCCGGCGAAGTTCCTCTTCATCAAAAGGTTTCAGGATATAATCAATACCCTGATTTTTAAAAGCTTCAATGGTATAATTGTCATAGGCCGTTACAAAAATAACGGGTCTGTCAATCGGGATTTGCTCAAAGATCGCAAAAGACGGTCCATCTGTTAGTCGTATATCAGAGAAGATCAGATCGTATTCAGCCGGGTTTTCTTTGAACCAATCTATAGCCTCATCTATACTCGGTAACAGAGCCATGATATGTACCTTGGCTTCTATGGCCCTTAGCAAGTGGGCTAAATTGCGTGCAGTAACTGCTTCGTCTTCTATTATCACGATTCGTAATCTGTTCATATCATCTTATCTGCTCATTTATGACTGATAGCTTTTAGTATTATTTTTCTTTGGCTAAACTCCGGGCTCCTTTTAGTAAAGGCAACCGAACGATGAACCATTCATTTGTACGCTCAATCTCGATTTCACGTTCTGTAAGTAAGCGAAAACGCTCATTTAGGTTTACCAATCCAGTACCCGTACTATAACCTGCATTGATTAAGGGCTGATGGTTATTACGGATGATCAGCCAGCCATCTTCATCGCAGAAAGTCACTACCAAAGGTTTTTTTCGGGTGGCTATATTATGTTTGGCTACGTTTTCCAGCAAAGGTTGTAAAGAAAGATGAGGCAACCAGGCATTCTGTGCCTCCAAACTAACCTCTATCTGTAGACAGAAAGCTTCTTCGAGTCGCATATAAATCAACTGAGCATACGAATGAATGATAGTCAGCTCATCAGAAACTCGAACCAATGCTGTTTCAGTATTGGTGATCGTATTGCGGTACACTTTGGACAGGTGTAGGATATACGATTGAGCAAGTACCGGATCTTCTCTCACTATCCCTGACAAAGTGCTTAGTGAATTGAACAGGAAATGCGGGTCAAGCTGTCCTTTCAGTAAGGCTAACTGAGCTTGGTAATACGCTTCTTTCAACTGTGCATTCGCATAGTCTTTCTTTTGGCTTTCGCGTATTAGTAATAACAAGCGTACACTAATAGCTACCAATATCGTACTTAACAGAAACCGTGTTATGTAGCCTTTCAACACCAAGCCATGTAAATGAGCATTTGGAAAGAGTATGCGTTGACTTATACTGCCTAAGCCAATCAAGAAAATAACGACAAGAGCATTGAAGAAGTAATACAAGCCTAATTGTCCCCTTTTTCGGTAGCCGGCCAGAAATTCTCTGTTTCCTAAATTGAGCGTGAATAATACGATACAGAACCCATAGTTGAACAGAAATTGGAAGCTGTATTCAGCTACGTTAAACTGCCAGTACCGGGCCATGATTCCATTCTCACGCAAAGCCAGTAATCGGGCTGAATTAATCACCAGCGTAATGAATAATGCCGAATACCAGCAGAGGTTCCGTTCGTTTTTGTCCATTTGACAAATTTGTAGAAACTACAAAAGCAGAATGCATAGACCGGAGGGCGAAACTGCCTTCAGATAGGTTGAACTGACTAAAACAGAAGGTAAAGTGCTATTGTATTTATCTGTAAATGGATCAACTCATCTTTTATAGGTCATATATAGTTGAAACTTTAATTTCGGCCATGACAAAGACACTCTGCGGCCCGCCAATATGGGCTAGAGCTGCCAGTTGCTCCACCACAAAACGACGGTAATCGTCCATGTCTTTTACCACCACTTTCAGTAGATAATCATATGGCCCGGCAATATTATAACACTCCATTACTTCCGGTAAACTACCGATTTTTGCCTCAAATTCCCGGATAAACTCCTGCGTATGTTCTTTTAGTGATACCTGACAAAAAGCCACCAGTTCCCGACCAATTTTCTTGCGGTCCACCAAGGCCACGTAACTCTTTAAATACCCATCCCGTTCCAGACGTTTGACCCGTTCGTGCACGGGAGTCAGGGATAAGCCTACCTGTTGCGAAAGTTCTTTGTTCGAGACAAAAGCATCCCTCTGAAGAATTGTCAGAAGCTGTCGATCAATTTCATCCAGATTTTCCATAGAATATTTTTCTAATAAGGATTTAAAAACTCATTACTCACCAAACATATCTACTGCTTATTACTCATTGTATAGATTTGTTTTCCAAATTAAAAGATAATTACCTGTTTTATATACTAAATCTCGAACTTTGCAGGCAGAAAATTGAATCCAACGAATTTCTTCGCATACATGGCATCTAAAGAAACGCTGGCGATTCGGGCACAGGCCGAACGCTCTCAAAATCGTGAACACTCTGTTCCTTTATACTTAACCTCCAGCTTTACCTTCGAGGACGCCGAAATGGGCCGGGCGATGTTTGCCGATGAAATATCGGGGAATGTGTACTCGCGTTATTCAAACCCTAACGTCGACGAATTCATTACTAAAGTTTGTCTGCTGGAAGGCGGAGAAGACGGCATTGCCTTTGCCTCTGGAATGGCGGCTATTTTCGCAACCTTTGCGGGAAGTCTGCAAGCAGGCGATCATGTCGTGGCTTCGAAAGCTCTGTTTGGTTCGGCCATTCAGATTTTGAACAAGATTATGCCCAAATGGGGTGTTACGACCACTTTCGTAGATGGCCATAATCTTGAACAATGGGAAGCTGCTACGCAGGAAAATACAAAATTCTACTTCTGCGAAAGTCCTTCAAACCCCGGTCTGGAGCTGACGGATTTACGGGCTCTTTCAGCCATCGCCAAAAAACAGAACGTAGCTCTGGCGGTAGACAACTGCTTTGCAACGCCCGTTATTCAGAACCCAATTGAGTTAGGGGCTGATCTGGTTATGCACTCGGCTACCAAATATATGGATGGTCAGGGTCGTGTACTGGGCGGTATTCTGGTAGGCCGTAAAGACCTGATTGAACCCATTCGCTTTTTTGCTCGTCATACCGGCCCTGCGATGTCACCCTTTAACGCCTGGGTTCTATCGAAAAGTCTGGAAACCTTATTCGTACGGATGCGTGCTCACAGCGAAAATGCTCTGACGCTGGCTCGTGCTCTGGAGGGTAACGCGGCATTAGCAGCAGTGCATTACCCCTTCCTCGAAAGCCACCCTCAGTATGACTTAGCCAAGCAGCAAATGAAGTACGGCGGAGCCATCCTGACTCTGGAAGTCAAAGGCGGTTTTGCGGCAGTAAACGCCCTTACGCAGCATTTGGAGATTGCTTCGATTTCTCCTAACCTTGGTGATACCCGTACAATTCTGACGCATCCTGCCAGCACAACGCACTCAAAATTGAGTAAGGAAGAACGAGCTGAGGTAGGCATTACCGACGGGTTGGTTCGGGTAGCCGTGGGGCTGGAAGCCATCGATGACCTGGTAGCTGACTTCAAGCAAGCTCTGGACAAAGTAGCGGCTCTGTAGTTTATAGGTATAGTAAAAAAGAAAGCGGCAGGAATCAAATTCCTGCCGCTTTCTTTTTTACCTCGGTCCTCTGGTTCTGGGCCCGCCACCCCGATTCCCCCGGAATGAATCATTTCTTCTTCCACCATTTGGTGCGGGTCGATAGTTATAATTCCGGTTCCAGTTTTTTCGGTATACCCGAGGAGCGGGAGCTCTATAAACCCGGGGCCGGTAATAAGGCCGGTATCCGTACGATGGGCCATAATAGGGACCGTAATATCCGCTATTGTATCCATATCCATCTGAATAAACCCGAGACGAACAGCCCGTCAGCAAACTGCCGAGAGCTAGTATTCCTATGATCAATAATTTTTTCATGGCTTCAGCTATTTTCTTCCTATGACTCAAATTTCGTGCCTGAGGTTTAAAGCTTTAATTATCTGCGTGTTAAAAAGAGTTAAGGCTTCGTTCTATACTAGAGGTACGAGTTTTTTGAGTCTAGCGTTTTAAAAAGAGAGCTATGGCTACAGCAACTACAAGACTTCCGAAGGTAACCCAGTCGATGAAAAAGCTGCTGGATTACGCTGAAGATATTCGTCAGAATCATCCCCAAATCTGGAAAAAAGGCGGCAATACGCAGGGGAACGACAGTTACGATACCCTCAAAGAAATTGTTAATCGCGGTCATTTTGAAGAGAAAGATCGTGCGTTTGTACAAACCTGGAATGCCTGGAAAGCCCGCCATCAGAACCACACCAACATTGCAGGTATGGTAGCCAGCTTGAAATGGCTGGCGGTGCCGGAAGTAGGCCTTCGGAAAATGAAGAAAGTGATTACCGAAGAAGTCAAAAAAGAAAAATAACCATCAACCCAGATTAATCTGCTTTTATGAAAAAACTAGAAAATCAAGTGGCTGTAATCACCGGAGGAGCCGGAAGCGTAGCTACAACCCTGGCAGAAATTCTTCGCGAACAGGGAGCAAAAATTCTTTTGGTCGATGAAGATAAAGAAGCTCTACAAACCGCTCTGCATCGACTCGGCGTGGGAAATGGCGATGATCTGGCCTATGAAGTAGGCTCTAACTCAGAAGAGCCTTCCCTTTATAAACAGAAAGCAATCGAGCGTTTCGGCCAGGTTAACCTGTTTATTACGCTTCACGATACCATCTGATTCTAAACAAAAAACGCTCAGTTGAGCGTTTTTTGTTTAGAAGTTTGCATACTGATTTGTATTCTTGGCAGGCCTGAATTCCTTACAGGTAATTCCCTTTTTCTGCATGGCCTGAATGATTTCCTGTGACTGTAAACTCTCCGTGTCGATGGTCAGTAGGTGATTCGCTTCCAACAGATCTACACTATAGCGGTAATAACGCCCCCGCAGACCATCCAGACCATACGAAGCCTGAGCCAATCGGGATGGACAATCAATGTTTGTCCGAAAAAGTAATGTTTTCATAAGGCTTATTAGGTTGTGTCTGAAATGTGGGATTGTCTTCCCCGCAACAAATGTAACAGAGTTATTTTATTTATAATCATTCTAAATAAAATAATTTGTGTTTTCTTTACTGCCTACTCATTTCCTGATACACATTCCTATTACTCTGGTTACTTTACTGATAATTAGCTATTTAATTAAAAAATCCATGGTACCGGGGTTACCCAAAGCACTTTTTCTAAAGTTTTAATGAAAAGAGCTTGCCAGAAAAAAAGTATCATGCACATTTGCATTAATTATATTTAGTCTAAATAAAAGAAGTGGTTTTTAAACATGTAGTACCCTTTACTTGAACATTCCCTTATTCAACTCTACTACAATGAAACAAATCAGCTTTCAAACCAATCTGGATTCGCCTTTGGGAATTCAGCTCATCAAAGAAACACTGGCTCCACTCGGCATTACCCGCTTCAGCGTGGATTTCATTAGTCATTCACTTGAAGTATTCAGTGAGTGGATTGCTCCTGAACGCATTGCTGAAGCCTTGAAGAAACTGGATATTCATTGTCAGCTACTGGCCGTGAAATAAGCCCATCCGATTGTTAGTCATCACGCTCAAAACTGGCTTTTATGCACCAAGATCACTGCTTCCGAACGCTCACGCAGCATCCCAATGGATACATTGGCTATTGTGAAGGCTGTCTTACTTACAACGTCGCCTATAACAATATCCTGCTGATTTTCAACGGAGATGACTATCAGTATTTTCTGGAAATGCTACATGAACGTTCTAATCTGGTGTATTTCCCCACCAGCCACGGCAAGGAATTACTGATGCGTTCGCCAGTTTTGAACTTAAGTATCATTCTTTCCGAAAACGAGCTGGAAGAACTCATCAGCATGATGGAAGAAGTCAGCCTGATTGTAGAAGCTCAACGTATTTTAAACACCTATCCCCAATGATCACCCTTTCCCGTTTACGCATTTTATTTTTCTGGGTTCTGACGACGATATGCATGATTTTGCACTTCAATTTTCACGTTGGCGATCTGTTTTACGGAATTAATATCGTACAGGAAGGGGCGAATGGCCAAAAGCCTACTTCGCTGGTAATCATACGCTTTATCTTCGAAATTTTTCCGCTCATCTGGGCGGTAAGCCTGCTTTATCTTCAATCTATCGCGTGGCGGAGGGTAAACTTCTTTCTGAGCGTTCCATTCACGCTGGCTCATATCAGCCACGTCGTGGGCGAGCTTAAGGAAGGGGACCCTTCGCAACTTTTATTACTCACGTTTGTGATGATCATGAGTTCTTTATTAACCCTCGAATCCTGGAAATGGATGAAATCCCCTGAGTCAGTACCCGTGTCTGAGCAACCATCTAAAATTGTTTATTAATGAAACGAATCTTACTTACCCTAACCTTAGGCGGTTTATTTAGCTCAGCTTTTGCTCAAAAATCCGCCGACATTCAGGCCATCAAAGGGCAGTGTGGCTGTCACGCCATTACATTCAAATACGCCGAGACATTCTCCCCCAATCCTGAATACAAGTTCAAGGAACGGAAAGAAATGGGAGCTCTTGAATATGTTTTCGTGGACGAAGAAACGCCTAACAAGCTGGTGCTGATGCACTTGTTGGTTATTAACGATAGCACGATTATCAAACACTGGCGGGAAGACTGGAAATTCCAGAATACCGATCTGCTTGCTTACGACAAAGAGGCCAGTTGGAAATACAAATCATTACCCACTTCCGAAGCCAAAGGTCAATGGTCACAACAAGTTTTTGAAGTAGATGACAGTCCACGTTACGAAGGCTCAGCGACCTGGTTCCACGCCGATGGTCGTCACGTGTGGGAAAACACCACAGACGCCCCCCTGCCCCGCCGCGAGTATACTACGCGTAATGATTACAACGTCATGCGTCGTGGCAACCAGATCGTTATTACCGATTACGGCTACCTTCACGATCAGGACAATGGCAAAATCTTACGCACACCCGAAGGCGAAAAAGTAATTGCTTACGAAAAAGGCATTAACGATTACCATCGCGTAAAAGACGCCGCCTGCAATTCTGCCAAAGAATGGTGGAAAACCAATCGTACCTTCTGGGTGGACGTTCGTAACGTCTGGGGTGACCTGATTGCCCAGAAAAAAGGCATCGAACTAGAGAAAAAAGTAGACGGTAAAAGCCTGAATCAATCCCTCGATGCTCTGGCGAGTGCCTATCTGAAAGCACCCAAAGCTTCCGCTGCTAACAAAGCCGAAATCAAAGCTACCATTCAGAAATACCTGAAAAACAAGGATTTGATTGGCATGAAATAATGTCTTGTGTTTGGAGAAGTCAAGCGGCTTTCAGCATTGCTGAAGGTCGCTTTTTTTATGGGCTGTTGAAATGTATATTTTTCTAAAGATCAAGGAATTGTCTAGAGTTATATAATCGACGGACCTTAGTATAAACGAATTCCCACAGCTGTCTTCTCGAACGCAGGGAGAGAGCTTACCTAGTCTTAGTATAACCTTACCTGACTGAAAGTATATGGAAAGACCCGTAAGTTCCTTCGCTTCGCTCTGGATGACAGGCTTAGAAGAGGCAGGTAGGAACCTGCCGTGATTGTAGGAACGAGAGGGTATCTTTAACCATGAGTAAGCGAGGAAAGATTTATAAGCCTCTCCCCTTTTGGAGGACCGTTAGAGAAAGATTTTTTGCTACCATCTATCATCGAGAGTGAAGCAGAGGAGCTTATTTGGTTTCTTCCCCGGATTTCATCCGGGGCTATCCATGTTTAACCCCTCCGGGGTTTTCTGCTGTAAATCTATTTTAACAATGTTAACAACCCCAGCGGGGTTAAATATACGTTTCCCCGGATTTCATCCGGGGAAATCTTTCACCAATCAAAACTGGCTTGCTAACCTCGGTCAGAGATAACCGAAACAACTCCTCTGGTGCGAGATTCTATCTCGTTTCTATCAATAAGGCAGGTTCCACCTGCCGTTAGATATACTCCACCCAAATTAGCTAAACAATGCTTCCCATCGCGGGTTAATGCATTGCTTTTCTACGCAAACACCATTTCATCTCTGCCCCACATGAATTTACAGGGAAAAAATATCCTGATCGCAGGCGGAAGCTCGGGCATTGGTCTTTCGACCGTCAGCTTACTCCATGAACAAGGAGCCAACGTATACATTGTTTCAAGAACCGCTCACGAGCAATGGCCCGCTGAGGTGCATCACCTTGCCCTGGACGTAACCGATCCCGCTGCATCTGTGCAGGGCTTTTTACCCGACGTATTACATGGGTTGGTCTATTCCGTAGGCAGTATTAACCTCAAACCCTTCAGCCGACTTACAACAGATGACTTTTTGCAGGATTATCAGCTAAACGTCCTAGGGGCCGTATCCCTAATTCAGCAAAGTCTGAAACCCCTGAAAGAAGCTAAAGGTGCTTCCATTGTGCTTCTTAGTTCAGTAGCAGCGAAAGTCGGGTTACCTTTTCATGCCAGTATTGCCTCGGCTAAAGCGGCCATTGAAGGGTTGGGCGTATCACTGGCCGCGGAATTTGTCACTCAGAAAATCAGGGTTAACACCGTTGCTCCTTCCCTAACGGATACCCCACTGGCTCAGTCTTTACTCAATACATCTGAAAAACAGGAAGCATCGGCCAAACGTCATCCGCTGGGAAGAATTGGGCAGCCTGAAGACATTGGTAATTTGATCACTTTTCTACTTTCCGACCAAAGTTCATGGATAACGGGCCAGGTTATTGGCGTAGACGGAGGCTTGGGCCATTTAAAAAACTAATAGACATGACCATTTTTCGAGACAGTGATATCGCGGCAATGGAGAAGTATTTCCGCATTAACCTGATTAATAGTTTACCGGGTTACAAGTCGCTCAACATGTTGGGTAGCGTAAGTCCTGAAGGAGTAACTAATCTAGCTCTGGTCAGTTCTGCTTTCCATCTGGGGTCAAATCCACCGTTGATTGGATTGATCATGCGTCCTCAGCGACCCGAAAACGATACGCTTCATAACATCAGATCAACCGGCCAGTATACGCTTAATAACGTTCTGCCCGACTGGTACGAAAAAGCTCATCAAACCAGTGCTACCTATCCCAGTGGTGTATCTGAGTTCGAAGCCTGTGGCTTTGAGCCTCTTTATATTCAGGAGTTAAAGGCTCCCTTTGTGAAACAGTCCTCCATAAAAATGGGACTCCACTTACGGGAAATGATTGACATTGAGCTGAACGGAACTACGCTGGTGATTGGAGAAGTAGTGGCCCTGCTGGTAGACGAACCTCTCATTGAACAGGATGGCTTCATTAACCATCATCAGGCGGGTACAGTAACCGTGGCTGGGCTGGATGCTTACTACCTCACACAGCCCTTGCAACGGATGGCCTATGCCAAGCCGGATAAAGAGCCAAAGGCCTTATCCACTCATTCATAACAGACAAGGGAGCAGGTTATTTGTTGAATTTTTAGAGCGTCTCATTCGAGAGGAAAGTTAGAATTGATTTATCCACCCAGTCCCCTGGTGCGAGATACCCTCTCGTTCCTACCCTAAGGCAGGTTCTGCCTGCCGCCATCTCCTCTAAGCCTGTCATCCAGAGCAAAGCGAAGGACCTTAACTAACTGGGTCCTAAGGTACTTTACGTCCCTTTCTACGGAGGGTTATATTACATGAAGAGGCCACCAGAAAAATTCCGGTGGCCTCTTTCTATTGCTAACGGGTATTAATACTTCGCAGGCTGTCCAGCTTTTGGAGTACTTTTCTTAATGAATTCGCGTAAATGCTCGTTACTGGTAGCGAGGTCTTCTTTCCGCAGGTACATCATGTGGCCACTGCGATACCCTTCCCAACTCATCCGGTCTTTTAGCTTGCCGTTGGCGTTGATTTGCCACATGTTATACTTAGCGTTGAAGTAATCGCAAGCTCCGTCGTAATAACCCGATTGAACCAGCAGGTGCAAATACGGATTCTGGGCCATCGCTGCACGTAGGTTTTCGCCGGTATGATCGTTTGTGCGATCCCAGGGAAACGTTGGGCCGAACATATAATACTTCAGATCAGTCTTATAATTCAGTTCTTCGCGGAGGTACTGGTTAATGGCCGGAGTAAAGGAATGCAACCACGAAGTCAGTTCGGCATTATAATCAGGGCTGGTTCCAGCATCTTTTACATCGATGCCCAGGTAACGTGAATCCAGACGGCCTACGGTATAGCCTTTATCCCGCAGTAATTCTTTCCAGAAATAATTGGTTGGAATATCCAGATTCTGCTGCAATACTGCTTTCTCAGATAAACCGGAATAACGGGCTACTTTCGTCGCAATTTCCTTCTTTTTCTGTTCAGAAATTGAGCCTCCCATGGCCAATGCGGGAAGGTATTCGTTGATGGTGAAGCTTTCTACCTCAGGTAACACCTCCGTCAGATCTTTTTTCTGCAAATCTGCTGCCAGAGCTTTATGATACCAGGCCGTTGCGGCCATGTAGGGTAAAGTCAAAGCTCCTTCCGTGGGGCCTTCGCGTTTGATACCCAGATCCGTAGGCGATACCAGAATAACGCCATTCAAATACATCCAGTGACGACTTTGTAACTCCAAAGCAAGTCCAGACACACGAGTGGTGCCATAACTTTCGCCAATGAGATACTTCGGCGATGCCCAGCGATTGTAGCGACTCACGAAGGTATTAATCCAGTCAGCCAGATACTTCACATCGGCATTCACCCCAAAAAACATCTTCGCCGCAGGGACATCTTTGTTGGCAGGACGCGAGAAACCCGTATTAACCGGATCGACGTACACAATATCAGCTACATCCAGAATGGAATTCGGATTGTCCTTCATGCCGTAAGGCTGCACAGGGTAACCCTCATCATCCACTTTCAATATCCGAGGACCGGTATACCCAATCATCATCCAGACCGAAGCTGTGCCGGGGCCCCCATTAAAGGAAATCATCAGTGGCCGCGACGAGCGATCCGTAACGTCGGAGCGTTCAAAATAAGTAAAGAAAACGCCTGCGGCGGGTTTGCCTTCTTCGTCCCACACCGGGATAGTTCCAACGGTGGCTTTATAAGGCACTTTATGTCCTTTGATGGTAACTTCTCCCTTCGTGACCACCTGAGAATCCAGATTCAGGCTCAGGCTTTGAGCAGAAGATTTATCGTCTTTCGGAGCGGGTTTTTCGGTAGGAGTCGCCGCCGGACGCTGAGAATTTTGAGCATGAGCCACCGTAGCTAATTGCAGAGCAGCCAGTAAACCCAGGAAAACGTGCTTCATGAGGGAAGAAGAATTTTATAGAGGTGATGAGCTAAAAATACTAACAATCCTCTTCAATAAGAAGTGTAGTAGAGACGAAAAGTGGATTTTGTAGCGATGAAGGGAGAAATGGGGACTTTCTGCTGCCTATCCTCCGACGTTAGTTAGGCTCAAGTAAAACGCCGCTTTGGCAAAACATCTTTTTACAACAGTTATTAAGAACGTTTCGCTAAATCTCATCAACGATGAGGATATTTAGAGCGGCTTGCTTTAGAAAGCAAGCCGCTCTAAACGTTAATATTTAATTTCTACCATTACCCCTTCCGAAAAATTCTCGAATTTTAATAACAGCGTATGCGTTGCTTCGTCCCAGTTTTGTTCAAAAGGTAAGGCCTTCTTCTGATGCAGAACCGTAATCGTCTGCGGTTTTTTCGGCAGACTTATCCGCATGACGTTATTCGTTTGCGAAGGGCTTTTTGTCAGGAAACTGACAAATTTCGAACCTACTTTAAAATCATACACTCGGGAAGCCGCCGCTAATACCTGAGGCTTTTTCGAAATTCCCTTCAATCGATACACAAAAGCCTGCTGATCGGGCTGAACTACTTTAGAAGCCAGCACCGGCAAACTTGGATCGTATAAGTCAATCACTGGCCCAGGAATGGTTAAGGGCGTTTTATCCGGATGCTCATCCATCACCGCCGCCAGCGTATACGGCCCCCGGTCAAGCTGATACGAGTTTTTAAACCTCAGCGTTCCTGCCTTTGCATCGCCTTCGTAGGCTTGCTGAATCTGCTGGATAAAAGCCTCATCCCGACCCGGCTGCATGGCCAGCTCCTTCGGGTCCACTTTGGTTATAAACACTTTCCCTTTACCATAAGTATACGAAGCGTCATTCGTCGTTACGGGTACATTCATGAGTTTTAACAGGTGCTCGAGGGGCGTTTTATACTGGTTATCACCCGTATTCCACCATTCCCGCACGTGTTGAAAGGCATCCGTATCCCGTCCATAATATACCAGTACGCCTCCCCCTTTTACCCACTCCGCCAGCTTTTCGTGCACACTTGCCGCAAAAGGTTTCATGTTGGCGTATGACATAATGAGTACTTTCGTGCCTTGCAAAGCTTCAGGGTAACTCAGGTTTTCCATGTGTACCAGATCCACCGGAATGCCACGTTTAAAGAGCGGTAAAGCCATGCCGTAAAAATTCGATAGCTGTGGATCTTCATACCCCTGATGCGTCGGAAATCGCTGGAACATCATGGAGTTACCCAGCAACACCGAGACCCCCTGACTACCCGTTACTTTATTCGTCGAAGCAGGCATATCATTGAGCGAGTTAATCATCACCTGCATTTGCGTGGCATAAGCCGGAGAAATGGACTGCGGCTCGGGGTTATCTCCCACCTGATACTTTCCTAGGTAAATCCGGTGTGGCCAGGGCATGACCTCAAAATGATCCACACTGGGGAACATTAATTCAGCCGTAAAAGTCGCTTCGTAGTTCCGCTTGTAATCGTCCCAACTACGGGTGCCATCTTCGATGGGGTCGGTCAGGAAATATACCGTTTTCTTCGTCGGTGCCGTCATGGATACTACGGAGCTATATTCCAGAAAAGCATTCTCAAAACCCGCTCCTTTTTGACACCATTAAAATAGTTTGGCACCCGCGACGTGCCCGTCCAGACCTGAGCGATATAGCCATCCATTCCCTGTAAACTCGCCAGACTCGCCTCGGGACTCACAATTTGCCAAGCCGAATAATTCAGCAGCGAATGCGTGGGTACGTAACATTTGATACGCGTGCCTTTGCTCTCGCTATATTCTTTCGCATAGAGAAACACTTGCTGAAGAGCCCGGTAATACAGATGATATTTCAGTTTGGAAGACAGATACGTCGCCTCGGGTGATTCATGCTGGGCCTGCCAAGCGTTTGGTAATACGCCTGCCATTCCTTCTTGAAAGAAGGACTATACCCACCCTGAGCCCAAAATTCGGGTTCTTCCAGATACAAAGCCGAGACGCCCTGGTCAATCGCTTTTTTGACCTGAGCTTTCAGGTAACTGATATAAGACTCGGTAGGTACGATATAAGGCACATCCACACCGTGTAAAATGGGTTTCCCCTCGCGATCCGTCTGTACATCGTCTTCGTGAGTTTTACCGTCGAATGTTCCGTGGAAATAGTCCTGATAATTACCCCAGGATACTCCCGTCATGAATTGCAGATTATAGCCCTTCTCCCGCCAGGACTGTGCCCGGTAGTTAAAGGTACTATCCATGGTATAAAGCATAGCAATGTCCGAACGTATATCATAAGCAGCACTCCAGGGGCGGTCAATCTGCATGGACGTTTTCTCTGGCAATTGCTTCTGAGCCAGTACTGAAGACGCGAAGGGTAATAAAAACAGAGGGATATAGGCTTTTCTCAAACACATGGTAATCAGGGGCATTTTGTATGAAAGAACTCGCAAATAAATCACCATTGGAGCATAAAATACAGAATCCCTAATGCGAAGTACTTAAATTACTAAAGGTTCTTTTTATAGTACACAATTATTGTATAATATCCTTTCTGAAGAATAAATTTTTAAAATACCAATAAAGTACAAAATAAAATTCCAAAGCGAATGGTTTGGAATTTACTATTCCAAAGGAAGTCTCTCCGTTCCAAATGCGTAGAATAGCTTAGTAGTAATCAGTTTCTAGTTATATGGTACTGGATTTATCTGACTGATAATGAAAGATTACCAATCCATGCTGAATTGCAACTAAATACCGTATCCGTTTATCTGCTAGTCAGACGCAAAGATAAAACTGCTATTCCTTCTTCAAATAAACCGTACTCTATGAGTTATAGGGGCAGAGGGCTCCAATCCACCGGAGTTCCCATCGAAGTTTTTACGAAATTATACTGAAATAACACTCAGACGTCCCGTATTGGATGAGACCGACTACTTTAACCAATATGATTTGAATCTGGAACTACGCCTGGAAGACAAAAAGCAAAGCTTACTGGAAGGACTTCAAAAATTAGGCTTGACACCTGTCGAAAGCAAAAGACCCATTGAATACCTTATTTTAAGCTCTAAGTAAATAAATGGATAAGAAAGGTATAAAACAAAAGGTTACGAATGACTTCGTAACCTTTTGTTAACTAAGAGCCCCCTATCGGGATCGAACCAATGACCTACTGATTACAAGTCAGTTGCTCTACCAGCTGAGCTAAGGAGGCCTTTCTTTGTTTGACGAAAGCTTATTCGTTCAAACGGGATGCAAAAATAGGCAGGATAAATGCATTTGTCAAGGGTTAGAGATAAATAAGTTAGAATATTTATTGGTTATACTTTTTAATTATCTCACTATCAGAATAGTACTGAGGTCTCTAGTACAGGAATTAATAACTTCTAATCAGGTCCCTTTCGAGAAGATAATTATGGGAGTTGTTCTGTCTTCAACCTGTCATCCAGAGCGAAGCGAAGAAACTTACTTGCCATTCCCATTAGCTCTTGATTAGAAAAGATTGCCCCCAAGCTCAATCAAGAGCGTTCAGTGAGTTAGAGAGGATAGTTAGGGCCATTCAGTTCTAACTTATTGATACCGCAAACAATGTTTAGCCTGGCAGCATTACGAACTATTAAAAAAGAAACCCGCCGTTACTGGTGACGCTCCACTAAGCACCCATAACAAGAGAATTCTTTTTCACCTATTTTGAGAATAGGATTGTTGTAAATCTACTTTAGCTTATCTAACCATTTGAAACCATACTTCACCTGTAATCCAATTTGATAGCCTGAGCCATAGTTAGCAATAGTCCCACTTCCTGATTGCCCTTGATTGTAAAATGAATAAGAACCTTTCTCTAAAGGAACTGAACTGAGAATATTCCTGACTGTATACTGCCCATACAAAGACAAGTATAAGGATGCAAATATTTTTTTCTCTAACTCTAGTCTTACCTGTGGGAATAGGGTTAAAGTGCTTCTATAGTCACTCTCCGTTTTTAAATTTGAAGAGAAAAGAATATTCCCGTTACCATCCTTAATGTAACTCGTTCCCTGCTGTACATTTAGATACCGATAGTTCCCTACCCCAGCTCCGGCTAAAGCATATATTTTAAATTTTTTATTAGCCTGGTTAATCAATTCCCTTCGATATAAAACCGATAGCAACGTCAAATTATTAGGATTAATATAATCCGAAAAACTATTTTTAAAAAGCATAGCAATCCGGTAGGGATAATTTATCATATCAATTTCAATTCCATTCTTAGTGGGTTGATAGGAAGCTACCAATCCATATGAAAAATATCTACCTTCTCGGTTTTTCACCACATCAAGTCCTTGCCTAGGACTAACCTGTTGAAAACCCATTTTTTGAAACCCAGTCAATCCTACTTGAATTGACTGGGAAAAGCATGAGCTAAGGATTAAAAAGTATAATCCACAAGATAAAACTATATTTTTAACCATATCTAATTATTGATCTTCTCTAAGATCATCGCTATGAACGTTTCCTCTCCAAGTAACTTGACTATTAGCAATAAAATATTTAAAATCAAAAGGACTGTCTATTAGATCAGCTGTAAATCCTGATTCACCAATGCCAATAGACAAAGTAGATCCATCAATATAATTATCAATAAGCCCACAGTTCGTACATGACCTTGCAGGAGGAGAAACATGTCTTAAATCTACAATAGTAGGTAATGTCGATATGTCATAAACTACGTCATAACTCATGTATTAGGCATCTGTATCGTCTTGCCACCAACCACCCCACCATCTTTTATTCTGAAACTTAACTTTACAACCTATAGACTTATAAATCAACCAGTTATCATTATAAATCACTGTAGCCGAACGATGACGATCATCCCAGTCATATATGGTATGATCTACTCCATTGAATAATGTTCTTCCGCCAGCTAATGAAGTACGCTCATGATATACTCTACCGATTTTTATACCATCTTGTATGATGGTTTTATTAGGCTGAACGTTAAGAAAAGCAAAAGGATCAAGTGCTCTAACCTTATCAATTTTATCAAAGGTGCTCATAAACACAATATCAGGAGTAATTCTAATAAACAAATCGCCTACACTAAATTCTCCATTTTTATTTAAGATAGAGGCAAATATCGGATCGAGCATTTCATCATATAGAGCAAGTTGACTTGAATCTACACTAACACGACCACCAGTAGAATAATTATCATTCTTCATATCCAGTATAGATAATATGACATTAGAATCATTCCATTTCTTAAGTTGTTCAGGAGAAAGAGTTTTCAATTTATCTATTTGATTTTTGAAATCAACGGAAGATGTAAATTTCATAAAATCGGTTACAGAACTTATTGATGTTGGTTGTAATGAATTATAATCTCTACAACCTAAAAGAATAAAAACAATACTAAAGAGAGTAAACACTTTAATTTTCATAATAATTTGATTAAAGGTGATATTTCATTTCCGCCTCTAATCTAGGTTTTTTTATTTTTAAGACATCTTAATATATAATTAAAATAGAATATCATTAAGCTTTACGATATTACTAATAACACTCCGCTAAGTATTAAATAGAAATAGGAAGATTAATCTAAGCTTCCTATTTCTATTTTGATGACCTTCGCATCATAATATCTTAAATTATTCATGTTCATTCATCTCCATTTATGCCATTATAAGTATTTAGGCTAACTGATCGCACGTTCTATAAATTATCAATTATATACCTGTTATCCTTATAAATTATTTTGATCGTATCCTAAATTCTTCCCGCATCTGGTTTATACAAAATATTTAAGCAAGACAAAGGTAAAAACAGAAAGCCCTTACGAGAATCTCGTAAGGGCTTTCTGTTTTTACCGTGATCCCAGCAGGATTCTCTACGCATACTGATACTCTGATAGTTAAATAAAATTTTTGAAGTGATTTTGAAGTAATTTGATTTTTTTAGATAGAAATACCTTTGGTTTTGAGTGCTTGATAAGCTTTCTTCAGTTCTTTTTCATCCTCTAGTGAATCGTATTTATCTATCAATTCTCTACAGACATTATCACACTGCCAATCCCATCTTGAATTAATTACGTCCTGATAAAAAGCCATAAAACTATTGTAGGTCAATTCCTGAAGTTTGTACAAATTCAAGTATGCCATAATATTCCCATTTGAATTATCGACCCACAACAGTTCAGCTTTTTCAGGATACCAATCTATGTCCCCTTTCTTTGGAGCTATTTGGTGTACCATTCCATTTCGAAACACCTTATATAGAATATTAAAATACTCACTTTCAAGAATAGGAAAATACTGTTTCATATAAAGCTCAACTGCCTTATCATGAGCTAATTTGAATCCCCTTTTTTGCTCATTATATCTATACTGTTTTATGCCTGTTTCTCCTATGTAGTAAATACCACTATAAAAGTCCATGATTGAGAACCAAAACATAGCACTTGAAGGTCCACCATCTATACGTTTGTACTCCTTTTCAATATGATGGAAGTAAAAACTCTGGAAAAATTGCTCTATTACTCTTTCGGAATTTCTATGCATCTGGGAGTCTTTTAAAGATTAGCTTATTTGAATATACGTCCATAGATTGCTCAACATTGTCGACGTCCAATGTCAATACATATCTAATTGTAACTGAAAGTCAAGCAAACGTTAATCTACTGACTTTCAGTAAACTACATCTAAATTACTGATAAGTATCTCTTCCAGTTGCTTTTTTATATGCTTTCAAAATAGTAGCAATGGCTTGTTTCTCCCGTTGAGTAATATTTCGATCATGGTAATATTGATTACCATTGTATCTAATTTTAGCCTTCTTGGAAGTTGAAATGTCCTCAAGCATGCTAAAGTAGGTTGGGGTCATCGTTTCATCTATCCACTCCCAAACGTCTCCACCTGCATTGTCTCTTTCAAAATCGTTTTCAGGAATAATGTCATAATCATTTTTGTCAGTTAAGATTTTGCAGCCCTTAACGAATAGCCAGTCATCACCTGAATAAGCAACTACAAATCGTAACCAAATATTTTCTCCTTCTTTGCCCATGTAAGCAGATACTTGGTTATCACTTTTATACCGAAAACCATTCGGAGCGTAATACCAACCTATCTTCTTAAACTCGTCATAGCTTTTTCGCAAGGGTTTTAGTGCTTTCGCTACTTCTTCTTCACTAACTTTGGTAGGCTTACTTTCAGATACATTTGTGACACCAAGTGCAGCTTTTTCTGCATCAGTCATAGTATCTAATGCGACAGTTGTATCAATAGTTACTAGATCTTCTCCTGAAGCGGTTCCAGAAGGTTTTGTTTCGCAGGCTAGTAATGCGAAAAATGCTAAGGGCAAATAGATTTTATTCATAAAATTTATGTGGTTAATTCAATTAAAAAATGCGTTGATAGTATTTATCCAATAAATAGTTAATGGATAGGCATACTTTGTAATCTTAACAAAGTATCAATAACCTCTTGAGCTAAGAACCAATAGTTTTTAATAACTACCCTCGATACATAATCACTGTCTTTTCCTAAACGGTTAACAAATGGAAAAGCTTTTAAACAAGCATCTTTAATTCTATGTCCTCCAGAAAGTAGAAACCAACTAGGGTATTGAAGCGTCAATCCATTGTATAATTTTACTTCTATTAAATCATCAGATTTCGAATCTATATCTCTGAATTCTACATTAGGTTTAATTTTTACAAATAACCCATCAACAAGATTTTGTAGTTTCTCTTGTTTAAAGGACTTTATATCATGGGTTTCAACAAATTTGTCTAGACCTAAATCCTGCAATCGATCATAACTAATGATTGAAGCACTACATAAAATAAAAAGTGGATCATATAAATAATTTTCAAGGCAATATCTTTTATTATTTCCTAATACAATTACCCTACCTTCCTCCTTATTGCTTTTATCCCAATCGATTAATCCAAAAACACTTAAATTACCATTTTCATTTAATTCCTTGGTAAACTTCTTAACCAAGGTACAACCACCACTACCACTTGCTCCTCCTTCTGTATTAGATTGACCCAAACCAATAGAAATAAATTGTAGTAATAAATCTTTCTCTATTAAATCCTCATATACAAGTTTATGAAATAGATTTTGATAAAAATATTCGTCAATTTTATCTTCTGTAAATATTTGTTTTCTATGTTCGTATGTAACATTAAATGTTGCGAGTCCTGAGGTTAATGTACGAATTGCTTCATTTTTATCACCCTTCACTAAATATCCTAAATTCCTATCCATTATAAATATAGAATCTTCTGGTGCTAAAGCGACAGTTGATGGTGAATGTGTACTTAATATGACTTTTACACCATTCTCCTTGACTAAAACTTCATTAATTACATTCAAAAATTGCTTAGCCATAGATGGATGTAGATAGGCATCAGGCTCATCGAGTACTAATAGCTCTGGAAAAACAACTCCATTTTGTGAATTATATAAAGTTATAATCAGTGACATTATAGTCTTTTCTCCTGAAGATAACTGATTAATATCCAACCGATTACCATTATCCCTATCTATTAAAATTACCTCAGGTAAATAAAAATCATCACTACTTTCTACATATTCTATAAAATATTTAAAGTCTGCTTTTTTTAATATACTGTTAAAAATAACCCAAGGTGCTTCTATATTATCTATTAGATGGCTATGACGCTTTTTTTTTAGAGAGTATTGATGAAATATTAAATCAAAATAATTTGAAAACAAACCTGCATTTATATTAGAAAAAACCACAAAATCAGCAAACTCAATAAGAGATGGTTTTTTTTAGATTTTTTACATAAAGTCATTACTTTTTCAAACTCGTAATACTCAATTTGCCTCTGCATACCATATATTGAAGGGTTGCTTATATTAGTTAAGGCCAATAATTTCTGTATTAAATCATTTATTTTAGCATTAATATCATCTATCATATCCTGAGTAATATCAAAATCATAATTCTCTATAAATGCCCCTAATGCAAAACATATTGGATAAAAAGTATTCCACTCATTCCGCAAATTTGACATTAAAGTATGTGATTCATTATTATTACCTAGATATAAACCAGGTTCAGAATAAATAATATTACTTATATGCATATCATCATCTGAAAGAATCTCTCTATTACCTTCCCAACAACCTATTGCTCTTAACAACTGAGTTTTCCCGGAACCATTTTTACCTGTTAGCACTACAAAATTTGGTAGTTTAATTTCAGGAGAATCTTTTAAAATTCTGCCATTAGATGCTAATGTTAGTTTCATTTAAAGTATGGTTTATCTTATTTCCATTGGCTCATTCAGCTAATTACAAAGGCCACTTCAAACGCAATATGTATATATAATTATAGTTCTATAAATTCTTGGGATCAGTTAGGCTTCAGATAGCAATGACGGAGAATTTGATTGAGAAGGTCATTTATGTTTTTGCTCATCAATCATCTGTTGCTGTCTTAATATCTTGTCGTTCTGTAATTCAATCACCTGCTCCTGAAGGAGTATTAATTTTTTCTCGACTTCAGTAAGCTGTTTCTTTGGTACAAGCTCTTCAGTTACTTGATTTTTAAATACAGGAACTTCACCTCCTACTCCAAGTAAAAGCCATTCTGTGTCTACATTATAGACTTTTACTATTTCTGCTGCTGCTTCAGCGGTAAGCTTAGCACTGCCCTGTTCAATTCGATAATAAGTTGCTTGTGGTATACCAATAGATTTGGCAAAAGCTACTACTGATAAGTTTAGGTGCTCTCTTAATGAAATAAGTCGCTGACTTTCAGTCATTTTATTAATTTGATAAAATTTATTTATCAATTTGATTTGAATATTTATCAAATTGATAATACCTTAGCACTGTCAATTACAGCAGTGCTAATTTAAACACTGCTCTGACTTATTCATACACTTTTTCTTAAACGGCACAATGAAGGCATCGAACGAGCTAAAAAGCAGCTTTAAGGAGATCAAAAAAGGCTTGGGAGACGATTGGAAGAAGAAAATACTATCTACCTATCCATCGATGACGCCCCTAGAAGCCTATAGCGTGATTGATCGTCTTAACAGATTGGCTTTGGGCAGAGTCGCTCCTACTCCAAGTGAGCTGGAAAAATTCAAATCAATTTCACCATGAGCAACTTCATCACCCTTATGAGCGTGTTCTGTCTCGCTCTGGCCATCGCCCTCCCTTTTATCATCAAGCCGGGCGGCAATGACAAGTATCGTAATCCATTCAATTAATCCACATCATGGAAAACGCACAAACAACTGAAGAACAAGCTCTGGCAAGACAGGAACTAGCTGATCAAATTGAAGCAGCCACGAAGAATCTAGATGCCCTGATTCGTAAGGGCATAAGTCTGGGATTACAAACCAAACTATCCGTTCTGGATCTGGGATATCGGGAAAAGCTAGTAGGTGAAGTATTTGAGGTGAAGCGGCTCACACACTGGGCTTATCATTACACCGATTATCGAAACCTGTTGCTGACTAATGTAGATAATACAGCTGGCCCAGAAGGAGAAGAGCAAATCGAGCCGGAACCTGTTGACTTTAGGGCAGATCACATTCACGAAAGGAACCGGCTCGATGAAAAGTCAAAGACTTTTAAATAAGGCTAAAACTGCCTCACTTCGGATAATATTCCACTCAACCAAATTCCAGTCCTTAAGGGTATCAAGTTCATATCTGCAAGGAGGATACGCCCACTCTAATTTTTTGGAAATGATAGGTTTACGCTGGCCTTTGGCTCTTTTTGCTGGTTTTGGATTGACAAACCCTATTATTTCAATGTCATCCACGGCACTTGAAAAGACCTCAAAGTCAATACCTCTGGAAGCCGCAGAGTGATACTCTGCACTGCCTTTGGGAAATCGTTGCATGATTTTGAAATCTTCTTCGGTCCAGGCATCAAAGACAGCAACTTGAGGACTTGATTTCTTGAGATTCAGACCAACGAAGTTGCCATACCAATCATGATCCTGCTTACTGATACGGAGCCTGATTTCAGGAACTCGCTTATCCATTACAATAGCTGTAAATAAACCTTCTTTCATAAGGGAATTTTAAAAGTGTGAGAAGCTCAAAGTAAACACATCCTAAAATAATATAACACATGAAGCTTTATGAAAATGCTGATGCCTTCTCTGGCATCGGGAGTAACTCGTCTGCTCTTTCCGTAAAAAAGTCACCTGCTCAGCTTCGGCTTAAAGCAATGGTGGCAGCTCATCCTTCTACTGCGTATCTGGCTTCCTGCTGGGCGTGCTTTACGGCCTTCGTAAAGAACGACTCCCAGTCTGAATCAGAGCTCATAAAAGGGTTCGAAGTATCGTTTATCCTGGCTTTCAGCTTTTTGCTCGGAGCCCTAATGATCTGTATGGCAGTGCACTACCTGAATGGAGCCTTATTAATTGCGGGCGGTGTTGGTTTGGCCGTCGCTTTGTTAACCACTCTGATTCTTTGGTACGCATCGGTCATCAGTCGTGAAAACTAATTATCCCAATCATCCTTTTTCGCCGCTATGTACACCTTTCCACTCCTTCTCGCTCGCTTTAGCAATAAACAAACGCTGGTCACTCCTGAAGCTGAAAATCAGATCACGTATAACAAGATCTGTGTAGCTCAGCGAGTGGTACATGCCCACTTACTCGATCACCCGGAGGATACGAAGATCGGTAATGAAATAGCCGACCAGCTCAGTAACGAATTCGATGCCTTAATCACCCGCTCCCGAGCACCAAAAGCCTAAATAATATGAACAATCCTACCACCATCTCCGTAATTTTTGATGATTCAAAAGCTCGAGGCATCCATATGTGCGAGTGCGAGCGTGCTCTGATTGATGAAGCCCAGATCATGGCCATCGATGAACCAGAAATCGACCCTCAGATAGTGGCCGACGTTATGGTGGCTCAGAATATCATCCAACAAACGGTCGCGTTAACGCTCAATAGACTGCCTTTCTCCCTGCCCTGTATTAAGGGTCTATTCATTCTCTCAGAACGCCAAATCTGTGCTATTCGGGCGGTACTGGTTGCTTTTCAGGTAATGATTTCAGAAACACTTCAGGGCGATCAATTGACTGAAATGGGAGCAAAAGAATTAGTCGATAAAGCTGAAAAAGCTCGCAAACTGGCTCAGGCTTTAGCCCAGCCGGTATCCTCAAATTCTTGATTTCATTTTCTCCAGTTCGCCCTACTTATGGCACAAATAGAATTTTCTGAAGTAATGACTCAGGATGGAGGCTTAGCCTTCATCCTGGATAGACTCCCCCAGGCCCGAGGCACGGAATCAGCCCGAGGGAAAGGTAAAAAGTTTAAATTCCGGGAAGATGAAAAGACGGCCTCGGCTTCTTTGAAGCTAGTGACAGAGAAAGGTTACTGGATCGTCACCGACTTTGGTGGTGATTCCAAAGGCATGCACGCCGTGGGACTGGCCATGGAGCTGGATCATACTGATTTTGTTACGGCCTTAAATACCGTTGCTGCTTTTTATAATATATCAGCCAGTAACAACACCGGCCCCAGATCAGAGTACAACGAGCGGCCAGCCAGCAAAGAAGAGCAGGATGGGACCTGGAAGGTAATTCCAAAGGAACTGACGGAGGAAACTCTTAAAACCATCTTTGTCACATCTGCCTGGCAAGCTCTAGCCTCTAAGGTAGAAAACCGTTTCAAAAAGGCTCAGGAGATTTGTTCGAGGTATCACCTAAAACTCGTCGATACGTACTGGATCGTTAAGGAAGGAAAGTATCAGGAATGGAAGTCTACCGATGATTTTCCCATCTTCTTCTTTGACGAAGGCGAATGGGGCAAAATCTATCAGCCTTTGGCTCAGAAAAAGTTTCGCTTCCGTTACCTGGGCAAAAGCTACCCGCTTCATTCATGGCCTGGAAGCAGCTCAGAAGTTTTGCGTTGGAAAGGATCTCACCGATAAGAAGAACCAGCTTAATGAGAAGCTGGCGGGCGGCAGTATTACTCCAGCTGAGCACAAATCATTGATGGCTGAAATTACGGATGAAGAGTCTGCCAAAAAACTGCCAGAGCTGATCATGTGCAGCGGTGGATCGGATGCCCTAAATACCGCAGCTATGGGGTATTGGGTACTCTGGAGAAACTCCGAAACCGAAGAGCTAAATTACCCGGAGCATAAAAAGATCATGGAGGTTTGCAATACGCTTTATAACCTTCCTGACATCGATGAAACGGGTAAGTTGGCCGGACATAAACTGGCCCTTCAGTTTCTGGAGATGAAGACAATCTGGCTGCCTGAGCGTATGCTCGAACAGCGGGATTCGGAAGGAAAACCCCGTCACAAAGACCTGCGGGATTTTCTGAAGCTTTACTCACAGGAAGAACCCCACCGAACTCATAACAAGTACGATTTTGATCAGCTGGTAAAAACGGCTCTTCCCTATCAATTCTGGGATGAGCATCAGGAAACTGATTCAGACGGCAATCCGAAGTACAAGTTCAACCGTCCGATCATGAAGTATGCGGTGAACAATCTCCGGCTTTATAACTTCCTGCACCGCTGCGGTTTTGGAAGGCTTGAAGACAAGGCAGAAAAGACTAAATACACGTATACGCGGGTAGAAAAGAACATTGTCAAATCTATTGAGCCTTCAACTATTAAGGATTTTGTCAATGAGTTTTTAGAGAGCCGTGCAGCCGTGGAAGACCTGCGAAACACATTCTACCGATCTCCTCATTTATCCGAAACATCTTTTTCAAACCTCCCTCTTATGAAGCTGGAATTTAAAGGTCACGCGGCTGACCGTCAATACTTGTTTTTTGAAAAATCGACCTGGAAAATCACAGCTGAGCAAATCGAAGAAGTCAAGCAGGAAATGTCTGGGAAGAACGTCTGGGAGTCTAAAGTCTTGCAGATACCAGGTCAACGGGAAAAGATTCGGATTGATGAACCCTACTTCAAAATCGTAAAGAAGGATAATGTCTGGGATATTGATATCCTGAATAAAAATGTGGCCTTTCTCAACTTCCTCATTCAAACCGCCCGCGTCCACTGGAGAGAAGAACTGGAGTATCGTCTGGATTTCTTTAACAGTTTTCCGACGGACAAAAAGCGTCAGGAATACGAAGAAAAGCATGAGTTAGGCATTGACCTGTTATCCCAAATTAACCACTGGGCCAAAGCAGAGAATCAGGAAGAGTATCGCAAGAATCATCTTTTTAGCATTGATGGACCATTGCTGAAACCTGACGAGATCCAGGAACAAAAGCTATTTCTGATTAACCGGATTTTCTGTATCGGGTACATCCTGCACCGGCATAAATTCAAGTCTAAGCCCTGGGCTGTATTCGCCATGGATAACCGGCTTTCGGAAGACGGCGTGGCCAACGGTGGAGCCGGTAAGTCCATCGTAACCGATGCCCTTCAATTGGTGCTGGCCAATAAGCTCTCTAAGGAAAAACATATTGAAACCATCAAAGGCCGGTCTGATACCATCAATACGTATGACTTCGTCTTTGAAGGCATTACTACCAAAACGGACCTGGTATTAGTGGATGACGTCTCCCCTTCGATGGACTTTAAAACCTTCTACGAACCCCTGACGACCGACTGGAAAGTAAACCGCAGGAACCGAGGTTATGAAACCATCGCTTTCGCAGATTCACCCAAAGTGTGGTTCAATTCCAATTACGGTGATAAGTATATGGAAGGCTCGGATACCCGCCGTAAGATCGTGACGGCTTATTCTGACTATTATCATGACAACCCGCATAACTTCTACCGGGAAACCCGCACGCCAGCCAATGACTTCAAAAAGCAGCTTTTTGAAGAGTGGAACCCGGAAGAGTGGACTACTTTCTATAATCTGGCCGCTCAGTGCATCCAGTTTTACCTTTCCACCGATGAGAAAATCAAACCGCCTATTACAAACATCAACAAACGCAACTTGCTGACGGTGATGGGTGAAAACTTCCTATCCTGGGCGGATGTGTTCTTTGATGAAAATGGCAGTAAGGTTAATCAGCTGGTGGTGAAAGATGAAGCTCAGGAAGACTTCCAGCGAAGTGCCAACTTCACTAAAATCACTTCTCAATCCTTTAAAAATCGATTGAAAGCCTGGGCAGCCTATCGAGGCCATACCCTTAATCCAGAGGAGCTAACCAATAAAGATGGCCGTATTGTTCGTAAGCCTTTGAATTACGACATCACCAAGGAAATGATCTACGTACAAACCGCCGGTGCTACCATCTCTGTCACGGCCTGATTTTACCGCAAGCCCGGTCAATCCGGTCGGGCTTTTCCCTCTCTTCCCAATCATTTTCATGGAGTTTATTATTCTTCTACTCTCCGGCGTAGGGTCTGCTTTACGCCTATTTCTAAAGCATTTTTTTAATAACCTGACGGAAGAAATCCGAAAGGCGAATTCCAAATAAACGCTCGTCACCCATGCCTTTTCTAATCCACATCGAATACACTTCTGCCACAAAGAACAACCTTCAGCGAGTGGCTCTGGAGTGCTACAAATCCTTTGAAGGATTTACCTGCGAAAGCAAATACGCCTTTATTGAGTTGATCAACCTGGTGAATGATCGATACACCAGCGAACATCCCAAATGCAGTCCGCTAAAGCTCACTCCTCAGGATCATAGTCCTAACTCCCGATCGTTAAATGCTTACTTCTCAGTGAAACCTGATAATACCAATCAGAGCATAGTAGTATTCCGGCTCATACCAGTGAAAGGAAAGATTGAGGAAGCTGGGATAGTCGGCTTCCCCGGTAATGCCCAAATTATTCCCACCGCCATATAACTAAAAAAATAGTTTCACATCTATCTGATAATCAGAATGGCAAAGTCAAAATATCCCAGAAACTTTCCGGTGAGAAGCTGGTGGAAAGATTTAAGTACGGGAAAGATTTATTACATCGTCGGCATTGGCTTCGATAAAGAAGGCCAGTCTGAGCTTAGGGAGCTTCAGGAAGTTGGCACAATGTACGACCCATTCAACCCCATGATGCGTCATATGAAGGACCTGTGTGAGCTATGGGAGTCGGGACACATGGTAGAATACCTGATTAATCCTACATAAACTTCCGCTTACAACTTTACAAAATGCAAAAACTGGCCCGGCTATTCCGGGCTTTTTTCATGCTTGGGAGCCTTAGCCATCCCTCCCTCTACCCTCCCCCAAAAATTTCTGGGAAATTTTTGTAATTCTGTAACCAAGAAATGAAAGAGTATTTAAAAGTCTGTAAATCAGAGGTTACACTTTTTTTATATTTTGTAAATAGATTTACAGAATTACAAAAAAACTGTAACCAGACTAATGAACAGAAAAGGACGATTATACCGAATTCGAACATTTACAAAAAAATACAGCCGCTTTACAGGTCAAATACAAAAGAAAACTGGAGTATAAATATCTGATTTACAGACACTCATACTCCAGTTTACAGAATTTACAAAATTCTCCGACTTTTCTGTGTTGATCGTTAAATGATTGAAAAGCGATTCTAGCTACATCATTCTTAATCGTGAGTTACTTAAATGAGAAAAATACTATTTCATCCTAAAAAGCCTGATATGCCTTCTATTAAATTTGGTAAATGTTCAACGGTAGCTTTAGCAACGGCTTCGATGCCTTTCTTTTTAAATTCCGTTAAAACATCTTTGATAAAGCCTATTCCAGCTTTTCTGGTTTTAGCCCAGAAACGAGCAAGTTTCACGGCAACCTGATTTTTAGTTAGCTCGGGAAGTTGCTCCTGTAATTCTTCGCATTCTTTGATTGCTTCCGTCAATAGTTTAGCCTTCTCTTCAGAAACCGTACTCTTCTTTTCTTCTAATAACCCTGCAACCGTTGTCAAATAGTCATCCAGATAAAACTGTTTTTCTAAGTCCAATGGAGCAGTGTCTGCATCATCTTCATCAATCGCTATAAAACCTATAAACTCTTTTTCGTAGCTTTTTAGAATAGGGTCATCATAAATAGTAACTATTTTGTTATATGATTCAAGTATATCTAGCCACTGTTTTAATACTTCGGTAACTCCTTCTAAACTCAGTCTTTCACCAGCTTCCCTTACTGTATTGCGTGCAAACGGTTTTCGATTAACCAAGAATCCAGCTTGAGGGTCTTTCTCTGGAAAGTTACAAGCAAAATAAAAATCCGATTCAGGATCAATATCTTCTAAGCGAAAAGCATACTTATCTGTTTTAACCTGTTTAGCCAATTGAGTAGCATTATCAATAAGAGGCTGAATTTTTTCTAACACAGTAATTGGAGTTAATTTTTTCATTATATTTGAGTAGATAAATAAGTAAATAATTGCTTGATTTTTAAAGGCTTAGAATACCCGTCAGGCTGGAAACTTGGACGGGTATTTTGTTTATGCAATATAATATAGTCCTGAAACAATATATCTAAAAAAATCTCTTACCTATTTATAGGTACATTGGAAAATATCGGGCATTATAATACAAGCATAATCATTATTTATGCAGTGTCAAACATAAATAATCTTAACATATGTATAACATCTATCGCGTGTTCCTATTATCTTTTTTTTGTCTGTTCATTTTAGATACTAGTGCTCAGACTCAAATAAGACATAATTACAAGATAAAAAGAAAGCGGCATAACAACCTATCAAGGCCTGATCTTCAAATCTATTACATGGACACTAGTGGAACAGTAGTACTCAAAACTGTTCCTCCTTCAAAAAAACTTTACCTTTTTTTGACTCTGATCATTTAAAGGCTTACAGAATTCGGCAGATCAAAGATACCCTCATTATTGACTTTTGGGGATTTGTAATAAAGGATAGTAAAAAAGCAAACTTAACTAAAGGAAGCTCCTATTCAGAATTATCAAATTTAAATAATAATAAAAGAAAAAGGGAATCTTATAAAAATAAAGTCTTAATTTCTGGCGATGACTACACTACAGGGAAAGCAAAATTTTTTATACCATTTAAAAAACAAGAAACTTTATACGATATACGTCAAGTAAAAAAGATTCCATATGCTGCTTTAGAAGTAGGTGTCACAACAGTTCCCTTTAAATATAGATTTGGCTACAATAAAAATGATAAAAGGATTCCTAACAATGCATCTTCAGAAATTAATGCTGGAATTTATCTTGGAAGAAAATGGGGTAAAACTAGTTTTTATGGAGATACATCTAAAAAAGATGGAGTCACATTTACACTTGCTGCTTTAGTTGGCCCAACAGTAATAGAGATTGATTCAACTAATACTTTTGACTCAAAAATCTCATCAAGTAAAGAGCTAGGGTTAACTATGGGCTTTGCAGCCTTGTTTGCCTATGATGGATTTAGTGCTGGATTACTCTTGGGAATTGATACCCCATTGTCTGGGCAATCTAATAAATGGTACTATGCTAATAAACCTTGGATTGGATTAGGATTTGGATATAAAATATTTGGAGGTAAGTAATTGATATCAATTATAAGAAACGCTGAAGCAAGTTAGCTTTAGCGTTTTTTCTTTAAGTGGTCTTTTTGGATTACAATTTATCACAGGAGATTCGTGGCATGAGTCTTCGTCAGGAAGTTGCAGAGTACGTCGAGCAGTGGGCCGCTCGCACGGAAGAATTACTCCAGTTGAAACTAAGTAGCTGGAAAGCCCGTCACACTGATGCCTTATACCAGGCCGTTCGCATGCACGTCATCAAGCAGGCGGAAGGCGTGATCGGTGTTTCCCTCCATTTCCCTATCTACGGGCGTTTCGTCGATATGGGTGTCGGGCGTGGCCGCTCCCAGGCCAGGCTCACCCAGGAGAAATACCGTACCCGTTTTCAGAAGAAAAAAGAGCGGCATCCCCGCCCCTGGTACAGTCGAACCTACTTTGCCAGGGTTCGCCAGCTTAACGAAGTACTTTCCCTCAAGCTCATTGAAGAAGCGATCGTTTCTATCGTACACGAGCAGCAAGAAATCATCATTTCCACCCCTTAAAACTTATGTCAAGAAACGTTCGCACCGACGAAGTGCAGGCCCGGCTCAGCGTGGATGCCAAGCAGGCTATTAATGAGCTGGGAAAGCTAAAAACGGAGTCACAATCCCTTGTAGTTACCAATAAAGCCCTACAGAAAGAATACGACCGCCTGAACAAAAAGCTGGCTACGGCCAACGCGAAAGGCAATGCAGAAAAAGCTAAGCAGCTTTCTGATGCGATGACAGGCCTAACTACGCAAATGAAGGCTAACTCCCGCAGCATTGATCAAAATGCGGCTAAATACGATGCGATCATTAAGCAGGAGGGCATGGCCGTGCAGACGACCTCGCAACTTCGAAACTATCGTTCGATGTTGGCCCGTCAGCTCGATAAAGAATTAATTCCGAATACCAAGGAATATATTGAGACGCTCGAATTACTACATAAAGTCGATGAGCAGTTAGCCACTCGCAAGCAGAATATGAAGGCTTTACCCAAGCCGGAAACCCTGTTTTCGATGAAGAATATTACCAAGCAAATTCCTTCAGCTATCGCCGGGGGTATTGGTGGGGCTTTGGTGGGAGCGGCTTCTCAGATGGCCGGTGATCTGTTTTCGACCATCGATGATAAAATCGAAAAGATCGGTGAGAAATCCGACGCAATCACGGCACTGGCTCAGGCCTTTGGCATGACCACGCGGGAAGCCCAGGCCCTGGATCGCCAGGTCGGGGAAATCGATAACCGTTTGGGAGCTAAAACCATGCGGGAAATTGCTACGGAGGCCGGCAAACTTGATGTACCCATCGACCAGGTGAAAGGCTATACCGAAGCTGTTGGCCAGGCTACACTGGCCATGCAGGATGACTTCCCTCAAGGAGCGGCGGTATTGACGGAGGATCTAACCAAAATTAAAGGGTTGTTTTCCGATACCCATGAATTAGAGTATGCTGATTCCGTCTATAAAATTGGCTCAGCGATGAAGGTTCTAGCGGATTCGGGGACGGCCACGGCTGACTTTCAGGTAGATTTTCTAAAGCGAATGGGTCAGGTTCCTGAGAAGATCAGGCCGGGCATTCGGGAGCTGATGGGTATGGCTGCCGTACTGGAAGAATCCGGGATGACTTCCGAGATTGCCGCCTCCGGGATGACGAAGGTTTTAACTGTCGCGGGTGATAATTCTAAAGGCTTTGCCAAACTATTTGGCATGTCTAAAAAAGCCTTTGAAGAATGGCTAAATACGAAACCGAACGAGTTTCTAATTCAGTTTGCCGAGCGTATTTCCAACATGAAAGGTACGCAGGCGATTCAAACCCTGAAGAATCTGAAGGTCGAATCCGACGAAGCCTTGAAAGCGATTGGAGCTTTGGGTGGGGATATCGAAAAGGTGAAAACGAAAGTGGACGCTGGAGCCGCAGCGTTTGATAAAGGGGCTCGACTCACGGAGATTTTCGCTCAGAAAAATGACAATCTGGCGGGCCGGGTAGAACGGGCTGGCAATGCTATTTCCAAATGGTTCAATAATTCAATTCTGGGAACTACGCTGGAGAAAATTACGGGTGGTTTTGCTGATTTAATCTTAAGCATAGATAAAGCTAACCCTAGCATTGAAGGGCTTACTGCTCAGATTAGTGATCAGTCTAAAACGGTTGATCATTTACAGAAAGATATTTCTCCCCTACTTTCCAGATACGATCAATTAAAAGCTAAAACTACGCTTACTAAAGATGAGCAGGCAGAATTAAAACGCATCGTTGATCAGGTGGCTCAGGCTATTCCGGGAGCTAGAACTGAAATTAATCGGTATGGCCAGGCAATGGCTATCAACACGGGTATTGCCCGAAATTTCATTGAGACTCAGGCGAAAATTCTCAAAGCTTTAAATGAAGATAAAATAAGGGCTGAGAATAAGAATATACTTGAAACTCGTGCGGATTTTCTGAAAGCAACCAAGGAGATGTACCATAGAGATGCTAAGGGCAATTTACTGGTTTACGCTACTTCTATGGTTACTGGTATGAATGGAGCTAGAACCCTAATCAGAAAAGCAACAGATGAAGAAGCGGCACGAATTACAGCAAAATTTGCTGAAACGCAGGCCGCTTTCGTAAATGCTAAAATTCGGATGGGTGAGCTCGATGGGTCGAATATGCTGGCTTTGGCTAAAGGAATAAAAGACCCTGAAAAACCTATCATTGATCCCCTTGATCCGGAAAGTTTGAAGGAAAAGAAAGGCAAAACGGAAGCCGAAAAACTAGCGGAAGAACGGGTTAAAAATGACTTGGAAAGCCAGCGAAAAGCGACTCAAATGCAGATCGATATGATCCAGCAGGAGTCTGATCGGAAGGCTACTCAATTAATTACGGATCATGCCAATGAAGTGACAGATCAGAAAAAGCTTTTGTCAGAAAAAAAACTTTCTCTGGAGGCTTTCAATGACTGGAAAAAAACGGCTGATTTTAAGCTACAGCAGGATCTTCTCGATTTAGACGCTCAGGTAAATAAACAAATCGATGACCGGGCGAAGGAAGCGGCCAAACATGCCGCTGAGATGGTTTTGCGAGAAGCGAAAACTTACGCAGAGACGAAGGTTGAATCGGCAAAAGCCGCCGTCCTGGCTGCTTCTGATGTAGAGCAGAAAGTAGCCGCTGAAGATGCTCTCTACATGGCTGAGTTAGGGGTTCTGGAAGCCGAACGGGATCTGGCCTTGGTACGGGCTACGGAAGAAGAAAAGGTACTTATTAAAAAGGATTTTCTAACCAAGCAGTTAGCCCTTGAAAATAAGTTTTTCGAAGCGGTAGGTAAAGCTCAAAAAGAAGGGGTTAAACGTACCAAGCTAACTAAGCAGGAAGAGCTTCAGGTGCAGGAAGCCTATACGCAATTAGGTAGCCAGATCGCCGGAGCCTATTTTGATATCTCGGCAGCTTACCGGGAACAGGAAATGAACCAAGTCGAGCGGGATAAGGATCGCAAAACCAAAATTCTCGAAGATCAACTCGCTAGAGGCCTCATTACCCAGGAGCAGTACAATTCCCAGAAAGAATCCATGGATAAAGAGATGGATGACAAGCGGAAAGAGCTTCAGCGGAAACAGGCTATTCAGGATAAACTCAATGCTATTTTTCAGGCCACTTTGAATTCCATTCTGGCCGTGTCTAATGCTAATAAAGTTCCCCCTCCAGTGGGTCCCATTTTGGCTGGCATTGCCGCCGCCACGGGAGCCGTTCAGGTAGCTAAAATCGCGGCCACCCCGATTCCTGAATTTGCTGGCGGTGGGTATACGGAACTAGAAGCGAAAAAGAATCCTTCAGGCTTTACTCCGATTCGCAAAGGCATGCTTTCCATTACGGGGGAATCAGGAAGAGAATACGTCGTTAACAATACCATGCTTAAGAATCCACACGTGCAGGATATGGTCGGGATTATGGAAAGCTACCGCACGCGGGGTATGGCTTCTTCAGGCTACACTCCGCAGTGGGTTTCTTCGCCTGCTGGAGCGGGAGCAGCCGTTCCGGTGATCATTAATCAGAAGTCTGAGAGTGATGCGTTGATGCTTCAGGTGCTTTCTGAACTCCGAGATGAAATCAAAGCCGGCCTGGGCTTTAGCTGGCAGAAGTTTGAAAGGCAAACGGATACCATGGATCAGTTGAAGAATGCTTCAAGAGTCAGACGCACCTATTAAAAGCAAAAGGCCGGAAGTCCCCACTACCCGGCCTTTCAAGAATAAACCCACTTACCTAACGGTACAATTTTCGGCATTTTTCACCTAAAATCACCGTTCGGTTTGTCCTTTTTTTACGCCTCAGAAAATGTCAATTTCGTGCATCCCCCAGAACGCATGAAATTATATGTCCCCGCCCGATCGTACCTGGTCAAGTTTGCCCAGGTACGGTATGGTTCCTCGGTTGTCGTGAACCGGAACGATTCGTTTTCTCACTTATGCTTGATGTACCTGATTCTAGGGCGACACCGCTCTGACTACGCCCGTACGATCGAGAAATCAGATCGGTATAACGATCGTCTCACCCTCGATGTCTCGACGAGATTCTTTCACGATTACGGGGCGTATCACATCACGCCTTTCACTACCGTCAACATCAATCAGTTTCTCGACAAAGAATTCAAAGCCGAATTCGTGCTGTTTGTACGCGAGAAACTAGCCCAGGGCTTCAAGATTGTGCAGGCGATCGACGCTTTCAGGGAGTTTTATAGTCTTTTCGAGGAAGACATCGCCGATGAAACTTTGAAAAAGAATCTCCAACGTCGGGGAGTCTGGAAGCGTAAAACCAAGCATGTACCAATCAGTCGGGGCGTATTGCAGCAACCACGACAACTTTGCCGGGCTTAGCTATATAGGTATAGCGAAAGCTGCTGACGTATCCCTGCCTACGGTTTTACCGGGTCGCTGGAATCCCCTTCCCACTCAGCTCGATGCTCCCTACGGCCTGGTAAAACTTCCGTTCGTTTCGGATACGGCTAAGCTCGTGTTTGCTCACAAGCGAGCCGAGCAGGGTCGCATCATTGCCCCTGAAATCAATCTTACGCTTACGGGCCAATCCGCCGCTCTGGATGATTTCCTTTCCGCCTGGATTGGCATTGACCTGTTTGTACTCGTCAAGCTTCAGGCTTCAGGCCATGCCAGGGCTTTTCGCAAAATGCGACTGGAGGAAGAAAACGACAGCGGCGATGAGCCCGCTCAATTCACCGGCAGCCGCCTGGTGCTTAAACCCCTTTCCGAGCAACTCTATGCCTGGAAAGGAGCGATGCCTGGTAATATCGACGATACTATTCTTAACCCCCTCGGAAAATCATTCACTTCCGGGTTTTCAGACGGTTTCCAATAATGGCTACTACCCCCTGGGATCAACTCAAAGCATGGTTTACCGCTAAGCTTCCAGACAATGATCAGGAGAAGATCACTCCTAAAGACTTAAGAGATGTGCTCGGTGAAGTGATGGATAGCTTCGAAAAGATGCTCTATTACCTCGTAACTGCTCCAGAGCTCAGAGCCATCACGATTTACGATAAAACAGCTCGAAGTTGGCCCGTGGTTCTGAAAAGTGCCTCGAATACGATTGGTTTCATGGCTATTACTACGGTCACCAAGCGAACGCTGGTACTCGATAAAACCTTTAAAGTTACTGGAGCTGGAGTAAACCGAAACCTGATTATTACTGATCCGTATTTTGATGACTTTGCCCCTGGGGATGAATTAGTATGGGTAGAGAATGTGAAAGGGGGTGAGATTAAGTTTCAGGTCCCCCAAATCGGAATTCAGCAGGTAAACGGCGAAGAAAAATATGTCTGGCAATATCCCGACGAACCCGACTCCCTAACGGTGATTGCAGGAGTGAATTTTGACCCCAGGAAGGTTACCGTGGTCGTTAATGCCAGTAATGGCATTCTCGTCGAACACCCGCTTAATTCTACCAATCTTCGAATCGATGTCCTGACTCCTGAAAACAGACCCGTCTCTTTTGTCTCCGCTTTTCCCGTGGATGCTACTCACGTTCGATTAGAAATGCCTGAAGGTGAGATGTTTCCTGTAAAACTTTTAATCTCCGCTTATCCCCAATCCCAATAAAAACACAACAACAACCCATGAAAAAACTCCTTTTTCTTTTAGTGTTTTGCCTACACTACTGAAAGCACAATACCCTCGAACCATCGAGACCACCAGAGACACGACAGAGGGAGCCTCCGTTAAGGGGCGAATGGCCCTTTCCACGCCAGGCCCCTTGTCAGGAGGCTGGGATGGCACATTGGTCGGAAAAGATGTGAATGGAAAATCTTACATCGCTGCTTCAGCACATTTCGAAAGTTACGCTCAACTCAGAAGTATGGTTGCGTTACGTTCGGGCGTTCGT
>NZ_NHPP01000021.1 GCF_002838835.1 Siphonobacter sp. SORGH_AS_0500
CTGGTGTCTCTCCAGCCATTTGTACGCAAAGAGTGGTTGGTGGAGACACCAACCACGGCGTAAGGGTAAAACCGCCTCTTACCCAGACGCGATAAAGTCGCGTCTCTACCTAGGAACTTGTAGTGTAGTCGGCTTCTAAGAATTTTGGTTTAAAACGTAGAGACGAACTAAAACCAACTGGTGCGAGATTCCCTCTCGTTCCTACGATTAGGCAGGTTCTACCTGCCGTTATCCCAATCCTGTCAGTCCTAACCAAGCGAAGGATCGCATTCAGGCTTTCAATTCCAAATTTTAGACAGCTTTTACATCTATCAAAGTTTCACCTCCATCTGAATATTGCAACGCTCATAGGGCGACTGATACCCCTGTACCTGCTGAAAACCTAATTTATGATACAGGCGAATAGCGGGTTTTAACAGCGTATTGCTTTCCAGATAAACTTTTTCGGCTCCAAGCTCTTTGGCCTTTTGTAAAATGGATTTCCCGAGTAAATAACCCATGTGTTTGCCCTGAGCTTTGGGCGATACGGCCATCTTGGCAAGTTCGTAAGTGTAATCATCCATTTTAATTAAGGCACAACAACCTAAAGGCTCGCCTTCGTACAGGGCGATGTAGATGAACCCACCACGATCCAGGATTTTTTCATTTGGACGATCAAGAGCTTGATAATCGGCTGCTTCCATTTTAAAATAGGTCGTAATCCACTCCACATTCAAACTCCGAAAAGCATCATGGTATTCCTCCGAGTAAGGGACGATCACCACCTGCTGACTCTCCCGCTGTTTGCGTTGCTGATTAACGCGATCAAACAAACCCTGCTGATCCAGGTAATAATCCAGCTCATCGAGGGCCTTCCAGAGGTTATGCTGGGTTTGAGCCAGCATGGTTTCAACGGCCATAGCTACATCTTTCATCTGGGTATCCAGAGCCGGTAATTGCTGCCGGGATTTATCCGAAAGCGTAACAATTGTTTTCCGGGCATCTGTTGTCCCTTTGGTTATGGTGATGTAATCCTGCTTCGCCATTTCCTTGATAATCTGACTGACCGAAGCTTGCGAATGACCAATATCTTCAGCCAGTTGAGCAACCGACTGTCCATCGTTTTGGCCCAAACTATACAGCACGGGAAACCAGCGTGGTTCCATTTCCAGGTCGTACATGCCATAAATTCTGGCGGCTTCCTGGGTCATGCGTTCGCTCATTTGTCTTAATCGGCTTCCTAAGGCCATTGGACCGGTTCGCTGGAAGAAATTCATATTAGTAATTATATAAGTGCTTATTCAAATATATCATTATTTTAGAATTATTGTTAAAAGCTCTTTAAAAATGATGAGTTAGATAAAAGAGAGAAGTCGTGCACCACTGGTGTGAGATTCTGTCTAATTCCTACTCATACGGCAGGTGGGAACCTGCCGTTCAGCGTAAATCGAAGGATATTTTAACAGGTTTGCGATTTTATTTGAACTCGAGAAACTTCACTAGTGATTAACACTAGTCCATTCCACATAGGATATCTCTTAAAACATTACCTATAAAGTGCCTTTTTTTAGATTTACTTGAAAAACAGGAAACTAAACTTTATTTGACAGCCGGAAGGGGGGCAGCTAAGGTATTGAAAAGACCGGTGACGAAGTTTAATGATAGTATACTTTTCTATTACAGGCTACACTTCATATTCGTGGATTTATTAGCTTACCTATTACAGAGTAAGCAGCATTTCAAAATTTTAAAAGATATAAATCTACTAACTCTATAGACTTATTATTTTTTGTCTATACTTGCAAAGCATGTAGATAGTGAATTAACCTTCAGAATGACGTAGAGGATGAGCCTGTTTATTGAAAACCTGAGAAAAATACACCTAGCTGAATGGGAGGCAACGCCATCCGCACAAGAGGCCATTAGCTGGCTGACCGATTTAATTCACTTCCTTTTTCCCGGCACCCATTTGCCTAAAGTGACATCTTATAAAGGGTTATTAAAGAAAAATCAGATTGACCTTGAGAACATTTTATTAAGCTACCTTAACCCCACTCAATTTGACATCGAAAATATTGGCAGGGAGTTTTATAATTCAATTGAGGAGATCTATTCTAACTTAAGACTGGACGCTAAAAAATTTATGAATTTGATCCCGCGGCTACCAGTATCAACGAAGTAATTGTTTCATATCCAGGATTTTACTCCATTGCTGTTTATCGGATTGCTAATAAACTGGTTCGTCTGAACGTGCCGGTGCTGCCCCGTATACTCAGCGAATACGCTCACCGTAATACGGGTACGGATATTCATCCCGCGGCCACCATCGGGGTGCCTTTCATGATTGACCATAGTACGGGCATCGTGATTGGAGCTACGGCCATTATTGGTAATAATGTGTCTATTTATCAGGGTGTTACGCTTGGGGCTCTACAAGTAGCTAAAGAATTGGCCGAAACCAAACGGCATCCTACTGTAGAAGATAATGTCATCATTTATGCCCGAACAACCATTCTTGGAGGGAGAACAGTTATTGGCCGGAATTCGATCATCGGAGGCAGCGTATTTCTGACCAAAAGTGTCGAGCCGTACTCAAACGTTTTTAATACTCACCAATTAAGAATTACCCCGTCAGAAAAAGTATAATATCTAATCCGTTCGTAACAACCTAACAACAATTAATTATGGCAGAATCGTTGAAACAACAGACATCACTAGGTGATGCCGCCGCCAGGCAGTTAGCCATCGCCACGCGTACCGTGCCGCAGATGGTGACGATTTCACCCCGTTGGCTTACCAAACTATTGAACTGGGTTCCGGTCGAATCAGGGGTTTACCGATTGAACAGGGTAAAAGACGCTTCTCAGATCGAAGTAGACTGCTCGGCAAGGGACGAAAGAGTACTTCCGCAGACCTTCGTTGACTACATTGATAACCCGAGGGAATACAATTTAGCGGCGGTACAAACCATTGTTGATGTTCACACGCGGGTTTCCGATTTGTATAGCCGCCCCTATAATCAAATTTCTGAACAATTACGCTTAGCGATTGAAACCATTAAGGAACGTCAGGAAAGCGAGTTGATTAATAACAAGGAATACGGCTTGTTGCATAGTGTCGTGCCTTCGCAGCGTATCAAAACTCGGATAGGCCCGCCTACGCCAGATGATTTTGATGAACTCATTGCCAAAGTCTGGAAAGAACCTGGCTTTTTTCTGCTGCATCCCCAAGCAATTGCTGCTTTTGGTCGAGAGTGTACGCGTCGTGGCGTTCCACCACCAACCGTTTCGCTATTTGGCTCACAATTCCTTACCTGGAGAGGCATACCGCTGATTCCTTCAGATAAATTACCTATCCAAAACGGTAAATCTAAGATTATTCTGCTTCGCACGGGCGAAAGCCGTCAGGGAGTGGTTGGGTTATTTCAGCCTGGTTTACAGGGAGAGCAAACGCCAGGTTTATCCGTGCGTTTCATGGGTATTAACGATAGAGCCATTGCTTCGTATCTGGTCTCACTCTATTGCTCATTAGCTGTTTTGGTAGATGATGCCATTGCCGTACTCGACGATGTAGATTTAACGAACTATCATGAGTATAAATACTAGCCAGCCATCCGAAATTCCCGATGCTGCTGTTTTACAGGATATTGCTAATCAATTGTTCAAGACATTGCCCGAAGAAGTGCCTAAAGATTTTTCGCTCGATCCCGCTACGCATCCTAAAGCGTGGGGAGTTGTTGAACATGTCTTGGGGGGCAATATTCCTTCAAAAATTGAAATACCAGCAGTAAATCCAGTTTCGGCAGTTCAGACACCACCTGCATTTGGGGGCTTTGGGGGTTCGTCGACAGGTGTTTCGTCCCTAACTGGTTTCGTTCCTGTTATAGAAAACGTTGCGTCTCCTTCTGCCGTTAATCCGCCGTATACCAGTGGTATTCCGAATTCAGTAGCAGGAAGTGGAGCGTCGCCTTCGTATGCGAAACAGGGCGATAGTTTTAATATCAATAAGCCCGAAACCAGTTTCCCGGATGAAAACATTGCTAGCTCAAAGCAGCAGCAAGATGTTCGTGCGGACCCACTTTTATATCCCAACGTTCAGATTCCTTTTTTTGAAAACGTTTCTGACTTTTTGAATATAAATGAGGTTTTGCAACAGATCAGAACATCTGAACCTGCTCCACAGATTCCTTCCTTTTCAGATCGTTTTATTCCGAATAGCTATTACTTTTTGCCTGAAGATGCATTTCATGAAAAAGTGAACTATTCTTCTTTTGGAGGAAGTTTGGGTGAGTTAGTCAGAAAAGATTTTCCGATTCTGGAAGAACGTGTGAATGGCAGACGACTGATTTGGTTTGACAACGCGGCTACTACTCAGAAACCGCAAGCGGTCATTGATCGAATCTCGTATTTCTATCAACACGAAAATTCAAATATCCACCGGGCCGCTCACGAATTAGCCGCTCGGGCGACGGATGCTTATGAAGCCGCTCGGGAAAAAGTAAGGGCATTTTTAGGGGCTAAGTCTACGAACGAAATCATTTTTGTTCGCGGTGCAACCGAAGCAATTAATTTGGTAGCTCAAAGCTGGGGAGATCAAAATCTCCAGGCAGGTGACGAAATCATTGTTAGTAATCTAGAACACCACGCCAATATTGTTCCTTGGAAGCGATTGTCGGATCGGAAAGGATTGAAACTGAAAGTAATACCTGTTAATGACGACGGCGAATTACTTTTAGAGGAATATGCCAAATTGCTTACCCCAAAGACAAAACTGGTGGCGGTTACGCAGGTTTCCAATGCTCTGGGGACGGTCACCCCCGTACAACAAATCGTAGCAATGGCTCAGGCGGTTGGGGCGAAAACATTGGTCGATGGAGCTCAGTCGGTTTCCCACATGCCTATTAATGTTCAGGCTATCAATGCGGACTTCTTTGTTTTCTCAGGACATAAGGTTTTTGGCCCTACCGGGATTGGCGTGTTGTATGGGAAAGAAGAAATTCTGAACGCAACCGAGCCGTGGCAAGGCGGTGGTAATATGATTCAGGACGTTACATTCGAACACATCAAGTATCATAATGCCCCCAACCGTTTTGAAGCGGGTACTGGTAACATAGCTGACGCCGTAGGTTTAGGAGCTGCGATTGATTACGTTACCAAAATCGGTATGGAAGTAATTGGGCAGTACGAACACGCTTTACTAGAATACGCGACACACTACCTGAAACCCATCAAAGGGGTAAGGTTGATTGGCACGGCTAGACAAAAAGCAAGTGTGCTGTCATTCACCCTTCAAGGATACACTAACGACGAAGTTGGAAAAGCTTTGAATGAAGAAGGCATCGCTGTTCGTACAGGACACCATTGTGCTCAACCTATTTTACGCAGGTTGGGTGTTGAAACAACGGTCCGGCCATCCCTGGCTTTTTATAATACGCATGAAGATGTAGACCGCTTCATTGCCGTTATTCAACGGTTAAGTAGTAGAAAATAAAGGAATGAGAAGCTGTGAATTTGACTACTAATTCACAGCTTCTCATAGTATAAGACCACTGGTATGAGATTTCATCTCGTTCCTATCCTAAGGCAGGTTCCACCTGCCGTTATACCTCCGAATCTTTCATCCGAAGTAAAGAAACGTTGGGTTACTAACCCACTTCGAAAAGGCTCTAACGTCGATCAAATAAAAGAATTGGGGCTTTTAGCAGGTAACGACTGGCCGGGGGATAAAAATAGTCTAACTGGTAACAAAGCTACATTAATGCCTTTCCCCAGAATCGTGAGCCATCTCGTTCGTTCGAGATAGCCTGTCAACAAAAAAGGCTGTCCATTGCGGAACAGCCTTCGAAAAAGGTATAAAACCCGTGTTAGAAATTCATTCCACCGGAAACCTCGATTCGCTGAGCGTTAATCCAACGGGCTTCTTCAGTACAAAGGAATGCTACTACGCCGCCAATATCATCGGGTAAACCCACCCGACCCAGAGCAGTCAAACTGGCCACGGTCTGGTTATATTCTTTGTTATCTCGAACGCGGCCTCCACCAAAATCAGTTTCGATGGCACCAGGAGCCACCACATTGGCAGCAATGCCGCGAGAGCCTAATTCTTTCGCCAGATACCTTGTAAAAACTTCAATGGCTCCTTTCATGGAACCATAAGCCGAAGAGCCAGGAAAAGAGAAGCGAGCCAGACCGGACGAAATATTAATGATGCGGCCCCCATCGTTCAGCAGAGGTAATGCTTTTTGAGTAAAGAAATAAACGCCTTTCAAATGGATGTTATACATCTCATCAAATTGCTCTTCCGTTGTTTCGGCGAAAGGAGCATAGAGAGCCGTTCCGGCATTGTTAATCAGGAAATCGAAGTTTGGTTTTCCGTACGTTTCCTGTAAATAAGCACTGACCTGCTCGTAGAAATTACTGAATAACTGTGTATTACTGGTGTCTAGTTGAAAGGCAATGGCTTTCTGACCAAGCGACTGAACTTCAGCGACTACTTCATTAGCGGCTGCTTCATTACTATTATAGGTTAGCACTACGTCAATGCCTTTTTCGGCAAGACGAATAGCCATGTTACGACCTAACCCACGGCTACCGCCGGTTACTAATGCAATTTTATTTACTGATGCCATGTTCTTGATTTTGTTTCTGCAAAATTGGGCGATTTACCGAGGGCGGTGTTTGTAAGGATCAATCCAATGTTTGCGAAATTCAATCATGGAAAGCTACGAACGAAAAGCCACAGGAGTAAATGACGTTTGCTTCTTGAAGAAATTAGAAAAGTGTGCCACTTCTTCAAAACCCAGGCTGTAGGCAATTTCTGAAATGTTCCAGTCGGTTTGCTTCAGCAATAATTTAGCTTCCTGAATAATCCGGTTGCTGATCATGTCGGTCGTTGTTTTTCCGGTACTTTCTTTCAATGCTTTATTCAGGTGGTTGATGTGAATTGAAAGTCGTTCTGCGTAATCTTTGGCCGAACGAAGACTCAGCTTCTGATTCGGTGATTCGATGGGAAACTGACGCTCCAGTAATTCCACAAACAAAGAACTTACTCGGGTAGTTGCCGTCTGAGCGGGCTGAGAAACAGTAGCGGGTTGCAGCTTTTGACCGTAATGAATGAGTTCGATGACGTAAGTACGGAGCAGATCATATTTGAAGGCATAGTTCGAGACGATTTCCTGCTTCATTTTATTGAAGATCAGAAGAATGTCTTTAGCTTGATCGTCTTCAAGCTGAAATACAGGAAAGCCACCCGCCTGAAAAATGGGTAACTCGTCTAACTCTACCCCGCTTTTGGACTTGATTAGAAAGGCATCTGTAAAAATGCAGAAGTTACCCGACAGACCCTCTCCAGTAGGCACCCAGTGTAGGGCACTTTAGGGGTTGCAAACAACAGGGCGTTTTTTTCAATTTCAATGACCTTATCGGCATATTCTGCCCGGCTTGCTCCCTGAATCAAACTGATTTTATAATAAGCCCGACGGTTATAGGGCATAGTGGTTTTTCGTTTGAATTTCTCAATCGTATCAGCAATGTCAAATATATTGAAGTGCCCAATTTCCTTGTCGATGCCGGGAGGCAGAAGCGAACTGATTTCTTTGCCAGAGAAGTCGGAAGTATGTTCATAGAATTCGTGCAGAGTAGTAGCTTTCAGGGTTTTCATTGTCAGTGCCGTTTGCGAAATTCAAAGATAATGGAAGCAAACCATTTTGATGAGATGTAGTAGGTGACTAACAGTTGTTGGTAGTACTGCTTACTCTGGTGGTGTAGTTAATTAATTAGTGCTGCCAGCGAAAAAGCTGGCCGGGCCACGCTGGCCGGGCCACGCTGGCATCAGCAACCCTTTCTAGTAATTCGTGATAAGAAAAGTAGAAACCGTATCCCAGGAAGCTCTATAACTGGGATGATTCGTTAACGTGAAATCGTGCTAGTATTATCTTTAACAAAGCTGAGCGTAACCGGATTTACTGATTTATAAGATCGTTCGGTGTAAGGGTTGAAAGCTCTGTTATGTAAGGCATGGCTCCGGCAATATCATGAACGCAGGAATCGCCTAGGACGTAACCATAGTGGCGGGTATTCCGGCCAGGGTAATTAAAGAATGATAACCCTTATCTGGGGTAACCCCAAACGAAGCCAGTCTATTCACCGAAAAATTCTGGAAAAAATCCGCCACCAAACCATAACACTGTTTTTAGAATAGAGTTAATAAAGAAACGTATGAAGGGTGGAGGGCATGCTAGCATTGACAAATGCTTGGGGAATCCATCTTGAAAATACATATTCAAGGATTTTATATAGTATCTTTCGCTTTGGTCTAGAAAGTATTATTCATGAATAGTAACCCATCTCTCTCGTTTGCAGAGAAAATTTCTAATATAGAAAGGTTAACCTCAGCCTTAGAAGCCGCTCGGGTGGGTACCTGGGATTTAGACATTGATCAACAGCTCGTTTGGTGGGATAAACGATGCCAGTCGTTGTATGGATTTTCGGGGGCGGATGTCGTCTCGTATGAACAGGTATTGAACCTCATTCATCCTGAGGATTGTTCAATGGTTCGAGAGGCTATTGTGTGGGCTCTAAATCCTGAGTCATCAGGAAAGTATGATGTCACTTTCCGGACGCTGGGAGCAAAAGACGGACGGCTCCGCTGGTTGCACTGCAGAGGACAGGCATTTTTTGACGAATCGGGTAAAGCCTCTCGGTTTTCTGGTGTCGCCCAGGATATAAGCAGGGAAACGGATACCCGTCATCAACTGGAAACCAGTGAACACCACTGGCGTAATATAGTGTCCAGTTCAGCCACCGCAACGGCCATTTACAGAGGCCGGGACATGATAATTGAGGCGGTTAATGATGCTATGTTAACGATTTGGGGGAAGGATGCGTCTGTCAACGGGAAAACGTTTTCAGAAGCCCTGCCTGAACTTGAAGACCAGCCTTTTCTCCATTTGCTACAGGAGGTATTTGACACAGGTATTGCCCACCATAACTCCGAGGGAGCGGCTACGCTTATGATTGATGGTCGCTTACAGGAATTCTGGTTTAACTACTCCTACGCTCCGTTGAGGAGAGAATCGGGAGAAATTTACGGCATTATTCACACTGCTACCGACATTACCCGGCAGGTGCAGGCCCGACGTGATCTGGAAGTACAGAAGCAACAGTTTCAGGCCATGATGGAAGGGAGCTTGTTGTTGAAATGCCTGCTCGATACCAAAGGAACCATTACGTTTCAAAATCAGCGTTACCAGGAATATACGGGCTTAACCCTGGAAGAAAGTCGCAAGGATGGCTGGCAGCGACTGTTTAAAGCGGAACACTTTGAGGCTTTCGAAAAGCTGGTTCTGAGAAGCTTCCAAACAGAAAAAAGCTTCATCTGCGAAAGTCAGTTACGTCGCCATGACGGTACTTATTGCTGGCATGAAATTGAATTTGTGCCGCTTTTTGGCGAAAATCAGAAGCTTACCGGCTGGGTATGCCGGGCTACGGACATTCACGAACAAAAGACCTTACTGAGCCGTCTGGAATATCTAGTGCAACAGCGTACCGAAGAACTGGAAGCCAGTCTGGAAGAACTCCGGGCCGCCAATGAAGCCCTACAGGAACGCACCGAAGAGCTTGCCGCCAGTAACGAAGAATTACAGGCCTTGAACGAGGAGCTGGAAGAAAGAGGCTATGAGCTGGCTGCTAGTAACGAAGAATTGCAGGTATCGAGTGAAGAGCTAGGAGAATCCAACCAGCAGTTGTCCCTGTCCAACGACCGTTTGCAGCGATTTGCTTACGTCGCCAGTCATGACCTACAGGAACCTCTTCGAAAGATTCAGACGTTCGGCTCATTGCTCAGTCATAAATACGGTTCTCAGTTAGGTAATGAGGGCCTGTCGTATCTGAACCGCATCAGTAAGGCAGGCGAGCAAATGTCCACACTTATTCAGGATCTGCTTAACTACTCTAAAATGATCAATCAGGAAGATCATTTTCATGTAGTCTCGCTAAATCAGGTGATAGAGCAGGTCTTGGAAACGCTGGATTTGAGCATTGAACAAACACAGGCTCAAATTAAAATTGACCCCTTACCAGCCATTATTGGCGATGAGTCGCAACTAAGTCAGCTTTTTCAAAACCTGATTTCGAACGCAATAAAATTTGCTAAACCTGCCAGCTCTCCTCACATTCATATCACTACGAAAATTGTCCATCGGCCCGAGTTACCTCCAGTAGTGGTGCCTATTACTAAAGCAGATCGGTATTACCAGATTAGCGTTATTGATGAGGGAATCGGTTTCGATGAGCAGTTTTTAGATCGAATTTTCGAAGTTTTCCAACGGTTACACGATAAAAAACAATACGTAGGAACCGGAATTGGGCTGGCGATTTGTCAACGGGTTATTGAAAATCATGGAGGGGCCATTACCGCTGAAAGTGCACCCGGCAGAGGAGCCAGTTTCCATGTTTATTTTCCGGTGTAACCTGCCCTTCAAGCCAAGAAGCCCTTTTCGTGAAAGGGCTTCTTGGGTAGTAAAAGCTATGACAAGTTATGCCTCGGGTAAATACACCGTAAATGTTGATCCTTGATTCACCTTGCTGCTTGCCGTGATGTACCCACCGTGGTTCTCTATTACCTGCTGGCAAATCGCCAGCCCAATTCCGGTTCCTGGGAAGGTATCTTTCGTATGAAGCCGTTGAAAAACCAGAAAAATTCGGTCGGCGTATTTTTCATCAAAGCCAATTCCCTGATCCACAACCGTGATTTCGTGGAAAATGCTGGCCGGACTCATAATTTTATAGGTTGACGGCAGCATACTTCGTTCGACCAGTCGATGGTTCACAGCAATCGTTACCTGTTCTCCCTCAGGACTAAACTTAAGGGCGTTGGAAAGCAAGTTCAAAAAGAGTTGATATAATTGGTTTTCATCTCCTTTGACTGTGGGTAAATCGTCTAACCTGATTTGAGCATTTTTTTCCTGAATCGCCAGTGAAAGCGAATCAAGTACGCTTGCCATGACGGTATTAAGTGGAACCGAATAAAACTCCTGTTGGCGGGTAGTAACTCGGGAATAATTTAATAGATCATTAATCAGACGGGACATGTTTTGGGCGGCTACATTAATCCGGTCAATGAGATGCTGCGTATCCGAATTTAACTGACCCTCCGTTCGATCTGACAGTAATGAGCTGAAGGTTTGAATTTTACGTAGGGGCTCCTGTAAATCGTGACTGGCTACGTAAGCAAACTGTTGCAGATTATCATTAGATCGTTTTAGTTCATGATTGGATTGGGTAAGCTCCAACGTACGTTCCTGCACCAGGTTTTCCAGAGCAAGCTGAGCCGACCTAATCTGGGTAACATCCTGACTGAACCCGAACAGCGACACGGCGTTACCCTTTTCATCAAATTGCATCTGGCCTTTGGAGTGAAGTATATAAACCTGACCCGAATGCTTATTTTTTAATCGGTACTCCACTTCAAGTCCACCCCCCAACGAGACGTCAAATGCTCTGCTATAGGCTGCTTCAAAAGCAGGTAAGTCTTCGGGTACGATAGCGGCAATGGTATCGCTGAGTGTCAACGGGTCAGGGCTGCCTACCCAATCCGTTATCCGTTGCGAAAAATCGGAAGTCTGAGTAGCTATGTCCACCTTCCAGATCCCCAGTTGTGATAAATCAATGGCGTTTTGAAGAGCCTGACGCGTTTGTTCGTAGTTCTGTCGTAAAATTACCTCCTCGGTTACATCGATGGCCACATTCAGAATGGCATATACTTCACCATTCAGATCACGAATGGGCTGGTAGGTAAAGTCGAAGTAAAACGTTTTTAGCTCTCCGTATATCACCAGGTCAGCTCGCATGCCCTTGGCCGAATAAGCCTTACCCGTGGTATAGACTTGGTCAAGTAACTGTAAGAAAGCCTGATTTTTTAATTCGGGTAATAACTCTTCAATCCGCTTGCCTTGCACTGCCTTCCCCTTGCCCCAAAACTGAATCATGAGCTCATTGGCAATCTCAATTTTCATCTCCCTTCCGGTATATAGGCCGAGAGCAATGGGAGATTGTTCCAGTAAGGCTCGAAAGCGACTTTCACTGGCCTCTAAAGCCCGTTGAGACCGAAGCTGCTCCGTAATGTTCATGCAAAAGTTCACAATACTGACTTTGCCATCGGCCTCGCAGACAGGCTCAAAACTTACATAATAATGGGCTGTCTCGGGTTTTCCATCTTTCAGGAGTTGAACGGAAAGATCCGGGGTAGCAAACCGTTGTTTGGTTTGAATGACGGTATCAAGAATTTCCTTTAAACCCTGACGCGTTAACTCTGGCAACGTTTTCAGACAGGATTGTCCCTGGATCTCAAGGGCTGTGTGACCACCCATTTCAGCAATCCGGTCATTAACTAGTTCAAACACATAATCTTCGCCACTCAATAAGCCCAGGCCAATAGGAGCATGCCGCAGAACGGTTTCAAAACGTTTCTGGCTCGTTAATAAAGCGGCATTTTCTTCCTTTAATCTTCGCTCGCTTTCTTCCAGATCAAGGGTTTTCTTGCGAAGTTCCAGAAGCCTCATTACCTGTTTGGAAAGCGTTTTTAAGGCAGAAATCTGGGTGGGTAATAACGTTTTCGTTTGGCGATCAATCACGCATAAAGAGCCCAATACCATCCCATTTTCGTCAACCAGGGGGGCTCCGGCGTAGAAAACAATGTGAGGGTCGCTTACTACTAATGGATTTTCTGCGAAACGGTGATCCGTTCGGGCATCTTCTACAATCAACGTTTCCGAAGGCTGGTGGATCGCGTGAGCACAAAAGGACTGCTCTCGAGGGGTTTCACGAACGTCCAATCCCCGATTGGATTTGAACCACTGTCGATGTTCATCTACCAGACTGATTAAGGCGATGGGAGTCTGGCAGATTTCGGCGGCTAGCTGAGTAATATCTTCATAGTCCTGCTCGGGTAAAGTATCAAGAATGGCATAGCTTTTCAACGTTTCCACTCGCTTTAATTCATCCGCAGCATTCAAGGAGCTTGACATGGGTACGTTAAATCAGATTTGTAATGAAGTAAACCCGAAATTGTAGATATTGTTAATAATTAATAGTAGAGCTGTAGTCCCTGTTCTTTTCTAGTGTTTTCATCTACCTGCTTTGCGTAAGAAATTCGCATTTATAACTAATAAAACAGGAATAGCTAATAGCGTTATTTAAAGTTCTTCTACGACAGCAATACGTAAGTTTTAAAAGCCTGATTAGTAGTAAAATGCTAAAGTTAGCTTGAAAAAGCTAATGTTTCCCAGCAAATAATCGCCTGGCTAAATTAAATATTCGGCCTGATTATAAGGGTGGTAAACGAACTTCATTCCGAGGAAGCGAGGCTTTGTTTCGAATAAAGATTGGCTCATAGCTTTTACTACTAAAAAACCGTCTGCAAGTTTTTGGCAGACGGTTTCGAAAGGCTGATGTTTTAAAAAATTATACCCGCTTTAACAAGTAAAATACCAGCAGAATTACCATTTCCAGACCATAGATTACAATCAATGGAATGAGGTAGAACTCATTGATAACATCCAGGAAATAATATAACCCCAGGGTAACGGAGAAGCAAAATCCCAGCATTAAAAACGCCGGGATCGTGATTTTTTTATTCTGGTGATATTTATTGACGATGTAAACCAGTAGTAATCCCTGAATGAACAGAAATATAAAAATGCACAGAGCCGTGCCAAATTGGTGAACAAACATCATAAGTTTCTATTCTTCATCTTCGGAAGGTTCGTCACCTAAATCGCGTAACTGCACCAAACCAATTGCATTGTTTTCAATCGTGCTGATCAATACTTCATACCGATTGACCACGGTGGTTTGACCTACGGCGGGTAGTCTTCCAAAACGCTCCACTAATATACCCGCCAACGTTTCATATCCCGCTCGTTTCTGAATAGGCCGGGGCAGCAGAGGATTGACATCCAATAGGGAAGTGGTGGCTTTAAGCTGATACGTATCCTCCGTCAGCTTTTCTACCAGCGGACGTTCTTCATCCGATTCATCCTGAATCTCACCCACCAGTTCTTCCAAAATGTCCTCCATCGTAATCAACCCTTCGGTACCGCCGTATTCATTGATGACGACCGCCATCTGTTGCCGGCTTTGCTGAAATTCACGTAGTAACGGACGAATTCGCTTGGTAGAAGGCACGAAAAATGTTGGTTTGATCAGCGAACGAATATCCAGTTCCTTATCATCCTGAAGTTTGAGTAAGATCTCTTTCAGATACACAACTCCCAGAACGTGGTCGAGGTTTTCTTCGTAACAGGGAATGCGGGAATAATTTTCACTGATTACTTCCTGTAAAGTCTCGGCGGAAAATTCATTGACATCAATTCCGAAGATCTGCGTGCGGGGGGTCATGATCTGACGGACGCTACGTTCGGAAAACTGAAAAGCTTTTTCAACCAGCGTTAAATCAGAACCTTCGGTATGGTCTTCCTTCGATTCATAATCCTGCTGGCTTTGGTGAACGAGGTACTTTAACTCGTCGGCACTATGCACTTCTGAGCTATGGCTTACAGTGATACCAAAGGTCTTGAGCACGACAGCCGCAATGCCATTGAGAAGCCAGATTACTGGACGGAAAATGATAAAGAAAAATTGAAGCGGGTACGAAACGGCCATCGTTGTCTTTTCCGCCTGCTGAATCGCCAGCGACTTTGGAGCCAGTTCACCGAAAACAATGTGCAGAATGGTAATGACTGCAAAGGCAACGGGCAGGGCAATTTGATGAGCCAGCGTTTCATCAAGTTGCAGCCCAATGCTGTGCATAAACGCAATCAGAATTTTAGAAACGACCGGTTCACCAATCCATCCTAAACCCAAACTGGCTAAGGTAATCCCCAGCTGCGTAGCGGCCAGGTAACCGTCCAGATTGGAAAGAATACGCGTGGAAAGACGGGCAGCCGCATTTCCGGCCTGGGCTTTGAGTTCCAGTTGCGAAGCCCGGACTTTGACAATCGCAAACTCGGCGGCTACAAAAAAACCATTGAGTAGCACCAGCACCAGGGTAATTAAAAAATTGAGTAACATGGATGGGTTGAATTAATATCGGTTGAGATAATCTTGATAATGTGCGGGATAAAGTAACTTAATTTTTTCCTGAATGGCCGGAGGAACCGGCTCGTTTCGATAATGAATGCCCTTTTGCGATAAAAAATCGACAACCTGCATCTTCTGTCGGTATTGTATCGACTCCATCGGGACTATTTTTTCTCTTAAAATATGTACCAGATATACTTTTTGACCACTTTCCATATATTGGCTACGGTCGGCTACGAGGCGTTTGTAATCCGCTCCGTGTTCCAGTAAATACAAGGCTGTATCAAAATGGTTAAATTCAATGGCCCGCAACAATGGCGTCTTAGAATTCGGGTTTACATAGTTGATTTCGGCTCCGGCTTCCACCAAAACCTTAGCCTTTTCAACGGGATGTAAAGTCTGGGTAACATCTCCACAGGCAATCAACAGCGGCGTTTCCTTTTCAATGGTTCCATCCTGAATGGAAACTAGGGTTTCATCATTCGGATTTCCTTTATGGGCCAGTAGCAATTTAAGAATAACTGTATTATCGGCTTCCGGGTTTTGAAGTCGGGCCGCTTCGAGCATAGGAGACGAGCCATTGTAAGCCGTGTGGGCATTAGGATTGGCACCCGCTTCCAGCAAAGCCTGCGTTGCTTTAACCTGCCCTTTTTGTACGCTAATCATTAAAAGCGTTTGTCCGTAGCGGCGTTCGATGGTTTCCAGATCAAAGGTATTTTTTCGAATGAAATCCCGGATCTCGTCCATTTCTTCCGCATCCAATAGCTTCGCCAGCGGCCAGACCGCCGTATTTTTAAACAGTCGGTAATCTACCTGACTGTAATGACGATCTTCCCAAAATAAGTCACAGGAAGTAAGTCCCAGACCCAACAGGATAATCAATCCGTAAACAATCAGACGTTTAAACATGGGCTAAAGTTTGATTCTGTTTGAAAAGGTTTGATTCGTGGTTTGAGCGTTTGAATCTATTGGCTGATGTTAGCTGAAGATTTGAGAATGCGTTTAATTAAGTTTTGAAATCATGTGGTTTAAAAAGGTAACATGTATGAACCCTGTCCTGTCCATATCAAACCTTAATTCAAACTCTCAAACTATAAATCAAACCCTCAAACCACGAATCAAACGCATCAACTAACGCCAGCCTCCGCCGAGTGCCCGGTAGAGATCTACGAGCGACAGGAACTGGGCCCGTTTGGTATTAATGAGCGATAATTCCGATTCCAGCACGGAACGTTGCGAAGTAATAACTTCCAGATACGTCGCATATCCCGTCGCAAACAGATTATCGGAAGTCCTGGCCGCCTGACGTAATACTGCCACTTCTTCGGTTTTGAAATCCGCTACGTTGCGGTAGTTTTCCAATCCTTTCAGGCTATTCACTACTTCCGAAACACCCGTCAAAACCGTTCGTTGGTACGTAATGAATGCTTCCTTGCTCTCGGCTTCTTCCACGCGTAGGTTTCCTTTCAGCAAACGGCGGTTAAAGATGGGAGCCGACAAGCCACCTACCAGCCCTGCGGCAACGGATTGCGGATTGGCCAGTACTCCTAACCGAAAGGCATTCAGTCCCAGGTAGGGAGTCAGATTCAGGGAAGGTAAAAATTCGGCTCGGGCTACTGCGACATCAATGTTAGAAGCTTCCAGTTCACGTTCGGCCTGCCGGATGTCGGGACGACGGCTGATGAGCTGGCTCGGAATCCCCGCTACTACCGTTGATGGTAACTGCTGTTCCCGAATCGAAATCCCTCGAACAATGGGCTGCGGATAACGTCCCAGTAGAACATTAATCTGGTTTTCAGCTTCCTGAATCTGCTGACGCACACCGCCTTCCAACCCTTTCGTGTTGAGTAGCTGGGCTCTGAATTGCTGAACCGCAAGTTCAGTTACGCGTCCGGCTGCTTTTTGAACTTCCACCAGCTTGAGAGCCTGCTCCTGCAATTCGATGTTATCCTCAATGATTTCCAGTTCGGCATCCAGTGAGAGCAGGGTAAAATAAAGTCGGGCTACGTCGGATACCAGAGCTGTAACGATGTAATTACGTCCTTCTTCGCTCGCCAGCACGCGATTGTAAGCTGCCCGGCGACGGTTCCGTAATTTCCCCCAGATGTCGATTTCCCAGGAGCTACGCAAGCCAATGAAGTAATCGGGCGTTGGGTTGGGAATACGGCTGGAACCCGTTATATACTCCGAGAAATTGGTATCGTAGTTACCCACGCCATTGAGGGTATAACGACCAAAGCGATCCACCCCGACAGAGGCTACTGCGTCAACTCTGGGCAACAAAGCGGCATTGCTAATGCCATACTGAGCTCGCGTGCCTTCGATGCGTTGCAGGGCAATCCTAAGGTCTGGATTATTCGCCAAGGCGGTGTCAATCAGCGAAACCAGATTGGCATCCGTAAACAGGCGACGATAAGGGTCATTGGCAATACTGGCGGAATCGGAGCTGGCTTCACTCAAACTACCCGCGTAAGAGTCGGGCAGGGCCAACGAGGGAATGGCTGCCGGGGTATGGGCCACCCGGCAGGCACTCACACCCAACAAAACGGAACTGCCAACGAAAAGAGCGATAAACTGACTTTTAAGATTCATGAACATACGTACTTTCAGTGGGGGAAGAAACAACGTCTGATTTGGAGCCCATGCGTTCGCCCATTTTGGCGAAGATGACATACAGACCGGGGACGATTACCAGTCCAAACACGGTACCCACTAGCATCACCGCCCGCCGCTGCGTCACGAATCGAACGGTACCAGCACCCGCACCCGTAGCAATACACAAGGGAATCAGACCGGCAATGAAGGCGAAGGAAGTCATCAGAATGGGTCGAAGACGGGTTACGGCACCTTCCATGGCGGCCTTCACAATACTCAGCCCTTCCCGCTGCCGCTGGCTGGCAAATTCTACGATCAGAATGGCATTTTTACCCAATAAACCAATAAGCATCACCAGGGCGACCTGGGCGTAAATGTTATTCTGTAAACCCGCTAGTTGCAGGCACAGGAATGAGCCGAAAATCCCGGTGGGTAAGGATAATAAAACGGGCAAGGGCAGTAACAGACTTTCGTATTGAGCGACCAGTAACAAGTACACAAACAGCAGACATAGCATGAAAATGTAAATCGCCTGATTCCCCGAAAGTACCTCCTCACGCGACATCCCCGACCAGGCAAAGGAGTATCCTCTTGGTAACTTGGCCGCTACTTCTTCCACGGCTTTCAGGGCATCACCACTGCTGTATCCGGGAGCGGCATCGCCGTTGATCAGGGCCGAGGTATACATGTTGTAGCGAGTCAACTGCTCAGGGCCATATACCCGTTCCAGCCGGATGAAGTTGGAGTAAGGCACCATTTCGCCCTTGGCATTTTTCACGTGCATGTTGAGCACATCTTCGGGCTTGGTACGATACTCAGGCGAAGCCTGCACCATGACCTTGTACATTTGTCCGAAGCGGATGAAATTTGAGGCGTAAAAACTTCCCATCAGGGTTTGCAGCGTGCTCATGGCATTGTCTACCGAGATGCCTTTCTGAGCGGCTTTGTCGTAATCGACGTGCAACATGTACTGGGGGAAGCTAGGATCGAAGCTCGTAAACACCTGACCGATTTCTGGACGCTTATTGACTTCCGCCATAAAGTCTTCGGCTACTTTTTTAGTGGCCTGTAAATCTCCCTTACCCGTACGATCTAGTAATCGTAATTCAAACCCGCTGGAGTTACCAAAGCCGGGAACGGTTGGGGGTGGGAAGTACTGAACACTGGCTCCCTGAATATGTCGGGTCTGTTTTTGCAGATTCGCAATCACGTCATCCACGGTTTCCTTTCGTTCTTCCCAGCTTTGAGGTTAACCATCGCCATGCCATAGGAAGAACCAGATCCATCCGTCATCAAGCTAAAACCAGCAAGGGTTGAAACGTTTTCAACGGCGGACATTTTAGAAGCAACCTGCTGAATCTGATCCAATACTTCTTCGGTACGCTTTACGGTAGCTCCTGCGGGGGTGGTTACGTTTACGTAAATCATGCCCTGATCTTCGGTAGGAATAAATCCACTCGGAAGAATCGTATTAATACCCCAGGTTCCGGCCACGAAAAGGGCGAGTAAACCCACGGTCACGACGCGACGACTGATGATGCGTTTGAGTAATCCCTGATAACGACCCGTCAGACGGTCAAAGCCCCGGTTGAAGCTGGCAAAAAATCGACCTAACCAGTTTTTACGGCTTTCCGCTGACGTATGCGGTTTTAGTAATAGGGCACACAAAGCAGGGGTTAAGGTAAGAGCGTTCAGACCCGAAATCAGAATGGCTACGGCAAGGGTTAAGGAAAACTGGCGGTAGAAAATCCCGACGGGACCGGAGAGAAAAGCCACGGGCACGAATACCGCCGACATGACCAATGTGATGGCAATCAAAGCCCCGCTGATTTCCCGCATGGCTGCAAACGTTGCCTGCCGGGGCGATAAATGCTCTTCGGCCATTTTTGCGTGAACGGCTTCCACGACGACAATCCCATCATCCACCACAATCCCGATGGCTAATACCAGAGCGAACAGCGTTAACAGGTTAATGGAGAATCCAATCATGCTCATAAAAGCAAAGGCTCCAACCAGGGCTACCGGTACCACTAGGGCACAAATCAGGGTGGATCGCCAGTCCTGTAAGAAGAGGAATACGACAATAAATACCAGTACGAAAGCCTCAAAGAGCGTCCGAACAACTTCGTGAATAGACGCATCCAGGAATCGGGAAACGTCGTAGGCAAAGTTATAAGTCATGCCCGGCGGGAAGGTCTCTTGCTTCAGTTCCGCCATCCGGGTTTTTACGTTCTCGATGATCTCACGGGCGTTGGAACCGGGTCGCTGTTTCAGCATAATAGCCGCCGAAGGACGACCATCCGTTTTGGATAATACATCGTAATCCAGCGAGCCAAACTCTACATCGGCTACGTCTTTCAGGCGTAAAATCGAACCACTGGGATCGGCCCTGAGTACAATATTGCGGTATTGATCGGGCTCGAAAAACTTACCCGTATATTTCAAAACGTATTGTAACACCTGCGGAGCCCGGTCTGCACTTTCCCCGGCTTTTCCCGGAGCGGCCTCCACGTTTTGCTGACGAATGGCGTTAATGACTTCTTCGGGAGAAAGATTATAGGCCGTCAAACGATCCGGCTTTAACCATACCCGCATCGAATATTCACGGGAACCCATGATGTCGGCAAACCCTACGCCGTCAATTCGTTTGAGTTCAGCCAGAATATTAATATCCGCAAAATTGTAAATGAACTTCTCATCGACGGTAGAATCATCACTGAAAATATTCAGATACAATAACATACTGTTGACTTCCTTTTCCGTAATAACCCCGGCCTTGATGACCTCTTCGGGTAACTCATCGAGCACCGCCGTTACCCGGTTCTGCACGTTCATGGCCGCCAGATCGGGGTCGGTTCCTACTTCAAAAAAGATTTGAATCAGCGTGGTTCCATCGTTACCCGAAACGGAGTTCATGTACACCATGCCGGGTACACCGTTAATGGCCCGTTCGAGTGGAGTCGCCACCGCTTTGGTACACACTTCGGCGTTGGCTCCCGTATATTTGGTGGTTACGGTAACCGATGGAGGAACAATATCAGGGAATTGAGTAACGGGTAATCCCGTCAGGGCCAGTACTCCCAGCAGTGTAATGACTACAGAAATGACCGACGACAACAGGGGCCGTTTAATGAATATATCAAACATAAAGTGGGGTTTAGATTACAGCACATGAGCAGATTGCTGCGTAACCGTCAGGCTATCGCTGGAAATGGGCTGGGGTGTGATTTCGTCCCCATCACGAACGTTCTGAATTCCTTCGAAAACAACCCGTTCGCCAGGCTGTAGGCCAGAATTAACAATGTAGTTTTTACCGACGCGACCGCGGGGAATGAAGCTGCGAGATTTGACTTTACCCGACTTGTCAACAACGTATACGTAATTTTTGTCCTGCACCTCAAATACCGCTTTCTGGGGTACGAGTAGAGCATCGGCAACCTGCGTACTGAGACGAATTTTACCCGAAGACCCGTGCTTAAGCAACTGCTTGGGATTGGCAAAACGAGCCCGGAAGGCAATCGTTCCTGACCCCCCTTCAAAGGTGCTTTCCATGACTTCAATATGGCCCCGAATGGGGTAAAGCGATTCATCGGCCAGTAGCATTTCTACTTCCTGACCACCTTTACCCAGCAGGTTGCGATTGTTCTTGATGAAACTCAGGTATTCTCGTTCCGATACATCAAAATAGGCAAATACTTCCTGAATGTCGGAAACGGTGGTTAACAAAGCACCGGACTCAATCAGACTTCCCATTTTGAAAGGAATCCGGTTAATAACTCCATCGAAGGGGGCACGGATGTTTGCCTGGGTCAGTCGTAAAGCCGCGGCTTCATGGGCGGCACGGGCTTCGTCGATCTGGGCCCGGGCCCCTTCGAGTTTAGCTTTAGCCAGTTCCATTTCTGAAGGCGAAACGACTTTGTTGTCTAACAACAATTTTACCCGCCCTACTTCAACTTCCGCCGTTTTTGCTTCAGCCTGAGCAATCTTCAGGGCTGCTTTGGCCTTGTCGGCTTCTACCTGATATTCGGCGGCGTTCAGGCTGAAAAGGATCTGCCCCTTATGCACCCGCTGGCCTTCATCGACGTGAATTTTTTCCAGAAAACCCGTTACCCGAGCTCTGATTTCAACGTTTCGAACGGCTTCGAGTGTGCTGACATATTCGCGTTGCAGTTGGGTAGGGCGGCGACTGATTTCTACGACGGGAAGGGTTAATTTTTCTTTGGGCTGATTGGTCTGGGCTTCTTTACTCTGGCAACCAGAGAGCCAAACGCCGATCAGCAAGGCGGAAACGCCTATGCTTTTTTTCATGAATACAAGTGGTGAATGGACTTATTAGCTGATTGAATCGTGTTGATTATCAGCTGATAAGATGATGAAGAAAGAAATTTGGAAATACAATGAATAACGGATCGGTATGGATACACCGATTCGACCTTAACTCCTCAGAATTATGGAAAAGAAATTACGCCTTGCGTTGGGGCGGAGGCGAAGAAATTTCCAGCATCCGACTTAGTAACTCGTCGGTGCGGTCTGGAATGAAAAGTGTAGGTAATACAATAACCGTTTCGACGGGAGGAAGAAGCCGAAAGGTAGGCGTGAAAAAGTAATCCTGATTGAGTTTGGTCAGATCACTATCCTCATCGGGTTCATCGTGCTCGGGGACCACGTTATCCAGGCCAAAGCCTTCTTCCAGCACGAACTCAATCAGACTTTCCATGTCATTAATGGTTGGGTCTTCATGCGTTTCTCCATCCTCTGAATAACACACGTTGCGATCGGGCGTATCAATGCTGAGGTTGATGACATGCAGTGCCATCAACAAACAAAACAATTGATAAAGGATCCAACTACGGTTTCTTTTCTTCATGGGATAGAGCTAAACCATGACGAAAGTAGGCAGAATTTAATGGTTATGGAAGAGAAATCGACATATTCTTAGAACGATTCCCTAAAATCCTATTCATGGAGACGGTTTTAATGATATTCTAATCGAGGTTAAAGCGAGGGGTTTTTAGGATTCTTTTCTGGGTTGTTTTTGGGTTTTGTAATTTATAAATTGATGTTCCCCGGATTGCATCCGGGGCTATTCATGTTAAACTCCGCTGGGGTTGATGTGAATCTAATGCTACAATCCTAAAGCTGTTTGTTAAGGATTTGTAATCCGATGTCGGGGCTATTTGTGCTGAACACCTCTGAGGTTGATGCGAGTCTTAGGAACAACGGGCCTTTTCAAAATCCTTATTCGTTTGAGATGATAGCGTATCAGCTTCACCCAATATTCAAACGAAATCAAAGCTCAAACCCAATTATGATAACCATGCGGCGAATAATGGGCTTAATATCCGCATTATTTGCGGATATTAGTTAAGCTTGCGGAGATTGTGTAGTATATTCACCGCAAAATTAGCGGAGAATGTATATCTATCAACAAAGAAACTGGCCTCACTTTTATTGGGATGAATCTCAAATCCTTAATACTCTGGCTGCTCTTCGACACAAACAGGGCCGATTAATTGGGAAAATGTCAACCCTGGGTTTTACGCTTCAGGAAGAAGCCATGCTACGGACTTTGACGTTGGAAGTATTAAAGACCAGTGAGATTGAAGGGGAGATTTTAGATTCAGATCAGGTTCGGTCGTCCATTGCCCGGCGACTAGGTATAGAGAGCTTCGGCCTGGTGAAGGCCGATCGCGACGTAGAGGGAGTCGTAGAAATGTTGCTGGATGCCACTCAAAAGTATACCGAGCCTTTAACGAAGGATCGGCTTTTCGGCTGGCACTCGGCTCTGTTTCCTACGGGGAGGAGCGGCATGTATAAAATTACGGTTGGCGACTGGCGGGGGGAAGGCGACGGTCCCATGCAGGTGGTTTCGGGCCCACTGGGACGGGAACACGTGCATTACGAAGCACCGGACTATGCGGTGATTGACCAGGAAATGGAGCAGTTTCTGGATTGGTTCAATCGCGAAGAACCCATCGATCCAGTTATAAAAGCGGCCATTGCCCATTTATGGTTTGTAACCATTCACCCGTTTGACGACGGCAACGGGCGGATTGCCCGAACGATCGCGGATTTACAGTTATCCCGGGCGGATGAAAGCGTTCAGCGGTTTTATAGCATGTCGGCTCAGATTCGGAAAGAACGAAACCGATACTACGAAATTCTCGAAAAAACGCAGAAAGGAGACCTGAACGTAACGGAATGGCTGGAGTGGTTTATGCAGTGTCTGGACCGGGCCATCGTGGCAACCGATGAAGTATTATCGAGTGTACTGACGAAAGCAAAATACTGGGAATGGTTCAAAAGCAAATCCATCAGCGAGCGACAAAAGTTAATGCTCAATAAATTAATGGATGGATTTGAAGGAAAATTAACTACTTCCAAATGGGCAAAAATTGCTAAATGTTCACAGGATACTGCTCTTCGGGATATCCAGAATTTAATGGAACAAGGCATCCTGAACCAAGACGGTCCTGGCGGTAGAAGTACCAGTTATTACCTGGCTCCGGTGTTATGAAAATCAATGAGAATCGTTGTTTATAATTTTTGGTATAAAAGAAGTTAATGAGTGATGAAAATATAATTATTCACTAATGTAAAATCAAAACTTATAGTTTACTATCTTGATGATAGGTATTTATAAAATATAAGTTAAGTAATTAAAGCTAATGAATTATTCATGTAAAAAATAAATAATTTAATTATGTAATAGGTTATAGACTGTGTAAAGTTTACAATAGTTGGATCTTCATGCGAATGATCGAGGAGTAAATAACTTCTTCTATCCCTTATCTCGAACGTAGATATATTTCTATGTAATTGATTGTATTTTAGATAGTTAACAATAATTAATGGGTAAGTGTATTTGAAAAAAGTAAGAAGTTCCTTCGCTTTGGTCTGAATAACAGACTCGAGGTGCAAACCAACTTATCCCAGGGCCCTCTTGAACGTAGGAAATCATTTTTCCTACATTCAACCTCTTAATAGACAGATTTTTAAAATAAAGTAATTGCCTTAATTAGTTTATAGGTAATACATGCACATCTGATCTTTACTTAAATCAATTCTAACAAAATTTAACATATATGTTGATGCAACGGAAGCCTTGATTTACGCATTATTTTATTAATTCGTAAATTAATACATCCTTCATTCCATCTTCATGATACGTATTTTACCTGCCTTCTTTATTTTTTAATTTATTTTTTGATTCAGTTTTATCCTTTTCTCAAACCTCTTCCACTATTAAACAACAATCCGTTGCTACGATTAGTGGGTACGTTCGGGAAAAAGGAAGTCAGGAAGCTTTGCTCGGCGTTTCGGTGCTCGTCGAAGGAACTTCTTTGGGAACCGCTACGAATGCGTACGGCTTTTATTCATTAACCTTACCGGTACAGGAGCACCTTTCGCTGCGTTTTTCCTTCGTGGGTTACCAAACCGAAACCCGAACGATTGACCTGAAGAACAATACCAGTCTCTCCCTCGAATTAACTCCTGGACGTATGCTGAATGAAGTAACCGTTCGCGGAAAGACGCAGCAGGATAAGGTGAGCGAAACGCCACAAATGAGTAAAATCGAAGTACCGATTTCGCAGATAAAGAAGATTCCGGCTTTGCTGGGCGAAAAGGATGTCCTCAAGGTGTTACAACTCATGCCCGGTGTTCAGAAGGGCAGTGAAGGCAGTACGGGCATTTATGTTCGCGGTGGTGGTCCCGATCAAAACCTGATTATCCTCGATGATGCCACCGTCTATAATGCGAATCACCTCTTCGGCTTTTTTTCGGTCTTCAACGGCGATGCTCTTAAAAGTGTGGAACTTACCAAAGGCGGTTTTCCAGCCCGGTACGGCGGTCGTTTATCTTCGGTTATTGAACTGAACATGAAGGATGGCAATAAGGAGAAACTGCATGGCGAAGGAAGTATTGGGTTAATCGCTTCGCGGGTAACCCTGGAAGGGCCCATCAAACGCAAGAAAGACAGTACGGCACGATCCTCTTTCCTGATTTCTGGTCGGCGGACGTATCTGGATTTGATTGCCCGGCCCCTCATTGCTCTGTCCACGGAAGGGGATGAAATGGCAGGCTATCATTTTTATGATCTGAATGCCAAGTTGAATTATGATTTTGGACCGAAAAACAAAGTATACCTGAGTGGTTATTTTGGGCAGGATAGGTTTTTTGCCAGGAGTAAATACGGGAATTCCAGTAGTAAGGCGGGGCTTGACTGGGGTAATGCCACGGGTACAGTACGCTGGAATCATTTGTTTTCCGACAAGCTTTTTGCTAATACATCCCTGATTTTCAGTAATTACCGCTTTTCTGTTTATCTGCAAGACCGGAGTTTTGATAATGATAACCAAAAGGAAAGCATCTATGCCTTGCGGTATAATTCAGGCATTCGGGATTTTTCCTTTAAAACCGACTTTGATTATTATCCTAATCCTCAGCATTCCATTCGGTTTGGGCTTCAGTCGCTGGCTCACCGCTTTACACCCAGTGCTACGGTATTACAGGATACGGACCTTAATCGGAATAAAAAAGACATTCAGAACATCGATGTGGTTGAAACGGGCCTTTATGCCGAAGACCACTGGACACCCGTTCAGCGTTTACGGATCAATGCCGGGATGCGGGTAAGTCATTTTTTGCATCGGGAAATCCAATACTTACGGCCAGAACCTCGGTTGTCAGCCGCTTATATTCTCCAGCCTGATTTATCGTTCAAAGTCTCCTACGCCCTGATGAATCAATATGTTCATATGCTATCCAATACGGGCATCGGGCTTCCAACGGACTTATGGGTACCTACTACTAATCGCGTTAAACCTCAGCAGTCAGAGCAAATCGCGGCGGGCTTTGCGAAAGACCTTACTAAAAGCGGCCTGACGTTTACACTGGAGGGTTATTACAAGCGGATGAACAACATCATTAGTTATAAAGAAGGAGCCAGTTTCTGTCATCGACGACCCTGAAACCGCTGGACAGGTTGACTGGCAGCAAAACGTAACCTCGGGGAAGGGCTGGTCGTATGGAGTGGAAGCCTTATTACAAAAGAAGTAGGTCGTTTTCGGGTTGGGCTGGTTATACCCTTTCCTGGACGCAGTGGCAATTCCCGGAATTAAACGATGGTAAAAAGTTCTTTCCCCGTTACGACCGCCGCCATGACATTTCGCTGGTGGGGGTGTATGAGCTTAGCCCCCGAATCACACTTTCAGGAACCTGGGTGTATGGTACAGGCAATGCTTTAACAATTCCCACCGGAAAGTATATGGCCTATACCCGTCTGACGCCCAATTCTTATTCAGAAGGAAATCGGGAAGTAGAAGATTACGGACAGAAAAATGCCTTCCGGGCCGCCGCTTATCATCGTTTTGACGTTGGGATTCAGTTCCACAAAAAGATGAAACGCCACGAACGCACCTGGGAGTTTAGCGTTTATAATCTCTACGATCGGCGGAACCCCTTCTTTTATATGTTGAGTGAAAAGGATATTCCTAACCCTTCTTCCCCCGGATCTACCCGATCAAAAACGGTGCTTAATCAATATTCCATTTTCCCGATTATCCCCTCATTCAGTTACATGTTTAAGTTTTAATCAGACCTTCTTCTTTGTTATGAAATATCTTTTTTTAGTACCAGTAATGGCCTTAATTCTAGTGGGGTGTAAGCCTTTGTATAAAGAGGTTAATCCAGATCGTATCCCGCAAACAGGGTCTAAATTGGTGGTGCATAGTTTCATCTCACCGCAGGATACTGCATTATTGGTTAAAGTCAGCATGTCCAGAAATGTACTGGGAGAAAGTGTGCCCTTTTATCGGCTGGATGTAATGGATGCGAACGTAGAGCTTTCCGATGGAACCCATTCCGTTAATCTTACTTACGATCTCCCATCAGGAGGGTATTATAAAATTAACGCAAAACTTTTTCCTATTCAGGAAGGGAAAACCTACACACTTAAAGTAGGCAGAACGGGCGGAACGGCAGTTCTGGGACAGACGACGGTTCCCTATGCCGTACCTCTGCAACGGCTGGAAATAGATACCCTTGCTGCTACTTCTTTTGTGAATGGAAAAATAAGAATGTATTGGAATGATGTAGCAAAGCAAGCCAATTATTATAGCGTAGATGCAAAAGTAAATTACGATATGATCACCTCTGTGCGGACCGGGGCTGGGGTTTTGAAAGATACCCTCATCCATGCTTCCCAACGCTTGCGTTTTGATGAACCGTTCCTGACGGATCAGGGTTTTGATGGCCAACCGATGGCAAGCCCACGTCAGGAGTTTACTATGTATCCCTCTTACTACGGGAGCTCGCCGCGACTACTGCGACCTATTTTAATAACTGCTTACCTCTTACATCTGGATTCAAACTATTACAAGTATCAAAAGGCCGTGGAAGAATGGAATAATGACAATCCCTTTACTGAACCGGTGCTTATTCCATCTAATATTCAGGGTGGTCTGGGCTGTTTTGGATCTTATTCGAGAGCAGAGTTTACGGGAAAAATTGGTAACTAACTCGGGTATCAATGAATAAAAAAGGTTGCTCGTCAGTACAGCGAGCAACCTTTTTTGCGTAAGCCTTTTCTATTACTGGTTCAGCCACTGCTTAAACGAAGGAGCTTTTTCTTTACTGATGATGATTTCAATCGGCTCCTGCTTTCCGGCTATTACTTTAAGTTTTCCGTTGAAGTAATTATGAATACTCTGGATGCAATAAACCTGAATGATATACTGACGATTGGCCCGGAAAAACCGTACCGGATCGAGTTCAACTTCTAGCTCTTCCAGCGTGTAGGGAATCATGGATTGTTCGCCTGTTTTTAAGCAAGCAAAGGTGATTTTGGATTCCGAAAAGAAGTATTCAATATCCTGAACATTCACCGTCGTATAACCATCCCGATACGGAAGCAGAAATCGTTGACGGTAGGGTTTCGTCTGTTTTCGATATAAATCAAGTAATTCAGTATATAAAACCGATGCTTCTCTGGCTGGTGATGCATGATGTAGGCGATCAAATTTATCCAGAGCCTGCGTTAACTCGTCGGTATCGATTGGTTTCAGAAGGTAATCAATACTGTTTACCTTAAAAGCCGACATCATATACTCGTCATAAGCCGTTGTAAAGATGATCGGGCTACTAACGGATAGTTGAGAAAAAATATCAAAACAAATGCCATCTGCCAGCCGGATATCCATGAAAATGAGCTGGGGTTGTGGATGGGTTTTCAGCCATTCAATACTTTCGCTGACCGTTCCTAATACTGCCAGAACTTCATGATTGGGCCGAATCATTTGTAGCAATCGCAAGAGACGATTGGCATTGGGCTGTTCGTCTTCAATGATGAGTAAGGATAAGGAATTCATGCGATAACGATTAAGGCACTCTCAGAAAATTAGGGCTTGGAGTAATCAAATAAAGGTAACTCCACCCAGAATAATTCAGCGTCAGAACCCTGAACGGGAATTTCGTAGGACAAAAGGCGATACCGATTTTTAATATTCTCCAGCCCTAATCCGGTTGAAGGCAATGGCGTTGGGAAAGGCTGCAAATTATTGGAAACACAAAGCCGATTACCCAGATCGTAAATCTGAATTTTTAGCGGTTTCGCATACGTCGCCCGATTGTGTTTGATGGCGTTTTCAATTAACAACTGAATGGCAATGGGAGGGACCCGTTTGGTTAGTAAATCGGGGTTAATATCAAAGCAAATCTGCACCTGCTCGCCGTGCCGAATCTGAATTAAATACTGGTAGGCTTTAACGAAGGCAATTTCATCTTTCAAAGGCACCAGATCCTGCCGAGTGTTCTGAATCATGTACCGATATACCTTCGATAATTTATCCAAAAACAAACTTGCCTTATGGGTATCTTCCTGAATCAGTTCAGATAAAGTGCTGAAATTATTGAAGAGAAAATGAGGGTCTAGTTGTAGCTTTAACGATTGCAGCTCGGCCTGAAGAGCCACGCCTTTTAATTCCAGCGTTTTAACTTTCAGCTCGGCGGCCTCTTCCAGACTTTGTTTGATACGACTCAGGAGGAAATACCCCGTATGAAAAGTGCTAATCATTAACGAAACAATGAGGTTAACGATCAGAAATTGCCAGGATTCCAGTTCTTCCTGAGGCGTAGGCGTTCCGGGATACAACCAGGTATAAATCTGATCCTGAATCATTAACAGGCCAATACTCGCCCCCAGCGTTAGTACTGTTTGACTCACAAACCGGGCCAACGGAGAATTAACCCAGGGGAGCCAACGTTCGAGTCCGCTAGCAATACCGATACTGACTTCAATGATGAACCAACTGAAAATGAAGGTAATGGTCAAATCAGTTACCCATTCTTTGCAGGTTAGAAGACCTCCCAACGTCCAGAGTCGATTATCGGGATTGATGAGGTAATACAGCAAATGAATGGCTAATACGACCAGGGGCGTCATGGCCAGCCGGATGTACCGCCGGTATGATTTACGATCAAGATTCACGTGAAATGCGGGCATACATGATTTGGAGAGATGTTTAACGCCAGCCGCCGCCTAAAGCCCGGTAGAGTTCGATGGTTGCATTTGCCTTTTCCCGTTCCAATTGAGTAACATTCAACCGGGATTGCAGGAAGTTACTTTGAGCGGTAATGATTTCCAGGTAATTAGCCATTCCATTTTTGAATAACAATTCGGTTGAACCAATGCCCTCTTCCAGAGCCTGCCGACGCTTGGTCGCATGTTGAATCTGCTCTTCGATTTTCTGATTTGCCACCAGGGCATTAGACACTTCGGTATAACCCGTGAGGACGGCCTGTTGAAAATTAATCGCCGCTTTTTCCTGATTGATTCGGGCTTGTTCAATCTGGGTTTTTAACTGCCGCCGCTGAAAAACGGGTTGAGTTAGGCCTCCCGCAATATTCCAGAAGAACGAACCGGGAACGTTCAGCCAGTTGGAAACCTGAAAGGAAGTTAATCCACTTTGTCCCGTAATAACCAATCTCGGATACAAGGCAATTTCTGCGATGCCTAGCCGGGCGTTGTTTGCTCTCAGCTCGTATTCGGCAGCATGAATGTCCGGGCGGGCCGCCAGCAACTCTACTGAATAACCCTGCTGATGGTTGAGGTTAAATTCCTGCCCCAGCTGGGCCCGACGGGTAATTCCCTTCGCGTAGGACCCGCACAGCAGACTTAAAGCATTTTCCTGCTGAATGATGCTTTGTTCAATCTGAGGAATGAGCTGTCTGGTTTCTTCCAACTGGGCTTTCGCCTGTTGAATAGCCAATTGAGTCGCTTCCCCAACCCGGTACTGAGCATTCGTTATCATAACCGTGCTGTCACTGAGTTCCTCACTGTGCCGAGCAATGCTCAGTTGCTCGTCCAGCATTAACAAGTTGTAATAACCATTGGCTACGTCGGCTACCAATCGGGTTTGTACCCCGCGTTTCAATGCTTCATTTTGTAAGATACCCGCCAGAGCTTCTTCTTTCTGCCGCTTTACCCGGCCCCAGATGTCTACTTCCCAATTCAGGCCCAGATTTACATTAAAATCATTGACGTTCAATGTTCCGATGAAAGCTTCATTCCCCAACCCCGCAAAACTGTTACGGGCCGTCCGGTTGCGACTGACCTGCAACTGAGCGTTCAGATCGGGGAGGTAGTTGAGCTTCACCTGCTTCAACGTAGTTTGAGCATATTCAATGTTCTTGATGGCTATGCGTAAATCATTGTTATACGCCAGAGCCGTATCAATAAGACTGCGAAGGGTGGCATTGGCAAAGAAGTCCTGAACGTTGGGTAACGTTCGGAGCGTCGTATCCCTTACCTGAGCGTTACGAAACTGCTCCGGTTGTTGTAAATCAGGACGTTTATAATCCCGGGTTACTTTGCAGGCCGTAAGCAGGCAAAGAATCACCAGGACGGAATAAATAGCTTTCATTTTCTTATTAATCATGGTTTTTGAGGGAAGCTGTTTCACTGGGGAAGCTAACCAGCTTTTCCTGCCTATGGAGTTGTCCCGGCTTTAGGAATAACTGGGTTTTCTGCGTTTGCGGCTCACTTTTTCCTGAATAGACTGAAAAATCACGAATAGCAGCGGGATAATTAACAAACCCAGTAACACGCCGGTAATCATACCCCCGGCGGCACTGGTACTGATCGAACGGTTACCTACCGCCGAAGCACCCGTAGCAAACATCAGAGGCACCAGACCCGCCACAAAAGCCAGCGAGGTCATCAGGATTGGGCGGAAGCGTTGTTGGGCTCCTTCCAGGGCCGCTTCCACAATCTCCATACCGGATTGCCGGGCTTTCAACGCAAATTCAACAATCAGAATCGCATTTTTTGCCAGCAAACCAATCAGCATAATAAGGCCAATCTGTACGTAAATATTGTTGGTAATCCCTGCCATGCCAATGGCGAGATAGACGCCTAAAAGTCCGGTAGGAATAGAAAGGATAACGGCCAGCGGTAATAAATAACTTTCGTACTGAGCCGCCAGCAGGAAATAGGTAAAAACCACGCACATGCCGAAAATAAGTACCATCTGTCCGCTTGACTCTTTCTCCTCCCGGCTTAATCCACTCCATTCGTAGCCATAGCCCGAAGGTAGCTTTTCGCTCAGAATTTTCTCGGTGGCATCCATGCTTTGGCTGTTACTATACCCGTCTTTCGCCATGATGTTGACCGTGATACTGCTGAAAAGGTTGTAGCGATTAATGACCTCCGGGCCGTATACTTTACGTAGTTTGACGAGGGTACCAATCGGAATCATTTCAGCATTCGCATTTTTCACAAAGACTTGATTTAATGATTCTTCGTCCATCCGGTAGAGCCCTTCGGCTTTTACATTGACGCGGTAAAATTTACCAAAACGTACGAAGTCACTCGACTGGGCTCCGCCGTAGAATAATTGCAAAGTCGTCAGAACGTCGCGGGGCGTGGTGCCTAGTTGAAAGGCTTTATCCTCATCTACTTCCACTTCAAATTGGGGGAAATCGCTGCGGAACGTCGTGAAGGCCATGCCAATGGCAGGGTCCTGATTTAGGGCTCCGATGATCTGCTGGGCTCTGGCATTGAAAGACTCCAGACTGCCGCCCGTTTTATCCTGCAAAACCAGTTCCGAACCATTCACACTACCGAAGCCTTCCACCGGGGGCGAACGGAATAAGCTTAATTCCCCTTCTTTTACGGAAGCCAATCGCCCGGTCATGGCTTCAATAATCTCGTCCATATCATTGATCTCACCCCGATCCCCAATGGCTTTTAGTCGGATAAAGCCTACGCCATAGGAAGGGCCGGCACTGTTACTGAGCAGGTTAAAGCCTGAGATACTGGTAACCGACTCGACTTCTGGCATCTTCTCTAAGGCCTGATCAATGCGACGAATGGCGTTGGTCGTAAACTTCAGGTTATTCCCCGGAGCCAGAGCCAGGGAGTAAATCACAAAGCGGTCATCTTCATTCGGTACAAAGTCTTTCGGGGCCCGATTCATCAGGAAAAAGGCAAAACCTGCCACGAGGGCTAACGCTCCGATACCTATCCATTTCTGATGAATCAGGAAACGAATACTCCGCACATACTTGGAAGTAAGGTTATCAAAACCCGTATTGAAGGCCGTCACAAAACGTTGTTTGAATCCCTGACCTGGTTTTTCTCCGTGCGTATTCTTCAAAAATAAGGCACACAAGGCCGGACTCAGCGTCAGGGCGTTTACCGCCGAAATCAAAATGGCACTGGCCAGCGTAAAGGCAAATTGCTTGTAAAACACGCCCGCCGGGCCACTCATGAAACCTACGGGAAGGAATACTGCCGCCATGACGAGGGTAATAGACAGAATCGCTCCGGTGATTTCCTGCATGGCTGAAACGGTCGCTTCCTCCGGTTCCATGTTTTCGTTCTCCATCTTGGCGTGTACCGCTTCCACTACCACAATGGCATCATCCACCACAATACCAATGGCTAATACCAGAGCGAAAAGGGTTAATACGTTAATGGAAAACCCGATAATCTGAAGAAAGAAAAAGGTACCGACAATGGCCACCGGAACGGCGATGGCTGGAATAAGCGTGGAACGCCAGTCTTGCAAGAACAGGAATACGACGATAAACACCAGAATGAACGCTTCCATCAGCGTACTTTTTACCTGATCGATGGACTGATCCAGTCGTTCTTTTACGCTTTGAATGATGTCATAGTCAACGCCTTTCGGAAAATTCTTACGGCTTTCTTCCAGCGATTTGCGAACGGCAATTTCAATTTCATTGGCATTCGATCCGCTCACTTGCTGGATAGCCAGCGTTACGGCGGGCTTTCCATTTTCGTAGTTGTCACTGTCGTAAAAGGCTGAACCAAATTCAATACGAGCCACATCACGTAAGCGTAAAAGTGAACCGTCGGGTTTGGCTTTCAGGATAATCTGTTCAAACTGCTCGGGCTGATTGAGCTTACCTTTGTACTTTACGATGTACTGAAGCGGAGCCTTGGATTCTTCGCCCAGTTTTCCCGGCGAAGCTTCCAGACTGCTATTGGCAATGGCGGTTTCAATGTCCTGCGGGACCAGATTATTGACCGTGAGTTTCTGGGGATTCAGCCAAATCCGCATGGCGTAATCTTTACTTCCGAAGAGCTGAACGTTACCGATACCCTTAATCCGTTTCAGGGCCGGAACCAGGTTGATTTTGGCGTAGTTCTGCAAGAAGAGTTCATCAAATTTAGAAGAATCGCGACTCAGCAAATTAAAGAACATGATGTTACTGTTCTGTTGCTTGGTGGTCGTGATACCCGCCCGAATAACTTCCGCCGGAATCTGGCTGTTGACCTGAGCCACCCGGTTCTGAACGTTCACCGCTGCCTGATCCGGGTTAGTGCCCTGATTAAAGATTACCTGAATTGAGAAAGAACCATCGCTTCCGGCTGTGGATTTAATGTACTGCATATTCTCCACGCCATTAATCGATTCTTCAAGGGGCGTGATTACCGAACGCGTAACACTCTCGCTATTACCCCCGGGATAAAGTCCGGCTACATAAATGGTAGGCGGAGCAATATCGGGGAATTGCATGACGGGTAAACGACTCAGGGAGATGAGCCCCAGCAGCACTAGTACAATGGAAATAACCGTGGCCAGAACGGGCCTATGTATAATATTTTTTAGCATAACAACCGGGAAATAGACCGCAACACGGGCTGTAATTACCTAAAGATCTTTATTTATTGAGCTACCTGCTCACCTTCCGTCACCAGTGCCGCGTCTTTCGCAATGATGCGATCACCGGGATTTAAGCCCTTCACCAGCACGTAATTATCTCCACTTTTACCATTGACGATAATAGCTATACGCTCTGCACGGTTATCTTTCGTAAGACGGAAAACGTAAAGCTTATCCTGAATGTCGGACACAGCCTGCACTGGAATCAGCATCACGCTTTCGTGGGTTTCAGGTAATACAATGCGGCCCGTGTTACCCGAGCGAAGCAAATGCCGGGGGTTGGTAAAGGCGGCCCGCACGCTAATACTACCCGTGCCGGTATCAAACTTGCCGTCTACCATCTGCACCTTACCGGAATGTTCGAAAGGTTTACCATCAGCCAGAATTAGCTGAACCGCCGGAAGCTGCTTTAGCGTCTGCGTTAATGACTGATCGGATTGGCGACTGAGTCGAAGAAAATCCTGTTCGGTCATGGAAAAGTAAGCGTAGACCTGACTAATGTCCGAAAGCGTAGTCATCGGCTCCGTATCCGTTTTGGAAGCCAGGTTACCGATTCGCTTCGGAATTCGACCGATGAACCCACTCACGGGAGCTTTCACTAAGGTAAAGCCAAGATTAATGCGAGCGGTTGCTACGGCGGCTTCCTGAAGAGCTACGTTTGCTTTCGCCGTTTCATAGGCTGCCTTTGCCGTTTTAAGCTGAAACTCGGAGGTAACGCGGCTTTGGCTCAACTCCCGGAATTTATCTACTTCCAGCGAAGCTTTTTCAAATCCGCCTGAGCTGCCCCGAGGTTAGCCTGAGCCGTATGTAAAGCTTCCCGGTAAGGGGCATCGGCAATTTTAAACAGCGGTTGTCCCGCTTTTACATAGGCTCCCTCCTCGACGTATATTCTCTCCAGGTAGCCTTCCGCCTGCGGGCGAATATCGACGTTAACTTTTCCTTCAATGCGGGCAGGGTATTCTTTATGAAGGGTAACTGAATTCTCTTTTAAAGTAATCACGCTGCGTTTCTGCGGAGCAGCGGCAGTTTGTTCGGTCTGATTTTCGGCAGAAGTGGTACAGCCTGCCAGACCAATCCAGGTGAGAAATAACAGGGTCGTAAGGGTATAATTTTTAAGAGAGGGGAAGTGTTTCACGGGATTCTATCTTTTGATTACTTCAAAAATAGATCCTCTACTATTAGTTACTGATGTTTTTGTGACTCATCCGACTAAAAATGCCCCCGAATCGGATTCAAACCCGACTGATTCGTTCTTGAATTTCAATCATTAATCTAGGCTTTACACCCGCCATATACGAGAAATCCCGAATAGCTACTACCATCCGGGATGCTTTACATGTGACGTACTTCAGCCACCAAACACGATATTAATTCCAGTAAGTACCATTTAATCCCAATACCGTACCCAGCCATAAGCCAATCATAAACACCAGTACACCTACCACCAGAGCGAGAGCTTTTCTCCAGTTGCTTCGATAATGAAAGGGATTAATAAAGGAGAAAAAGGCACCGCCCGCCGCCCCAGCCAACGGAACGATGAGGAGCGGCTTAATCATCCAGAATTTACCCCAGGCAGGGTTGGGGTTATGGGCACTGAAGAGGAACAAACTAATGATAAACAGGGCAATCAATCCTCCAATAGCCATGCCTTTCCTAAGAGAGGCAATAGGAACGGAAAAGAGTCTGAGTGAATTTTGATGGATCATGAAGCTATGGCATTTCACGTGTTTATTTTATTAAAAGTACTTTGTAATGCAAAGTAAAATACAAAAATCGGAAATCTATTCTTCTCATGACAAAAAAATTTCCATTCATGATTTTGAATACGAGGGGAGGGGGATGAAAAGCAGAGAGAGGTTCTTTTCAGAGTAGGAGATGGGCATATTTTTATTTTAAAAAAGGTAATTTTAGAGATTTTTATTTAACATAAGGGTAATTATGAAACAATATGTATACCCCTAAATAAGAAGTAAGTTTTATTGAAAAGCTAAAGATTTGTTCCGGGAAGCATAGCTTGATTAAGTCAAACCTAAAAATAAGTACTAACCGTAATACCTTAAATTCTCAAGGATGTAGTTTTCTTTCTTTCAGAAGTTTTAAAAGTAATTCCGGCTCATCGGTTTGAATAACATTTGCTCCGTGATCAAGTACCATACTTAAGCCTTTCTCGATTTGGCCTTTTCTTACTAAGGCATCCGGCTCGCCTAAAGCATTAATCCATACTCTGGCTCCCTGCTTTTTAATTAATTCTGAAACCGGGGCTTCATAAAAACTATGGTCAATATGAATCAGCTTAGGTTTAAATGAGGAAAGTAGCTCTTCTGCCTGAGTTTTGGAATGGGCTCTTGGCATCAATTGATGGGCGGCGTTTACCTGCTTGACCTGAGCTAGTGCGGTCGTATCATCATCAAATAAAAACACCTGAGCACTCATGTCCATTTTTCTGATCATCTCAACAACGGGGCTAAGACGGTCGGTTTTCAGGTCCAGATCGATATAAATTTTTCCTTTAGCTAACCGCAGTAACTCTTCCAGTGTAGGTATTCGTTCGGAGGTTAATTTACCTTGGGAGTCTTTCAGGTATAAGGTGTTCAGCTCGGCCAGCGTATACTCTTCTGCGTTACCTCTCCCATTGGTGGTTCGATTCAGTGTTCGATCGTGTAATAAAAACGGAATGCCGTCTTTACTTACTTTCACGTCCGTTTCAATAATGTCAACACCGATATCAATGGCCTTTTGAAAAGCCGGAATGGAGTTCTCGGGAAGGGTATGATGCACCGCCCGATGAGAAGCCACTAATACAATGGCTGGATTGTTAAAATAGCGTTGTAAAGTATTAAAATTAGATTGAGCCTGAGTCACTAGGCTGAACACGAGTAAAGTAAATACGGCTAAACAGCGTTTCATAGTAAAAGAGGGTTCGTTAGTAATGAAAAATCCAGGAAACCTTACGGCTTCCTGGAGCGATTGAACTGGGGTTATTACCAGGGTTTAGAGGTTCCTTTAATTAGCCAGCTTTTCGACCAGGCACTGTTCTTGCCATCCGCCTGAGAATAGGCGGATTCTTCCAGTTGTTCTATGGCCGAGGCCGCATTGGCCTGATTAATCCGTATTTCATCGGACATGTAATAAAAACGAATGGGAAGGACTCGCCGATTGGCGGCAGGGCCAGGCGTTAATGCTGGTAAGCCGGTACGACGGAAGTCAAACCAGGATTCTGTGGCGGCAGTCCAGCTAGCAATCCACTTTTGTTGCATGAGTTGCTCCAGCGTTCCCTTATATTTCACGCCTTCATTGGCGAGGTAAGTAGCAGCAAAAGAAGAAACGCCCCAGGTAGTCAATGAGGCTTTAATTGCTGATTCGTAATGCGTTTGAGCATTACCCGCCGCCCAGCCTTTTTGCGAAGCTTCAGCCAGAATAAAATGAACTTCAGCCGCCGATATCAAACGGGCTTTCAATAAGCTTCCCTTGGCCGCTTTGTATATCTCGTTCAGGTACGAAACGTGTGGGTTATACGAAAGCTGACCCGGCGTAGGATTCAGGTTATAAGACGAAGGCAAAGAGGAAACGCTGGGAGGTAACCCTACATAATCCGCATTGGTATTGATCTGAGCAGTACCTACTTTGTCAGGAGACAGGTAACGCTTGCCATCTTTGATTACGTCTGTTTTAGCGGGTAAGGTAGCGTCTACGACCAGCGGCACTTCTACTTTTTTGGCCCAGATTGCCAGACGAGGATCATTAATGGCCTGCATCGCATTCACCAGCGTTGCACACATTTTAATGCGACGGTAATTACTTCCACTCGCATCGTATACCGTATTTGAAGGCCATGAATCTCCATCGTTATTTCCTACATAAGCCAAAGTGGCATCATCGGTGGCTTCGGTAATGATGGGGTATTGCGTAGGATTGGCGACGATTTTTTCAATACCAGCCTTTGATTTCTCTGGCAATTTCCCTGAAATACGAAGGTAATAGCGTAAGGCCAGAGAGTTGGCCAGTTTACGCCATTTGGCGGGGTTACCGCCGTAAATCACATCAGCACTGGCATCAATTCCTTGGTATTCAGCCGATGACTTAGACAGTAGCGTATTGGCTTTCTCCAAATCAGCGAGTACGCCAGCATAAATGCTTTCCTGAGAATCGTATTTAGGCATGGTGTACTCGTTCCCACCCAAATCCCCTTTCAAGGCATTGGCGTATGGAGCATCGCCCCACAGGTCTGTGATCAGACCGAAAAGGAACGCCCGCATGGTGAGTGTAACTCCCTGATGAAACTCATACTTCAGGTCAACAGCCCGGTTATAGACCATCTGATTGTTCCGCAAAACGTCATAATAAGCCGTCCAGCTTTGGCTGCCCGACCAATCGTAGTCATTACGGGAACTAAACCAGGCATCACCCTGCGTGTGTTGCATGACCCCGGAAATATCCCCAAAGCCTAAATTCAAATACAGCTTGGGGCCTTCGGTCAACACGGTTGATAAAACCAGGTTCGGATTAGCCACGTCCGCCTGAATTCCGTTCGGGTTAACGTTCAGTTCCGTTAAATCTTTGCAGGAGACCAATAAGCTGAAAACCAGCAGAAAGGAAAATTTATAGTACTTTTTCATACTTAGAAAGTTAGACCCAGTTTAAAGCCCACGGGGATTACCCAGGGCGTAACATTATACCGTTCAATACCCTGCTTGAATTGGGTGCCTGCCTGCGACCCTGATTGAGGTTGGAATGCCGTTTCAGGATCGATACCGATTTTAGCAGCCGTCCACAGCATGATGTTTCGGCTATACACCGAGAAATTGGCGTTTTGTAAACCCAGCGAGCGAACGAAAGCAGAAGGCAGTTCGTAAGCCAGACTTACTTCTCGCAGTTTTAAGAACGAAGCATCGAACAGAGCTGCCCGGGCAAAACTCCAGGGATAGTTGTCGGAATAAGGAAGGTATTTTGTTCCACTGGAACCGAGGTTTTCGGTATAACCCGTGATGTTCCCTTTCGCATCGTACTGAGCAATCACACCGGGATTGAACACACCGCCGTAGGGATAAACTACGCCGCCTGATTCGAAAGGGAAACTTCCATCTGCCGCTGTTGGGCCCCCTACTACGTGGAAGTGATTTCCATTCACACGAATCATCTGATCGGCATTCGCTACCAGATAGTTACGAAGAGCATCCCCTGACAAACCATTGGGGTTGATGACGTTTTTCAGGAATCGGCTTGTTCTGAAATCAGATTCCATGTACCGATAGGTCTGTGAAATAAAATCTCCTCCCTGACGCCAGTCAAAACTCATGTTTAGGGTAAGACGCTTGTAAGAAAGAGAGGTCTGTAAGCCTAACATGAAATCAGCGTTGAAATTGCCAATTTTATTACGGGTCTTCGTAGCTGTCACCGACTGCCAGGAACCATCTTTATCAAGAATAGGATACCCGTAATAAGGTGAGTTAGGATCCGTAACCGTTACTAGCTCCGCATCATAAATGTCACCGATTTTCTCTCCTACGTAAGTCCAGGCACCGCCTTTGGCATCCGTCCAGAGGGTATAACTTTGAAGGCCGTCCGAAAGACGCTTGATGGTCGTTGTATTTCTGGTAAAATTGGCGGTAACATCCCAACGCCAGCCATTACGATCCACGGGTGTGCCTCCCAGCGAAAGCTCCACGCCACGGCTTTCCAGCAATCCGGCATTCACATTTTTTGAAGAATACCCTGAAGAAGAGGGCAGCGTAGTATTGATGATCTGATTTTTATTGGAAGAAACATAATACGTTCCGGCGAAGCGTAAGCGGTTATGCAACAATGCTAAATCCAGGCCACCCTCCGTTGAAGTAGCAATTTCAGGTTTCAGATTTGGAATTAGCAAAGTAGATGAAGTCCCCAGACGGGTGATGCCATTCCAGGCACCTACGTTAGCCAGCGTATTGTAAAGACTGTAAGGACTGGCATCTGTACCTACCTGAGCAACCCCGCCCCGGAGCTTCACAAGATTGACCGCCTGCGGCAGGTTAATCATTTCATTGATCAGCACGCTCAGGGAAGCGGAAGGATAAAAATACGAGCGACTATCCGCAGGAAGTGTACTCGACCAATCATTACGTCCCGTCACATCCAGGTAAATCATGTCCTTGAAACCGAAGTTAGCCAGGGCATAAAGGCTGTTAATCCCCCGCTGAAATCGACTGTTGGAATAATTAACGTTCGCCACTGCAATGTTCTGAACGGTATACAGATTAGGTAAAATCAGACCTGCTTTGCTTTTAGAGGAGGTCATCTGATCCGTTCCGTTCTGGTAACGCACATTCCCTCCAGCAGATACCGACAAATGGAATTGATTGAAGTCTTTTTTATAGGTCGCTAAAAAGTCCGCATTGCGTTCGTAACGGGTCATGTTCACAATGCCGTACGCTCCTTTGGGTTCGTCTGTATAACTAAAGGGGATTTTCGTTTCCCGCTGTTCAGTATACGTATCCACGGCGTAACGAGCCATCAGACTGAATGACGGCGTGAGTTGCCAATCCAGTTTCAGATTACCGAACATCCGGTCACGAACGAAGCTATTTTTTACTTCATGGGCCAGGAAATAAGGGTTGTTGTATTCCCCTGGAGCCTGCGAAAGCTGTTCCAGTCCTTCTCTACCCGAAACCCAGTAATTTTTCAGGTCACGGATGTCGATGTGCGGCGAAACGGCGTAGGCCCATTGCATAGGGTTAGTACCCCGGTCTCCCGAAGGTCGGTTATTGGAATTACTACGGCTGATGTCAATCGTACTGCTCAACGTCAGATTCTTGTGCAGTCTGGCTGAGGAGTTTAAGCTGAGCGTATTTTTGAAGAGATCAGAACCCGGAATAATTCCGCGATTACTCATGTTTGAATACGACAGGCGGTAATTCATCAGATCGTTACTGTTTGCGATCGAGATACCATTGGTCGAAGTAATACCCGTTTGAAAGAAGTTACGGACGTTATTGGGGTGAGAAACCAACTCCAGCGGCACCAGATTACCATTGGCATCGCGTGGACTGTTCCATTGAATAGCCTTGTATCCTTTGTCTAATTCCGGGCCATTCCCCCCCGATGAGCCTTCTTCAATTTCCAAAACTCCGCCGGGATGAGGGTTAAAATCAGGCGTGTACGGGAAGACGCCGGAAGCAAAACGATTATTACGATCCAGAAAACGGAAAGGGCGATCCAGCACGGTATTCGTAGTCACCGAAATCGTCATTTTCTTGGATTTGCTGCCGTTTTTCGTTGTAATCAGCACAACCCCGTTACCAGCCCGCGAGCCGTATAAAGCCGCTGCACTGGGCCCTTTCAATACCGATACGCTTTCAATATCTTCAGGATTCAAGTCTGAAATGGCATTCCCATAATCGACTTTATTATTCGAACCCATTTCGGTTATGTTGTTAAGCGTGTTTGCCAGCGGTACCCCATCCACTACGAATAAAGGCTGGTTATCATTGCTTAAGGATTTAGCTCCGCGAATCACCATGCTTACCGAAGAACCTGTTGGGCCTGTCTGGCTAATCTGTACCCCTGCCACTTTTCCCGCCAGTGAATTCAGAACATTCTCCTGAGCTACGCGGGTCATGTCTTTCCCTTGCACTTCGCCCACGGAATAACCCAGGGAGCGTTTGTCCCGCTGAATGCCCAGAGCCGTTACCACCACCTCCTGAAGAGAAGCGTCGCTTTCGACCAGGGCTACATCCATAACCGTTTTGTTTCCTACTGAAATTTCCTGAGACTGAAAACCAATAAATGAAAACACAAGAACGGCCTGATCCGATGCAGTAGTGAGGGAATACTGCCCGGAATGATTCGTTGTCGTTCCGATGGAGGTCCCTTTCAGTAGTACGTTTACTCCCGAGAGAGGAGACCCATCTTTTGCTGACGTTACCTTTCCAGTGATGGTCTGAAAAGGTTTGCTGGCCCAGGATTGAAAGCAGATCCAGGGAGCCATTAGTATAAATAATACCAATGACTTTTGAACAGAACTAATTTTTCTGATAAAAAGCATGATTTTAACGGTAATTTTAAATCATTTAAGCAATGGGGAAAATGTAAATACTATTAAAAATAAAGACTTTAATTCTCCTCTTGAAACCAGCAAATTCCTACTCTAGGATAAATACTTGGTTAATAGAGAGAACAGGTGTATCATCAGCTATTAAATAAATAATTAACGTACGAATTAGTGACTACTTAGGCCATACCATTCGATCTCGGATGATTTTTTTACTAACAATGAGGTGGTTTTTACCGTATTTTTTGAAATACCCAGATCATTAGCAATTTCCTGATATGACTTTTTCTCCTGGATATTCAGAAAAAGAATTTGCTTTCTCTTCTCGGAAAGCGTATCCAAAGCCTCCCTCAATCCTTGTATGGAGCCATCTTCTTCCTCCTCCGGCATTTCAATGGCCTCCACTAAAAGAAATTGTTTTTGCAATAAATCCGACTTCTGAATTTCTTTTAAGCGATCCAGCGTGAGGTTTTTTACACTGGTAAATAGGTAAGACTTTAAATTTAACTCAGCTTTGAGTGATGCTCTTTTGATCCACATCTTCATGAAAACATCGTGAATGATATTCTCAGCTTCCGCCCGATCTTTAATCAGATCCAAACAGAATTTCAAAGCGGAGTGGTAATAATGTTGATACAGGCTGGAAAAGACAAAGGCTTCCCCGGATGCCGCCCGTAGGGACGTATCTTCTGTATGGAAACGCATAAAAATGTTAGGTTAATACAATGAGTTATTAACTTAAGTAAATAACTATTTCAATGAGTAATTGTGGGAGGAAATGGTTACCTTAAATTAAGGTTAATTATTAAAAAAGTGCCCTTATTTTGTTTAATATGCCGCAAAAGTAGAAGACCTTTTGCAATCATTCTTACGCAATTTGCGTAAAGTTGACCTCATTTTGCGTAAGCCCAAAAAACTTCATATTGTGGTAATATTACTTGCGATTAAGCTTCATATTAACTCTATTTTTCAAGTAAATACTAGTCCTTTTTGGGGGTTCAGGCGTATTAGTGCTAAAAGAAAGGAATGATATGACTATCTGTAGATTGGCCTTTTTACTTATTCTCGGGTCTGGAATCGGCTTTTCGCAAGTCCCTGACCAACCCTTTGAGCAATGGTACTCCATCCGCTATTACGGAGCCGTCCGTAAGGATGGTAAGGTTTTCAAAGATCGCAACAATCTTATTCAGGGCATTTCTGGAGGTCAGCTCTTTCTCCCGGCTCACGGGCGTTTTCTGCATCCGGGTGCGTTAGTACCAGATACACGGTATCGCTCCATGAAATCCCGTACGCTTCGGGACATGGGGGTTTACCAACATCAGTTCTGGTATCTTGATGAGAAAAGCCTCTGGAGTCATGCCTGGGCGGGACGAATGGAGTTACTGCACCATATGCCTCAAGCAAAAATGTTTGCCGGTGGCCCCGATTTTAGCTTCCTGATTTCAGATGGTACTTCGCTGGAATACTTAAAAGATTCGCTGGTGCTCTGGCACACTACACTGACCGGAGAACAGGTAAAAGCCATTAGCTACGCAAGGCAAAAATTCTGGGTTCTGACTTCCACTCATCTTTATACGCTCCAGAATAAGAAATTACAGACGTTTTACTCGGGGGAAGGGTTCACCAGTCTAGCCGTTAACGATACCAGTATATATCTAGGGTACGAGAAAGGCTATTATCACTGGAAGAAAGAGAATCATTTACCCCTTAAGCACACCCAGCTTCCCAGCGTACCCGTCAACACGGTTACCCTCATCAACGGGCATCCGTGGATGGGTACGAATAAGGGTGTTTTCACGCCCAAGCCCGATGGAACGTATGCCTACTTTCAGGGTGAACGTTGGTTACCGGGCGATGAGGTCATTTCCATTACTGCGGGGCCAACGAACAGTGTGCTGGTTTTAACTACCCAAGGATTATCTCAGTTCAGCAAACGGATGATTACCCTTCAGGAGAAAGCGTATTTCTTCGAAAATCAGGTCCGAACCCGACACATTCGTAATGGTTTCAATGCTTCCCTGGAAGGTATGGAAAAAGGAAATCTAGGTACGGGTTATCTCTCCGATGCCGATAATGACGGTCTTTGGACTTCGATGTATCTGGGGAGTCAGGCTTTTCGCTATGCGGCAACCAAAGAAAAACAGGCTCTGGAAAATTGTCGGGAATCACTCGAGGCAATGGAGCGGCTTTACGCGGTTACGTCCATTCCCGGCTTCCCCGCCCGCTCCTTCGAACGAAAAAGTATTAAGTCTCAGTTATCGGATACTAACGTTTGGCAACCTTCTCACCAACCGGGCTGGGTCTGGAAAGCTACCACCAGTAGCGACGAAGCCATTGGGCACGTTTTCGCCTTTGCCACCGTAGCCGAATTGGTGAATGAACCCAGCTTGCAAAAGAAAGCCATTCGCTTGTTGGATACGCTGATGAATCACATCGTAAGTAATGATTTATACCTGATGGATTACGATGGGAAGCCCACCAAATGGGGCCGATGGAATCCCGCCTATGTGAATTCATTTCCGGTGAACGTGGGCGACCGGAAGCTGAACTCTTCAAATATCATCGGTATGCTGCAAACGGCTTATCATTTCACGAAAAAGGAAAAATACCGAAAAAAAGCGTTTGAATTAATGACGAAACACGGGTATCTGGCTAACCTGACTCGCCCCATGAGCGAAATCGGTAAAGCTCCCGATAACGCCGATGAGCACAGTAAATTACTTTCAGAAGGCTGGAATCACTCAGACGACGAAATGTATTTTCTGGGTTATTGGGGACTTTACCGTTATGCTTTCAACGATACGCTGCGAGCTCAATACCGGCAGGCGATCATTGATCATTGGCAGGTGGAACGTCCTGAGAAAGATGCGACCTGGAATTTCTTTACGGCCTTAACAGGTACTAAATCCTTCGATCTGGCTGAATCCATCTGGTATTTACAACAATATCCACTGGATCTGATCGACTGGCGTATTCAAAATAGCCATCGGCAGGACTTACATTTCCTACCCGACAATTTTCGTAAACAAACGATTTCACAGGTCTTATCTCCCGCCGAGCGACCCATGCAGCGGCATAATCGCAACACCTTTATTCTGGATGAAAACGGCAACGGACAAAGCGAATTCAGTGCGGGAGATACCTGGTTATTGCCTTATTGGCTGGGACGATACCTCGGGATTATCAAGGCTTCTCCGTCGGATCATTCCCTATTATTTTCAAATTAATAGCCCCACCCCTAGTCCTTTTCGCAGCCTTTGCCGTATTACTTCCAGCGTTCACTTTTATTCTCATGCAAAAGCAATTACGGGCGGCCGTATTTTTAAGTATAGTCTTAGGATTGTGGGGAGGACTTGCCATGGATCAGGGTCCAATCTTACTTATTTCTGCTCATCGCGGAGCTTCCGGCCTGGCTCCCGAAAATACGCTGGCCACCTTTCAGGAAGCATTACAGCAGGGGGCTGATTATCTGGAAATTGACGTTCGAACGACCCGCGATTCCCAACTGGTAATTCTGCACGATGGTACGCTGGACCGGACTACCATGGCTACCGGGAAAGTCTCCGACCGTACCTGGGAGGAAATAAAATCCGTTTCGGCGGGGAAAGGCTGGAATCATTTCACCCAACCCATTCCCAGGCTTGAAGAGGTCTGTCAACTCGTGGCTCACTGCAACACCGCCCATCGTTCCAAAGCGAAATTATACGTGGATTGTAAGGCCGTAGAGCCTCGGGCTTTGGTAACTATTTTAAGCAAATACCACCTGCAAAAAGACGCTGTGTATTACGGCAGCGATGCTTTTCTTAGTCGGTTGAAACAGGAGGATTCCGCTCTTCAGGTCATGCCAGGATTTCCTACAAACGGCAACTGGCAGGAAAAAGCCGAGCGTCTGCAACCTTACGCTTTTGACATACCTGCAGAGGTAATCACTCCTGAGTTAATCGCTACCCTTCACCAGCATCATATCCGAACATTTGTTGATTTACTGGACCAGAAAGATACCATTGCCTGGTATCGCAAGGCCGTAGCCTGCGGTGTGGATTGCATCCAGACCGATCACGTCACTGAACTTCGGCAAGCTCTCACGCAGATGCCTTAAAATGAATCATTATGTTTAAAAAAACAGGTCTGCTTACCCTTTTGGCCGGGACCCTCTCACTGGCTCAGGCACAGGAACATAAACCCTATACCCCTACTGCCTTCCCCGACCGACTCATTATGGGTTATCAGGGAGCCGTCGCCACTTCTCAATCGGTAAACTGGCGGACGGATTCTACCGTAACCAAATCAATAGGGGCCATCGTCGAAGCAGATGCTTCACCGGATATGGTTGCCAAAGCCCAGATGGTTGAGGCTCAAACCGAGCGGGTGGTTTTGGATGGAAAAACCGTGCATTACCATTCGGTTCACTTCAAAAATCTCAAACCTGCCACGCAATATGCTTACCGGGTTGGCGATGGTACGCACTGGAGCGAATGGTTTCACTTTACCACAGCTCAGGACAAGCCTGCACCGTTTTCATTTCTGTATTTTGGTGATGCTCAGAATGACATCCGTTCGCTCTGGTCGCGGGCCATTCGGGGGGCTTATGCCAAATTACCGAATGTCCAGCTCCTCTTACACGCCGGGGATTTGATTAACTCATCCAACAGCGACTGGCAATGGGGGGAATGGTTTGAAGCAGGTGGCTGGATTAATGGGATGATTCCTACGCTGCGGTGCCGGGTAATCATGAATATTTCAAAATGGAGAATGGGAACCGTCGGGTATCGTACCACTGGCGGCCCTCTTTTGTGTTACCCGAGAACGGTCCCCAGGGATTAACCGAAACGGCTTATTACCTGGATTACCAGGGAACCCGATTGATCTCGCTGGATTCTCAGGGAGCTTTACTGGATTCGCTGGTGCTGGAAAAACAGGCCAACTGGTTGCTGGACGTTCTCAAAAACAACCCCAACCGCTGGACGATTGTCATGCATCACCATCCCGTGTTTTCCACTTCTAAAGGTCGGGATAACGATGAATGGAGAGATCGCATGGAACCCATGTATCGAAAATATGGTGTAGACCTGGTTTTACAGGGGCACGATCACACTTACGGACGGGGATTAAATATGCCACTTGGCAAAAGCCGTAAACAACCCGATGGCCCTATTTATGTGGTTTCGGTGAGCGGTCCTAAAATGTACGAAATTGGCTTGCAAAACTGGATGGACCGGGCGGCTTCGAATATTCAGCTTTTTCAGACTATTCAGGTGAGCCAGGATACATTGAAGTACCAGTCTTATGCCGTAACGGGTGAGAAATACGATGCTTTCGAATTGATCAAAAATGCCAAAGGAAAAAACAGGCTGGTAGATCACGATCCTGAATTACCCGCTGAGCGACTGGAACTTCCGGCGGAGTATCAGAAACGAAATACACCTCAGCAAAAAGAAGCGTATCGCAATCGTTTTCAGGAATATAAAGCCCGTAAAGAGGCCGAGCTTAAAAAGAACAAGTAATCGCTGGTATGCATGACGATAGGGGTTGATTTGGGAGGAACGAATATTCGGGCAGGTGTGGTGCAGGCGGGCGAGGTACATACCCTTCGGCGTCACATCCTGAAACGAAAAGACTCCCTTACGGATACATTAGCTCAACTCATCGACCTGATTCGTCCTTTATGTCAATATCCGGTAGAGGGTATTGGAATCGGGGTGCCTTCGGTGGTAGATGTGCAAAACGGTGTGGTTTATCAGGTCGCTAATATTCCGTCGTGGGAGGAAGTGCCTTTAAAAGATATTCTGGAAAAAGAGCTAAATCTGCCCATCTGGATTAATAATGATGTGAACTGTTTCATACTCGGAGAACATCAGCACGGCCTCGCCCAAAACACTACTTCTGCTCTCGGGCTTTGCATTGGAACGGGTTTGGGCTGTGGGTTGATTCTAAACGGTACGTTATATACAGGAACTAACTGCGGGGCTGGAGAAATTGGAATGCTGAGTTACCTCGATCAAACGCTGGAGTATTATTGTTCAGGTGACTTTTTCACCGGTCGCCACGCAACAACGGCTTTAGAAACGTTTGAGCTTGCTACCCTCGGAGATCGGCAAGCGTTGGCTCTCTGGGCAGCCTTTGGCCGACATCTGGCTGAGGCTATTAAAGTGATTCTGTACGCCTATGATCCTGAAATTATTGTTATGGGCGGCTCCATTTCCAAGGCATTTTCCTTTTTCGAACCTTCGATGCGGGCACAGCTATCCGATTTTTCGTATCGGGAAACCCTTCGCCGCATTCGGATACTTCCTACTGAAAATGAGAACAGTGGAGTAATTGGAGCCGCCGCGTTAGGTACACTTTCCGTTCCTCGTTTTAGCTAATTCGGGTAAACACCGCCATGTATAAAATTATTTTGCTGATTGATTTTTCCGAAGAATACAGCAAAGGCTTACTCAAAGGCATTACGCGTTATTCCCGGGAGAAAGGTCCTTGGATTTTTTGCCGCATGCCCCTTTATAATCGGGAAACGTTGGGGATTGAGGGTATTCTTAATTGGGCTAAAGAGTGGGAAGCCAATGGCATCATCGGTCAGCTTTATAATGATACCAACATCAGCCAACTTGTAAAGTCTGGTATTCCCACAATTGCCCAGGATTTTAAAGAACGTTTTACCGAAATTCCTAACATTACCGGAGCTCATCGCGAGGCCGGAGCGATGGGGGCCGATTACTTTCTTCGCAAGGGATTTCGTCATTTTGCTTTTTACGGTTTCGAGCATATTGTCTGGTCGCGTGAACGTTCTCAGGGGTTTGAGGAACGGGTACAGAAAGCGGGTTACTCCGTTCATTACTTTGATAATCAGGAAGAAAGTAGTGAGGAATTATGGTACTACAAGCCCAGTGCCTTAAGTCAGTGGTTAACCTCATTACCCAAACCCATCGCCATCATGGCCTGTGATGATCGTCTGGGCTTACACATTACCGAGACCTGCCGCCATTCGGGCATTCGGATTCCTGAAGACGTGGCTGTGCTGGGCGTGGACAACGACGAAATGTTCTGTGAAATTTCTGACCCTCCCCTATCCAGTATCGCTCAGGATGCCGAAAAAGGCGGATATGAAGCGGCTCGGTTACTGGAGTCAATGATAAAAAAGGAACGAGCAAATGCTACGACATTGTGGTTCGTCCCACGCAGATTATTACCCGACAATCCACGGACATTTATGCTACTCAGGATGATTTCATTACCACGGCTTTAAAATTCATTCATCAGAATATCGATAAAAACCTTCAGGTAGAAGACGTCGTAGCCCAGGTTCCGCTCTCCCGCCGCTCCCTGGAGTTTCGTTTTCGGGAAACACTTGGCTTTCCCATTTACAAGTACATTCAGAATTTGCGGATGAATAAATTTTCCAAAAAGTTACAGGAAACGGATCAGTCTATTCTTGAAATTGCTCTCGATCTGGGCTTTACGGATACTAAAAACGTGTCCCGTCAGTTTAAACAAATTCATGGTTGCACACCCCAGGAGTTTCGGGCTCAGTTCAAGATCTAACCAGCCACCACATCCAATAGGGTCAAAGATTTTATAAGCGGTATAAAAAACAAGAAGCAGACTTTTGAAAAGTCTGCTTCTTGTTTTGAGGGATATTCTAAAGTAGAAAAAAGGGAATGGCCATTATCAAAAACACGCAAGGAAGAATAAGCAACTTAGCTATCGTTGAAAATTCAACATACCTATCTTCTTCCACCAGAAGAACATTTAATGCGTCATTGAGATACCGCATATTTGTGATTGAGTAGTTATCGGCAGCAAATTTAACTATAAAGCTTCAGTTGTTGATGCAATCAAGTCCCAGTTTTTCAACTTATATTTTCGAAAAAGGTCTTGCTTTCTGTAAATAGCACTATTCCAAATGATCCCATTCTATCTATAAAAAAGATGAATCAGCAGTAGAGTTAGATAGAATAATATATGAACCTACCTAATAATACCTGCCTGATAACCAGTGAATCAGGGGTTTACTAGCCTACGTTTTCATTCTTTACAATTTCATAATTTAGTAAACTAGACTGAAATCATAGCATGAAGTATTTTTGCGAAAATTTGGGTTCTGTAAACAAAACGGGTGAAAAGTATTCGTTTGGCTAAATAAACAATCATTATGCAGTCTTCTTATACTGAATTAGAATCGCTGGTTGCTCTTTCTCAGGATAAGGTAGAAGCCTTTGATTTTCTCTATCACCTCTATAAGCAGCCTGTTTACGGGAACATCTTCAAAATCGTCAAACAGGAAGATTTAGCGGAAGATCTCCTTCAGGAGGTTTTCATTACCCTGTGGGAGAATCGACACTCCCTGCAACTGGACCGCCCCGTTGCTGGCTGGTTATTTGTCGTCAGCCATAATAAGGCGTTATCTTTTCTGAAAAAGAAACTAAAGGAAGCCTTAGTAGTGTCATCTTCGGAAGAATTTACCGAGCAGGCCTCCCCCGAAGAAACCCTTGACGAAGAAGAGTATTCACTCCAGCTTTCGATGATTAAAGAAGCCGTTGACCAGCTTCCTAATCGCAAAAGAGAGGTCTTTCATCAACTTCGCTTTGAAGGTAAAACCACGGAAGAAGTCGCTGAAAATCTGGGCATTTCCGTGCAATCGGTCCGGGACTACCTCAAGCAGGCCACCCGGCAGGTCAGAACGCATATTCAGGAAAGGGGTAAGCTTATGCATGCTTCTTCGGCTTCTATACTCATCATGATGCTGGATCAATTCTAAGACCCGGAAGCCCTTTTCTACTCTCTTTTTCTGCTTAACAATTTGATAATATCGGAAGGCATCCCCCTTTTCCGATGTCCGAGTATTTATAGTGTATGATGAAGGATGAAATCGACGACATACTCGAAAAATTTTGGGCGGGTAAAGCCAGCCAGACCGAGATCCAGTGGTTGGCCAGACAAGTAGACCTGAAGCAATGGACCCAGGCTAGACAGGATGCTTTTGAAAAAAGCCTGAGCGAGCCTGAACCGCTATTGCAGCCGGAGCAGTCGGACCGTGTGTTAGCCCAATTGCATAGTCAGCTTCAAAGCAAGCCCAGTGGTACGCTTAAGAGAGTTAACTGGATGGGCTGGCTTTCGGGTAGCGTGGCGGCTCTGTTGCTGCTGGTTGCGGGCTTACTGGTTCTTCCGCATTCCACTAAAAAATCGGAGTTGTCAAGCCAGCAACCCGCAAAACCGGCGTGGCAACTGATTCTTAAAACCAATGTTACCCAAACGGTCATGAACGTTTCACTGAACGATGGTTCTCAGATTCAGTTACATCCCGGTAGTTCGGTTCAGTATTACGAACCCTTTGGCAGTACCTCCCGCGACATCAGCCTTTCTGGAGAAGCTCTGTTTACGGTTGCCAAAGATTCGCTTCATCCTTTCATTGTCATGGCTAATGGGTATACGACGACGGCCCTAGGTACTCAATTCCACATTCAGGCAACGCAAGCCCAACGCATCCGGGTGAAGTTATTGGAAGGGAAGGTAGTTATCAATCACCGCTCAGGCGGCATGCCCATTAAAGATCAATACCTCATTCCGGGTCAGCAATGGAGCGTTGACATAAGCCGTAAACAGACGCAGGTAGTCGAATTCCCTGAAAAACCCAAAACGACTCCAGCAGGTGTCCTTCAGCCCACCAAGCCTACCTCAGATCTAATCTTTAACAAAGAGCCTCTGGCCAATGTATTTAACGCGTTGAGTAAAAAGTATCTGGTAAAAATGGATTACAATCCGGCAGATTTAGCGGGTTTATCTTTTACCGGAACCATTGCAACGACGGATTCTTTGTCCAACATTTTAACGGCTTTATGCATCCTTAACAATTTGTCATTTCAAAAGGATTCGAAACAGGTGATCATTCGAAAATCACCCTAATCGCTCAGTAATCAATCTCTTATTTTCAATACCTACACTTCTGAAAATCAGAAGGACAGGTTTCTTTTTGCCTAATTAAATCATTACTCCCCTTTTATGAGACGTATTTTATCTGCTTTAAAACGGCGGTTTAACTTAAGCTTACTAGGCTTATGCTGCTCCCTTTACACAGCAGCCCAGACGCCAGCTCTGGTCAAGGGAAGTGTACTGGACGATACCGGAGCACCGCTCATGGGTGTAACGGTGCAAACCACACTGATTGGTAAAACCGAACCCCTCTTTAGTACTACGGATGTCAAGGGTATCTTCACGTTTACGAACCTACGTGCAGGGGCCCGGTACACCTTCGTGTTTAGTTACGTTGGCTTTGAAAAACACACCATTCCGCATTTTCTGGTTAATGCAGGCGACAATAATAGTCTGCTTGTACGGATGAAGCCCCAAACCCAGTCCCTGAATGATCTGGTAGTCATTGGGTACGGGGCCCAGTCGAAGGCGAAAGTAACAGGCGTTATTTCTCAGGTTAAAGGACAGGAATTAAGCCGTTATAGTGCAAGTAACTTTGCTCAGCAATTAGCCGGAAAAGCCGCTGGAATTGTCATTAATGATGCGTCCGCTCAACCGGGTTCTGATCCTCAGATTGTGATTCGGGGAATCGGTACGCTTACCGCCGGTCGCAATCCCCTGATCGTAGTGGATGGTTATCCTTTGTCGGAAGGGTCTTCCCTTAACTCAATTAATCCCCAGGATATTGAAACGATTGATGTATTAAAAGACCCCTCCTCTGCCGCTATTTATGGCTCCAGAGCGGCCAATGGGGTTATTTTAATTACAACCAAGAAGGGCAAATCCGATCGTTTGCAGGTTTTGCTGGATGTTTACACAGGTTTTCAGCAACGATCTGATCGCGTAGCGTACGTAGATGCCTATCAGGCGGCTCAATTTTTTACCGAAGCCCGGGACTGGGGCTATATATCGAAGAATCCATCCAACCGCAGCGAAAGCGATGATCGGGCCACCCGCCTGAGTAAAGGGGCCAGCCTTCGCGAACTTCGCCTGAATTACATCCAGCCTTATTTGGATCATCAGGCGGGGCTTACCAATACCCAATGGACGGACGAAGTATTTCGAAAAGGTCGCATGAGTAGTTATAACCTCTCGTTTTCGGGGAGTTCCGGCAAAACCAATTATTACGTTTCTACCAATTTCTTTAATCAGGACGGAATCGTCATTAATAACGGACTTAAACGCTACAGTGCGGCCTTCAAACTGGACAGTCGTTTGTCGGAAAAAGCAACGTTGGGTGTGAGCATGACTCCATCTTATAATACCCAAAATTATTTTAATAACAACGGGAATCAGTCGAATGATCCGATTGCGAACTTATACATCATGTATCCGATGTTCAGTCCTTATAACGCGGACGGAAGTTTAACGATCAGTAAACAGATTGCGGCCAATACGCCAGAAGATGGGGCTTTGGGAGAAAATGCGGTAGCTCTCGCCTATAAGATCAAAAATAAGCGTGACTTCTTCCGCAATTTTGGCAATGTCTATCTTACTTATGATCTGTTGAAAGGGTTAACCTTCAAAACGCTGCTGGGTGGAGATATTCAAAGTAACTTCTTTGACTTTTATAACCCGTCTGACGTAGGAGGTTACCGCACGCCAGCTCCCAAGCCCGCGGTAGCCATTGAAAACCGCGAATTTGTCTATAATTACCTCACGGAAAATACGTTAACCTACGCCAATCAATTCGGTCAGCATAGCCTTGATTTACTGGCGGGGTATTCCTTTCAAAAGGAAAACGGCTCAGCAACCAGCGTTACGGGTTCTAATATTGCCGATAATAACCTGCCTAACCTTTCTGGAGCCAGTGCTTTCGTAGCGAGCACCAACCGTTACGTATGGACTCAACTGTCGTACCTTGCCCGGGCTCAATATGCGTATAATAACAAGTATCTATTTTCAGCAACCCTGCGTCGGGACGGTTCTTCCCGATTCGGTGATGACCGGAATGGGGCGTTTTCCCTTCTTTAACGGGAGGCTGGATCATCAGTAATGAATCCTTTTTCCCGAAATCAAGTCCTATAACCTTTGCTAAAATTAGAGGTAGCTGGGGTAAATCCGGGAATAACCAGATTGGTTCTTATAGTTCAAAATCGCTGGTGAACGCTGCCAATTACGTATTTGGAAATACGCTGGCTTCGGGATTTGCGGCCACTACGACTGCCAACCCTAACTTATCCTGGGAAAATAAGACGGCGGTTAATTTGGGCCTTAATCTGGGTATTGGCAAGCCTTTCACGATGGCACTGGATTACTACCGATCCATCACGAAAGACTTGTTACTCAACGTTCCGGTGCCTGAGCAATCGGGGTATAGTTCCTCCATCCAGAACATTGGCAAGATCGAAAACAAAGGTTTGGAGCTGGAATTCAGCGGTAATGCCCTGCCCTTGGGAGCATTGAACTGGTCTTTCAACGCCAATGCTGCTACTAATTCTAATAAAGTATTAGCTCTGGCTCCCGGACAGCAGCAAATTGTGTCGGGTTCTCAAAGCAATTTTCTTACGCGAGTGGGCGGTTCCATTGCCGAACTCTATGGGTATGAAGTCATAGGCGTGTATAAAACGCAGGCCGAGATTGACGGAACCCCTCACCTGGCCGGAACGCTTCAGGGGGATTATAAAGTCGCTGACTTAAACGGCGATGGGGTGGTTGACTCCAACGACCGTAAAACGTTTGGTACCTATAACCCCAAATTTACCTACGGATTTTCCAGCAACTTTGCCTATAAAAATCTGGAATTCAGCTTCTCACTGAATGGGATTGTCGGACGCAAAATCTGGGACCAGCAGTTAGCCAATCAGGAAGAATCAGGAGAAGGTTTTGGCGTCCCGAATACCTATTATTTCAACAACCGTTACCATCCTGTTCATAATCCAAATGGTTTTCTGGCTCAGCCCAATATGGGTAATTTCTCCAGTGCCCGCCGCCTGACGCGTTCCTCCAATTACTTCTTTAAAAATGCCGATTACCTGCGTCTGCGTAACGTCCAGATTGCTTATACCTTGCCCATGAGCTGGGTGAAGAAAGCCAAAATTCAGGGTGTTCGTTTGTACGCAACCGCCAATAACCTCTTCACATTCACCCAGTTCCGGGGATTCAATCCAGATGCTACTTCGACTACGGATGTATTAACCAATGGCTTTTCCCAGGCTAATTATCCCGTTGCTCGTTCCTACATCTTTGGTTTAACTATTACGTTCTAAGTTTTCATGAAAAAGATAGTCATCCTTTCCAGTGTACTAGCCAGCTTATTGGTCATGAGTAGCTGCGAGAAGCAATTATTTCAAAATCCGGCTACTTCCAAAGAATTAGGTAATTTCCTTCAGAACGAAATCGAAACGGAAGAATACGTAAACGCCACTTACGCCAACCTTCAGTCCGACGGTTTATACGGTCTTTACTTACCCGCTTTGATAGAAATTCCTTCGGATAATACTTACGATGAAGTTCCGGCCAATGATAACGGGATGTATGGTCAGCTCGACCAGTTTACTGCCATTGCGGGTAATACCATTGTGACTGAAGTATGGAGGCAATCTTACCGCACCATTCAAAGAGCTAACGTTGTGCTCAATCGCATTGGGCAGATTCCGTATGCTACCGAAGCCACGCGTCAATCCCGGACGGGAGAGATGAAATTCCTTCGGGCCCTGATGTACTTCAACCTGATTCGCCTCTACGGAGATGTTCCTTTAGTCACTAAGGAAACAGAAAATCCAAATGAATACTTTGGTCAGGGCCGTACGGCTTCTGCTCAGATTTATGAACAGATTCGTAAGGATTTAACGGAAGCGATTGCTACTTTGCCAGCAGTCAATACCCAGGCCGGACGGGTGCGGAAATCAGCCGCACAAACGTTACTTGCCAAAGTATATCTTACCGCCAAAAGGTATACTGAAGCAAAGACTTTATTGGAGTCGGTAGTGAATGATGGACAACATCAGCTATTAACAAATCCGGCGGATGTGTTTAGTCTGAGTAATGAGAACAACCGGGAAATCATTTTTGCCGTACAGTTTGCTTCGGGTGTAAACGGCAATACGGAGGGCAGCACCATGTATCAGCAATACGCTCCGTCAGGAACCGTTTCCGGGGCCAAAGGACACAATCTGCCTACAAAAAGTCTCTACGCTCTTTACTCGTCGTCCGACAAACGCAAAGGTGTATACGTAGGAATAACCACTTCTGGTATTCCCTGGTGCAAGAAACTCTCGGCCCCTACTACAGTTATCACCGACGGCGGTAGTGATATAGTCGTCCTGCGTTACGCCGATGTCATTTTGATGCTATCGGAGATCGAAAACGAACTAGGTAATATTTCGACGGCCCTTACCTATCTGAATCAAATCAGAACCCGGGCTGGTTTGGCTGCTACTTCGGCCAGCACTCAGACGGAATTACGCGAAGCTATTGCTCTCGAACGCCAGTTGGAACTCGTGGGAGAAGGCCACCGCTGGTTTGATTTGATCCGCACGGGTACTGCTCTGACGGTGATGAATCAATGGTTTAAAGCCAACAACATTCTCACGACCCTTACCAGTAATAACCTGCTCATGCCTATTCCGCAGAGTCAGGTAGATACTGATCCTGCCATTAAACAAAACGAAGGGTATTAACCCCTTTTCTGCGGTGATAGAGGCTTCTCTATCACCGCTTTTACTTCAATTCAATACTTAATATTATGTTTCGTCTCTCTGTTTTTCTTTTCAGCATTTGTCTAACTTTTATAGCTCAGGCCCAACACCGTCCAGCTCAGGCTATTATTCGTGAATTTAATAATCCTGATTCCAAAGAAGTCTTAGTGGTAGCTCACCGGGGCGACTGGCGGTACGCTCCCGAAAACTCCGTTCTTAGTCTGCAACATGCCATTGAGCTAGGTGTGGATGTCGTGGAAATTGACCTGAAGAAAAGTAAAGACGGCGTATTGATTTTATTACACGACGAAAAGCTGGATCGTACCACCACCGGACACGGAAAACCCAGCGATTATACCTGGGAAGAATTACAAAAATTCACCCTCAAAAACGAACACGGCGGCCCTACTCGCCAGAAAATCATGACGTTTGAGGACTGCATGCAACGAGCCAAAGGAAAAGTAATGATTAACATCGATAAGGGTTACGATTATTACCAGGAGCTTATGAGATTCTCGAAAAAACCGGAACCTTAGATCACGCCATTATTAAAACGTATAAAACGTACGAAGAAGTAAAGAGTGAAAATGGTTCGCTGCTTCAAAGTAAATTAGCCTTTATGCCCATTGTGAATCTAGCTAAGCCTGAGGCGAAAGATATTATTGAAACCTACGAAAAACAACTTAAACCCGTAGCGTACGAATTGAATTTCAATTCGGATCAGGTACTGGAAAAATCTAATTACCTGAGCATTCCCAAGTCTGGTTCTAAAATCTGGTTTAATAGTTTGTGGGCCAGCCAAAACGCTGGTCATGACGATGAAAAAAGCGTTGAAGAGAAAGACCCCGAAGCGGGTTGGGGATGGTTGATTAAGCACGGAGCTAAACTCATCCAGACTGACCGTCCGAAGGAGCTAATTGACTATCTGAAGAAGAAAGGGTTACACCCTTAATTGTAAAACGAATCTATGAAACATGCAGGAATGCTGATTTTCTGGCTCTTATGTGCGGCGGCATACGGGCAGAACACAGATACCACGCAAGTGGAATGGCGGGAAGGGTATTTGGACATCCACCACATAAATACCGGACGAGGCAATAGTACGTTTTTCTTATTTCCCGACGGAACAACCCTGCTTTGGGATGCAGGTGATTTGAACGCCTCCGCATTTTTGAAAAAGAATGCTCCCTTAAAAGTTTCTCCGGCCCGACCTAATCACTCGAAAACACCCGGGAATGGATTGCTTATTACATCCAGCAATCCAGAAAACCCAAATCTGTTACTTCGTTGGATTATCTGGTCGTTTCTCATTTTCACGGTGACCACTATGGCGAACTAACACCAAACAGTAAGCAAGGCAGCGTTTCTAGCTTTAAACGTACTGGTATCACCGACGTAGGTGACTTATTTACGATTGGTACACTCCTGGATCGGGGTTATCCTAAGTATGATTTTCCGGTCAATCTTGGAGCTTATTACCAGGAACCGGAAAGTACTTTTCTTAATTATCTGGCCTTTGTGAACGCTAAAGTCAAGCAGGGAACGCGGGCAGAAATGCTAAAAGCAGGGAGTAACCATCAAATCTTACTCAAACGAAATCCTCAGCAATACCCTGAATTTAAAGTTCAGAATGTAAAAGTCAACGGAACCATCTGGACGGGTAACGCGGAAGAAACAGTCGTTCACTTTACGGCTGACTCGGTTTTGTCTCCTCAGGGAAAGTTCAATGAAAATCCTTTGAGCATGGCGATTAAAATCAGTTACGGCAATTTTGACTACTTCACGGGAGCGGATAATACGGGACTACGTGGGTACGGTCTTCCTACCTGGTTTGATACTGAGACACCGATGGCAAAAGCCATTGGTAAAGTGGAAGTTATGACCTTGAATCATCATGGGAACCGTGACGCAACGAACGAAACGTTCCTGAAAGCTACTCAACCTAAAGTGGCGATTCAACAAATCTGGTGTTCGGATCAACCCGGACAGGAAGTCATGCATCGGCTAGGGCTAAAACCCAAGCCTGACGTATTTGCTTTACACTTGCAGGAAGAAACCAAGACTTATCTAGGATTCTGGCTGAACCAGATTTACAAAAGCACGGATGGCCATGTTATGATTCGGGTAAGCCCCGGAGGCAAGCAATTCTGGGTAGGCGTACTAGACGATACCAAAGCCGAACTAAGCCTTAAAAGATGGTTTGGCCCTTATTATTGTTATTGAATCTTAAAATTAATTGAATTCAAAAGCCCTGAAGTTTATATATATATTCATTGAATATTATTATTAAGTGACTTTGTTGCATAGGTCTTGAAAAGCCATTTATTAGCTCCCAACAGCCTTCTCTGTAGGTCTACAGAGGCTTCCTAAGTAACTTTTATTGGGAAATAACACAATTATAAGTGCCATTATAGACAAGTTTTACCCGATTTAGGCTACTGTTCAGCAGCCATGCAATAAAGCCCTTTTGAATTAACTTTTAAAAATAAAACATTTCTTGATCATTTACTAAAACTGGCTAATCACCAATCTTTGTCACTTGTTTCGCCAAAAGAATTACCTGAGTTACTTCTTTTAAGGGCTAAAATATATATGGCTTTAGACGATAAAATAAAAGCTCAGGAGCTGTCTTCTAAAGCATTATCTTTAGCCAAAGAAGGAAATTTATCAATTGATAAGTTTGAAGATTTTTGTAAGAGTGTACGTTAGTTATACCTTATCCGCTTAAAAAACAGGATTGTATCTATTCTCTAAACCTATGATCTGGTCAATAATACATTTCAAAATGCATGATCAACCAAATCATAGGTTCAACAAATAAATAGCTACTCTCTAATTCTATTTCCAGGGATCTAATACCACTTTAACACAATCATCCACCCGGCGTTTGAAGATATCGTACGCATGTGAGACTTCCGTTAAAGGTAAACGGTGAGTAATGATGTCATCGAGCTGCACTTTCCCTTCTGCCACGTAATTGAGTAAGGTATCAATGTGCTTGTGAGCAGGAGCCTGGCCGCCCTTTAGAATAATACCTTTGTCGAAGAACTGACCAATGGGGAAGTTGTCATACGTGGTAGGATATACGCCAAGTACAGAAACAATGCCTCCCCGACGGACGGCACTCATGCAGGCTTCTAATACCTTGGGCGAACCTTTTTCTAAATTAATGACGGCTTTCGCCCGGTCAATTAAGTTACGGTCGGGCTCGAAACCCACGGCTTCTACGCACACGTCGGCCCCGCGTCCACCCGTCATGTCACGAATTTGGGCAACCACATCTTTGGCATCGTTATCCCACAAAATGGTTTCACAATGAGCCGTTGCTTTAGCTTTTTCTAATCGGTACTGAAGCGTATCTACAACGACAACCCGGGCCGCACCCCGCAACCAGGCACTTTTAGCTGCCATAATCCCTACGGGACCTGAACCAAAAATGGCTACCGTCTCACCCCCTTTTACTTCACCCCAGTCAATTCCACTGTAACCCGTTGGGAAGATGTCAGTCAGGAAGAGAACCTGCTCGTCTGTTAAATGATCGGGAACAATCCGGGGACCATAATCGGCATAAGGCACTCGTACATACTGGGCTTGTCCACCATCGTAACCCCCATAAAGATCCGTGTAACCGAATAAAGCTCCCCCTTTCTCCGTCAACAGGCCCCCTTCCGGGCCGTAATGTTCAGGTTAGAGTTTTCACAATGCCCGGGCAGATGGTGATCGCAGAAGAAACAATGACCACAAGCGATTGGAAAAGGAACCACTACCCGGTCGCCCCGCTTGAGGTTTTTAATTTGGGGACCTACTTCTTCGACAATCCCCATAAACTCATGACCAAGCACCATGGGCCGGGGTTGGGGTAATCCCCCAGAGTAAATATGCAGGTCAGACCCACAAATGGCCGTAGCCGTTACTTTTAGAATGATATCTCTTCCTTCCTGAATGGTAGGATCGTCCACGTTGTCGCACGTTACGGTTTTAGGACCATGAATTCTAGCTGCTTTCATTTCAATTATTGTTTAAAGGACTTGTGAAAATAGAGGTGAGGAATGAGCCCTAGTATTATCAGGCATGTTCGAACAGTTGAGCTTAATCAGGTACAATACAGAGAAGAATGTTCTCTCGTAACTTCAAGCCTAATCCTTGGAGAAGAAGTAGGTAAACAACTAATGGCATCGAAGGTGTGAGGCATTTTAAACACACCCTGTGGCAAGTTATCGTACACTTGCAGGCGAGTTTTGAGCATACCGTGATGCTTGGCATGGGCAATATATTTGGCAGGTCGGATCTGTTCCAATGCTTTTTGAACCTGCCTATTCATAGATTCCAGGGTTCCTTGGATGATAGCCCCCTCGCTGGATTGGATTACTTCGATGTCGTCGCTGAAACGAACGTATAGAGCATTAGAGGCCATTGAGGTAGAATAGTAGATAGAAAGAGATTAACTACAGAATCATGCCAGCCTTTAACATTTTGAACCTGATAAACCTTATCAAGTAGGAAGGGTAAAGGATCTTTCTACACTTCTCTACTAGCCTAGGTGCGTTAGATCATAGCTGGTCCCTCCCCCCCATGGATAGGCGGAAGGCCACTTTGAACGTTAATACGGTATCCTTATTCTATCAGCTCCACTCATTTTCAAAATCTATAGCTGACTGCTCTCCTACTTTCAACGAATCAGAATGTCTTCTGTGAAAAAGATAATAATTGAATAATTCATTGATAAATATTGATTATATAAATAAATTTGTGAGGATTACCCCTGAAAATACCTAGATCATTAAGCTAACCGATTGTTTACTACCAAATCAGAATGTATAATTAGGATTTGAATCACTTGGGAGGGTATTGATATAGTTGAAAAGATCTATTGTTAGTTATTGTTCTTTAGGCTACTTCTGTGATGAGTATGAGCAACACTGATTCTGATTTATGGCAAAAGTATCTGGCTGGTGATGAAGCAGCTTTGGGCAGTATTGCCGAAAGATACTATTCTACTTTGAAGCACTACGGTCAGAAGTTTTCCGTTAGCGAGTTTATCGTTAAAGATTGTATTCAGGATCTTTTTTTACAGCTCTGGCAGAACAGAACGCAGATCAACGATACCGCTTCCATTAAACATTACCTACTCAAAGGTCTTCGTAACCATATTTTCATGCACATCCGCTCTTCAAAGCAGATGGTCACTCGTGAACTTGACTGGAATTTGGGCGTTTTGGAACACATTAGTGGAGAATCAATTTTAATCGAACATGAAGCTTTGCTTAGTCGCGTTGAGCAATTGCAGCGATTGATGAGTCAGCTTTCTTCTCGAGAACGGGAAGCTATATACTTACACTATTTCCAGGACATGAGTGTGGGGGAAATTGCAGAAGTTATGCAGGTGAACCGACAATCCGTTTCCAACTTTCTAACGCGGGCCATGTCAAAAATGCGAAGCCACTGCCAGCCCGAACACTTATTTATTTTCTTGTATTTATTTTTAAAGTTTTAGTACTAAACTGAGTATGCCTGGTTAGGTGTTGCATATAAGCATTAGATAACGCCAATATACTGCCAGACCACTCATGACTACTTTCGATACCTTAGAGGAATTTCTAGCTAACGACGCTTTTCGGGAGTGGATATTAGGACGCCGTCCCCAGGATTACATCTACTGGCAGGAATGGCTCAGTCAAAATCCACACAAGCGGGAACTGTACGAACAGGCCGCTGCTCTTTGCCTGGTTCTGAATGGCGATACCCAGCCGCTACAGGAAGCCCAGCATGCGAGTGAAATCGAGCAGATCAAACAATCGCTTCATGAAGCCAAAGAGCGAAGTATCCTCGAAGTTAAAGCTCATACCCTCCGGCCTCGACTTAAATGGCTGGCTCCGTTGGCTGGCGTGGCAGCTCTCGTTCTCATTGGCTTCTTTCTAAACAATTTTATACATAATGACTCCACTATTTCCAGTACCGTTCCATCGGTAGAGGAAGTCATGGCTTCGAAAGACCGTTGGCAAAAAGTGGTTAATACAGACAAGTCGGATCAACTGGTTACGCTGACGGATGGTTCCTCCGTTCTGTTAGCTCCAGGCGGACAGCTCTGGCACAACTTATCAGCTCAACAACGGGAAATTTACTTAATTGGCGAAGGTTTTTTGAAGTGGTCAGAGATACAACTCGCCCCTTTTTCGTATACACCTCCGTTCTCTCCACCCGTGTGCTAGGTACCAGTTTTCAGGTTCAGGCTACTCAGAATCAAAATCTGGCTTATGTGAAAGTGAAAACCGGCAAGGTTACGGTAACCTCCATGAAAGATCCCGGACAGTATCTGGTTCTCGAAAAGAACGAACAGGTTAAACTTGATATTCAGACCAATCAATTAACCAAGCAAATCCTCACCTCCAATCTTCACCGACACCATTCTACCTCTATACTTAATGATAACCAAAACTTTGAATTTACCCCGGTTACTGAAGTGCTGAACCGGCTTCAGCACACCTATCACACGAAAATTGAATTTAACGAACATAATTTACAGGGCTGCACATTCACGGGCGATTTAAATGGCATTCCCTTCGCAGAAAAAATCAGACTGATCTGTTCGGCAGTCGAGGCTTCTTACGAGAAGCAGGGAGATACTATTTATGTTACCGGTCACAGTTGTAACCCTTAATCGTTTCACCGCCAGTAATTTTCTTTCGTCAGGTCACCTAACACCCTGTACGTAAAACTTTTTTTTGATTGTTTTACCAGTTCTCTCCACACCGGAGAGCAGAACCTCTATTGCTCATTTTTACAATAAAATCCAGAACCCCTAATGACAATGCATCTACAATTACTTGTCCTAAAAGGCTCCCAGCGGATTGCCCTTCAGATGGTGGGCTACCTGCTGTGTCTACTGGTTTTTTTGCCAGTAAAAGTCCATGCTCAGAATGATCTAGATCGACGTATATCTATTGTAGTCAAGGATCAGAACGTTGAGGATGTGCTCAAAAAGATAGAAAAACTCGTTGGCGTTAAATTCATTTACAGCCGGGAAATCATTCAGTCAAAGCAGAAAATCAGTTACGAAGCTCAGAATCAACCCATCCAGACCATACTTAATGAAATTCTGACCCCGATTCAAATCACGTATGAAACGACTGGGAATCAAATTTTGCTGAAGCGGATTACACCTCCCTCTTCGATTTTGAAAAAAGAAACCGTGTTAGGGGCCGAGATTCCCGTGACCGGAACCGTGAAGGATGAAAAAGGGGACCCAATCGTTGGCGTTAATATCCTTATTAAAGGAACCACGCGTGGAACGGTTACCAATATTGACGGGACCTTTAAACTTCTGGTCGCCAGTGAAGAGGATGTACTTCTATTCAGTTTCCTCGGGTATAAAACCCAGGAAGTACAGGTAGGAAAGCAAAGTTCAATTAACCTGACGCTGAGAGACGAAAACAAAGTCTTAGACGAAGTAGTGGTTGTAGGGTTTGGTCTCAAAAACAAGAAAGAAACCATTTCAGGAGCCATTTCAACAGTAAATGCGGACGAGTTGTCTCATGCCAGCACTGTTACCGCAGCCGGAGCTTTGGTAGGTAAAATTCCGGGTATTGCATTTCGCCAAAGTTCGGGTCGCCCGGGTAGTGCTCCAACCATTGAAATCCGTAACTATGGCGAACCACTCGTCATTATTGATGGTATCCAAAAAGATTACGGCAGCTTTGCCCAAATAGATTTCAACGATATTGAAAACATTTCGCTTCTGAAGGATGCTTCTGCTTCTATCTACGGAATGCAGGCGGCTAATGGCGTTCTTGTGGTCACAACCAAAAAGGGTAAACGCAATCAGAAACCTATTATTACCTTTCAAAGCTATTATGGGCTCCAGATACCGGCGGGCTATAATAAGCCAGCCGATGCTGCCACTTACCTCAAGGCCATTATCCAGGATGAAACCTATAACAACGTTCCTAATTCTTCCCGAACCATCAACCGTGAGGAATATGACAAATGGGTAAGGGGCACAGAGCCAGGCTATAAGTCCTTTGACTGGTACAATTACATCTGGCAAACTAAACCTCAGATGTACGGAAGTCTGAACATCTCTGGCGGTAGCGACAATGCGGATTATTACATTAGCTTGAACCGCATTGAACAGAGAAGTATGCTTCGGAATTTTCACGGATTTGACCGTACTAATTTTCAAAGCAATTTTAACTTTAATATTAGTAAGAAGCTTAAAGTTGGGGTGCTAATGAATGGACGTCTGGAACGGAACCGCCAACCAGCCTTCCAGGCGACGATTACGATTTTGCCTTGCAGGCGGCTTTCCGAAATCTGCCAACCAAACGGCCTTTCGTTAATGACGATTCCCGTTACCCCGCTATATCGGCTATCGATCCACAATTTAGTTACGGGTGGATCAATGAGCAGATGTCTGGAAAGTACGAGTCACAAATTCGGATTATGCAAATCAACGGTACGGCTGAATACAGTATTTTCGATGGTCTTAAAGCCCGTGCTCTGGTTAGCTACTGGTACCGAAACACCCGAAATGATTTAAGGGAAAAATCTCCTCTGCTGTATCGCTTCGATGAGCCAACGAACGCCTATACGATTGCTTATCAAGGAAATGCTCGTTACCTGGAACGTTACGTGCAAAATGCCGAGGAGATGACGAGTAACGTACAGCTTGACTATGAAAAGACCTTTGACAAACATCACGTACACATGGTTACGGGGATGGAAACGAAATCGTCTAATTACCCAAGTGTATATTTTCTGGGAAGCCAGGAAGCAAATGGTATTCCATTCCTGACAACCAAATCTACGACCTACGTAGGAGATGGTATTCCTTTTAACCAGAATCGTCTGGGCGTTTTGGGACGATTCAATTATGACTACGACAATAAGTACATCATGGAGTTGTCGGGTCGGTATGATGGCTCTTATTTTTACAAAAAGGGCAAGCGTTTTGGCTTTTTCCCTTCCGGATCGCTGGCCTATCGCATTTCTCAGGAAAGATTCTGGAAAAACAATTCGTTCCTGAGTCAGAAAATCGATGAAGTAAAACTTCGCGGTTCTTATGGAGTACTGGGTAAAGAGTTAGGGAATGCTCTGACTTATATTACCGGCTATAATTTTAATCAAGGATCAGCTATCCTGGATGGAAGGGACGTAGTTTCAAGCCGAATCACAGGTCTGGCTACGGATAACATTACATGGGGTCGGGTATACGTACTGGATTTGGGAGTGGACATCGGATTATTTAATAATCGTTTGACGGGAGGTTTTGACTGGTTTGATCGTCATCAGACGGGTGAATTAGCCAGCCGTTATGATGTATTGTTACCGAACGAAATTGGTTTTAGCCTACCGGCCGAAAACCTGAATAGTGACCATACCAAGGGTATTGAAATGCATCTGGGCTGGAAAGACAATGTGCGGGACTTCAATTATTTTGTGTCCGGTAACTTTACCTTTTCCCGCTGGATTACAGGTACGCGTTACAAACCCAGATGGGCCAATTCCTATGATCGGTTCCGGGACCTGTGGAATACCGAAGGCCGTTTCCGGGATGGTAGTTTTCAGCTCGTTTCCGTTGGGCAGTTTCAGAGCTGGGAGCAAATTGCCAATCACCCCGTCGATCAGGACCACTACGGTAACACCACAATTCGCCCCGGTGATTACATCTATCAGGACACCAATCATGACGGCTACATCTCCGATCTGGATATGGAAAACGTTACCTATCGCGTCAACGGTGGAACGCCTTGGTTAAACTTTGCCTTTCAGACCGGAGTTAACTGGAAAGGATTTGATTTCCGAGCCGAATTTGCCGGAGGTTCCAAATTTACCTACGAACAACAATGGGTAATGCGATACTTTGATGGAAACACCAATGTCTCGCAGTATCTGGCCGATAACTCGACCTGGTATAAAGACATCTGGGACAAAAACAGCGGATTCAACATTGGTAAATACCCACTGCTCACGAAAGGGGTTAATAACTGGATGAATACCCACTGGCCTAACAGCAACTGGCAAACGAACGTTACGTATATGAAGCTACGTAATCTAGAACTAGGCTATACCTTCTCTAGCCAGATGCTTAAAAAGCCAAGATTTCGGGCCTACGCGTATATGTATCTGCCCAGAATATCCTGACGCTAACGAACATGCCCGGTGGCCTGGATCCAGAGATGACTGCCAACTCAGGTATAGCCTATCCCAACCCCCGGTTAGTTAATGCGGGTTTTTCACTGAAACTGTAATCCCTTTATTTACCTAAGATTATGAAAATCTCTCTTGGTTTGCTAGTGATGGCATTTATGCTAGGCCTGGCAGGATGTACAACCGACCTGGATACGGAACCAACCAATATTTTACCTGAGGATGGGGTCTTTACCGACAAAGCCCTGGCTCAGTCGGTTCTGGCTAATTTTTATGCATCGGTTAACTATGGACAAACCAATAGTAACCATGGCAATTACCACCTACTGGACGAAGCTAACCTTTCGTATGGGCCAGCCACCACAACGGATGCTGAAAAAGTGATCCCCCGTGATTTCTTCCAGACGTACGATTATGGACTGGTTCGACGAATGAATCAGTTCCTAATCGGAATCCGTTCGAGTGCAGCCCGTTCGGCCTTACTGGAAGCAGACCGAAGTGATCTGGAGGCTCAGTGTATTTTTTTAAGGGCCTGGTATCATTTCTGCATGGCTCGCTCCTTTGGGGGCATGCCTATCTTGGGCGATACCGTGTACACGTATCAGTCGGGCATCGACCCGGTTAAATTTCAGGTAGCACGCTCTACGGAAGCGGGAATCTATGATTACGTTATTGCCCAGTGCGATCTGGCTGCCTCTAAACTCACCTCTTCTAAAACCACGAATGGAAGTGTAGCTAATAAATGGGCTGCCTTAATGCTTAAAGCACGGGCTGCGGTATACGCAGGTTCCATTGCCAACTATGGTAATAAACTTACACCCAGCGTCAGAACGCAAAACTGGGAGGCAGGTATTCCCGCTGATCAGGCCAGTAAGTATTATAAGATAGCCCTCGAAACCGCCGAACAGGTTATTCAGCAGGGTCCTTATGTATTGCAGATTGATCCAACCAACCTGGGTGATTCTTTTTACAAAGCGACGAGCGTAAAATCAGGCAATACCGAAGTAATCTGGGCGATGGACCGTTTACGTCCGAATGTAGTAACGCAATTTACAAATTTTACAATGCCCTATTCTCACCGGGATTATACGGATGGTAACGCTCTGGGTGTAGTTTTGAATCTGGTGGAAGCCTTTGAAAATAAGGATGGTAGTGCTCCGCAGATCAAGACACGAAATGACGACGGGAGTTATGTATTCTACAATTCTGTTGAAGATCCTTTCACTAAAAAGGATGCCCGGCTCTGGGGAACGGTCATCTACCCCAATGCTCCTTACCGTCAGACACCTGTGATTCTTCAGGCGGGCCAACTTAACAAATCGGGTAATCAATACGTACTGCTAACTTCCTCCGTTGGAGGTAAAGATTCTCAGGGTAATCTGATCACGTCTATTAATGGCCCGGTGGCTAATTCTGACAATTTTGTTAACAAAACCGGTTTCCTCGTTCGGAAATTTCTGGATGAAACCCCCAATGCAGGGTTAAATCCAGGTTTCAGCGAGATGTGGTGGCCCCGCATCCGTATTGCCGAAGCCTATCTGATTGCCGCCGAGGCCGCTTTCGAATTGGGAGATAAAGCCAAGGCTGTTACGAACTTAAACGTTACTCGCCGTCGGGGCGGTATTCAACCCGTAACCGAGTCAACTATTACGTTCAACCACATTGTGAATGAATATCGGGTTGAATTCGCTTTTGAAGATCACCGGTATTGGGATTTAAAACGTTGGCGGTTAGCTCATACCATCTGGAATGGTACCCCCAATGATCCTACGGCTCAGATGTATTCGCTCTTCCCCTATAAAGTAGTGGCTCCGGGCGACGCGAATGATGGGAAGTGGGTATTTACCAAACAGGCTTCCTATAAAATGGCTCCTAATCCTCGTAATTTTCCTTTGATGAATTATTACGCGGCCATTCAGCCGAGCTGGCGAGCCAATAACCCTAAATTGGTGTATAACCCTCTACAATAAGCATTTATATCATGACTATATCATCCCTTTTCTATCGTCTGTTCCTCTTTCTGTCGGTGTCTTTGCTTATGGGCTGCAGCACAGAAATTGATAACTGGGACTATCCTACCTCCAGGGTTTCGGGCCAGTTTCTCTATAAAGGACAGCCCATGCAGTTGATGTCAACTGCCTCTGATGCCTACGGATCTAACATGCTTCAGCTTCACCAAACGGGTGAAGGCTGGATACAGGGTTTTATCAAGGTATTTGCCAAAGAAGATGGTAGTTATACGGTGAATGCTTTCGATGGCGATTACTTCCTTAACCTAACTCCTGGACGAGGCCCATGGGTACCTAATACGGATACGCTGCGGTTTTCCCTGAAAGGAGAAGAGAAGAATATAAACTTTGAAGTAACGCCTTACTTCTGGCTGAGCAACTATACCAGCAGCTACAAGGATTCGGTATTTACCGCCACCTTCAATGTTGAGCAAGTAGTCTCAACCGCGGCCATAGAAAAAGCGGTCATTCATTTGTGTACGACAGCTATTGTGGATAATACGTCTAAATCATTCGAGAGGTCATTTAGTAACGTAGTTCCAGGCACAAACACGATTACGCTGGATTTGAAAACCTTATCAACTTATGAGAAAACAAATCTTAAAAAAACAGGCTTTCTCTACGCTCGGGTGGGTGTAAAAACCAGAAATGTGTGGGACCTAATCTACTCTCCAACGGTACGATTAACCCCCTAAGATTAAAGGATAAGCGGGTGGAAAACCAAGGGTATAACTCAACATTCATACCCGGATTTTTTAAGGTTTATCAGCCCCTGTTAGCCGCACTAGGAGCAGATGCCTAATAAATCGTTTCATTCATTAAATAAAGGTTAAAGGTTACAAACCTGCTGACACTTTTAGAGTCAGATGGTTTTAAATCATTTGCTTGGAACGAACTTACTTTAAGCAATAGGAAGACCTTACATCCCGATGCTGCTTAGCGTCGGGGTGTTTTTGTTTCAAGCATCGCCCTCCTGATTAATGGTTGTAACGATAAGGAAATGAGCCATCTGGCAGCCTTTGAAAAGCTCAAATATTTTAGAGGCTATCTAAAAGTAAGATTTAAATAAAAGTAAAAAAGCCTCTCCCTACTTCGGGAACCATTGGATGAAAGAGTTTATACAACGAGCTGTCATCGAGAGCGAAGGGGGGATTTACTTGGCCTCTTGCCTAGGAGTTCCCGGATTTCATCCGGGGCTATCCGTGTTGAACCCCTCCGGGGTTCTTGGCGTAACTCTATTGTAACAATGTTAACCACAACCCCAGCGGGGTTGAATATGAATAGCCCCGGTCTGGATGCACCCAGGCTGGATAGCCCCGGATGAAATCCGGGGACTCCTGAGGCACGGTTGGTAGTTGAGGCCATTCTATACCCGAGGAATATTTATCCATCAGCGTCTGTCATTCAGAGCGAAGCGAAGAACCTTATACCTTTTTCGAGTTTGTTGGGGCATGCAAAAACTTGAGTAAGCCCACCCCATTCCATTCCACCCAAGGTCTCTCCCTTCGTTCCAGAAGACAAGTTGAGAGAGTTGGTTCATTCCCATCTATCCTCCAGAGCCATCCGAAGAATCTCACTCCAGGGTTTTCTGTTATTGGGAATAGATAAGCGTTGGAAATGGGGAGGGTTATTTACAATGCCTGTTTAGTCAGTCCATTAGAGCTAAGGTTGATCACTATCTATACTGACAATGAACTATGATTTCAATAGTTATGAGGGCAATACTTACACACATACCCTGTTCCAACGAGTATTGTATAAATATACTTATCGTATTATTGCTTAATGTATTACTTTTGTCAGGGAGGCTTGAGGGTAGGTGTAGGTCCTGTCTACTCGTCCAACGTACGATCAGACCTGGTTTTTAACTTGATTTCCCGATATAATTGAGCCCTTTTTATCGGCTTCATTCAGCGTTACCGACTGATTCAAAACAAGTATGTGAAGTGTTCACACACTCTCCATGCAAGGAATTATAAAAAATTTATTAGCGGATTATCGAATGTCTATTTTCTTTGAGAATAGACATTTTTGATTTAGAGGCAATGCTTACTGGAAACCAGGCTTCATTACCTACTTTGGTGAAGAGACGGAAAAGCGAGAGGTCTATCAGTCGAGACACTACTAATTATCCTATTATGGTTATACGTACCTATCAATCAGCAGATTATGCTGGATGTATGAAGGCTTTTGAAAGCAATTGCCCGGCATTTTTGCGGATCATGAAAAAGAGCTGTTTCAGCATTTCCTTCGCGAACTGGAGATCTCATCAATGAATTATTATGTGGTGG
>NZ_NHPP01000022.1 GCF_002838835.1 Siphonobacter sp. SORGH_AS_0500
CGCTTTCTGGTAGTTTCTTTGCCTGAGACGGCCAGAGGCTACAGTTATGTGGTCACTCGGCAGAGCCGAGCGACTGCGGAGAATAGTCAGGAGGTGTTCATTTATCCCCAGATCTGTCATCCAGAGCGAAGCGAAGGACCTTATAGATTTTGACAGGTTGCTTGGCCCTGGGAACTCCGTTAGTCCGCGTTGGAAATGTGGATGATCACGACTGGAGCGAGACTCGTTCCCCCGCAGTAGAAGACGGCGATTACAAATTTTAGACAGTGTCTTCGTAGCATAATAAAAAAGCGACGTAGGTCTCTACGTCGCTTACTTGGTTAACTATAGGGCGGTTTATCTAAATCCGGCTTGTCGTAATTTCGATTAGGATTGTTTTGACGAACAGGAGCATCTAATTCATCACCATCCGTATATTCCTCATCGATTCGATCCACTGGAGGTGCATCTTTTAAAGGTACTTCAGCAGAAACTCCACTATTTCCTTTGATAGATTGGTCGGTAAGTCCATTGGGGCTTGCCGCCTTTTTCGCATTTATTTCGTCTTGTTTCATAGCATTAAATAATTAAGGGAACTTTAAATGCTAGAACTGGAGAAATAAACGTTCCGGGCAAAATAATGAAAAATCTGGGTCAAAATGCCACCACTGTTGTAGAGAGAGGCCCCCGAATGGAACGCTTGCTAATTATCATTTTCAGACTTCCTAAGTAGGTATTTTTGAAATATACTTTCAGAATTTAGCGAATACTGTTTAATGACTTCCTGGCTATTCATAGGATATAAAATTTCCATATAATCATAATAGTCATTATTGGTATGACGATATAAGGATTCGAAATAGTATTTTCAGGAGCTTTATTAACGGTAATGAATGTTTGATAAAGATACGTAAAAATACTAGCCGTATTTAATAACCAGAAGGCTAGTCCAGCCAGTAATAAATGATTGACAGGACGGCTAAAGGATGATTTTAAAATGAGATAAATAATACTTATACCAATGATAAATAAGGCGGGTACACTGGCTCTATTATTCAGGTCATTAAAGTAGCCTATCTGAAACAAAGCCAGCACAGATAAAGTACCGTAAGAGATACAGACCATGGCTGCATCAAGTTCAAATAACCTTTTGCGAAAGAAAAGAATCCAGATTCCGGCGGATACTACTATAAAAAGGCCATAGAGTAAAATGGGGTAGGAAGCAGTAGTATGGGTAAAAAATCGGTTACTATCCATCTGCGTTGCGGATGACCCCAGGGTGTATAATACGAGTGGCAAAAAACCAATGAGCATCATCACAAGCATGGGAACCTGCTTTCTCATAAAAGCAATAAAGCCTCTTTCCGTCACATAAAGGTAGTAGGTATAAAGCGTGAAAGGAGCCAGGCCAATGCTAACAAAAGGACTCCAGAATAAGCTGCCAATGGTAAAGAGGCTGAAAATGCCCACACTCGCACTAGTGCAGCCCAGAGCCATAAATACAGCTCCACCCAGAATAGCTGTAATGGCGTGCTGCGGCCCTTCAACCACACTTTTAAGGATGGAAGAATAATGAAGCATCATTCGCCGCGGCCAATAAAAACACTGTTACTTCCTAGAAAGGAGGGTTTGTCGAAGAGTTTTTCTAATACGGGAATCATCACCGCCACATAAGCTCCCGACCAGATCATGAAGGTTGCAACCGTCCGCTTGAGTAAACTAAACGACTTGAAAATCTGATGAATCCAGAGTAAACTTAAAAATAAACCAAACCACAGCCAGGCGAAAGAAATATATTTTACCGAATCTAAACCAAACCATTTTCCTAAACCGGATGGAACTAAATAGTAACCCAGGTAATAGCACATATAAACCTTTCGATTAGGGTTATAAATGGGCCAGTCATCTACAGTAAGTAAGTTGAATTTTGCATTATGTAAAAGGTAATCGTAAAACTGATTAATAAACTCGCCAGCCCCACTAACGTAGGTAAAAATTAGGGAACTAATGAATGAACTAAATAACGTTGCAGGACTGAGAGAAACCTGTTTTTCTTTGCAAACAGATGTGTAATTCCATAGTGCAAGAAAAGCTCCGAATAATAAAATTAAATCTGCAAATATTGCTACTGTGGGCTTAGTCCAGAAAGTAGTAAAAAGAATAGTCGGAATTAATAGATAAATAAAAGTTATAGGAAGGAGCGAATTATTTATTTTCTTACTGAACGTATATGAACCCATGAATAGCTAAAGGGAATATAAGTGAAGCTTCAAAAATAATCATTGTCTAATGGCTTACCAATTAAAGGAAATATAATTGAAGATCAGAGTTCCATATCTTTTGCGATGATAAGCCCTGATTACCGATTCATAACCTAGGTAGGAATTTACTACTGTGAAAAATATGTCTCACTATTTGGTACCAATGTATCTAAACAGCCTTTCTGGTAGTGCAGAAGTACATTTTCGAGGGCTGGAATGTTTCTTTACTCTAAAGCGGGGTAATCTATTTTAAAACCAACTCAACTTACGTTATTATGGCTAAGGATTTCAACCCCGAACATAAAGAGGGACCCGTCGCAACCGCAATTGAAGAACAAACCGCAAAATTACCTTCAGACATTTTTCTTTGGGCTTCACTGGCTTCTATGGGAGCTTCATTAGGTCTGAAAATTGCTGGACATAAACACACCGCCTTATTTGTAGGCCAATGGGCAGCACCTTTCCTATTATTAGGTATTTACAACAAATTAGTGAAACTGGAAGGTCACGATAAAGAAGATGACGAGTAGGTAACGACTCGCAAAAAAGAGCTGTCAACGATCTTGGCGGCTCTTTTTTTATAAGCCTACGTCTTTCAGGAATTGTTCGCGGTAACTACTCCCAATGGGAATTTCGAAGTGATGAATAAAGACCCGATTTCCTTCAATGTGCGAGATCTGAGCTTTATTGATGAGAAAAGAACGATGAATTCGCAGGAAAAGGGCGTTTGAGAAGAGTTCTTCGGCATGGGTGAACGTCATGCTACTCAATAAGGTCTGATGATGGGTAATAATCTTCGTGTAATTTCCATTGGCTTCGGCATATAACACATCTTCATACCTGACTTTATATATCCTTCCTTCCGATTTTATAAAAACAAAATCTTCAGTCTTAGGCATTTCAATCGGTGCAATCGGACGCAAACGTTCCGTGGCCTTATCAATGGCAACAATGAACCTTTCCAGCGAAAAGGGTTTTAGCAAATAATCACAAGCGGCCAGATCAAAGGCATCTACTGCGTATTCTTTATAGGCTGTAGTAAAAATAACCTGAGGAGTGGTGCGTAAGGTTTTTAAAAATGCGATTCCACTTAAAACGGGCATGTTGATATCCAGAAATAAAATATCAACGTCTTCCCGCTGCAAAAAAGCCTTGGCTTCCAGAGCATTTCCACAACTCCCAATCACCTGTACCTGCGGCAAATGATCACAATAGGTCTGGATGATTTGTCGGGCAATGGGTTCATCATCCACAATAAGACATTTCGCCACTCGCATAAAACGGAATCAGTCAAGTAATAAAAGATAGTTTGTAAACAACAGCTAACTTACTAAACGGTAGCCAAATCCATCCAGTTTCGCTGAAAAGGTAGTTTAGTTTGGTCATGCCGCTACTAACGTGGCCCGACCAGCTTTTGCTGTTAGTTACTATTATCGTAAAAAATATGGCTGTAACACGTTAGCAGTAGCAGCCAAATACCTCCAGTTTCGCTGAAAAAGTAGTTTAGTTCGGTCATGCCGCTACCAACGTGGCCCGACCAGCTTTTCCGCTGGTAGCAACTCCTTATCTCACCTAATAGAACCTCATAGCCTAAGTTAGTGCTATCAGCGAAAAAGCTGGCCGGGCCACGCTGGCAGCGGAGGACAAAGACTATTTTTTGCGAAATAAATTTATTTGATAAACAACTGACAACTGACAACTGACAACTGACAACTAACAACTAACAACTAACAACTAACAACTAACAACTAACAACCGCAGCGGCGGCCGCTAACAACTAACATCCTACTTCATCCTCAACTGCAACATGACTTTATACCAACCATCCTGTGAATCAATGGAAAGTTCATGGGTTTCTGGGTACAAGAGTTGTAACCGCTTCATGACATTTTCCAAACCTAAACCACTGTGTTTATTCATCTCATTATTGAGTTTTTGATCGGCGTCGTACGTATTCTTGATGGAAAACAAAACCGCATTTCCCCAAAGTTTAAGTTCTATTTCGATTTTAATTTTAGGGTCTGTTGTGTTTTTGGAATGCTTGAAGGCGTTTTCTACGAAAACAATCAGTAACATCGGAGCAATTTTCAAATTCGGGGGAACATGCTCCATCGCTAGCGTAAGGTCCAGCCGTTCACCCAGGCGAATGCGTTCAAACTCTATGTAGTTGTGAATATAAACCAGCTCATCCGATAAAGGGACCCACAATTCTTTCGCTTCGTATATAGAGTACCGTAGTAAATCGGAAAGTTGCAGGATAAGCGGGGGCACCTTACCCGGCTCAGCGATGGAAAGTCCATAGAGGTTATTCAAGGTATTAAATAAAAAATGCGGACTGAGCTGCGATTGCAGTAATTGCAATTCATTCTGGCTTTGCTCAGCTGTAATCTGAACGGCTGCTAACTGATATCTTAACCCGGTTCGTACTTGCTTGATGAATAAACCAATACAGATACTTAGAGCCAGAAAAGGTGGTAACAGGAAAATCAGACTGGCTAGGCCGGGCAGAAGGGGTAATGATAGTACCGCAATGATGAACATTACTAATAGGAAAATGCTAAGCAGTAATTTCATCAAACGACGATTGGAAACAGGAGCATTAGAGCCCGTCCATAACTGAGATAGAATTCTTCCCAGAAAAATACCCCCCACAAAACAGCATCCTGTCAGGACGGCGACTAAATCTTCGTATCTTCCTTGTAATAGGCGATCATAAAACCGTTCCGTGAGGAGAAAGATGATAAAAACAATACTGCCTGCAATTATGGCAAGTACGCGGGGACTAGGTTCGTATAGACCCGAAATGACATTCTTATGTTCCATATGCTGATTTTGCAAATTCGGAATCAAAATTCAGTTACCCTATTTTCTAAAGTAAACTTTCCTGACATACACCGTCGAATGCCTGACGAAATCTTTAAAATGACTTTTGAATGGGTTAATCCGCCGAAAACAGTCTTTCGACCTATAAGAGCGGCTGTCTGGCCCTGAAATTTCTGGTAGCCCCCATAGATATACACTTTCGCTGACGAAAATCATTCACTTTATCGTCACATGAGATATCTATTTTTATTTCTTGCTTTTTGGCCTTTTACTTCCTGGTCTCAGGATTCCACTTTTCAGTTTAGGGGAAAGGTGCTGGATGCTCAGCAACAAGCCATTCCGGGAGCAACGCTTCGATTAATGAAAGATTCATTAGTATTGAAGGGAACGACCGCCTCTGCCGATGGCTCATTTCAATGGGCTGGACTACCTGCGGGTCATTACCAGGTTTTAGTGACTGCTCTTTCTTACGAAACCCTTCAGCGAAGCATACAGCTTTCGAAGTCGGTTACAGGATTTATCATTACTTTGAAACCTGCAAAATCAACGGAGTTGAAGGAAGTTACGGTGGCAGGAAAACGCCCTTTGATGGAGCACGAACTTGATAAAACGATCATTAACGTGGATGCGATGCTGGGTAGTGCCAGCAGCCATTCGCTGGATATTCTGGAAAAAACGCCCGGAGTAAGTGTAGATCAGGATGGAACGATTCGCCTGAACGGGATGAGCAGCGTAACGGTCTACGTGGATGGAAGACCGACGTATTTGTCAGGCCGAGATCTGCTGGATTACCTGAAATCGTTACCCGGCGGAACCCTGGATCGGCTGGAGTTAATGACCAATCCGTCTACGAAGTATGATGCCGCTGGCGGAGCAATTATTAATATTCGACTCAAGAAAAACCGATTGAAAGGGATGAACGGCAACGCTGCTGTGGGCTATAATCAGGGCTGGACGACGCGAATGAACCATAGTGTATCGTTAAATTACAATCAGAAAAAAGTCAGCCTGACGAGTACTTTGTCTTATTCGAAAGATGCGAATCAAAGCCGTGAATTTTTTGATCGAACCATCACGGATGAAGCGGGTAATCCCATCCAAAAGGTACAATTACAAAACCGAAGCTGGTTGCGGGGACATGCCTTTATGGCTCGTTTGGGATTAGACTATACGTTATCCCAGAAAACAAGTCTTGGTTTTTTAATTAACTACACGAATAATCCCAAACGAGAAGGATTAACCTATGCGAGTAACAGTTTTAGTACTCAGCTCGATTCGACGGGCAGGGGATCGGTAACGGGTACTTCAGACCGATATAATCTGGGTACTAACCTGCATGTATTGCATCAGTTTAATACCAAAGGGCATGAGCTCTCGGCGGATGTGAACTACATTGCCTACCATACGCAGGCCTTTCAAAGTATTGAAAATCAGAAAATTGATAATTTTTATCAGGCGAATTTCCAGTACCAGCTGCCTGCTTTTTTATCCATTTATTCCGCTAAAACGGATTATACCTATCCATTCTCTAAAGGGTTGATTGAGGCGGGAGCTAAGTGGAGTTTTATTCGTAATGATAATGATTATCGTTATTTGCGGATGGTTGATAATCAGTTACTGGTGGATGACCGGAAGTCGAATCACTTTATTTATGATGAGCGAATTGCGGCGGCTTACCTGAATGCCAGAAAAACGCTGGGTCGCTGGCAAATGCAGGGTGGGTTACGCCTGGAACAAACGCTGATGAGCGGCCATCAATTGGCGAATCGGGAGTGGGAGGAAAGCCGTTTTTCAAGAAATTATGTCAGCCTGTTTCCGAATGCATACCTGAGTTATAAACTGGATAGCACGGGGGGCAACTCGCTGATTTTAAGTGCCAGTCGTCGTATTAACCGACCGGGTTATAACCAATTGAATCCCTTTTTATTTTACCGGGATAATTACTCGTATTCAACGGGAAACCCTAATCTCAAACCCGCCTTTATACAGCAAGTGGAACTCAAATTCCAGCATAAGCAAAGCTGGGGACTGAGTGCCCAATACAGCCGATTCCGGGATATTTTCTTTGAGTCTACGGAAGCTCAGGGCGATATTTTCATTTCTCGTTCTGCCAACGTCGCCATTGGCCAGTTAATGTCTTTAAATCCGTATTTGAACCTTAACCCTGCTTCGTGGTGGATGTCCAACCTTTCCGGGTCACTGGTTCGCCTTTCGATAATGAATACTGTTTTGTACGGTGAAAAAGTAGATTCCCAGTTATTAACGGGACGGATCAATCTGCAAAACCAGTTTAAAATCACAAAAAGCTGGAGTGCCGAATTAAGTGCGATGTACTCCGGGCCGAGTATTAATGGGCAGGTACACTTAAAGTCACGGTATAGCCTCAATGCGGGTGTTCAGAAGAAACTTTGGAAGGATAAGGCTAGCATCCGGGTCAATGCCGAGGATGTATTCCGAACCTGGATTCAACGGGATTACATTCAAAGTTTACGACAGGCCGATCAATACCACGAAATGCGGATGGATACCCGTCGGATAGGATTAGCCTTTACGTATCGATTTGGAAAAGAAAGCAGGAAGCGAGGTAAGGTAGATACCGCTGAAGAGGAAAAAGGACGGGTGAACTGATGTTTCTTATCGTTAAGAAATTGTCTAATGAATGTTGTTTCCCCGGATGAAATCCGGGGACATGGTTAGTAATGATAACTTACGCTCATACCTGAATGATTCATCAATACTTTATTAACAGCGTCTGTCATCCAGAATGAAGCAAAGGATCTAATGACCTTTGCGACCTTACTTGGGCTCGGGAAAGTTTCTGTTGCTTCCCCGGATTTCATCCGGGGCTACTAATATTGAACCCCTCCGGGGTTGTTGCTGCAGTCGCTCGGCTCTGGCCGAGTGACTACTTAGCTCTAGGCCTCTGGCCGGTAGGATGCGAGATAGTAGAGAGCCAGAGAACATCTTACCCCAGCAAAAAACAGGCTTGCTAACATCGGCTAGAGCCGAGCGACTGCGAGGGTGTTAGGAGACTTTACTACCTCACTGGTGCGAGATTCCATCTCATTCCTACGATCAGGCAGGTTCCACCTACCATTGTCATAAGCCTGTCAGCCCTAGCAAAGCCAAGGGAGGAAACGCCTTCCGATTCGTATCAAAGTCTTCAATTACACATTTTAGACCGCTTTTAACGAAATGATTAAATGAATCGATTCGTTTCAAAACCAGATGAGGTATATTTGCAGCATTGTTTACTAACCATTAATTAAGGCAGCATGAATTGGAAAGATCGGCTAAAAGAGAAGTGGGAGCTAGACTCGATGACACAACTCTGGGCCATTCTGGCTGTATTTACATTTGCGGGTAGCTCCGTGGTTTGGTGTCGCAAAGGACTTTTCTGGTTGCTTAACTACACTGACGAAACGCCGCTCTGGCTCAAGACGGTTACCTACATTGTTTTCATTTTTCCTACCTATCAATTATTGCTGTTATTCTACGGTTTTATTCTCGGACAGTTTGATTTTTTCTGGAAAAAGGAAAAGAAATTATTTGCCCGCGTTTTCAATCGCTAGGTCTTCATGGAAGTATAGAAACGGGAGCTGTTCCAATCAGGAGCAGCTCCCGTTTTGTTTGGTTGAACAAGTAGACTCAGCGTAGTTACTTTTTTCAGGATTTATTCTTACTTTGTATGATTAAAATCATGAAAAAACGTGCGTACGTTCTCCCAAGTTATTCTTTCCCTGAGTTTTGTTTTTATAGTAGGGTGCTCTACTGCTGAAAAAGAAAAGCCCTATACCATCGGTTTTGCCCAGTGCACCCATGGGGACGACTGGCGAAAAGCCATGTTGGAGGGAATGGAAAAGGAGCTGAGCTTTCACCCGCAGGTAAAGCTACTGATGAAAGATGCTCATGACGATAGTCAGCTTCAGATTCAGCAGATCCGGGAGCTGGTGGCTTCCAAGATCGACTTACTTATCATTTCGCCTAACGAGGCTCAACCCATTACCCCCGTTGTAGAAGAGGTTTTTAACCAGGGCATCCCAGTTATTATTGTAGATCGGCGGACTAACTCTAAACTATTTACGGCTTATGTAGGCGGAGACAATCTGCAAATTGGTCAAACGGCGGGGTTATATGTGGGAGAACTGCTGCAAAAGCAGGGTAAGGTATTAGAGATTACCGGAACACCCAGTGCTTCGGCGGCCAGCGAACGACATCAGGCGTTTTCGCAAGCTCTTCGAAAATACCCGGGTATAGAGTTAATGCCTAGTTTAAATGGGGACTGGGAACGTCCTTACGTCATGAAACGTCTGCCGGAAGTGCTGAAAAAGAATCCCGATGTTAATCTGATTTTTGCTCAGAATGACCGAATGGCTTTGGGGGCTTATCAGGTTTGTAAAGCTTTAGGCATTGAGCATCAGGTAAAGATTGTAGGCGTAGACGGGCTGTCAGGTCCGAAAGGCGGCCTGCAATTTGTGGAAGACGGCATATTCAAGGCGACCTTGTTATATCCTACGGGTGGGGAAGAAGCCATTCGGACAGCCCTGAAAATTCTGGATAATGAATCTTATGCCAAAGAAAACATCCTGGGTACGCTGGTCATCGATTCTTCAAATGTTCATATTCTCAAACAGCAGTCCGAGAAAATCGTCGATCAGCGGCAGGACATCCAGAAGCAGCAAGTCCGTATTGAAGAACAAAATCGTCTTTATGATAGTCAGCAGACGGTTTTATACATTTTAGGTGCGTCCTTATTAACGGCGGTAGTGTTCGCCGGGATTGCGTATAAATCTTTACGTTCCAACCGCCGGATTACTCAGCAACTGAAAAACCAGAACGAAGAAATATCGGCTCAACGAAATACGATTTCGGAATTGGCCGAACAGGCCCGGCAATCCACGGAGGCCAAACTGGGCTTTTTTACCAACTTCTCGCACGAGCTCCGAACGCCACTAACCCTGATTTTAGGTCCGATTGATGAGTTATTAGCCGCGGCTCCGGCAGGAAGCAACCAACGGAAAGACCTGGAAGTTATTCAGCGAAATGCCCGCTGGTTGTTAAAACTGATTAACCAGCTTATTGATTTTCGGAAAATCGAAGTGGGCAAAATGCCCTTGCGGGTTGCACAGTATGATCTGGTGAGTTTTACCCGAACGTTACTTCAAGCTTTTGAAAAAACGGCCCAGCAGCGAGGCATACACTTGCGGTTTCTACCCGCAGACGCCCTAATCAATGCCTGGTTCGACGCAAATCTGCTTGATAAGGTAATTGTTAACCTGGTGTCAAACGCATTCAAGTTTACGCCGGATCATGGAAGTATAACTATCGTGCTGCAAACGCAGTCTACGGATGATACCATTCGATTAACGGTTGAAGATACCGGGCCGGGCCTGAGTGAAGAACAGCAAAACGCGTCTTTGAATGGTTTTATCAGGGGAACGAATCCGCTAGTGTGGGTTCGGGTATTGGTTTGGCCCTGGCAAAAGAATTGATTCAGCTTCATCACGGGACCATTGGTGTTCGGAGTCAGTTGGGTAAAGGCAGTAGCTTTGAAATCAGTTTACCTGCCGGAAAACCCGTCTATGCTCAGGATGAAGTATTACCTGAGCCTTCAGTGGCAGATCCTGACTGGACTACGGGCGAATTAGTTCCTGAAGTGGAAAGCACGTCCAATCCTCAGGCCGCCAGTGTATTGCTGATTGAAGATAATCTGGAATTGCGAACGTTTCTGACTCGGAAACTTAAACCTCACTTCCAGGTTCTGGAAGCTGCCGATGGTTCAAGTGGCCTGAATACGGCAATTGATGCCTTACCTGATCTTATTGTTTCGGATGTGATGATGCCCGGCACTTCGGGCGTGAATCTGGTAGATACTTTAAAGCAGGATTGGCGAACGTCCCACATTCCCATTGTGCTGTTAACAGCCCGAACGGCTCAGGAACAGCAACTGGAAGGCGTGCAGGCGGGGGCCGATCTTTATCTAACCAAGCCTTTTGACCCAACGTTCTTACTGGAAAGTTTAAAAACCCTGTTGAGAAACCGCCAGCTTGTGAGGGAGCATTTTCGGCGGGAGTTATCAATTGACACCACCGTACCTGCTTCTCAAAAAGTAGATCGCAAATTTATTCAGGAGCTGGGGGCTCTGGTCGAGAAAAATGTGAATCGATCGGATTTAAGCGTGGAGGAACTAGCTCGGGACATGGGGCTTTCCCGCGTGCAGCTTTATCGAAAAGTCAAAGCTCTGCTGGATTGCGGCGTTACTGATTTCATTCAGAACATTCGCTTAACCAAAGCCCGTGAATTATTAGCCACCCAAAGCATCACCATTGCGGAGGTAGCCTATCAGGTAGGCTTTTCATCTCCCACTTATTTTTCAACGGCCTTTAAAGCCAAATACAATATTTCACCCTCTGACTTTAAAAATTTGCACCAGAAAAATTGATCATGTAACAAAATTGAAAGGGAGGTAACGTGATTGAAATACTTTGCAAGTCAATTTAATATAAAAATAATACAATAGTTCTGTTTTTGAGCCTTTTAACTGGGAATGGTCGGGAAGTATCAAAGTTTAATTATTTTGAGATTGGATTTAATTATCGAAAGGAATAAAGCGGACAGATTTGTTGAAAAATTCCTCGTATGAAAAAAGTCTTTCTCTGGTCAATTGTCATTGCATTAGGAGGTTTCCTCTTCGGTTTTGATACGGCTGTCATCTCGGGTGCCGAGCGAGCCATTCAGGTAATCTGGAACCTTAATGTCTTCGAACACGGTCTCACCGTTTCCATCGCTTTAATTGGGACGGTTGTAGGAGCCTTATTAGGAGGCATTCCTTCGGATCGTCTGGGTCGTCGCAAAACCTTATTGGGGGTAGCGGCTTTGTATTTGATTTCCTCTCTGGGGGCGGCCTTGTCACCTACCTGGTTACCTTTTTTATTTTTCCGTTTTCTGGGCGGTTTGGGCGTAGGGCCTCCTCTGTTACCGCTCCTTTATATATCTCCGAAATTTCACCAGCCCGTTCCCGGGGCCGGATGGTTGCTTTGTTTCAAACCAACGTGGTGTTTGGAATTCTGGTAGCCTATCTTTCCAACTACGCATTTGAAGGCATCGGTGAAAATGCCTGGCGTTGGATGCTGGGCGTACAGGCGGTTCCCTCTTTACTGTTCTTGTTGTTATTACTCGGCGTTCCCGAAAGCCCACGTTGGTTGATTACCAAGTTGGGTAAAGTGGAAGAAGCCCGCAAATTTTGCAGATCATTAACCCTGACACGTTCAGAGAAGATGTAATCGCCATTGAAGCCAGTCAATTTGCGAATAGCGAACAATCAGAAAACCTCTGGGCAAAATCGAACCGCTTTCCCGTCTTTCTGGCCGTGGTATTTGCCTTCTTTAATCAGGTTTCGGGTATTAATGCGATCATCTATTACGCTCCACGAATTTTTGAAATGGCTGGCTTTGAGAAAAGTTCTTCCCTGCTTTCAACCACCGGAATCGGGCTGGTAAACTTCTGCTTTACGTTACTGGCCATGAATTTCATTGATCGCTTTGGTCGCCGTACCCTGATGCTCATCGGATCTTTCGGCGTGATTGGTACGCTGGCACTCGTTGCGAGAGCTTTTTATACCCAGCAATTCGACGCCGTTCCTTATTACCTATTCGTGTACATTGCTTTCTTCGCTTTCTCACAGGGAGCCGTGATCTGGGTGTTTATCTCCGAAATTTTTCCGAACAGTGTTCGTGCCAAAGGCCAGGCTCTCGGAAGTTTTACCCACTGGTTTATGGCGGCTCTCATTGCCTTCACGTTCCCGTACCTATCCGAACAACTGGGCGGTGGACACACCTTTTCCTTCTTTGCCATCATGATGTTTCTACAGCTAATTTTCGTTTGGCGAATCATGCCCGAAACGAAAGGAACCAGTCTGGAACAAATGGACAAAACCTTAGTCATCCATTAATGCTTTAACAAAACCCTAAACAGTTACTTAACTACTTCTAATCCTATGAATCTGTTACTCCGCACGTTCCGCACGTGCCTGGGTTTGGTATGCCCTGTGTTTACACCCTCCAGGGAAAAGGTGTATCTCCCTTTACTCATCCCTAACGACTTTACTCCTTACTCTAACCATTAATAGCTATGAAGAATCTTCTATTTTTATGGCTGTTCCTCAGTTCGCAACTGGCCTTTGCTCAGCGGGTATTGACGGGAACAGTGACCGATGCCAAAACCAATGAAGCTCTCGTGGGAGCCAGCATTCTTGGAGTGGGAAGCACCGCTGGAACGACGACTGATGCACAGGGAAAATTTTCGTTAAATATTCCCGCTACTGTAACCACTATCAAGGTTTCGTACATTGGTTATACTACTCAAGATGTACCAGTTTCCGGGTTAACCAATGTTTCCGTTGCTATGGTGGAAGGCCAGCAACTGTCAGAAGTGGTGGTGCTGGGCTATACCTCTTCCAAAAAAGAAGACTTGACGGGTGCGGTAGCGGTAGTGGAAGTTGCTACCATCAAAAATACCAGTTCTGGTAACCCCATGCAGGCGTTGCAGGGCCGCGTACCAGGTTTATACATTGAGAAAACGGGAACACCTTCGGGGGAAAGCAGCCGAATTCTGATTCGTGGGGCGAATACGCTGGGTAATAATGATCCTTTATACATTATTGACGGCGTGCCTACCAAGCGGAGTCAGGTTTTTCAGAGTTTGAATGCCAGTGTTATTCAGTCGGTTCAGGTGCTGAAAGACGCTTCTTCTGCATCGATTTATGGTTCCCGGGCATCCAATGGAGTGATCATTGTTACCACTAAAAACGGAGCTGGTACGGATGGAAAAGTACACGTGCAACTGAATAGTAGCATTACTACCCAATCTGAGAAACCTGAACGTTTCAAAATGCTGAATTCCGTTGATCGGGGACGAGCTTTATGGCAGGCTTCGGTGAATGATAAAGTGGACCCGGCTTCGGGTTACGGAGACATCTATTCGTTTGACTGGAATCGTGATTTTAATAACCCAGTGCTGAACAGTGTAACGGTGAAACCTTATGTGGGAGGCAATACGAACGTTCCGGCAGGAAATACCGACTGGCAAAAAGAAGTATACAAAACGGGCGTTGTGACGAATCAGGATTTGACGATTTCCAGCGGAACGTCAAACTCTTCCATTGCCGTTAACCTGAGTTACCTGAAAAATTCGGGTATGTTACGCTTTACCGATTATGAACGTATAACGGGCCGCGTTAATGCCATGACTAGCAAATGGGACGGACGATTCAAGTTTGGAGTGAACCTTCAAGCCACCACTTCCAAAGAAACACCCGTGGCAACTGATTTAGGTGGAGCTAGAGTGCCGGGATTAGCCGTTACCCTGGCTCCTACCATTCCGGTTTATACCACGACGGGTGAGTATGCGGGTCCACTAGGTTCTGGTTATTCGGATCGGAATAACCCCTTGCATATGCAATACATTAACCGCTGGGATAAAATCAGACGACCCTTTTTGTTTGGTAATGTTTATGCGGAGATCGAGCCCGTCAATAACCTGATTTTCCGTTCATCGGTGGGCATGGATAATTCCGGTTACTCGTTTAAAAATATCGAGCAATCGTTTACGGAAGGGTTTATTTCGCGGTCGCTCAATAACATGACGCTGACGAATACCAAGTTTTTAAGCCTGACCTGGACGAATACCTTGCGGTACAGTCTGGCTTTTGGTTCGCATAAAATAAATGCTCTGGTAGGGGTTGAGGCCATCAAAGATGATCAGGAAACCCTGGTGTCCTATCGCGAAAACTTTGCCGTACAAACAGAAGATTACTTTGTGCTGAGTGCGGCTTCGGGAAATGCCAGCAGCATGGGCACGTCTACGGGCAGTCGGTTACTCTCACAGTTCGCCCGACTCGATTATGCCTTTAGTGATCGTTACCTGGCAGCCTTAACCCTTCGCCGGGATGGATCTTCCCGCTTCGGATCTCAGAACCGATACGGCTTTTTTCCTGCCGCTTCCATTGGCTGGCGGATTGACCGCGAAGCGTTTCTGGCTAATTCCAAGCTGTTTAGTAACCTGAAGTTACGGGCGGGCGTCGGACGAATTGGTAATCAGGATATTGGGGACTTAGCTCGCTTTGGCTTATTTGAATCACGTTACGGAACGCTGGCTTCACAGGTAACCAATGGCCATGACGCCTTCTTTGACCAATACTGGAACGTCGGAACGGCCTATGATTTGAATGGCTCCAAGAGCGGTACCTTACCTTCGGGATTCGTGCAGACTCAGGGTGCAAACACGGCTCTCAAGTGGGAAACGACGGATGAGCTTAACGTCGGTCTGGATTTTGCTTTCCTGAATGGAAGCCTCTATGGATCACTGGACGTATTCAGTCGTGAAACGCGAGACATCCTCATCAAACCTCCCGTTGCTTCAGCGGTGGGCGAAGGTCAGTTGCGGTTTGTCAATGGAGCCACTAAAACCAACAAGGGTTTCGAATTATCGCTGGGTTATAACGGCAAGCCCGTGGGGGACTTTACCTATAGCGTTTTCGCAAACTTCAGCCGTTTCCGCGATAAAATCACGGTGCTTCCCGAAGAGGTTCGTTCCGCATTTGCAGGTAATGCCGTGACTACCATCATTGGTCATTCCCAGTTGGATTTGTTTGGTTATCGCACGGATGGCATTTTCCAGAGTCAGTCGGAAGTAGACGGCCACGCCAAGCAGGTAGGTGCTGCTCCGGGTCGGATTCGTTACCGGGATCTCAACAACGACGGGGTTATTAACGCTCTGGATCAGGAGTTTTTCGGAACTACCTTACCGGGTCTGGAATACAGTGCCCGCATTGATCTGGGGTATAAAAACTTCGATTTCTCCCTCTTCGGATCGGGTATTGCGGGTCGCACGGGTTTTGATCCGTATACCTTCTACAATGACTTCATTCGTGGACGTGATAACGTAGGCCCCGGTGTTTTCAGAGCCTGGACACCTCAGAACCCCACCTCAACGGTTCCTGCCTTGACTCTGTCGGACGGCAATGATGAAACGCGGAGTTCGGATTATTTCAACGTAAACACTTCGTATTTCAAAATACGGAATGCTCAGCTTGGTTACACGTTACCCAAGACTACCGTGGAAGGCTGGGGCTTAGGTAGTGTTCGACTCTACGTAATGGGAGAAAACCTGTTCTGGATCAAAAGCAAAAGCTTCCAGGGTCCTGATCCTGAACGCACCACGCTGGACGCCATTCCCGTACCCCGTGCTTATACGTTTGGTTTAAATGTATCCTTCTAAACCGCTTCATTTGTTATGAAAACTATTTTTCGCACCATACTTTTTGCTTCAGGAATCGCTCTGGTTTCCTCCTGCAATAATTTTCTAGAGTATCAGCCCAAGGGCACGCTCTCTTCCGACCAGGTAACGTCCGCTTCCAACGCCGAGGCTCTGGTTACTGCTGCCTACGCCGGTATTGGCAATGCCGATATGATTGGTCCCATTGCCAGCATGTGGGTGTACGGCAGTGTTCGTTCGGACGATGCGTATAAAGGCGGCGGCGGCGTTGCTGACTTGCAGGATATTAACTTCTACGAGCAGTATAACCTCACGCAGGCTCAGCAGGGCGGCGGGTTTTATCACCCCTTAACTTGGGAGAACTATTATAAGGCTATTTCCAGGGCCAACGTAGGCATTCGCTCGCTGACTAATTTATCCGACACGGATTTTCCATCGAAAAAGACGCGTCTGGCGGAATTGCGTTTCCTGAGGGGGCATTCACACTTTATGCTGAAAATGCTCTTCAAGAACATTCCTTACGTCGATGAAACGTTGAGTAACGACCAAATCTTGGCTACTTCTAACCGCCAGGGTACGAATGATGCCTTGTGGGATAAAATTGCTACTGATTTCCAATATGCTCTGGATAACCTGCCCGTTTCGCAAAGCCAGCCGGGTCGTGCCAACCAGTACGCAGCGGCGGCTTACCTGGCCAAGACTCGACTGTATCAGGCCTACGAACAGAATGACAAACATCAGGTTACGAACATTAACCGTACGCGTTTACAGCAGGTAGTAGAATTAACCCAGAAAGTAATCAGTTCGGGCAAGTATGACCTCCATTCTGACTTTGCCCAGAACTTTCTGCCCGAATTTGATAATGGCATCGAATCCGTTTTTGCAATTCAGTTTTCCATCAATGACGGAACTACGCTGGGACGTTTGAATACTGAAAACGGGCTCAATTACCCGCACGGAGCACCTCAGTACGGTTGCTGCGGCTTTCACCAGCCTAGCCAGAATTTAGCTAATGCCTTCGGAACGGATGCCAATGGTTTGCCCAAGTTTGATTCGTTTAATGCCACCGAAATTGATTTCAAAACGGCCACGGTAGACCCTCGCGTGGATCACTCGATTGGTATTGATGGTCACCCTTACAAGTATAATGCCAGCTTACCTTACAGCAACAGTTGGGTTCGCGATCCGGGAGTATATGGCTATTTTCAGAGTATGAAAGAACAGCAATTGGCGACGAGTCAATTCTTTAAAAAGCAGGGGCCATTCATTGGTGTAGCAAAGAATGTGGACGTCATTCGTTACGCCGATGTATTACTCTGGCAGGCCGAAGCATACATTGAACTGGGTCAGCCCGAGTTAGCTCGTCCGCTGATTAACAAAATCAGAACCCGGGCCGCCGCCAGTACGGGCCGCACCAAGAAAGCCGACGGTAGTGATCCATCCAAATATCTGATTAAAACATACGATGCTTCGGGCTGGACTCAGTCGTATGCCCGTCGGGCTTTGCAATGGGAACGCCGACTGGAATTTGCTTTGGAAAGTCCTCGCTTCTTTGATCTGGTTCGCTGGGGCATTGCCGCAGAAACGCTGAATAACTATCTGGCTAAAGAAAAAACCAGACATTCCTTCCTAAGTGGAGCCAGTTTTACGGCGGGCCGTGATGAGTACCTGCCTATTCCACAGCGTGAAATCAATTTTACCAAAGGTCTGTATATTCAAAATCCAGGCTATTAATTTACCTTAGTGCGAGTCGCCTGAATGGTCTAATCCATTCAGCGACTTTTAACCTTTTATTATGAAAAAGAAATTATTGCTGAGTTTGCTAGCTGCCATGACGGCTACTTATTCACAGGCCCAAACGCCAACAGAAGCGTATCGTCCAGCCTTTCACTTTACTCCAGAGAAGAATTGGACAAATGATCCGAATGGTCTTTTATACTACGAAGGCGAGTATCACCTTTTTTACCAGTACAATCCTTTTGGCGACACCTGGGGGCATATGAGCTGGGGTCACGCCATTAGCAAAGATTTGATTCACTGGGAGCATTTACCCCTCGCGATTCCCGAATTTGATAATCCCGACGGCAAAAGCCAAACCATGATTTTCTCGGGAAGTGCCGTCATTGATTATGGTAACAAAAGTCAGGTATGCCCTCCGGGTACCAAAGATTGTATGGTGGCCATTTACACCGGACACGTGCACGCCAAGGGCGAAGAACTGGAGCAACATCAGAATCTGGCTTACAGCACAGACAAAGGCCGAACCTGGACCCAATACGCTAAAAATCCAGTCTTGACACTAGGCACGCCGTCCTTCCGCGACCCGAACGTATTCTGGTATGAGCCGCAGAAAAAATGGGTGATGTCGGTGGTGAAGCCGGATATTCACACCGCAATGTTCTACGAATCCAAAGATCTGAAAAGCTGGACCAAGACGGGAGAATTTGGCAAACAGGGGGACGTTTCTAAAATCTGGGAGTGCCCTGCCCTGATGGAAGTCCCCATTGAAAATGAACCCGGTAAGAAAAAATGGGTGTTGTATATTTCTTCGGGCCATCAGGTGGAAGGCTTCGTGGGGATGCAATACTTTGTGGGTAATTACGACGGAAAAACCTTCACGCTGGATAAGGATAATCCAAAACCAGCCCGGGCAGGATGGGGTAATAGTATTGATTACGGCAAGGACTATTACGCGGCCATTGAGTTTAATAACTTGCCCAAATCGCAGACCAAACCCATTACGTTAGGCTGGGCTCTCAACTGGACGTACGCCAAGGAAATTCCTACAAGTCCTTTTCGGGGCAGCATGACCTTCACCCCGCGAATTTCGCTCAAACGTACGCCCGAAGGCTTAATTCTGATTCAGAAACCTTATCTAGCCTTAGCCAAGCTAAAACGCACGCCACTGGAATCAGTAAAAACGCTAACCTTAACCAGTAACGAAAAGGTTTTTAGTAAAGCCACGGGCGAACGGCTGGAAATTAAAGCAGAGCTGCTTCCGGAGCAAGCCAAAGAAATAGGACTAAAGATTTATAAATCAGGTGACGAAGAAACGATTATTCGGTATGTAGATGGTAAAGTACAGTTTGACCGTCGCAAGTCAGGCAAAGTGGATTTTAATCCGACTTTTGCAAGTGTGGAAGAGGCCCCTGTGAAACTTAAAAATGGAGCCGTTAAGCTGCACATCCTCGTAGATGCCTCGATGGTTGAAGTATACATCAACGATGGCGAAGCCGTAATTACTGACCACGTTTTCCCCACTAAAAAAGACGGAACGGTAAGTTTGTTCACGGAAGGTGGAAAGGGAAGTTTTAAAAACGTCACGGTAGAAAAATTGGATTAACTAAAGTAAGGAGCCTCTGGCAGACCACGAGTAACCTGTGAACCTGTGGTCTGCCAGAGGCTCTTAGCTTAAAGAGAACTCGTTTGGAATGGCAATGGAGTTACTAACCCGGATAAGTTTGCAAAAGCATAAGTAAGGTCCTTCACTTCGCTCTGGATGACAGTAGAAGAGAAACTCCAACTACTTCAGCTCAGCCGATGCCAGCTTTTTCGCTGGCATCATTCGTCTCACGCTTCATATTCACTTCCGCAGTCGCTCGGCTAAGCCGAGTGACGCTGTAGTCTGGTAGGCCTCTGGCCGGTATTAGTAAGCCTGTTTTATTTGGGAAAGTTGTTTTGTAACCAGTTAGGGGTTTGCATGCTACCGGCCAGAGGCCTAGAGCTAGGTAGTCACTCGGCTAGAGCCTAGCGACTGCGAGAGAAATGGAGAGGAAGTTACTACCCCAGTTAAGTTGGCAATACATAAGTAAGGTCCTTCACTTCGCTCTAGATGACAGTAGAAGAAAAACTCCAACTTCTTCAGCTCAGCCGATGCCAGCGAAAAAGCTGGCATCATTCGTCTAACATCCCATTTTTATATCAGCATAATTACTATTTCTTACTTTCCATTGATGGTTTTCTTCGTACAAATCCAGGGTGTAACATTTTCCAATAGAATTGAAAAAAAGCTGTAAACGAATCGCCTGATCTGCTAGCGGCACGATGCCCCAGATTTCCAGATAAGGTAAAGGATGTTGCCAATCCCGTTCGTTGGAGCAAGGAGCTTTGTCAATCAGATAGTAAGGCTTCCGGTTGAGACGTTTCCCGTTTTGCTGACTTAAGTAAAAAGACTTTACAATTTGTAGCGGATGACGGTAAAACTCTGGCGAAAATTTTTGATGACTGAAAAGATGCTCAATCCCAGCTTCAATAATAGTAAAATGGTCTATAGCCGGTTTCGATGGGTAACGCCAGTAGATAACAGCGATTATAGCTACAGAACAGAAAAAGATAAGGCCTTTCTTCATCATTACAATACTGGGTTGGATGGGATTTAAAGTTTACTAATTGATCATTAAAACACACCGTAAAACCTTCCTATTCCTAACGTATGAATGTCGATGCTCTATTTTTTTACTGGCATTACCTACTATAAATATCCTTGGTTCCGTATCAAAACGAAGGTATAAAAACCTTCACATTTTTATAACATTACCTCGTATAATATCATGATTCCGTAATATTCCCACTCCTAGCTTTGTGGCCTAACTTCTTACTATCCCATGAAGCTTCCATATGTACCTTCTTTTCTAACGGCAGGGACTCTGCTGTTAGCTCTTGTGGCCTGTACCGATCACGTTTTTCCTCCGGCTGGTTTTCCCCTTTTTGCGGAAGCCTCTGACCCTAAAATATTGTCAACGGCTCCTAACGGTACCGTGATTTATAACGGCGGTTTCGGTTCGGCTCTGGCTACTGATCCCAATGATCCTAATATTTTTTATCTGTTAACCGACCGGGGGCCGAACTCAGGAGGGGTAGCGGCTAACTCCATTATTTTTGGCAAAGCTGATTTTACGCCACAAATTGGCAAGTTCCGTCGGGACGGAGATAAATTGGTATTAATTGAAACTATTCTGCTGAAAAATGCCGCTGGTCAGCTTCTGACGGGACTTCCTAACCCTTCTGGTCAGGGTAGCACGGGCGAAACGCCCCTGGATTTAACGGGTAAAACCTTAAATCCAGATCCCGATGGACTGGATTCGGAAGGACTCGTGCGGGCGGCTGATGGCTCGTTCTGGGTTAGTGATGAATACGGCCCTCACCTTGTTCACTTCGACGCTTCGGGAAAAACGATTGAACGTATTAACCCCTTCGGTTCAGGAACGGGAGGCCGTGTCCTGCCCAAGGTATTGGCTAAACGCCGTCCCAATCGCGGTATGGAAGGTCTGACGATTACTCCCGATGGCAAAACGCTGGTAGGATTAATGCAATCGCCTCTGTATAATCCTTCTTCTTCGGCAGTTTCGGGGGGAACCATTCTGCGGGTATTAACTTTCGATATTACTAGCGGAGAAACTCATCAGTATGCTTACGTCATGGAAAATTCCAGCCTGACGGGTTGCAGTGAAGTAGCAGCCATTACGAATACGACCTTCCTGGCTCTGGAGCGGGACGGTAATTACGGCGGAGATCCAGCCAAACCAGCTAAGTTCAAGAAAGTATTCAAATTTGATCTGGCCGGAGCTACGGACATTTCTGATCCTGCCAATGGTGAAAATGGAAAACTCTATAACGGTCAAACGGTAGAGCAACTTAAGAACACGGCTGGTTTGCAAAGTGCGGGTATTACGCCCGTTACGAAAACGCTGGTGCTGGATTTGCTGGCTCAGATCAACCCCGTGTATCCGCACGACAAAGCCGAAGGTCTTGCTTTGATTGGCAATAGTACGTTGGCTATTTCCAATGACGATGATTTCGGTGTCATTGATAACGGGGCCAACGGTTTTGCGGCCAAGATATTACCTGCTACGGGTAAAGTAGACCGAAACCGTATTTACTTCGTTAATCTGGCTACGCCACTGAAATAACACTTCTAGTATTCTTAAGTACTGAAGGTCTGAAAGTCAATTTCTAATTGATTTTCAGACCTTTTTATTATTGCATAGTAGCGAATGGACATTTTTCCATATATTTGAGTCAAATGTCCATTTATGAAAACATCAATGGTTTCGGTAACGCCTGACTCCGGCTGGAATTTGGGAATAGTAACGGAGATGGTTCGGCAAAAAGCTCCTGCCAATACCATTACCTGGTTGATTTTAGGAAGTACGCATTTTATGGAAAAGGAACCCGTTTCCGGGCTGGATTTTCTGACGGCCAGCGAAAAAGGCATTCCTAAAGCATCACTCGAACACCTGGCTGATGTGTTGGACATTCCCATGAAAGACATGGCCGAACTGCTGAACCTTTCTTATAAAACGCTGGCCCGGAAAAAGAAAACAGATGTGCTAAATACGCTCGTCTCCTCACTTTCCATTGAAATTGCCCATACCATCGCTCTGGGCCTCACCCTTTTCGAAGATCCTGACAAACTCAACCGCTGGCTACATAAGGAAAATAAAGCCCTGAGCGGACAAAGGCCTTTTGATTTACTCAATACGCCCACGGGCATTAAACTGGTCAACCAAATTCTGGGACGAATCGAGGAAGGAGTGTATTCGTAGTATTCATGATTGTTTATAGAATCGCAAAAAAGAAGGAGCGAGCTAATGATCTAAGCGGCTTAGGTGCCTCGTTGTTCGGTGGTCGCTGGAACAATGAAGGCGTTTTCGCATTATATACCAGCGAAAGCCGGGCGTTGGCCTTACTGGAATTACTGGTGCACGTGGATGACTCCGAACTGCCACCAAACCTCTTTATCATGACCATCGAAATTGACGACTCTGCTCAACTTTACGAAGTTCAGGACGAAGCATTACCTATCGACTGGCGAATGACCGAAAATCTGGAGTTGAAACATCAGGGCGATAGGATTTCGAAAGCAAAAGCATACCTCGGCTTCAAAGTAAGAAGTGCCGTTTTACCGCAGGAATACAATGTCGTATTAAATCCTTTATTCCCCAGGTATTACGATCTGGTGAAAGTTATTGCCGTGGAGGATTATACGCGGGATGAGCGTTTGTAATAGAAAAAACGCAACTCTTTTATCTAGGGAGAAAGAAAGGGCCTTACCCATGATTCCAAATACTTTTTGTTAGTTAGCTACCCTGGAGTGCTTCACTCGTATAGCTCAAAAATCTGCTGGCAGCACATGTTCTTAATTTGGAAGAGGCTTACTCCATCATATGTTTATGCTGACAGCGAAAAAGCTGGCCAGGCCACGCTGGCAGCGGCGGCACCTAACTGCCCTCAGTTAGAAACTAATATGAGTAGTAGTTTCTACCGCTTTACAAGAAATATTTTTAACACTCAAATAGCCAAACAAACCGCTGGCAGCCTTTTTGCTGGCAGCATATATTCTGAAAAGGGAAAGATTCTCTCTATCTGAGGTTACAGAACTTAATTGGCTTAAGCAATGGCCCCGAATACCATAGCATTTAAGAAGGTTTAACGAGAAAAGGAATTGGTAATTTCAGAATCAGTTACCGTGGTAGAGTTATTGGCAGAGCCCATGACCTGCAAGGAATTTTCCGTAGTAAAATGGAAAGATGCTTTATAAATGAACAGCTTTTTTGGGTCAAATTGAATGGTGCCCGTATAGTTCGTCTTGATGGATACAATGCGACTATTATCTAAATGAATACTGGAAGGGGAGCGGCTTTCCCGGCGGCCTGTCAGGGTAGCAGTGGCGACGTTTTTCTCAAGCGATACAATAGTATAGGTGTTCACAATGATTTGGTTACCATAGGGGAATTCATCTTTCCAGACTGAGCCTACTTTTAAATCATTCATATCTTTTACGGGCATAACGATTCCAACCAGTTCGGGGGTGGCTACCAGGAAGGGAACACTCTTCGTCCATAACCCATTAAAAGTCTTTTCCGTATCTACTGTTTGGTTTGAAGGAAAAACCGATGTGTGCGTTTTTCCTACCAATGGATCGTATTGTTCGCCTAGAGCAGTAGCCATTACGTCCCTTTCAAACAGATTTTCTGAATCATATTGGCTGGTAGATTGGGCATCTTTACTGGTAATAATCATTTTATTCACCTTTCGATGGATGGTAAACGTACCCCCCTCGGATACTGGTTGTAACACAATTGTTCTATTATAAGAAGAGCTTAGCGATTGTTTGACAACTGAAGTAGGAATCCCTCCCTTAATAGACTTGCTTTCGTTGGTACTAGCTCCCGAAATAGTACCCTGAGCTTTTACTAGCGAGCTAATAGGCTTGTTCATATACGAAGCTAAGGCTTGCTGCCAAGCATAATTCTGAGCATTTAAGGGATTGGATAATATACTTAGAATGCCTAAAATAGGAAGTATCATTTTCATACTTATATATAGTTATTATTGCTTGCGTAAATAAGTAATAATGATGATATTTCAAACAGTTTACTTAAGAAATGACCCGCTGCATTTTAAACAATAGAATAAAAACAGCTACTTATTCTGCTCTTGTGATTGCTTTTTAACTAATAATTCAATTAAAATCAGTTATGAAAAATTAGTTAACTATACGTGTGGTTTTGTGTCAGTTTATCAGAGTGGATCATTTGTCGCATGTATTAATTGGTATAGTAATGCTCAAGGAACAGTAGTCCGAACAGACGTTAGCTATGTGAATCAGGAATAGGATGGTTATGAATACTTAAATGATCAGAATTTATTAAACTATAAAATGGCCTTCTTTAGTGGACCTTATTATTTTATCTTCTTACTGTCACTAATGCTGTGTTCTTCGCCTGTCTTTGCTCAGAAAACGACGGGTTTACTTCGGTTATGTATAGGGAGACAAGAACGGACACAGACCGATGTATACGTTTTGACGGAAGGGAGAGTACAGGCTTCTTTTCATTTTAAAAGTGCGGACACTTGTCTGAGTATTTTATTAAAAAACATAGTGATTATCAGATTGAAATCCAGGCTGATGGATACAAACGCTATCAATATCAGGTGTTTTTAAACAGGGACTTGATGCTTCATCGGGTACGACTGGAGCCTGAAATTACCCAACTCAAAGAAGTGATTATAAAATCGGATAATCGGATTTCTATTCGAGGGGACACTACGTTTATTGATACCGATGGTATCCCAATCATGCCCCATGCGGATGCCAGTGAACTAGTGAGTCAAATTCCCGGTATTAGGGTTTACGGGGATGGGACGCTTTCAGTGATGGGTAAAAAAATAAACCGGGTGACTGTGAACGGGAAGTTACTCTTTGGGGGCAATGCTACGGCTACATTAAAAGCCCTACAGGGTGAAATGATTAAACAATTAGAAGTGCTTGCCGAAGCCGGTTCCCTAAATATTCGTCTAAAGAAAGAGTACGAGAACGGCTTATACGGAAATGTAGGAGCAAGTCCGGCTACGAAGTCCCGGTACCAGGTAGGTACGCGGTTTAATCGAATTCATCCTACACATTTTTTCAATACATACCTCAGTGTCAACAATATTAACGAACGTGTCTTAACGCAGCAGGATGAGGATTCGTACAATCGAAGTACCTTTCTGGAGATGAGAAATGGAGCATATTCGATAACTAGCCAATCCGAAACCATGCCAATCTTGCGAGTACAGCGTACAAATGTGGCTACGAATCCGAATCTGCTAGCAGATCCGGGGGAAGGGATCACCCGAATGGCTGGCTTGGGGCTGAATTTTTCTAAATCGGGAGCTCGCAGCAGTTGGACTGGATTTATTTTTGCAGATCAGGATGATCGTAATGTAGAGCGAACAGAACAGCAGCTGATAAGCGTTGGATTAACGGAACAGGTACTGAGGGGACGGAAGAATACCCGGCAATTTACGGACTGGCTACGGGGAAATGTATTGGGAACGATTCAGTTTTCAGAGAAAAGCAGCTTACGGTTTTCTCAAACCATTGCGTATAAACGCCTGAAGAATCTGGATACTAACTATACGTCTCTTCAACTTATAGATCGCCAAAGAAACGATACGCTTCTGAAAAATATCTTTCAGACATTTCAGGATAGGAGGCAATCGGAATTTGTGTTAAGCCAACACCTTGCCTGGCTTCGCAGACACGCTAAGAAGGCTCATGTAACTTCCGCTTACCTACACTATTTTTATCAGCAAAACGCAACGGACCTAACGTATCAAAATCGACAGACAGCATTTGTAGAATCAACGACAATCAATCATAACCAGATTCATCAAGTGAGCTCAGTACAGGTGCTAAAGGCAGAACTCGTACATGCCTTGCCATTATCACGCCGATGGTTACTGGAATCTACTACTACCGCAAATTCCTCTACGGCTCCTTTTCATCAACAGGCGTACCAGTTAGGGGAAACGACCTCTCGCCTTGTGCGACCTGACTTAGGATTTGACACCTGGGAAATTCAGAATTTTGAATGGAAATCTCAACTTACTGCCCTATACAAGGGCTTGCGTTGGGATCTGGTGGCTGGGATGGCAACCTGGCACTGGTACTCCACGCGTAAGCTGGTTTCGCTGGATCAGGAGAAGCAGTTCTTTAAAGAACAACAATGGATGCCTCATCTGTTTCTGATGTACCGTTTTTCCCGGCAAACTAAAGCATCTTTCCGTTATCAGATAAGCCGCATGGACCCCATGCTGCCAGACATGCTGCCCGTAATGGATAGTTCGTCAATTCAGGTCATTAGAAAGGGAAATCCTTCCCTCTTGAACTACGCCCAGCGTAATGCAGAAGTAAATGTGTCAACAGTTGTTGCCACCGCTAATAACCTGACTTTCAATTTGTATTATGAAGGCGTGGAGCCTCCGGTTAACCCGCAGCTAAACGTAGGATTTTTGGGCTCTCTCAATCAAACCATGCGACAGTATGGACACTTAAATCATTGGACGTTTACGTTCATGTGGCTTAATTTCAACCGGAGTAGTCCGGTTCAATTGTACTTTTTCAATTTTTTGTCCCGGCGAGAAAACCGGGTTAGTCTGAGTGGCGAAAATCGTCTCTATCAGACCTTGCTAAACAGTACTACCTTGGGCATAAAGGGAATAGGTTCCCAACGGGTAACATTTCAGTTTGATTATCGATTTAACCTGGTAAAACAATTAAAAGCTCAGACAGGAGTTAATATTCGCAATGAAGGGAGTGTCAAAGCGAATCTGAATCTGAAGAATCAATGGTACGCTCATATCACAGGTACGGCCATCGTTAGTAAAAAGACGAATGACACGTACGTTGCGAATACGATAGCAGATTTGAAGATAGCCAAATATTTAGGTGAAAAGAGCCAGATTCGATTGACACTGGGAGCTACTAATATTTTTGATAACCGGACCATTTTCGAATTTCAACAGATGGCCAATACACGGAGCGAAGAATCTGTCAATCGCTTGCCAAGGTATTTTTCGTTTGATTTTACTTACTACTGGAATAAGTGGAAGAAACCTGTCCCAAACGAATAGGTTAGAAAAAGAAATCAATTTGAAGGCATAGGAAAACATACAAAGTCGCTACCATTACTAGTAATAAGGTATTCTTCTTTTTTATAAAACAAGTTCGGGTACGCTTCTTTTCCATTCAATGGATTAACCGGGAGTTAAAAAAGGATAGGCTTCGAGTGATCATGGCCAACTCTCGTTACCTCTGCTTTATCGGTTGCCTAGCAGCCTTTAGTAAACGTTATGCTCTATGCAAAAGGAGGAATCTACACCGCCGTCTTCAACGATTACAGCCGAAGAATATCATACCTTACTTTCTTCCTTTACTCAGGCTTTCTGGGAGACGGATGGGCAGGGTATGGTTATCAAGGACTCACCCAGTTGGCAAGCTTACACGGGCCAGTCACGAGAAGGAGGGATGGGGGAAGGCTGGGTGGCGGCTGTGCATCCTGATGATCAACCCTATGCCCTTTCGCAATGGCAGGAGGCTGGCAGACAGAAAAAGCGGGTAGATGCCGAATTTCGGCTTCAGAGACCGGGCGGTGGTTATCGCTGGACCAATGTTAAAGCCACGCCCATCCTTAACCCGGACGGTTCCATAAAAAAATGGCTGGGTATAAATATTGACATTCAGGATAAGAAAGACGCAGAGCAGGCTCTACTGGAAGCTCAGCAATACTATGAAATTCAACTGGAAGCTCAAGTCTACCAACGCACGCAGGAGTTAGAGGAAAACAGACAGCTTCTTCGGGGCACTTTGGATAGTACGCTGGAAATGATTCAGGTGTTCAAAGCCGTGCGTAACAAACAGGGTGAAATCATCGATTTTGTCTGGACGCTGAACAATCATGCCAGTGAAAAATATTATGGTCATGTGATTGGAAAAAGCCTGCTGGAAATGAACCCTGGAGTAAAACAGATGGGCGTCTTCGAGACATTTAAAAAAGTATGTGAGACGGGAGTAGCCGATCAGAGTGAACGTCATTATGTGCATGAGCAATTCAATGGCTGGTTTTATCAGTCTACGGTTAAGCTTGAGGATGGCCTAGTTACCACCACCACCGACATTACGAAACTAAAGCAGACAAAACACGAACTGGCCACTCTTAAAGAGCACTTGCAAACCATTTTAGACAGCTCTCCTTACATCGTTCAGGCTTTCAGAGCCGAGCGAGATGAAACTGGGGCCATTATCGATTTCATTTGGATGATGAATAATGAAAGAGGCATTATGCAGAATGGCGATGTCATTGGTAAAAGTCTATTGGAAAAAAATCCAGCGGTTGTAGATACGGGCCTGTTTGCTCAGTTTGTGGAGGTAACGGAAACCGGTAAATCCATTGAACAGGAGAAATATTATGGTTATGAGCAGTTTGATGGCTGGTATCATCAGGTGTTGATTAAAATGAATGATGGCTTCGTGATGAATACCGAAGACATTACAGAAAAGAAGAGAAGCCAGCAGGAAATCCTTCGTTTGAAAGATGAAATAGCAAAGAAAGCAACGGATCGGTATTACTCTCTGTTTAATACCATAGGCGAAGGCCTTGCGGTTTTAGAGATGATCTACGATGAAAAAGAGAAGCCATTAGATCTTCGCTGGCTGGAAGTAAATCCAGCTTTTGAAAAAATAACCGGGCTGGAGAAAGTGGCGGGAAAGTTAGCCAGTGACTTTATGCCTGCTCAATTCTACTGGCTGGAAGCCTACGACCGGGTTGTTAAAACAGGTGAATCAATCCGGTACGAGCATTACGATGAAGATAATCATAAATGGTATCAGACACATACGTCACGAATAGGCGGGCCTGAAAGCCGGGTAATTGCTAACGTTTTTGAAGATATTACCGAACGTAGGCACGGCGAGCAGTTACAGGAATATCTTTTGAAACTAAGCGATGCCTTGCGTTCAACTACCTGCCCCATCGAAATCCGGCGGAAGTCTGTGCAGTTGCTAGGCCCGCAGCTACAGGTAGACCATGCGTATTTTACTACCATCAGTGATAAAGAGAGAAGTACGGATGCCGAGTATATAAGCGAGGAAGGTGCTGAATTAATGAGTAATTTCTCTGCAAGCAGTTTTGGAGCAGTCATGGAGGTCTTGCTTCGGGGAGAAAACTTTGTAATGGAGGAGGTACGTAAAACGGATCGGTTATCAGCCGAAGAAAAAGACAGTCTGATTCAATCCAACATCGAGGCTAGTATTTCTGTACCGCTAATCAGCGAAGGAAGTCTTATTGCGGTACTCACCGTCGATCAGCGTGACCCGCGTCAGTGGACCAAAAATGATATAAAAATTTTGCACGAAACGGCTGAACGTGCCTGGGCAGCCGTACAAAGGGCCGAAGTCGAAGATACCCTGCGTCGATCCGAAGCAAAATTCAGACGTTTGAGCGAAAGCGGTTTGGTGTCTGTTGCTTTCTTTGACATCGGCGGACCTATTATGGAAGCCAACGAGGCTTTTTTGACGATGCTTGGCGTAACAAAGGAGGAACTGTATTCAGAAAAAGTCCGCTGGGATGTTTATACACACGAAGATTGGATACCCAGAACCTGGCAGGCGGTTGAAGAATTCAAGCAAACGGGAGCAATCCAACCTTACGAAAAACAATTTTATCATTCCAGTGGCGAATTACGATGGGGTATTTTTGCCGGCTCTGTGCTGGAAGAGGGGAAGACGGGGGTTTCCCTGGTCATTGATATTACTGCTCGCAAAAGGGCGGAAGAGGCCCTGCGGGAAAGTGAAGCTCATCTGGCCGCTATCTTTGAAAGTTTGCCCGTAGCTATTGGCGTGGTAAATACAAAAGGGGAATTCATTCTCTCCAATAAGGAAATGGAACGCTTTATTCCTACGGGCGTCATGCCTTCTATGGATAAAGACACTCCCAATCGATGGTTAGGCTATTATCCCGATGGGAGCCGTATGGATCCTCAGGACTTTCCAGGGGCCAGAGCCTTGAGAGGTGAACGGGTACTGCCGCCCATTGAGATGCGATATACGCAGGACGACGGAAGTACAATCTGGACTCATGTTTCTGCCGTTCCTATTAAAAATGGACATGAACAGGCTACCGGGCACATGGTTATTATCTCCAACATCAATGACCTGAAGCAGGCCGAACAAGACCTTCAGCAAAGTCAAACCCACCTGCTGGCTATTTTTCAGACGGCTCAGGTGGGCATTTCTGAACTCAATACCGAAGGGTACTTTCTACGGGTCAATGACAAATTTTGTCAATTGCTGGCCCGGAATGCCTCTGAGTTGATAGGCCATACTATTTCAGAGGTAACCTTTGAAGAGGACATTGCTAAAAGCTATGAGGTGCTGCAACAACTGCTATTGACTGGAGAGGTAGCGTCCGTTGATAAGCGGTATGTAAAACCCGATGGTACAATTGTCTGGGCTAATAGCTCCGTCTCACTTTTACATCACAAAGCTAGTCAGGACACTACGGTGCTGGCCATTACTGCTGACTTAACCCAGCGTAAAGAGGCTGAAATGGCTCTGCAAAAGTTAGAGTTACGGACCCGCATGGCGGTCGAAGCCGCAGACATGGCTACCTGGGAGTGGGATCTTCAGACCAATGAAGTATTCTGGAACGAACACCACTTTCGAATATTCGGTCTCGAACCTCAAATAGGTCCGGTTCACCCTAATGTATTTTTTGAACATGTGCATCCGAATGATCGCGGGCGAGTCGAAGAACTGTTGCGTCAGGCTCTGACGGGTGAAACGGATTTTGATACTGAATTTTGTGCCTTACGGGAAGACGGAACGGAACGATGGATGAGCGGATACGGTCGGGTAATGGAAAAATCGGGAGGACAACCGCTCCTCATGAGCGGGGTAATGCTTGATATTACGGCTCGCAGGCAGGCTGAAATAGATTTACGACATATGAAAGGTCGTCAGGACGCTATGCTGAAAAGTGCAACCGATTACGCCATATTAACGCTTGATTTAGACCTGAAAGTTCAGGACTGGAACGCGGGTGCTGAATACATGCTCGGCTATTCAGAACCGGAGATCGTAGGAAAACCCGGAGAAATCTTTTTTGTTCCAGAAGATCGGGCGGAGGGTGCTCCGGAAAAAGAAAGGGATATGGCTCTGCTACAAGGCCGGGCCGAGAACGAACGCTGGCATATGCGAAAAGACGGTACCCGTTTCTTTGGTTCGGGGGTAACTACGCCTTTACTCAACGAAGCCGGTACCATCATCGGTCTTCTGAAAGTAATGCGTGACTTAACCAGCCAGAAGCAGGCAGAAGATGATTTAAAAGAAGCAAACCAGCGGAAAAATGAGTTTTTGTCTATGCTGGCTCACGAACTTCGTAATCCAATGGCCACGCTTCGGAGTGGTTTGCAAATCTTATCGATCACGGCAGCTACCAACGCTCAGGCTAAAACAGTGATAGACCGAATGACTCGTCAGACCGATCACCTGGTAAGAATGGTTGATGATCTGTTGGACGTGAGCCGCATCAGTCAGGGAAAAATTGAACTCAAAAAAGAACGGGTTCATCTGAATGATTTGGTTCATCAGGCCCTCGAATCTGTACAGATGTTAGTTGAGCACAAGCAACAAAAGCTTCGCGTTAACATACCCATTGAAACAATTGAGTTAGAGGGAGATGCGACTCGTCTGGTGCAGCTAATGATGAATTTATTAACCAATGCCAGCCGTTATACTCCTAATCACGGAGCCATTGAGTTAAGCTTGAGTCAGGAAGAAAATACAGCGATCATTCGCGTCACAGATAATGGCATTGGGTTGGCGACGGACCAACTTTCAAAAATCTTTGAGCTGTTTGTGCAGGTAGACCATTCACTGGCCCGTTCGCAGGGAGGGCTAGGCTTAGGGCTTACCCTGGTCAAACAGATTGCCGAACTTCACGAAGGCAGCGTAGAAGCCCAAAGCGAAGGACTGAATAAGGGAAGTACCTTTGTGGTACATCTACCTGCGTTACCGAGGGGTAGGAATGAAATGGACCCGTCCACAAAGCTTACTTCTATACGCCAGACCAGTATATTGATTGTGGATGATAATTCAGATTCTTCATTCACCTTAAGTGTGCTATTAGAATTGAAAGGCTATGAAGTCTACACACGAGATAGTGGGATGGCAGCCCTGGAGGCCTTGGATATTCTGAAACCCGAAGTGATTTTACTCGACATCGGTATGCCGGAAATGGATGGCTACGAAACCTGCCGTCAGATTCGCCAGCACCCAAGGGGGCCCCAGACGTTCATCATCGCCGTATCTGGTTACGGGCAAGACTCCGATAAGCGAAAAGCCAGGGAAGCGGGATTCGATGAGCATGTAACCAAACCAGTGGACCTGGAGTATCTGATGCAAATCATTAGGCATCGTTCTACGTTTTAAATCGCTTATGCTAAGCAAGAGGTTACCTAAATAGATAGATATAAAAATTGTTAAATTACTATACCTATAGGGTAGTACGTTAGTGGTTTATATTTGTTGAAATAAAAATTTAGGATGACTAATAGTGAGCTCATTATGAGTTTATTAGCTATAGATAAGTAAAAATAAAAGACCTCTGGGCTAACATTTGAAGTAGCTTTTAGCTATACATCTACTGTGACATTAAACACTTCACCAGAGTAAGTAGTTAGATGACTAGCGTGTTCGTTAAAGCTCTTGTCACACCTTTTAGCAACCTGTATCATACCATTGGAATCTTTTTATTACAATACCTACCCTTTCTTTCTGAACAAAGGAAAGATGGGGCAATTCCTGGCTTCACAGGATTGGAGTAACTCTGCTTTGGGTAACCCCGATGGTTGGCCTGTTAGCCTGAAAATTACCCTTGGCACCGTGTTGGGGGCTTCTACTAAAATGGCTTTATTCTGGGGACAAGACTTTCTCTTTTTTCCTAATGATGCTTATGCTGCTATCCTAGATAACCCGATTCATTCCGATCAGAAAGCCGCACGTATTGGGCATGAACCATGGGCTTTGATACAGCCTTTGCTAGAGCGGGTCTGGAATGCAGAGGCGGTCGAACCCCTTGTTTATCAATCAGTAGATTCCTTCGAAAACCAACGATACCTGTTGAACTTTAGCCCGGTTACGGATGAAAATGGCGTGATCACTGGGGTTCTGTCGACGGCAACAGCATTTGTTCAGCCTTCCGATCAAAATCAGGAGAGTGAGACGTATGACCGACAGGTGACAGACACCGTTCCGGCGATTATCTGGACGACTAAGCCCGACGGAGGCTGTAGTTACTTAAACAAACAATGGTACGAGTACACCGGACAAACCAAAGCTCAGGCCGAAGGTTTTGGCTGGCTTGACGCTACCCACCCCGAGGATAAGGATGCCTCCAGCAAGCAGTTTCTGGAGGCGAATGAACAGCACATTCCCTTTCATTTGCTATATCGCCTACATCAGCACGACGGCACTTACCGTTGGGCGATGGATAAAGGAAGCCCTCGGTTTGATGCGGAAGGGAATTACCTCGGCATGATTGGCACCGTAATTGACATACACGAACAAAAGTTGGCGGAGGAAAGCCTGCGAGCTAGCGAAGCCAAGCTGCGTTCCATTGTTTCAACGGCTCCTGTAGCTATTGGTCTATTTGTGGGCCGGGATTTAATCGTCGAAAATCCAAACCAGACCTTTATTGATATTGTCGGGAAAGGCCCGGACATCGTTGGCAAGCCTTTGCGGGAAGTGATGCCTGAATTGATTGAACAAAACCAACCTTTCCTGCAAATTCTGGACGACGTTTTTACGACTGGCCAGCGATTTCACTCATACGGCTCTGAGGTAAAAATCGTGCAAAATGGGGTCATGACCCATAACATTTACAACATTACGTACAGCCCCGTTTTGACGAAGAAGGAAAGGTATATGCCATTCTGGATATTGCCGTGGACGTTACAGGCGAGGCAAAAGTAAAGCAGGCTCTCAAAGAAAGTCAGCATATTTTACAGTCGATGATCGACTTAGCCGAACTTGGTACTTATACGGTTGATTTAGCTAGTCAGAAGTTAGTGAAATCACCCAAAGTATCCAGTTGGTATGGTCTTCCTGAAGTGACAGATGTGTTTGCTTCCCTCGATGTCATTATCGAAAGTGATCGGGATCGTGTATTTCAAATCTATAAAGACGCATTACTTCCCGGCTCAAGCGGTTTTTATCGGATGGAATACACCATCATTCATTCCCAGACTAGTCAAAGGAGAATTTTGCAAACCGTAGGACAGGTCAGGAGAAATTTAGAAGGACAGCCTACGCACGTAGATGGACTGATTAGGGATGTAACCAGTCATTACGAGGCGAAGGCTGCTTTGGAATTTCTGGTGCAGGAAAGAACGGAAGAACTGGAAGCGACAAATGAAGAATTAACCTCCTCTAATGAAAATCTTGCGGAGCTTAATGAGCAATTGATACGCTCAAATGAGAGCCTGGAGCAGTTTGCTTACGTAGCTAGCCATGATTTACAGGAACCCCTCCGAAAAATTCAACAATTCAGTGACCTGCTAAGCCTGCGTCACCGGGCTAGTTTAGCAGAAGATAATCGATTGCTGGACCGGATTCAGGAGTCGGCCCAGCGAATGAGTAACTTAATTAACGATCTGTTGACCTTCTCTCAATTATCGACTGGCAAGAGTAACCGGGAGCGGGTTAATCTGTCGTCGGTGTTAAATCAGGTCATTGATACCCTATCGGTAGCCATTGAAGAAAGCAAAGCATCCATTGAGGTTATGGCGTTGCCGGAGATTCAGGGAGATCAAAGGCAGTTTGAACAGTTATTCCAAAACTTGATTTCCAACGCCCTGAAGTTTAGCAGTAAGGATATTCTTGGCAATGCTACGGTCCCTTCCATACGTGTTAGTTACCAAAGTCTCGCCACTAATCAGTTACCCTTCAATCCTGAAAACAGGGACAAGTATGCTCGTTATCATCAGGTTGTTATTGAAGACAATGGCATTGGCTTTGAAGAAACCTACGCTGAACGAATTTTTGGGGTCTTTCAACGGCTTCATAGCAAGAATGTGTTCGCAGGAACCGGGGTTGGGCTGGCGATTTGTCAGAAAGTAGTAACGAACCACGATGGTATGATTGTGGCCCAGGGGACACCCAATCAGGGAGCAAAGTTTTACATCTATTTGCCTGAATTTTAAAATCTTAGCTCTCGAACGCAGTGAGAAACCTTCTGTAGAATGGACGGTGCTAGGGTTAATAAAGTTTCCTGATGGAGCAATAAGGCCGCAAAGTTCATAACGTCCTTCGCTCTGGAAGACGGATTATGATGGTGAAGTAACTATTAGTGGTAAATACCAACGGTGCTCCTGGGTTTCATTTAGGGCTATTCAGCCTGAGGTTATCCTGTTGGAGTTGTTACCAAAATAGTTTTAAAACAAATAACCCCGGAGGGGTTGAATACGAATAGCCCCGGATGAAATCCGAGGAAGAAAACGGATAAAAATCAGAAATCTCAATCCATTGAATCTCAAGCCATTGACAAACCACAAAACCTTCCTAAAACCAAGTAAGCCCGCAAAGGTCATAAGGTCCTTCGCTTCGCTCTGGATGACCGCTACTTCTCTGCTCTGTCCTCCCGAATGAAGAGAAAGACCTTCTATAGGCTGGGACGGATTAAGGATTCGGAAATTTTCCATAACCAAATCCGTTCATTCTGAATGACGCTGAGATTATTGAGTAAAAACTCAGCTCATCCCCTCAACTTTAGGTATCTCAATCTACCTTAATTATAGGATTGACTGCCATTAACGTATAGTCTACATTTACAATGTATTTATTACGGGCATGAGCGTTATACGTCCATGCGGGTGGGACAGGTTTTTACTTTGTCGGGTTTGAACCTGCTTTGTCAGTTAGTTTGATAGGGGGATACTACAGATTAGCTGACAAAGTACCTGCCTACGTACCTCGTAACTGATTAGATAACCGCTTGATGTATATTAAAGGCTTGTTAAGTTAATACTAGACAAGCCTTTTTCATGAGGTAAAGCCAGCTTTTTCTGCTGTTAGCAGCCCCTTACTTCAGGATCGTATTGCATAGCCTGGATTAGTGTTGCCAGCGAAAAAGCTGGCAGCGGCACCGGATCTTGCTGTTAGTGATTATCAGCCAAAAAGCTGGTAGCAATGACTTGTCTCATGAATATAGCTTTCATGGTATTTACCTCTGTATTGCTTAACGTATAGGCATTGTCGTTATCATTCTGCGATTTCCTGATACTGGTATTATTTTTTATAGCAAAGTTGAGGAATACGTTCGTTACTCGTTCGACAACCTACTGAAATCTAATACACTATTTTAGGATGAACTTAAAGAAAATAGGAAAGTACAATGGCCTGTCTATTGTGCTAATTGTGATTACCTTATTGACATTGACCGCTCATTTATTAACGGGCTGGAATGACTATAATCAGGAGCGGGAAGAGTACCACTTAGCGGCTTTGTCTTTCGGTGAATACCTTTTTACCGGGCATTGTGTAGAATCTGTTTTTGAAAACTGGGAAAGCGAATTTCTACAAATGGGCCTTTACGTGGTATTGACCGTCACTTTATACCAAAGAGGCTCCTCCGAATCCAAAGACCCTGACGCTTCTGAGGAGGTAGATCGAGAGCCTGACCCCAATCGCAAAAATGCTCCCTGGGCCGTTCGTCGGGGAGGATGGGCACTCAAGTTATACCAGCATTCGCTGAGTCTGGCCTTTTTTATTCTTTTCGGTTTGTCATTTTTCCTGCATGCATTAGGCGGAGTCAGGCAGCATAATGCAGAAGAAAGCATGAAAGGATCGTCCGAAGTGTTGAGTTTGGGGGAATTCATGGGGACGAGCGAATTCTGGTTCCAATCGTTTCAAAACTGGCAGAGTGAATTTTTGTCGGTACTATCTATCGTTGTCCTTTCTATTTTTCTACGACAAAAGGGTTCCCCGGAATCCAAACCCGTGGATGCATCGCATTCGGAAACGGGTAATTAAATGAATCATGAAAAAGTTATTCATCGGGCTGATGCTCACGCTGAGCAGCATGAGTCTGCACGCCCAGCAGACCATTTTTAACGTACCATCCTCGGACATTACCCCGCAACATAAAATCCTGGCTCAACAGCAGGTTGATCTGAATCGGGAGCAATTTCGCTCCATGACTACCGTTAATTACGGGTTAGGAAAGCACTGGGAAGTCGGGTTCAACCTCTATAATGTGATGCGTCAGGATCATCACTGGATTCGTAATGACACTACTACGCAAATTCCCTACGCTCCCCTGCTCTTGGTAAATGCTCAGAAAATTATGGAGATTAATGAGCATTGGCAGGCAGGAGTAGGCTTACAGACCGGAGCGAATCTGAACGGAACCCGGCCTGCTTCCTGGGTAGGTTTTTTCTATGCTAACATAGAAGGACATTTTCACGAAGATCATTATCAGGTGGTTGCTGGGACGTATACGGGGAATGCCCAATTTCTGGGTGAAGGACCGAACGTAGGCTTTCATGCAGGATTTGATGCGGGGGTTTTCTATCAGAAATTTCACCTGCTCGGTGACTGGGCCAGTAATGCCCACGATTACGGGCAACTCGTATTAGGAGCAGAAGTTTACCTGACGCAACACCTTCCGCTTGCAGTAGGATGGCGGCGTTCTAACAAGGACGGAAGTCAGGCGTTAGTGGTGCAGCTAACCTATACACCTAAGTAAAAAGAATCAGGCTTGATGTCAGAAGTATTGATCGAAGAAGGATTCGTGAGTGCCTATTATCCAACCCTTTAGTAAACAAGAATATGAACGAGCTGAACACACCAAAGCCACTCCACGAACAAGTAAGTTCGCGGGATGGTGCTAATGTGAGTATTTGGCAGCCAGGTTTTCAACCGGCTCCCTCAAAGGAGTACTCCAGCCAGAATGAAGTTTTTGACGTACTGATTGTGGGGGGTGGCATTACCGGATTAACGGCGGCGGTGCAATTACAGGAGCTGGGAAAAGCAGTAGTAATAGCCGAATCGCATACCATCGGTTATGGAACCACGGGCGGAACTAGTGCCCACATTAATACGTTTGCCGATACTACCTATGCAGAAGTGGAGCAGGATTTTGGTAAGGAATCCGCCCAGTTATTTGCGAAAGCCATCCAGGAAGCCGTTACTACAATCAAAACGAATGCAGCAACCTATCGCATGGATTGTGATCTGGAATCTAAAGATGCCTATGTATATGCCGAAGATGAATCTCAGTGGAAAGAACTCGACAGCCTGTATGAAAGTGCCTTGCGGGCGGGAGTAGAGGCCCATACCGTTTCGCAGTCTCCTTTGAACATACCTGCGTTGAAGGTAATTCACTTTCCGCACCAAGCTCAGTTTCATCCACTAAAATACATAGGCGGCCTGCGAAAAGTGTTTGAAGCTTTGGGAGGCGTGGTGCTGGAACACACCAGAATTGAGGAAATTAAACAGGAAAATGATCTTCATAAGGCTCGAAGTGGGGATCAGGTGATTCAGGCCAAAGCCGTTATTTATGCTACGCACATTCCCCCCGGTGGCATCAATGCCTTACATTTTCTGAATGCCCCTTACCGAAGTTATGTGCTGGCCGTAACTTTAGAAGATGAAAAGTATCCCGATGCTTTAATTTACGACATGCAGGAGCCCTATCATTATTTTCGGTCGCACGTGATTGAGGGGCAACGGTATTTATTAATTGGCGGCAATGATCATAAAACAGGCCATGACGACCCTCAGGCGGCTTTTGAAGCGTTAGAGCATTATACCCGCCAGCACTTTAAAGTTAAAGAAGTTGCCTATCAATGGTCTTCGCAATACTTCGTTCCCTCAGACGGCTTACCTTACATTGGGAAAATGCCGGGAAGTCCAGCGGGCATTTATACGGCAACGGGTTACAATGGGAATGGCATGATTCTAGGTACCATTGCAGGTAAGATCCTGAGTGATTTAATCGCTGGGAAAGACAATGCTTACGCCGATTTATTTGATCCCCGTCGAGTGAAACCGCTGGCGATAACGCCTGAAGCAGTCAAAGAAAACGTTGACGTAGCCTATCATTTCATTGCGGATCGATTGTCTACTGAAGAGTTGGATTCCCTGAAAGAAGTGCCCTTCGACACGGGAATGATTGCCAAAATCAGCGGTAAAAAGGTAGCCGTTTATAAAAGCCCTACCGGAGAGATTCATACCCTGAGTCCCGTTTGCCCACACGCCCATTGCTTTGTAAACTGGAATGCGTCCGAGAAAAGCTGGGACTGCCCCTGCCACGGAGCCCGGTTTTCACCGCAAGGGGAAGTATTAACAGGCCCCGCCCGAAAAGATTTGGAAAAGCTAAACCTTCCTTAAGTAAACGATAGGATTGATTCCATACGTCAAAGAGCAGTGTTCACCAGCACTGCTCTTTTGCATGAGTAGTAAAAACAGCTAGTAACGTATATAGATCAGAGTAAGTTATACTTTACCTGCGTTCAACCTTTGACTTTGAACGGACATTAGATAGAACAAAGAATAAGCAAATCTCTACTTCCCATTGGCTACCTATTTCCTCACTTTTAAATTCATTGCCTGAATCCTGGTAAAACTGCTGACGGATTCATCAGGGTATACGCAAAGAAATGGCTCCCCTAAATCAAGGGGTATTCCGATCCTCAAAATCTGGTAATGTATTAAAAAAAGAAGAATTAATTATTCGTAATGTTCTGATAGTTAGTGCTTTGTGTTTATTTGATAGTAGGTTTTATGCCGTCCTAGCAGTTTATTAGATCCTTCAAATGGCATATTTATTTTCGTTAATGCTGTGCTTGTTATGCCCGTAGCTACGGAGATTCATTCGGTACTACCCACCAAGTTCACCTGCACTATATTATTCTGATTGGAAAGCAAATCTAAATTCAGTACTAAAGGCGTGGGCCAGATGTATAAAGCTGGTTCGCATTCTCTAGCACTTGCTAATGGACCAATAAGTCCGATTTTGATTCACTGGTGATGACGGGTGAAGTAGTTACTTACACAGTTCTAATGATCGTTTATGGACCATCAAATGAAAGCTGCTCTTAAAACAGCAAAGGGAGATTTCGAAGTAACGGATGTAGATAGACCTAAAATTCCCAAGCCCGACTGGGTGCTGGCCCGCGTGCGGGTGGCGGGCATTTGCGGCACAGACCTGCGGCACTGGAAGAAAGAAGAACCGGAGCTAGTGCATAAAATTATGGGTCATGAATTGGCGGGCGAGGTGATTGAAGTAGGGAGCGAGGTGACAAACGTGAAGCCCGGCGACCGGGTGGTTATAGAAACGGTGCTGGGCGATGATACCTGCGACTGGTGCAAGGTTCAGCAGTATAACCTCTGCCCTCATTTGTACGAGGTGCGGATGGAGACGGTGTCCCGGGCGTTTGCTGCTTACGTGGTAGGCCCGGCGAAGAAATTCTACAAACTGCCTGACCACGTTAGTTTTGAAGAAGCCACCTTGCTGGATACTTTCTCGGTTTGCATGCACGCCATTCAGCTCAGTGGAATCAAAATCAATGATACAGTGGCCGTTATCGGAGCCGGGCCGATTGGCTTAGGGCAATTACAACTTGCCAAAGCCTGCGGAGCCGATGTCATCGTCACGGATATTGTTGAATCTTCATTGGACCTGGCCCGGGAACTGGGAGCAGATTTGGTCATAAACAGTCAGAAAGAAGACGCCTATCAAAAAGTTATGGAGTTTACCCATAATCGTGGCGTAGATATCGCTTTTGAGTGTGCCGGCGGACCTTCCATTGCTACGACTATTGCTCAGGCTACCACCTTTACCCGCATTGGGGGGAAAGTACTGATGGTCGGGGGCTTTGATCCGGGCACTACGCCGCTTGAACTCGAATGGCAACGTATCCAGATGTCAGAAATCAAGTTAATACCGAGTGCCAGTTACGCTTATTGGGGCATTTACCCGGAGATGCAAATGTGTCTTGATTTGCTGGCGAAGGGGAAACTCAATGCTGAAAAGCTCATTACTCATCGCTTCTCGCTGGATGCCATTAATGAAGCGTTTGAAACGGCACAGGATAAACAAAAGACTCACGCCGTATTTGTAGCCCTAACGATTTAATACACTGCCCTGAGAAGTCACTCTCAGGGTTTCCTTTACCCAGTTAACGACTTGCATGGGCAAGTTTGATCGTATTTGTAATGGACCAGTTGACTCAAACATTAAATGATACGCCTGAAAAAATAGCTTTGTTTCTGGCGAAAGAACTAAAAGATTTGTTACAGGCAGTGCCCGCCTTCCGGGCGATCCGCAGGGCTTTTCCGCAAGCTCAGATTGGTCTCATCAGTTTTCCCGAATACCAGGAAGTAGCTCAGCGATATGCGGCCTATGTGGATGAGTTTATCCCTTTTCCCGGCCATCCGGGTTTATCTGGTCGGAAGGTAAAGGCAAGTGAAGTGGTTCATTTTTTCTGTGCTATGCAACAGCGGAAATGGGACGTCCTTCTTTCGCTGCAAGAGCATGGAAGTACCGTTAACCACATGCTTATGTTGGCGGGAGCAAAACTCACGGCGGGCTATTTTGAGGCCTCAATAGCCGAAATGTATGAGGCCGATGATCGGTTCTTTATACCTTTTGCTCTGACTGCGTCCAGTAATAGTTCTCCGCTACAACTCGTCGCGTCACTGGGTATTCCGGTAGAAAACGATGCGGTTGAATTTCCGCTTTTTGCTGAAGATGAAGGGAAGGCTCGGCAAGCCTGGCCGGAATGGCAACAGAAATCCTTTATCTGCATTCACCCGGATGGGGACACGTCGCATCAATGGCCAGCCTCCCATTACGCCTGGCTTACCCGTAAGCTGGCCTCTGAGGGTTACCCGACGGTTCTAACGGGTTTACATGGCCGGCAGCGAACCCTGGAAGAGGTCAAGCGTCTGGTGAAAGATGGAGAGAAACCCGCTCCAGTCATCATCGATCAAACGGACTTAGGTAGTCTGGGCTGGATCATCAAGCAGTCTTCCCTACTGGTCAGTAATAATTGTGCAGTCACTCAAATGGCTAAGGCCTTACAGGTCCCTAGCGTGGTTATTACGAATGATTGGAAACCGGAGCAATCGGAAAAGCATGTGGTCCTATCAGAGCAGGCTGCCGTTAATCTCAATACGGTTATCAGTACGTTGATGAATCTTTTAAAGGATAATTAACCAGTTGTCTTTCGTGCTTGGAAAAGATAGAAGCCGTGCTTGAATAGCAGTAACTTAGCTATTCAAGCACGGCTTCTATCGCCGTTGGTAGTTAAACTAGAATAAGGTTTCTTTTACTTTTTCAATGAAGCCGTCAGGGCCAGCTGCCATCTGCTCCTGTTGAGCATAACCTTCGGGTACGGGCGGAGCCAGTTGGGGCTCCTGCCCCATAGGCTGAGCATGTTGATAGGTAAACTCGCCCTTTCCGTCAATCGAAGGACCCGATGCCCAACGGGCAGCGGGAGCCTCAGGACGATTAATATCCGTTGAGATGAACGTATATGCAAACTCGTTTGGCTGACTGGTCATCGGGAACGAATTGGGAATAGGTAAGGCATTCTGCACACCGCCAAGATCTTCCAGAACGGCCAGCCACTGGTTTTGGTGCATGGTATCACGGGCAATGAGGAAGGACAGCATATCTTTCATCCCGGCATCATCCGTTGCTTCATAAAGTCGGGTTGCTAACACCCGGCCTGTCGACTCCGCCATTACGTTGGCGTACATGTCTGCCGCCAGGTTACCACTACCCACTACCCAGGAGCCATTAAAAGGAACCCCGTTGCTATCAACCGCCATCGCCGCCAGCCCCGCAGACAGGTAATGGCGAGGGTCCATTCCCCCCATGATACCCGATAAAATGGGGCTTTCTCCTACCATCTGATCTTTTAGGTCATTCGTTGCACCTTCCAGATTCAGAGCCACTGCCGTTGCCAGCATTTCAATGTGGGCCATTTCTTCCGTACCCGTTTCCAGAAGCATGTCCTTATACTTTTGCGGACCCCGGCTGCCCCAGGATTGAAAGAGGTATTGCAGACATACCCGGATTTCTCCTTCAATGCCGCCAATAGCCTGTTGTAACAAACGAGCAAAAGCTGGATTAGGACGATCCACCCGAACCGTATACTGGAGTTTTTTGTCGTGATAAAACATAACAAGTAGTGTTATAATAAGTATGTATAAAAAATACGAACAGCATATTTTATTAAAACTATATTCCATTCGATGGTTGGTAATGTCGTGTCTATATTTAGGAAATTATGAAGACCAATATCCCCAAATCTATAGAGTAATTATTTCTATATTGTATTCTGGTTTTTATCTGGTTATATCATTTATTGAGTAAATACTTTTACTGCTGAACTCCCTAATTTTAAGGGTTATTGTATGGATAGGTTTTTTGATGATAATTCTTGTATAAATTCTTGGGTATAGAGTATTTTAATAAATAGATTACTTATTATCAGATATTTAACTGTTAATTGTGGCTGGTGGTTATTCCATCCTATAACACAGATTTTAAAGTTTGTTTTATTTATTAATGGCATAACTATTTTGAAAAATTTATTGCTACATAAATATTATTTAGTACTCTTTATTTTTCAATTAGGCTTGCAGTAATTTAAAAAATATAACGCTCTGTTATGTTTTTAAGTGAAACCTTTATTTGAATCTATTATGAATTTAATTCATGATTATTCTTTTGAAAAAGAGCGTCTGGAACCTATCATTAGAGGATCTGGTAAAGTAAACATCGGCTCTACGGAACGAATGGTTTCCGCTTTCGGTGGAGCTCTTCTTACCACGTATGCCTTTCGCAAACCTCTGAATCGCTGGGCTGCATTGGGAGCAGGGGCTTACCTGCTTTTTCGGGGCTTATCCGGGTATTGTCCCGTGAATAAAGCCGTGGGACGAAATACCGCAGAAAGCAATCCAAAGCCATTGACCATTAAGCGAAGTTTGACCATCAATCGGCCCCGAGCGGACGTGTATGCCTACTGGCGGCAGTTAGAAAACCTACCCAGTTTTATGCAGCATCTGAGTCGGGTTACGGTCCTGGACTCGCATCGTTCGCATTGGGAGGCACCTTTGCCGGGCGGGGTAGGGTTCATTGAATGGGATGCCGACATTACCGGCGAAACGGAGGGAGAATGGCTTCGCTGGCAATCGGTTGCAGAGGCCAGTGTAGATCACGTGGGTGAGGTATACTTTGCCGATGCTCCCGGTGATCGGGGCACGGAAGTACACGTACACATTACCTACCAACCACCCGTGGGTTACGTAGGGCACGCTTTGGCGGGCTGGCTTAACCCTGCTTTTGAGCAAATGGTCAAGGAAGATATTCGTCGGTTTAAACAATTCTTTGAAACGGGAGAATTGCCTGTTAGCGAAGCTCATCCGTCCGGAAAGTCCGTGACGGGTTCACCATCCACCTATCAAACTGCCTATGAAAGCCCTATGTTATAACGGTGTTCGGGACTTAAGAGTCGAAACGATTCCTGATCCTCAACTTATTAATCCTCATGATGCCATTGTCCGCGTTCACATGTCTTCCGTGTGCGGGTCGGACTTGCACCTCATTAATGGCTATGTCCCTACGGTAATGGCGGGGGATGTATTAGGCCACGAATTTATGGGAGAGATTGTGGAAGTAGGTCCTGAAGTAAAAAAGCTAAAGAGAGGTGATCGGGTTGTAGTCGGTTCGGTGATTGCCTGTGGTGAATGTCAGCACTGTCAGGAACAGACCTACTCTTTATGCGATAACACCAATCCGAATGCTCATCTGTTAGAAAAAATGTATGGGGATTCGGTAGCGGCCATTTTTGGGTATTCTCATGCTTTCGGCGGGTATGCTGGTAGCCATGCCGAGTACATCCGTGTGCCTTTTGCCGATCAGGGAGCGTTTTTAGTGCCGGAAGGACTTTCAGACGAATCCGTTGTTTTTTGTTCCGATGCCTTTCCTACGGGCTTCATGGCCGCTGATATGGCCGGTATAAAACCGGGGATGGTGGTGGCGGTATGGGGATGCGGCGGCGTAGGTCAAATGGCCATACAGAGTGCACGTATATTGGGGGCCGAACGCATCATTGCTATTGACGGTCACCCCGAACGACTTCGCATTGCCCAGGCTCACGCCGGAGCTACGCATTTGCTCAATTATCGGGAAGTGAATATTCAGGAAGCTCTGAAAGAGTTAACGGGCGGTCGAGGCCCTGACGTATGTATAGATGCGGTAGGAATGGAAGCCTTTGGCGAAGGACCCGGCTATTATTATGACCGCGTGAAGCAATGGGTGCGGCTGGAGAATGATCGGCCTATTGTTTTAAGGGAAGCCATCATGGCTTGCCGCAAAGGCGGAACGGTGTCTATTGTTGGCGTTTACAGTGGTTTCGTTGATAAAATTCCCATGGGAGCGGCCATGAATAAAGCACTGACTTTCAAGATGGGACAAATGCACGCTCAGAAATACATTCCCCGCTTGCTGGAATACGTACGTGACGGTAAAGTAGATCCATCGTACCTCATTACGCATCAGGTAGGACTGGAAGACGGCCAGAAAGCCTATGACCTGTTTTACGAAAAACGCGATCATTGCATGCGGGCCGTTTTTACTCCTTAAGCTTTTGATTCATGATTGATCTCCTGTCCAGCCTTTAATCCTATCTGCTCTTTAGTATGAAACCTATCCAACGCTCAGGATCTACCTTTTTTGATGATAAAAAGATGGTAGGTTCAATCGATGATTTCGCTGAAAAGGTTCTGGAATTGCTAACCACAGCCGAAGACTTTCAAAAACCTTCCTTACCACTGGCCGAAGACACCTGGGCTGGCGTAATGCGAGACACCCAGAATGCCTATTATGCGGTTTTCGCTTCGGGGCAGGGAACACCGTATTTCACGGAAGTTCAATACCTGCCCTTTAGCGAAGCCGATGCCCCGGATCTGTGGGCAGAAATTCAAAAGTACGCTTAGAAGTCTTTGATTAGTAGCTGTTTATTTCATCGTCGTTCTGAAATAAACAAGAAGATTTCTGCTAAACCTAATAAACGTATGACTAGTACCACCGTCTCTACTACCTCCGGCGTCTCCCAGTGGGCCGCCGGTATACAAGCCGTATTCGAAAGTGAAAATCAGCAAGTGCTGGCTTTCCCTTATAGTAAGGGAAAATGGACCTATCTGGTCGATACTAATTCACTCTGGATCATTTATGCTTATCCCGAAGGCCCGCAGTTTGCCATTCGGGCCTGTTTTGATCCGCAAGGTTTTGAATCCTGTCAGATCACCGAATATACAACGGAGCGGATCTGCTTTACGATCCAGGGAAGTTTAGGGCTTTTTCAGGTAAGCTTTGCCATCATTGATCCCGAAAAAGGACTTGTACGCTACACGAATCAGCTAAAGACGCGTCAGAAATTATTTTTAAGTGCCTTACCCAGAGACCTTTATCCGCAGTCGGAGGTCGATGTGAAAATTGCTCAGAAAGGACCGGCTGTCGGGTTACTTTATTTTGATCTACCGGGGGCCGGCAGTGCCCTGTACATACAGAATTTTACCTCGTTAAATCCCTATTTTGAGTCATCGCACACCGAGCCTACTAACTGCGTGGGAGGAGAATGGCCGGAACTAGGCTTTGCCTTACCTCCTAGTCAAACCCCTTTGAAAGCCGATCAGACGTATCTGCTTTCGGATGCGTTTCTGGTGATTAATCAGGCTTCGGAAGCTACACAACTGGCAAAACCGCTGGAGTTTATTGAATCCTTAGCTCTTATTTATGACCAGTTACCTAAACCCCCAACCAGTTATGTAGACTGGCCGGGTCGAGCTCAGCGAACCCTGATAAGCTTAAACCGTTCGAAGGCTTGTAAACAGATTATCAATCAACAGGTATACCTCAATGCGTACGTAGATTCGTACGAGAAGCCACCGGAAAGTATGGTTCAATTGGCCATTCTGATTCCTTTACTGGAGTACGAACAATGGAAGCAAACTACCTCTTACGCTCTATCTCAGGATTTGATGCGGAGTATACCTACGTTTTTTAAGAAAGAACTAAAGGTGCTTACCCGCTGGCTTCCTGGCGTAAAATTCAAGAAACCCGACGAAGAGCTAAGTGAGGAGGAAAAACCTGAAATCATTGATTCCTGGTATCTGTTGCATATATTAATAAACACGGGGCGATTAGCAAGTTTTGGGCATGAAGCCGCTCATTCCATTTTTTTTGAATCGTTATCTTACCTGATAAAAGCCGCTCACCATTTCAATTATGAATGGCCGGTTTTCTATTACATGAAGGATTTCTCGGTGATGAAAGCTGAAACCGAGCCGGGAGCCGGAGGTGAGCATGATGTGCCGGGTCTATACATACACGTAATGCTTCAGGCTTATGAGTTTACGAAAGAAGAAATCTACCTTGAAGAAGCAGAAAAATCGGCCCAGCGACTACTAAACTTGGAGTTCAGTCTGCTGTATCAGTCTAATAATACCATCATGAGCGGAGTTGCCCTGGCCCGGCTCTGGAAGATCACTAATAACCGAACCTATCTCGAACTGAGTTACCTCTGTGTAGCGAATATACTGGCCAAGATGTGGTTATGGGAATGTGACTTCGGGTACGGGAAAGACTATTCCATATTTATGGGGCTGTCCCCTCTGCGAGACGCCGAATATATCTCCGCTTACGAAGAGGCGGAATCGCTGGCGGCGTTAACCGCTTATGTCAAGGAAGTGCATCAGGTAGCTCCTCGCGAGTTAAATTACTTACTGGCCGAATACGGCAAATATCTTCTGCACCGGGGCCAGTTTTTTTACCCTGATCAGACTCCTCCGGCTCTGATTTGTATGCAACCGAAAGAAGGGACTACCATGAGGAACCTGAGTATTCCCATTGAAGATTTGCGGAGCGGCTGGCAACAATCGGGACAGGTAGGCCAGGAAGTGTACGGAGCAGCGATGGCTTTTGTCTTAACTAGCTACGCTTACCACTCTTTCCCGAAAGTTCCCTTTCAAATCTTTGTGGAATATCCCGTTTTCCGGGCCGATTTTCTGAGTGAATCATCCAAAGAAGGAAAAGTAACGCTGGTGATCGGCGGTAGCGACCTGGGTACTTGCAAACTTCGCCTTTTATCGCCTAAAGGAATTCTACCTTATACCCAATGCCTGGTGGGTGAGGACAAGAACGAAGTTACGCCTTGTAACGAAGATCACGCCCACACCTTTCGGGAATATGAATTACGCGGTGGAACAGAAGTAACCCTTACGTATTGGAGCTAAAAACGAATGCATTATGAACACCATCGAACTTACTTCTCTAGAAGGAAAACGCATCCTGATTACCGGCGGGACTACGGGCATTGGCCGGGCGACGGCTGTCTTATTAGCCGCACAGGGTGCCAACGTACTCATTGTAGGACGTCATGAAAGTGAACTAAAGGAAACCTTACAGACCATTCAAGAAAGCGGCCATTCGGCCCATGGTTGCGTAGCAGACGTCAGTATGCCTCGGGCCATCGAACTTGTCTTTAAAAAAGTGGACAGCCAGCTAGGGGGGATTGATGTGCTGATTAACAATGCGGCCTTGGCGGCCAGCGGAATCATGGAGGAGGAAAACTGGCGGTATGTGATCGAAACCAACCTCATGGGTTACCTGGCTTGCAGCAGAGAAGCGATCAAACGGATGAAGGAAACAGGGGCCGGACATCTGGTTTACATAGGTTCCATGAGTGCAGATGTGCGGGAAGAAGGCAGCTCGGTTTACGTGGCTACCAAAGCTGGCATTCAGGGTTTTACGGAAAGCCTTCGGAAAGAAGTAAATCCCCTGGGTATAAAAGTAAGTCTGATTGAACCCGGAGCCGTAGCTACGCCCATGCAGCCCGCTTCCGAGGAAGAGCAAAAGCAGAAACAGCAGGAACTAGAGATGTTACACGCCGATGACATTGCCCAGGCGGTAGGGTTTGTCCTGAGTCAACCGTTACGAAGTGATATCGTTAACCTACAGATCAGACCTCACCTTCAGCTTATTTAAAAGCTGGTAAACCACGATTAGCCATGAAAACAATATTCTTATTTATCCTGGTTACTAGTGCGGGCCTGGCCTACGGGCAGCAGCATGACCAGCGAGCCAATCAAATGGCCAAGCCTGGCCCCCGGTCCATGAAGGCTACGTACGACACTACGGGTCAGTTAGGGGGACGGAAACGGGTACCCATGGATGCGAAGAAAGACATTGTTCAGAACATCAATAATTCCCATTTGTTCTATATGTTCATGTCGGCCATTCGGGGAGTGGGATTGGTACAAACGCTACAGGGACCGGGGCCTTACACGGTCTTTGCTCCTTCCGATTCTGCTTTTTATGGATCTACTCACGTTTCAAAATTACTGGAGGAAAATCAGGCCGTCGATCTGAGGAAGGTAATGTCTCTGCACATTGTTCCCGGTAAATTTACAACGCAACAACTCCGTCAGGCCATTGCAAAGGGAAATGGCGTAGCCAGATTAAAAACCATTTCCGACGAAATAGTAATGGTAGTAGAGAAAAATAATCAGCTTATATTCACGGATAAAAAAGGAACGCAGGCCATTATTAACTTACCGGATCAAATGCAGAAAAATGGTATTATTCACGTAGTAAACGCCGTTCTATTGCCCTAAGTAGAATTACTTTAAAGGTAAGATTATTTTGATAGTAAAGCTTAATATAGACTAGAAGGGATTAACTCAAGGATTTAGTTTTTATTGAGTTAATTCCTTCTGTTTTAATTTAAGATCCACCAATGATAGACAAGGGAAACTTAATGTAAATCCATTTTTTATCTTCGATAGCCAGCCTGGCATTCAATAATGTACTTAAAATTCTGACCATGTATAAGCTTAGCTTTTGACGAGAGGAAAGGTTAGCAGGGAACTCAAAAGTATGGGCCATCTTACTTAATGTTTTTTCTCTATTATCAAAGGAAAATCCAGATTCTGAAAACTGAATATTTAAAGTCCAGCTATTTTCTTCGATTGCGGAGGCGTAAGAAATACTCACTGACCCCTTAGGCATTTGTAATAAAATGAACTGTAAAGTTCTGTGCAAAATGGTACTTAGTTTTTCTACGTCAGTTACTGCCAGTAACGAATCGGGACCGTAGGTGTGAATAGCAAGCGTTGGTTTATTAACTTGGACTTCTGCTACTACTTCTTTAATTACCTGGGCCACATTGGTTGAAGACAGATGTAAAGGTTTCTTGCCTACATTACAAAACTCAAAGAGCTCATTTAACACAAGTTGAATTTCCTTTACATTCCGTTGTAAAACTTCATTGAAAATCTGTCGTTGAGATTCGCTGATGTCTGCGGTACCTAATAAAACGGATGCTCCACTAATGGCTCCCAAATTACCCCGCGTATCATGAATGAATGCCCGTAAAATGCCAATCTGTTCATCCGTTAAAGTCGATTGATTAAAAAAATTAGAAGAATTTTTAGTCATGGTTTCCGCACAAACCTGTAAGGTTTCTTCAATCCATTCTTCAATCAAAGTCATAACCGTTTGACGAAATTCCCAGCGTTGATGAGATTCCTCCGAGTTTAGCGAGGAAGCGTACGATTCTAGTTCACGCGTAATGACTTTCTGTAGATGATGTAACTGACGGATGAAAGACTGGCAGGTATTGATACTCCTCTTTTCAGGCGGAATTAAACTTTCCATTACTAAAGAAGAAGTAATAGGTGCTTTCGATGGAAGCTGAGTAAGACGAGCCACTAATTCTCCCATGATGAACTGTAAATTAAAATGATTAACTAGGTGACTAAACTGAGAATCTTGCAAGCATGTTTCATGCCAGGCGTCTACAATTTCATGCTGACGGCTAATAATATACGAAAGCTGTTTTTCGAATGCTGGTTGCATGGTGTAAAAAGAAAAATCAATAGCCTCGATGAATCCAAAGTATTGATTTAATCCATGAGTATAGCCACTGTTACTTTTGTCAAAAAGTTGTTCCCTGTGGCTACACTGAACCTGGAAGGTTTTAAGAGTAAAAGACCATTGGAAAAAATGTAATGATTACCAGAAATTCTCCTGGTTAAGATGAAGCAGTGTACTGATTTCATGAATCACTTCCTTAATGGGTTGAGATTCTTTGAGGATGTGCACTGATTTTGAACGGGATTCATGAAACTGAAGCTGGTGTCCGCGGGTGCTCAGCCAGACGCTGGGTACGTCCAGATGAACGGCGAGCTGAGCCATGTCTGTATCATCACCGATGACTAATGAGGATTGGTTGATTAAATAGGCCAGATTGCTCCAGCATAAGTTTTCCCGTAAAAAGCTGAACGTTGGAGACTCAATGTGTTGGCAAATTTCCAGAATACTGGTTTGCTGTTCTTCATTAGCAATAAAAACGAGGCTATACCCATGGTCAGCCAATAAGTAGGCAATCATGGTATAATAACACATAGGCCAGGTTTGCACCGCCGGATTTTCCATATGAATGCATACGAATGGGTGCTGGAAAAGTTCAGGGTACAATTGGGTAAAGGCCCGTTTATCTGATTCAGTCGAAGGAAATTGGAATCCATTGGGACTGGCCGGAATGCCCAGTGAATTCAATAGATGCGTTTGTACACACTCTTTAGCAAGAGCGGGTTTTAATGATAGTATTAAGGTATGCTTAAACGGACAATTACTTTCCAGGGAATACCTTACTAAAAGTCTTGGATTCCAGAGTTCAAGCCACTTATCTACAGAAGGTTTGTTCGAATCAATTTGAATGATTACATCCCATTGCTGCTGTTGCATGGCTTCTGTAAACCAGCTGAAATTCAAATGAGAGTGGTTATGGTTCGCGTAATCAGGGCAGTTGATGTATTCATTCACTACCCCTGAAAATCGCTTTACCAGTTCTTTGGAATCTTTCGAAGAATCCAGACCAACGTTGCTTCAGGAAAACTGGATTTAAGTGATCTGAATAGTCGAATGTCGTTCGGCAGATCAGCCATGGAAGCGGTTTTGAATACCCCTATCTTCTTGGGAGTATACCCTAGAATTGAAGTAATGCTGTTCATAGCGGAGCAGTTGGATAATATATTTTAATAAGTCAAGAGTAGAATAGATGGCGTGAAATACACGCTATTTACTTTTAAAAGTAATTCAATAACATTATGAAGTTCGTGTAATAAGTATAACCGCCAGTTATTTATTTAAAAACCCCACAATGTTATTGAATTGCAACAAAGATGGGATTTAAATTATTATAATAAAAATAACGTAATGGGTCCTATTTCATCCCCCAAAATTTGGGGGATGAAATAGGACCCATTAAACTAAGGAGTCAAATCAATACTGAATAAAGTTAAATAAATATTAATAAATTAGTCGCGATGTGTACCTTTACTTAATTCTTGCTAACACTCCTAGATATACGTTCCCTTTATGACTATAGCAATTATCGATGACCACACCGTTATTGGAGAGTCATTAAAGATAATTTTATCAACTTATTATACGGATGCCCTGATTACTTATTACCTGAAAACGGCTGATTTTTTGGGGGATACGGGACGCGGTGAAGTAGATGTCATTATCCTGGATTTGTTAATGCCTGAACAGGCCGGTCTGGACTTCATGGTCGAGTACCGGAAAGAATTTGATTCTAGTAAGTTTATTATTGTCTCGGCTCTCAATGATGCGAATACGATTCGTTATGCATTGCGGTTGGGAGCCGATGCTTACGTTTCAAAAGATGAATCACTCGTGGAGATCAAACGGGCTATTGATAGTGTAATGCTTAATAGTCAATACTTAAGCACCAATATTCGGAAAAGCCTGGTAGATCATATTCTGGTAGATGAGAAAATAGTATTTCACCTGACTCCGCGAGAGCGACAAGTGTTGAACCAGGTATGCAACGGATTCACGATTAAGGAAACGGCATATCACTTAAAAATAAGTGTTCATACCGCTCAGGAACATTATAAGAATATTATGAAAAAGTTTAAAGTAAATCGAACGGTTGATTTAATTGTATTTGCCATTAAACATGGTTTATATTATGTGAATTGATAAGAATACGATAGGTTTTAATGATGTTAATCATTGATTAAGTTATTTATCTAATTATTATCATCGTTTGCAAGCTTAGATAGAACTAATTATGTTCTATCTAAGCTAATTAATTATAGTACTATTTTTAATTTATATTGACACATAAGGAATGCTTTTTTACAGCTTTGATTAGAAAAAATCATAAGCTTATGAAATTCATCCTGCCTAGTTTATTTATTATTTATACGGTTTTCGCCTGCGGGGGAAAAAATACATCTTCTAACGTAGAATCTCCTGGTAAAGAAAAAACAGGAAAAGATAAAGCTCTGGAAATAGGAGCGGATTTATTACAGGATAAAAAACCGTTGAAAGCACTGAACATGTATCTAAATGGCTTTCATTTTTACAATGGTAATATGAAAGGACAGATGGAAGCTCATCATTACTGCCATCAGGTAAATGATGAGTTAATACAGTGCATTATTTATGATGGTAACGATGCCGATGCTAAAATTATGGGTATTGAATACATCGTTTCTGAACGGATTTTTAAATCTCTGCCTCAGGAAGAGCGTAAGCTCTGGCATAGTCATCGCTATGAAGTTAAGTCGGGAAGTCTGATAGCACCGGGCATTCCTCAGGCAGCTGAGCATGAGCTGATGGAGAAACTCGTGACTACTTACGGAAAGACTTTCCATACCTGGCACACCGACAAAGATCTGGTATTGCCCATGGGGCATCCGATGGTAATGATGGGCTTCACAGAAGAAGGGCAACTGGAAGACAGCCTGCTAACCCAGAGGGATCAACGTTTTGGTATTTCAACTGCCGAAAAGAAACAAAACCGAGAGGATATTCCTGTTTCGCCCATTTTGCCCGGGGCCGATGCCTGGAAAAAAAATCAGATCAAGCAGTTAACCATTACTGATGATTACAAAGGCGTATTATCTCATCACTAGTCTTAGAAGACGGCAGTAACACTGAGCGTCGCGGACGAGCAGTTGGAATTACCCTGGAGCGAGATCCCATCTCGTTTCTGCAATAACGGCAGGTTCCTACTTGCCGTTATTCTCATAGCGAAGGGCCTTATTACTCCTACAATCGCTTGGCTCCGGCCGGTAGGCGGCGAATTGGTAACTGGTACCGGTACTTCTTTCCTTAACAAAAAGACACTTTCTACCATCGGCCAGAGGCCTTCCCGACTAGATTGTCACTCGGCTAGAGCCGAGCGACTGCGGAACAATAAGGCCCTTCAATGGTAGAGACGCAACTTCATCGCGTCTGGCCAGGAGATGGAAATAAGCTGAAGGTAACAAAGCCACAGGACTACCTTTACTCTTTTATCATGCAGGGCAAAGCGAAGAACCTTACTTCGCATTGGATACCACTTCTTGCGTGAGCATTAATTAGCTTCTAGTCAAGTTCGTCCTATTCCAAGGAAGTCTTCTCCCTTGGTTCGAGCGGACAGGGGCAGAAGTTCGTTTATGCCCTTTCTTCTTCAAGTAAATGTCATTAGTAATCATCCCTAATGAGCTATGAAGAGAGTTCGTTTAACCGCACTTCTTCTATTCCCTTTAGAAACGTCTCTAAACCTAAAAATTAAGTATGCCTCATACATGCTATTCAATGGCTCGGCTGATTACGCGAGTTAGTTACCTCCGCTCATTCGTTATTGCTGCCCTGTTAGGCTTGTTAACCTCTTGTGCCGTGAAGGCACCGAAGATCCTGGCCTACGTAGATGCTAACATCGGAACCGCCCACAGCCGTTGGTTTTTCTATACACCCGCCGCTCTGCCGCATGGGATGGCCAAACTGGCTCCTTCCACCAATGGGCACTATGGCAATAAGCAGGGCTGGGAAGCAGTAGGTTACGATACCCGGCATGAGTCCATTGAAGGGTTTGTGCATTTTCATGAGTGGCAGGTGGGTGGGGTGAGTTTTATGCCGACTACGGGTGAATTAAAGGTGAAGCCCGGCGAGCTGGAAAGCCCGGACACTGGCTATCGATCCAGATTTGATCGAAAAAATCAGGTGGCAGAGCCCGGTTACTATAAGGTTTTATTGGAAGATTACCGCATCACCGCCGAATTGACGGCAACTACTCATGTGGGTTTTCATCGGTATACGTTTCCTAAACACGAACAGTCAAGAATCATTTTAGACGTCGGACATGTACAGGGAGAAAGCGGGGAAGTTAGAAAGGCTGAGGTTCGAATGATAGATGATACCCATTTTGAGGGATTGGTGACCACCTACCCCAAATACGTAAGAACCTACGATCCCAACGGGCAGGTGTCGATGTATTTCTGGGGAGAAGTGAGTAAAAAGCCTACCGCTGTGGGAGCCTTCACGGACTCGGGCATTCAACGGAAGAGTCAAAGAGCTACCGGAAAGGGAGCCGGGCTTTTTCTGGAATACGCCACCACTGAAAAAGAAGCTATTGAAGTGAAAGTAGGATTATCGTACACCTCCATTGCCAATGCAAAGACTAATTTCACGGCGGAAGCTTCGGGGCTTTCTTTCGAAACCGCTCGTCAAAGAGCCAGAAATACGTGGCAGGCTGAATTAGGCAAGATCGTTGTGGAAGGCAGTGAAACGAACAAGGTAAAATTCTATACGGGTCTGTTTCATGCCCTGCTCGGCCGGGGAGTTGCCAATGATGTGAACGGTTCTTTTCCCCGTCACGATGGTACCGTAGGGCAGTTACCCCGCGATAAAAACGGAACATTCAGTCATAACTTTTACAATACCGATGCCATTTGGGGAGCTTACTGGAATCTAACGCAACTATGGGCTCTTTCGTATCCCGAGCGTTACAGCGATTTTGTGCATACCCAGCTAGAAGTTTACAAGGAACGGGGCTGGTTTGGTGATGGAATCGTCAACAGTAACTTCGTTTCGGGGGTCGGGACTAATTTTGTAGGGCTGGCCATTGCCGGAGCTTATCAGTCGGGTATACGCGACTATGATACCCAGTTGGCGTATCAGCCATTAAGGCGAATGAACTGCTGGGACGAAACCGACCCGTTGGAGCGGGCAAGCGGGATGTAGAGACCTTTGTGAAACGCGGATACGTACCTTACCTTGACGAAGACCAAACCGATTCGGCGGGTTCACACTTTTCGGCTTCTCATACCCTGGAATATAGCTTCAGTACTTTTGCCGCCGCCCAACTGGCTAAAGCTTTGGGTAAAGAACAGGATTATCAGGAATTGATAAAGCTCTCCAATGGCTGGAGACGGCTTTATGATCCGAAACTGAAACTGATTCGACCGAAAAAGGCCGATGGAACGTTCATTGAGGCTTTTGATCCGTACGAACCCTGGCGGGGATTTCAGGAAGGCAATGCTGTGCAATACACCTTTTTTGTGCCGCAAAATCCGAAAGCTCTGATTGAAACCATTGGAAAAGAAGAATTCAATAACCGACTCGACAGCATTTTTACGACGGCTCAGAAAAATGCGTTTGGAGGTGGGAAAGAAATCGATGCCTTCGCGGGAATCAAGTCCATGTATAACCATGGTAACCAGCCTAATCTGCACAGTAGCTGGCTTTTTAACTTTTCAGAGAAACCCTGGCTCACTCAAAAATGGACGCGTGCCATCTGCGACGAGTTTTACGGCACGGAACCTATTCACGGCTATGGCTACGGACAGGACGAGGATCAGGGGCAATTGGGGTCGTGGTACGTAATGGCCTCTCTGGGCTTATTCGACGTCAAAGGGTTTACGGACCGAAGACCCATTATTGAGCTGGGAAGCCCCGCTTTTGATCGGGCAACTATCCGACTAGGGAATGGGAAAAAGTTACGTGTGGTAGCCCGCCAGAATTCTGCTGAACACGTATATGTACAATCGGCTACTTTCAATGGTAAACCGTTAACCAATTGCTGGCTATATCGGGATGAGCTGATGCAGGGTGGGACCTTAGTGTTTGTCATGGGGAGCCAACCTAACAAAAATTGGGGTACCGCAACGCCGCCGCCTTCGGTTCAGTGAGGGCAAAAACGATTCAAGTTTAGACAAAGGCTCAGGAATAGAGCTCAAACCTTATCTAGTCCTCACTACATAACTTTATGCTTCACCCCCGGTTATGTAGTGAGGTAGGAGGGTTTGACTGGTATAGCCTGATAAAAAATGATTCGTTATTTATTCCTGATGTTTTGCTGCTTGGGAGGGCAGGCTTATGGACAATCGTATACAAATGAAGTACGACACCGGGCGGTATTCTGGACGGAATTAAACTACGTTTATAAGACTTCGGGAAAGTGGAGTTTTCAACTGGATCATCAGTATCGACGGCAGGCCGACGACAATGGCCGCGATATACAGGTGTTCCGACACCCCCTCTTGCAGGTGTTCCGGCCCTGGGTTAATTATCAACTTTCAAAACCCGTTCGAGTGTCACTTTCTCCCATTGGGTTATGGTGGAACTGGGGAAAAGTCAACCAGTATCAGCCCATAACCTTTTTTCAGGAAATTCGCATAATCCCCCAATTACAAATCACCAAACCTTTAAAAAAGGGGGAATTTATCCAACGTTATCGGGCGGAATTCCGCTGGCCTTCCCACACCGATACCCTGGCTACTTCCTACATATTTCTCTCCGATGGCGAATCGCAGGAAGTATTAGCCGATCGCTTTAACGTTCGGTTACGGGGCATGGCTCGCTGGATTAATCCCTTTCAAGAACAATGGTATACCCATCTCAGTGTGGAACCTATGGTCGTGATTTCCCCATCAGTTACTCACTTTGATCAAAACCGAACGTACCTGGCCATCGGCAGATCCATCAGGAAGAACCTCCGCGTTGAACTTGGCTACTTAAACCAGTTCGCCATCCAGCGTATGCCTAACGACCAGTTACGCACCTACCGCTTCAACCATGCCATCCATGTGTTTGTATACCTGGAAAACGTGCGTAAGCATTAAAAAGCACCTTAGTAATGGTTTAAATCTAATTTGTAGAGGGTATGACATCTTACGAACAGTACTTACAACCAGAAGTCGTTCATCAGTATTAATGCTTACGTATTCGGCGTTATTTGATCTTTAGTAAAGAATGTAAAACGCGTATGAGTTCAGAAAGATAGTTTCCTGTTACTTTTGCACAGTTTTTTACTATTAATCATTTTATAGTATTTTTTTATTTACCTACGCCATGGCAAAACCTACTGTACTGATCGTAGAGGATAATCCCGAATATCAGGAACTATTAAAACTAGGTTTCGAAAGAAGCCGTCCCGCTTTTCAGTTTGAGTTTTGTTCTTCAGCTGAGCAGGCCCAGCAGTATCTGGAGCAGCCTATTTACCGCCCTTTATTAATTCTGCTGGATTATGATCTTCCGGGGATTAATGGCCTTGAGTTACTTTCTCAGCTCAAAGAGTCGCCCCGTTACAACCACGTACCGGTGCTGATGTTTTCTATGTTTACCACCGATGAGTTAATGACCAAGGCTTACAAACTGGGAGTTAACGCCTATCTAAGCAAGCCCGAAGACCTCAGTGGAATGCTTAGCTTTTGGTCCGCACTAACCATGTTCTGGTCCCACAGTGCTCAGGTTCCGCGTATTAATGACTAATTCTGATTCTAATTGTTAAGTGAGAGTGAATAGGCAATTTAATTGTCGGCTTGCTCTTTGGTAATGACTTATTATTACTATACCTTTGATTACTTCAGTTAAGGTATCTGGGGAAGGACTTTACGCTTTTTTATAGAAATATAGAGGTATGTACTTATGAATACTAGAAGAATCTTGAAATCTCTTAGTCATTGGTAAAGACGGTCCGGCTCATTCGTGTGCTTCGTAAACTGATTACGCAAGTAGACTTTGTACTTCCTACCTGATTTTATAAAAAAGCAGAAATCTTGTTTTGAGCATAAGTACAGCAATGGTTTATACCTTGTTAAAAGGTGCTGGAGTGGAAAGCTTCACAAAGCAATGGGGGATGGCCCTTAAATAGATAAATGAAAAGATCTGTTTTGTGGTTGATTCATTCCATTAATGACCCTGATTGCCCTGAGTTTCTTAAAAAAATTTCATCTAAATACGTTAAAGCGTTAACCAAACTTCATCATTGGATAGGATATAGGTCCCAACGCCGGCATTCTAATTCATTAAATATCAAGTAATTGCTTTATGCCAAGAAGTTCATTTTTAATAGTATCCGCAGAAGATGACGAAGATGATCGTTTCTTGCTTAGGGAATCTTTTGATGAATCACCCCGGAATTTTACCCTGGAATTTGCCAAGAACGGTGAAGAAGCCTGGGAATTATTAACGCAGGTGGGGAAATGGCCTTCGTTGTTATTACTCGATATTAATATGCCAGGTCTGAATGGTATGGCCTTGCTCGAACGAATTAGAAAAGACGAAAAACTTAAGACTTTACCCATTCTGATGTTAACTACTTCGGATGATCAGGTAATCATTGATAGAGCTTATCGTCTGGGAGCCAATGGATACGTGGTTAAACCCAGCAGTTTCGAAGACTTAAAACACTTCTGGAGTAGCGTACAAAGCTTTTGGTTACAGGCAACGCACCTGCCTGATAAGCCTATGTAACTTACTGAGGTAGATAATTGATTAAAGGAGAGGCCCGGCGGATACGATTCGCCGGGCTTCTTCTTTGATCGGGATAGTGTTAGGTGTACATGCCTTTACGCATGATCGCTCTGGTAGGGGAGGTTAATAGGGTTGAAGCATAACAAAGTGTATGGATAACGGTTGTTTTCATTGCCTACGTGTTTAAACCTATGTACCGATTATGAGCAGGCTGACATCGATCTTTGCCCAAACTACCTTTCATAAAGGGATTACTTTTCCCAGCTTACTATTCATCCTGTTTGTCACCTTTGTTTCCAGTTTTTTTCCTGATGCAACGGCGTCTGTTCTGGGGCATGTGCAGGATTGGATATTCATTAACCTGAATTGGGTGTATGTGTGGTCAGTTACCTTATTCGTTTTTTTTCTACTGGCTCTCGTTTTCAGTAAGTACGGCTCGGTTACCTTAGGCAATGAAAACGAAGTCCCTGAGTATTCATTTCTCTCCTGGATATCCATGCTTTTTGCCGCAGGAATGGGCATTGGACTCATGTATTTTAGCGTATCAGAGCCTCTTTCGCACTTCTCCGACGTAACGTTTGCTGAATATAGTGAGATACAGCGAGCCAAAGACGCTCAACTCTATACATTCTTTCACTGGGGCATTCACGCCTGGGCTATCTACGGAGTAGTGGGACTATCGCTCGCCTATTTTACGTACCGATACAAGTTGCCTCTCTCGCTTCGTAGTTGCTTTTACCCAATCCTCAAGAACCGCATCAATGGAATGGCGGGTAATGCCATTGATACTTTCGCCCTCTGCAGTACGTTTTTCGGGATTACTACTACGTTGGGTTTTGGGGTAGTTCAGCTTAACGCAGGGCTGGTAGAACTAGGCATTGTGCCCGGCAAAAGCTTTACTTATCAGGTTCCTATTGTCCTAATCATTATGGCAATTTCTATTCTTTCTGCCACCTCAGGAGTGAATAAGGGAGTAAAGTTTTTAAGTCAACTGAACATACTAAGTGCTGTATTATTGATGCTTTTTGTCCTGATTTTTGGACCAACCGTGTTTTTGTTAGGTACGCTTTCGGAAGGGATAGGGGATTATTTAAACCAATTTCTAAGTCTAACCTTCAATACCCATGCGTACGAACCGTCCGTGCAGCCCTGGTATTTCAGATGGACTATTCTATACTGGGCCTGGTGGATTTCGTGGTCACCGTATGTAGGCTTGTTCATTGCCCAGATATCAAAAGGCCGGACGGTCCGTGAGTTTATTATTGCCGTGTTATTGATTCCAACCGCCTTTAATTTTTTATGGATGACCGTGTTTGGGAACAGTGCCACCTGGCTGGACCGAAATGTAGCCGGTGGAGCTTTAACTGCTCTGGTAACCCGAACCGACGAACTACTTTTCAGATTTTTAGATTATTTCCCGGCTAGTTCGATCACCAGTAGCCTGGCGATCTTTATCATTTTTATCTTTTTCGTTACCTCAGCTGACTCCGGCATTTTCGTGATGAACAGTATTTCTACTGCCAATGCAGAACGGTCTCCTAAATGGCAACTGGTGGCCTGGGGCGGATTATTGGCCCTGGTGGCTTTGGTGTTACTGAATGCGGGAGGCCTGCAATCCCTGCAAACCATGACCTTAATCACAGCTCTGCCGTTTGCAGTGATTATGCTCTTGTTTTGTTACAGCCTGATTCAGGGATTACTGGTAGATGACTATTATTATTCCAAATCGTTCTCACCATCCACTCGAAACTGGTCTGGAGAATTATGGAAAGATCGCCTGCAACGCATTCTTTCTTTTAAAAATCAGGCTTACGTGGAAACCTTCATTGAGCAGGTAGTGAAGCCCGCCTTACACGAATTAGCTTCGGAGTTTAACCGCAAGGGAATTCGGGCAACGGTTCACCCGCAGGAAAATCCAGTAGGAATTGCTCTGACCATTAAGCACGAATCAATTGAAGATTTTACCTACGGCGTTCGCAGTCAGCTCAAAACGATTTCGGCTTCATTAGTTCAGGAAAAGAATATTCCCGGCGTTCGGGGCACTCAGTCGTATATCCCTGAAACATTCTTTGGTGATAATCGCCCGGGATACACAATTGAATATTTCAACGAAAAAGAAATCATCGCGGATGCACTCAAACAGTATGAACGTTTCCTGGAATTATCTTCAGAAGTAAAAAATGAAATATTTACAGATACTACGTTAAGACGTAAAGAAGAATAAGGTTATTAGGGATAGTAATAAAGAGAATATCTTAATAGTATACATAAAAGTTTTATAATTATAGTTATGTTAAGTATAAAATGCTTAACCTGTTCAAGGAACAGGTTAATATAAACTAGCCTATTACTACAGATCACGGAATGCTTTAGAATTCAAAATAGAAATTGGATTAAACTCATCTAATGATTCTTTTGTATAAATTACTTCAAAATTTCTAACATCTACATAGTCATTATACTCTTCACTAGTATTAATAACTATGCCTCCTAGTAAAAAAATGCGTTCACAGCTAAATTCATTTACACTCATGGCTATAATCTTTTTGAGCTGAGAATCGATCACTTTATAAGTGAATTCGGTAATGGATTTCTTAGGATTTTCTGAATAGATGATGTCATGCTTATAGGGCATTAAGGACTGTTCGAGCTGATATTGCTGGGTATCGTAATATACATTTTGCGGCGTATACAGATCCGCTTCTTGAGTAATCTGAAAGCGTTCGAGAGCCAACATTAAAGCCCCACAGCTATTGGTAAGCCTTTTCTGACCAATCCTTCTCATTCTTCCCAGTTCCCCTTCATCGGTGATCCCAATATGAGGGCCGTAGAATACAAAGGCGTCGCCACCATCGGGGATATGATGAGAAAAAGCTACCATTCCCGTAAATCCGGCATAGGGTAAACCCCCGAGTCCCCCCATGGTAAAGGGGCGGCTTAGAACTCCCCTGAAGTCAGTCGATACATTCACATCATCAGAGCATACTGAAGTAGCAAAAAGCATCTTCCCCAGATCTGTTTGATATTCTTTTTCTAAGAGGGATAAATATTTTTCCGTGACTTCGGTGCCCGTTTTTGCATTCGGATAATGCTGAATTACTTTATCTCTGATCAGCATAAATTGGATCTTGATGTTAGTATTTTTATTTAACTTACCTAGAAAGCAGGACTCTCCTACCGATCTCAATGATCTTAAAACAAAGGTATTCTATTTGCAACATTGTTGCAAATAGAATACCTTTGGAAACGGACCAAACGAGTTCTATGCTTTCTTTTTTAATATGTAAACAGTTATTCGTTGGGCTTAAACTAGTAGTATAAGAACTTATTCTCCTCAATAGCATCGTATTTCGGTTTATCCACTACTCCCTGCTTTACACCAATTTCACTCAGCAATAAGAAAGATAAATGCTTTTTGCAACAATGTTGCAAAAAGCATTTATCTTTGTCAGGTCCTCCTAATCAAGACAAGAGAAGGCTTTATCTGAACCGAAATTATATGAAGGTATTCTCTTGGCTAAGGAGTACGGATAATTTTTTGATGTGGAAATCAGAAAACAACCCGAAAGGTTGCCTTAGAACAGTATTCCTTTTAGGGATACTGTTTTTCATTTAATTATATGCAAGGAAGGTAAACTAAGTACCATTGAAAATCTATTTTAATAATCCTGTCAACCAATGACCACTCTGCTCAGTCAAGGACTTGTGATCGGTATTCGCTTCACTTTCTCTCTACCTAGGAAAATCTTGTCGTCATACCCCACTGCTCTCAGTACCTGATGGAATGTATCCCTTGAAAAGGATTAGCCTTGGTCACTGAACGTCATCCCAAGAACTTTGGGGACTACGATCTCATATTCTGCAAACCTCAGGTCTTCATACTAACTGTTTTTCCCATTTTATTTTATACGTACTAATTTCATGAAACGAAGGGATTTTTTTCGTCAAAGCTCCTTGGCCGCCCTAGGCACAGCCCTTACGGATGCCTCTATTCCGAGATTAACTCGTTCTTCTCAGCAAGCCAAAAACATTGTGTTTATGGTCAGCGACGGGATGAGTCAGGGGGCTTTAAACCTGACCGATTTATACCTTAATCGGAAAGAAGGAAGGGGTAGTCATTGGATTAACTTATACCGGGAGAACCGGATCAAACGAGCTTTAATGGATACGGCATCGGCAAGTTCTCTGGTAACGGATTCTGCTGCGGCAAGTTCCGCCTGGGGAGGGGGCGTTCGGGTTCCCAATGGCTCATTAAACGTAGGGGCTCGGGGTGAAATCTATCAACCTATTTTGCAAAAGTTTAAGGCAGCAGGAAAAAAGGTTGGTTGCGTAACAACTGTTCCCATTACCCATGCAACACCGGCTGGTTTTTGCGTAACAAGCAAGAGTCGAAATGGCATGGAAGACATTGCTTTACAATATTTGGATCTTCGTTTCGATGTCATGATGGGTGGAGGAACGGAGCTTTTTGATAAAGACACTCGAAAAGATAAACGAGATCTTTTTCAGGAATTTCATGACAAAGGGTTTCAAGTGGCAAAAAATAGAAACGAACTGGCCAATTTAAAAAACCACAGTCCTGTTCTAGGCATATTTCATCCTGACGCATTACCCTATACGTTAGATCGAATGCAGGATGCAGCCTTGAGCGTACGCATTCCAACGTTAAAAGAAATGACGGAGAAAGCCTTGGCTCTACTTACTACCTCTCGTGAAGGATTTGTATTACAAATTGAAAGTGGAAAAGTAGACTGGGCAGCTCATGCCAATGATATTGCTTCGTTACTTTACGAGCAAATGGCTTTTGATGAAGCCTTAAAAGTAGTATTAGACTTCGCTGAAAAAGATCAAAATACACTGATCATTATTACAACCGATCATGGCAATAGTAATCCAGGCCTCATTGCCGGCAGTAAGGCTAATCAACATTTTGATCTGCTCCAAACCTTTACGCATACCAATGACTGGATTCTCAATCAACTCTCTAAAAGCGATACACCTGCTCAGGTCATTGATCGTTTTAGAGCTTTTCAAAACTGGGTATTAACTCCTGCTGAGGCTAAAAGTCTATTGGAAAGCTATACTCATTTGGACGAAACGGGTATTTATAATGCCCGTCAATTACCTTTTCAAAAGCTAGCTCAAATGCAATTCGCTCATACCTCGGTAGGTTGGGCGGGCAAAGATCACTCGGCCGACTTTGTCGAGCTAGCGATGCTGGGCCCAGGAAGTGAAGCCTTGCCCGCTTTTGTTAAGAATACGGATTTACATTTCTTCATGCTGAAGGCTACGGGAGTTTGTGCTCAGTAAGGATAAGGCCAGCTCGGAGCTACGGCTCGCTGGCCTTAGGACTATTTATTCCCACTTGATTTGAACTTCTCCCAAGGAGCTGTCCAATAATTGAATCCCTTGGTTAGCTAATTCCGCTCTGATTTGATCGGAAAGGGAGTAGTTCTTTTCTTGTCTGGCTTTGTTCCGAAGGTTTATTAAAATATCAAGTATTGAGGCCAGCCGCTCATCCGCCTGGGATTCGGGCAAAAGACCTAACACATTAGTAACATAGGCATGGTAGGTATTTTTAAGCTGTTCAACTGTTGCCAATGCAGGTCTAAGCTGATCGTTCTTCGAAATTTTGTTCATCCAAGAATTTAGTTCAAGCAGAACACTAATCGTGCTTGCGGTATTAAAATCGTGATCCATCTCCTGTTTGCACCGCTGGCAAAGTGTTAGTATTTCCTGATCTATCTCATTGCTACCCTGATCTTCATTGCTACGAAGTTGAGGTAGGAGTGCAAGCCCGTTCATGAGTTTCTTATAAACGCTTTCTGCAGCCTTTAGGGCTTGGTTAGAAAAATCTAAGGGACTCGAGTAATGGGCTAGTAACATCAACACGCGTAAAGTCATCGGACTATACGCGTGTTCGAGCAGAAAATGATCTCCTGAGAATAGTTCTTGCAGGGTGATAAAATTTCCTTTGGATTTAGCCATTTTCTGGCCTTCCAGAGTAACTAGATTATTATGCATCCAATAGTTCACTGGAGCTTGATGAAAGGCTGCGTAACTTTGGGCAATTTCAGATTCGTGATGAGGAAATTTCAGATCCAAGCCACCGCCATGAATATCGAAAGGAAGTCCTAAATATTTAGTACTCATGGCGGTACATTCAATATGCCAACCTGGGAACCCCCAACTCCAGGGAGATTCCCATTTCATAAGGTGTTCAGGTCCTGCTTTTTTCCAGAGAGCAAAATCGGCAGGATGTTTTTTCTCCTGTTGATTTGATAAATTTCGAGATCCGTTTCGTGCTTCTTCTATGTTTCTTCCTGTCAACTGACCGTAGGGATAGATATGAGTGTAAGCATGTAGATCAAAATAAACAGAGCCTTCTACCTCATAAGCAAATCCATTTGCTAGAATTTCTTTTATAATTTGAATTTGTTCAAGGATATGTCCAGAGGCTACAGGCTCAATGGAGGGCTCCGTTACATTCAAAGATCGCATCGCCTTTCGATAGCTATTCGTGTATCGCTGTGCTACCTCCATGGGTTCAAGTGCTTCGAGACGGGCACGTTTGAGAATTTTATCTTCTCCTTGTTCCGCCTGTTCATCTTCCAAATGACCTACATCAGTGATGTTACGCACGTAACGAACCTGATATCCTAGGTAAGTGAGGTAACGGTAAACGGTGTCGAAAGTAATAGCGGAGCGGGCATGTCCCAAATGAGGATCGCCGTATACGGTTGGACCACAGACGTACATACCCACCTTACCAGGCAGTAAAGGAATAAACCGTTCTTTTTTTCGACTTAGACTATTGTAAATCACCAATTCCGATTCCATATCTTTTTACACCGAATCAATAACTTGAAAAAACTCTTTCCGAATTGCCTGCTGTTTGAATTGCCCCCCAAATTCGAGGGTAATGGTGCGACTAGTTGCATCTTTTACACCCCGCGTTGAAACGCATAAATGCTCAGCTTCGACGACTACGATCACGTCCTCGGTTTGTAGAATATTCTTTAACTCCGTAAAAATTTGCAAGCATAATCGTTCTTGTACCTGGGGTCGGCGGGCATAATAATCCACCAAACGATTAATTTTGGAAAGGCCGATTACGTGGGGCCCGGCTATGTAGCCCACATGAGCTTTCCCGATAATGGGCATGAAGTGGTGTTCACAGGCCGAATGAAAGGTAATATCCCGCTCGATAAGCATTTTTTCATAGCCATACGAATTATGAAAAATTGAAACGGAAGGTTTGCACGTAGGATTCAGGCCGTAGAATAGCTCTTTTACGTACATTTTAGCGACTCGGTAAGGTGTACCTTTTAAACTATCATCGGTAAGATCCAATCCAAGCTCTTCCATAATCGCTTTAAAATGTCCTTCAATAGCTTCGATTTTGCTCGTATCGGATTTTTCGAAAGCATCAGGACGAAGGGGGGTACGAATCGAGTGCATCCGGTGCAACTCCCCCTCTAATTCATAGACTTCTTTTTCTTTATTCATGCGTCCATTATTCTTCTAAAAAGTAAAGTCGATGCGTATCTAAACAAAGATTCCGATAAAAACACGCTTTTCGGTTTTGACCCAATCGATTAAAGGTATGGCAGACCCCACCCTCGTCTAACGTTACCTGATAGACGAGTGCGTCCTGATCACAATCAATCAGGATATGATCTACGTGCAAAGTATTTCCCGAGGTTTCCCCTTTTACCCAGAGCATTTGCCGAGATGTACTCCAAAAAGCTGCTTTTCGATGAGTAAGCGTATAGGAAAAAGCTTCTTTATTGACCCAGGCCATCATTAAGATTTGACCAGTAGTCGTTTCCTGAATCACTACGGGTAAGAGACCATCCCGTTTTTCAAACTGTAAATCCAGTTCCTGGGATTCTTCCAATAGATCATTATTCATTTTCTAACTTAACATCAGTTTTTGTTAGTCCGTTAGCAAAGGTTGGCCTTAAAATGCGTTCAATGGTTTGATGTTGTAACCCAATTCCAATAAAAACCATTTGCGAAAGCCGTTGATCTGAATCCCAAGAGCCTATCGCCTCTAAGGTTAGACGCTGACCCGTCGACTGTAATAAAAACTTTTCCGAGCGGCCTTTAACTTGAACAAATCCTTTAATTCGGTATACTTGTTTGTAATACAACATCAGGGTTACCGTCAAAGCATGCAGCAGCTCCCGTTCGTCGAAGGCTAAAAGTGTACTAAAAGAGGTCGTGCTGATTTGATGAGAAAACCTTCCTAATAAAGACCATTTTGGCTTAGGTATAACGATTCTTGTTTGCGACTTCTCCAGTAATTCAAAATTAAACTGGCCATCTTCTGTGGTAACAAAATCCGCAAAGGGATTCATGGAATTTAAAATCTTTTGTAAAGAGGAGAGGTACGTGGGATCAACTAAACCTATTTTATTGATAATCAATACATCTGAACCAATGATTTGACGGTGTAATTCGCTAGTTTGCTTTAGATAATCTTCTACCGTCTCCGCATCAATTACACAAAGGACTCTTTTTAACTCAAAAACTTTACTAACATCTTCCCGTTTAAAGATAGACGCTACATTTCCAGGATCCGCAATACCCGTCGTTTCGATAAATAAATTCTCCGACGGCAACTCCGACTGAGCTAATTCAGTGAGAACATCATATAGATCTTCATCGAGGGAACAGCAAATACAGCCGTTACTTAATTCAACAACTTGACTAAGTTGTTGATTAATCAAGCTCCCATCAATAGAGATGTCTCCAAATTCGTTTTCAATGACAGTAACACGAGATCCTTTTAAAGAAGAGAGTAAGTGATTCAGTATGGTTGTTTTCCCCGAGCCAAGAAAACCAGTTAATATATATACTTGGATACGTGGTTTATTTGACATACATAACACTGACGCTTGATGCATGATCAAGCGTACTTAAAAGATTGAAGATTACTAATGCTTTACAAAATGAAGTTACTTTTTGTTACCTATACGTGCTTTTGCTGACACTGCTGACACGTCCCCTCCAGAAGAAACTGTGCTTCTTCAATTTTAAACCCATCCAATAACTGACGGTAACTGGAAGGAAGCTCGGGTAGACTGCTAATTTGCTGACAGGCTTTACATTTAAAATGAGGTTGTAAACGATCTTTCTCGGACCGTGTTTCGTAGTAGTAGATGCGAATACCTTCAAAATCAATGATGCATTGAAGTAGTCCCGCCTCTAGTAAATCCTGTAAGCACCGATAAACGCTTACCCGATCCATTTTTAATTCGAATGATTTAAACAGATCCGTATTGGAAAAACCTTTATTAGTAGATATAAAGCAATCCAATACTTTTTGTCGGTTCTGCGTAGGTTTGATTCCCTTTTCTTCTAGCAAAGACTTACAAGATACCATTAGTAAACGAGCTTAGCTGACAAAGTCCTGATAAAGTAAACTGGCCTGGATGCCTTGATTGCTCTGGTATTTTCCACTTTGATAAGGTTCAAAGGGGGTAGTTATTTCGTGATAATAAATTTGACAGATATCAATGCCGGAATAAATCCGAATGGGTTGAACGCAAAACATTTCAAGCGTCCAGTAGCCGTCAAATCCTACATCCCCAAAGCCCGCCGTGATGTGCACAAAGAGACCTAACCTACCTATCGAAGAACGTCCCTCTAGCATGGGGACCAAACCTTGAGTTCGTGTTCGCTCAATGGTTCGTCCTAAATACAATCGGTGTGGCTCTAAAATAAATCCTTCCGCTGGAATGGTTAATGAATGATAAGCATTGACCTTTTTCATATCCAGAACCTGCTCTTCATACACTAGTAATTCTGAATGAAGCGATAGATTGTAGCTATTGGGGTTTAACTTGTGTTCATCGAAGGGTTCAATGAAAATCTCACTACCCATCTTCTCCTTAATACTTAACCCACTTAAAATCATAAGCTCTTTATTTATAAGTGGATAGTAGCTAAATCAGCTTCAGCTACTATCCAAGGTATCTATTACTCTTCCCATTTTGGGAAAGGATCCCGAAAACGAACACCTGCTTCCATTTGCCGAATTTCTGCCGCGGTGCAAAGGCAGCTTTCCAGCTCCCGGAT
>NZ_NHPP01000023.1 GCF_002838835.1 Siphonobacter sp. SORGH_AS_0500
CGCTAATTTCTTAAAGGCATAACTATACTTCTTTTTCTTTTGCATTGCTCCTTTCAGTTAATGTCTAACTTTTCGGGGGCAATCCAAAAAGTCGCGTCTGGGTAAGAGGCGGTTTTATTACCTCTACATTATTTTTCATCGCCCGACTAGACGCTCCCACCCTGGCTAGTCACCTCCCGCCTTGGCTGGTGTCCTCACCAGCCATGAATAAAACTATAGTGGTTAGTGAGGACACTAGCCAGGGCGGATGACCATTTTGTTACCTCTACATTATTTTCATCGACCGGCCACACGCAATGAAGTCGCGTCTCTACGTGATAATCACGCCGATCCATAATCGCTCTTATTTAAACTCAAATTCCTTCAGAAACTTCCAAGTCCCCTGATGGTATTCCCACAAGATTAACCCCTGAGCAGTAATCGCAAAAGGCTCAAAGGTCTCCTCTAATTGAGCAGCCAGTTGCTTCGCTTCTTCCGGGCTTACTTTATTCTGCACGGTAATATGCGGCCATAACCCTTGCTGATCCTGTGGAATCAGAAATTCCTTCCAACTTTTCTGAAGCTGTTTATGTAAAGTTTTGAGCGTATTACTTTCCACTCGAAAGGCAACTCCTTTGCCAATCATTTTTACTTCACTCACCTGCATTTCGAAGGCTTCTCTTTGGGTGACCTTAAGTAAAGTATCCTCTATGCCAGGGTCAGCATTCGGTAACTGATGAAATAAGGATAAATGAGCATTCAGATAGTTCTTTTCTACTGGAAAATATCTTTTTCGTAGGTCATCAAAATACGTCTGTGACGTTGGGTCTAGCTTGACCGTCAGGATCAACGGAATGGATTCATTCATCATTTAATAATTACTGGAATGATTTATTAGTACTTAGTTTTTAAACAAATAATAAGACCAATGAAAAAAGGAGATAAAGTAAGCTGGAAGTGGGGAAATGGGAAGGCTCACGGAACAATTGATTCCGTACATAAAGAAACGTATGAAAAGACCATCAAAGGCGAGAAAATAACTCGACACGGCACAGATGACAATCCGGCTCTGGTTATTAAACAGGAAGATGGCGATCTGGTGCTGAAACTGGCCTCAGAAGTCAGTAAAGGGGAATAATCTCTTTTCTCTTATAAACTGGAATGGATTTTTAACGTATAGATTTTATTAACTTCTTGTTCACATATCCCTTTACCCTTATGAAAACATTACAAAACTCTCGCCTGTCTATCTACGTTATTCTCGCAACCTTAATGGTAAGTTTAACCAGTTGCGAAGCCATTAAGGGTATTTTTAAAGCCGGTGTTTGGAGCGGTATTATCCTGGTCGTTTTAGGCGTTGCTCTGGTGATCTGGGTCGTTTCAAAACTCTTCGGTGGTGGCCGTTAATTTCCTTTTCTGACATAAATAATAAAAGCCCTGAATCTCAACTATTCAGGGCTTTTATTATTTACTGGCTATAATTTTAGCTTGTACATCCGAAAAGGATACTCTACTTTATTCTTTCCTTGATTAAACTTTGCTAATCGCTGATACTGAGCTGCGGTAACGTATAAATAGCCATCCGGGCCAATGGCGTAGCTATCGGGCCATAACAGCCGATCGTCCTGAACAAGCGTTTCGAATTGCTTGCGTTTGGCATTATACCGATGCAGCGTTTTCTTTTCCGAATCACCCATGTAAACATTTCCCGCTTTGTCCGCAAACATACCATGGGAAATTCCTGCCACACCTACGGTCTCTACTTTAGCTTTCAACTGCTCCGCCGATAACGAAGCATCCGCCAGAGCCGCCGTTGGAATTCGGAATAATTTGGTTTGCGTGATGGGTCGGTAATAGAAGTATTCGCCCGCCAGAGCAATGCCATTCACGTTACTACTGAAAGGCTTTCCTGACTGATCTTTTACTTCAATGCCATCAATGTGTAAATGATAAGTAGGGTCGGCCGTGGTTGAAGCGTCTTTTTCCAGTACTGTTCGGCTTTTGCCCGTTTTTAAATCCAGCACCACAAGGGCTGCCCGGCTAGGATCAGATAAATACGCCAGATTCCGTTTGGTATCGACATTCAAATCATTAAGTCCGGTTTTGCTACGGGGCAAATCTTCAAATCGATAAATGCGTTCAATCTGGTTCGTAGCCAGGTTAATTTTCAATAGCTTGATTCCCTCCGCAATCGACTTTCCAAAATCAGGATTGGCTGGATCTAAAGCCCATAAAGTGTTGGTATCATCAATGAAAACTGCCTGTAAGCTGACGAAACGATCCTGTACATGCGTAGTATCCCAGGTATTCCACTCCTGATTGGGATAGGGCACTTCCGAGCCGTCAGCCTTAATTTCAATCAAGGCATTTATATAATCATTGGACCATTTGGGGAACGTTACAAAGGTTCGGCCCTCCTTTGAGATAGCCAGGCCCACGGGTTGATATTTCCCAAATTGATGAGCTTCTTCGAGCTTATTTTTAGTGGATTGAGCCAGGGCTGTACTGCTCAATAAGACCCCCGCTCCCCACCAAAGCAATTGCTTTTCATAAGAATGATGAACTTTTAGTCGATAAATTTCAGCGGCAAACTAATTTAGATAATGATGTATCGTTGATGAGGACTGCTGGAAACGTTCTTCTATACCGTTTACTAACCAAAACACGAGTACCAACCGCCGGGGCTAACCCGTGGAATTGATTTTATGTTTGAAAGAAAACTTCAAAACCTCTCTAACCCATCTAACACATAAACTAGATTAAAATATCATGGCAGAAAAACGTGAAGTGTGGTTACGCGGTCCCCTACCCGATATGCCCGTTTTATTACAGCCTGTAGCTCATGCCTTGCTTCAGGCTCGGGAAGAACTAGCTGAACTCACCCAGGATTTTCCTTCGGTTCGTCTCTGGGAGCGTCCTTCTGAACTAGCTTCACCCGGTTTTCACCTGCAACACCTGACGGGCGTTCTTGATCGCCTGTACACCTATGCTCGCGGCGAAGCCCTTACGGAAACGCAACTGGAATACCTCAGGCTGAAGGCCTGGCAACCGATGTACGTACGGAAGAGCTGGTGCAGCGTTTTAATACTCAGGTAGAAAAAGCGTTGGAGCAACTTCGCCAGACCCATCCCGATCAACTGACCCAGGTACGTGGCGTGGGCCGGGCTCAGTTACCTTCTACCGTACTTGGCCTTTATGTTCATTCGGCAGAGCATACCATGCGACATGTAGGCCAGTTACTCGTGACAATTCGTGTGTTATCTTAAACCTCTTTACCCATGAAAGCAATCATAGTTACTCAGGCTGGTGGCCCGGAAGTATTGCAACTAGCCGAACGCCCTTCGCCACAACCCGTCGAAAATCAGGTAATTATTAAAGTAGAAGCAGCGGGCCTGAACCGGGCCGACGTTATGATGCGGCAGGGCAAGTACGGCAAGCCAGAAGATACTCCAGAAATTCTGGGTCTGGAAGTAGCCGGAACGATCTGTGCCTGCGGGCCGAAAGTAACCCACTGGAAGAAAGGAGATCGGGTGTGTGCCCTGATTCGTGGCGGGGGTTACGCTGAGTATGCCGTAGCCGATTTCCGTCATTGCTTACCCATTCCCGAAAACGTCTCGATGATAGAAGCGGCGGGCTTACCCGAAACCGTATTAACCGTCTGGAGTAATGTTTTCCAGCGAATGCGGGTACAAACGGGAGAAACCCTGCTCATTCAGGGAGGTACCAGCGGCATTGGCTTAACGGCTATTCAACTGGCTCGGGCCTTTGGCGTTCGGGTTTTTGCCACAGCAGGGTCCGACGAAAAATGTGCCTTTGCCCAAAGCTGGGGAGCCGAGCGTTGCATCAACTATAAAACCCAGGATTTTGAAAAGGAGCTAGCTCCCATCGGTGTTGACGCAATTCTGGATTACATTGGTGGCGATTATACGGCTAAACACCTGCGAATTCTTAAACCGGAAGGTCGCCTCTGCTGGCTGGCGGGAATGGAAGGCGTCAAATCGACGATTAACATCATGGATATTATGACGAAACGACTGAGCCTAACCGGCAGCACACTTTCGCCCCGTACCGACGATTTCAAGGCCCAGTTAACTGCCGATGTGGAAATGCGGGTCTGGCCGCTGGTGGCTCAGGGGAAGTTGAAAACGCACGTTTCCAAAACTTTTCCACTGGAACAGGCTGCTGAAGCTCATACGTATATGGAAGAGGGTGGACACATTGGAAAGATCATTCTTACGATCTAAATCGTCAATACCTTTTCAAAAATCCCGTCAGAATCATTACTGACGGGATTTTTGTCTATTATATTTGATCGAATAAATCAATAACCTCTACACATTCATGAATCGTCGGACTTTCGTCTCGTCTACACTAATGGCGGGTACTGCTGCCGTGGCAGAACCTTTTTCTACTTCCGCTGACACCACAAGTTATTTCGAATTACGGGTTTACGAACTGAAAGGGAATGCTCAGGAAAATTATCTAAAGTCGGCCCTGGTGCCAGCCCTTAACCGCCAGGGAATTAAAAATGTGGGCGTGTTTCGGGAATTAGGAAAAGGCGAACCCCCACTTTTATACGTGCTAATTCCCTACCCTTCAATCAACGCTTTTGCTGAAGTAAATAGTCGCTTATCTCAGGATTCGGAGTACCAGAAAGCCAGCGAAAGCTACCGGAATTTGTTACCTGACCGAGCCTCTTACGCTCGTTATAAATCTTCTTTCATGCAGGCTTTTTCGGGATTTCCCCAACTGGCTGTGCCTAAAAACGAAAGTCGGATTTTTGAATTAAGAACCTACGAGGGCTTTAGCGAAGACGCCGTTCGCCGCAAAATTGCGATGTTCAACGACGCTGAGATTCAGGTCTTTAATAAGGTAGGATTAACGCCCGTATTTTTTGGTGAAGTGAAAATTGGCGATTCCCTGCCTTGCCTGACGTACTTGCTAACCTTTCCATCCATGGAAGTAAGGGACGCTAACTGGAAGAAATTTGGTAACGATGCCGACTGGAAACGAATCTCCGGTCTTCCCGAATACGCCAATACGGTGTCCAGAATTCAACGCGTATTTCTGGAGCCCGTCGCTTTTTCTCAAATTTAAGCGAGGATTTAAAATATATAATCGTCGGACTCTCACGCGAATCGTGGCTTTTGAAACTTTGAGGGATTGGATTCCCTCCCTTCGCTGTGGTGACAGGCTTGAGGGATAACGGCAGGTAGGAACCTGCCTTATTTTAGGAACGTAATGGAATCTCGCACCAGTGATTGCAAATAGTAATTTCTCCTAAGTGTCATCTTGAACGAAGTGAGAGACCTTCTGTAGCATGGGGCGGTTCTGAGTTTATTAACGTTCCCTTAAAACCAAGTAGGTTCGTAAATTCACATAAGTTCCTTCGCTCTGGATAATAGGGAAAAGGAAATACTTCATGGCTGCCAGCAAAAAAGCTGGCCGGGTTACGCTGGCAGAGGAAAAGTAAAAGGGCACCTGATGATCAGGTGCCCTTTTACTTTGATGTGGATACAATTAACCCATTGTCCCCTTACTTCAACAACTCAATCAATGCTTCGGCGGTAACTTTCTGTTGCTCACCAGTAGTCATATTTTTTAGGGTTAACTCCCCCGTTTCCATTTCGGTTGAACCGATTAATACCACAAAAGGAATTTTCTTACGGTCGGCGTAATCAAGCTGTTTTTTAAGCTTGGCAGAATCAGGGTATAATTCGGCATTGATACCTGCCTGACGAGCTTTTTGTAATAAAGGCAATGAATACATCTCTGCCTGAGCGTCGAAATTAGTGAAAAGAACCTTCGTCGTTACACGCTGATTCTCGGGGAAGAGTTTCAGTTCTTCCATCACATCATAAATCCGGTCTACTCCCAGCGAAATACCAACGCCCGACAGATTAGGCACGCCAAAAGCAGCCGTCAGGTTATCGTAACGCCCTCCGCCTGAGATACTACCGATCTGAACGCCATTGGCTTTTACTTCGAAAATAGCTCCGGTGTAATAACTCAGCCCCCGAGCCAGGGTAATATCGAGTTGAATCTGGTTTTCCGGCAGCCCCATCGTGCGAACCATCTGCCATAGCGTTTCCAGTTCCTGCACGCCTTTCATTCCTACCTCAGAGCCTTGCAACCAGCTTTTCAAACTGGCAAAAGTTTCTTCATTAGAAGTCAGGCTGCTGAATAGAGGTTGCAGTTTATCGATCGAATCGTTTGAAATTCCTCTTTCCCGCAACTCTTCCTCTACCTTTTCTTTACCTACCTTATCCAGTTTATCAATTGCTACGAACAAAGTCGTTTCCATGCCGGCTACGCCAATTACTTCCGCAATTCCACTCAGAATTTTACGGTTGTTAATCTTGATCGTGAAGTTTTCGATGGAAAGTCCCTGAAAAATTTCGTGCAACATCGCTACGATCTCGGCTTCGCAGAGCAAGGAATCCGTACCAACAATGTCAGCATCACACTGATAAAATTCCCGGTAACGTCCTTTTTGCGGACGGTCGGCCCGCCAGACGGGCTGTAACTGGTAACGTTTGAAAGGAAAGGTTAACTCACCCCGATTCATCACCACGTAACGGGCAAAGGGCACCGTCAGGTCATAACGCAGGCCTTTCTCGGCAATTTTTGGAGTTAACTTTTTATAGCCTTCTTCCAGATCGGAAGGCTGGATTTTTTCAGAAAAATTACCCGAATTCAGTACTTTAAATAACAGTTGGTCGCCTTCTTCGCCGTATTTACCCATCAGCACCGAGAGATTTTCCAGCGTGGGTGTTTCCAGCGGCTGAAAACCATATTTCTGAAACGTACGACGGATGGTATCAAAGATAAAATTCCGCTTCACCATCTGCTCTGGACCAAAATCGCGGGTCCCTCGGGGAAGGCTGGGTTTTTGTATACTCATGATGGTATGGATGCCGGAAGCAGGGGAAATCTCCCGAATAAAAGCTAAATGAATGATTTGATGCTGCAAAAATAGCAGGGAAAGCCCTTTACTTCCGTATTAATCTAAATTTCCTTGATATTTCGGAGGAATGAGATTTGACATTTGCCGAAAAACCAGTATTTTTGCGGCTCATTTTAGGTTCTGAGTATGAGAATCAGGTATTCCTGGATTACTCGAACCGGTAACCAGTAATACCAAACTTCCAAAATCATGGGTGTATCACAACTGAAACGCAAGGATCGCAGAAATAAGGCTATCGCGAATAACAAAGTAACGACGATCAAACGCCTTACACTGAAACCTACTATCAAGAAAGTAGACGTAGAAGCAATCAAAGCTTCTTTCGAAAAGAAATAAGTAGTTAACACAATGGTTAACTTAATTTTCTGGAACCCTGCTACGATTGTTTAGCAGGGTTTTCTTTTGTAGCTTCTTTAGGTTTCTCCTTATCCGGGTTTTGTTGCTTGGTCCGTTGCGTTTTCTTCTTGACGATCATCGCCTTGGGTTTGGCAAATAATCGCCGATTTTTTCGAATAAAACGACGCATCTCCCGTCGGGTGTCCATCCGGGTACGAATTCGCAACGCGTTTCCGTACATGATAAATCCGGTAATCATTAATACCAGGGCATAAATTCCCAACAGAAACCAGCGGTTAAAAACCTCCCCCGCCGCCTGAAGCCAGACCGCCCGCACCAGCACTATGATCCCATAGCTGGATAAAATCATACTAAAAACAGACAGCAAAATCCACTTGGTCCGCAAACTCATGTGCTTGACGAGTTGCCTTCCGGGTGCCTTTTTATTTTCAATAACTTTCATAACCTTAAGGACATATTTAAGAGTACCAGGGGGATCGTATGATCCATCAAAACAGAACCCTAACTTTTTTAATTCCTACTAGCTTGTCGCTGCTTAAACGTTTTCTGTTTCTGAACAGGCCTATCGTATATAACCGAATTTTTATATTTTTATACCAAAAATGTACCAAAAATCCTTTTTTTTTGAAAAATTAGCTATATACGAATCTGTTGGCGTAATTTCCAGCCACAATCTTACTTTCAAATTTTGTATTGACCAATGCAGATCGCTCAAAAGCTAACACTCTCGCTGTGTTTATCATTAACTGCCCTGGGTTATGTTTCAGCTCAGGACCAACGAGCTGTCAAGAAAAACTACCTCGTTAAACCTGAAGAAACTGAGTTCTGGGACCCCGAAATTCCAACGGTAACTCCCGGAAAAGCTTACGGTATTCCCCCATCCGACGCCATTGTTCTCTTTGATGGTAAAAATCTGGATAACTGGGTTTCTGTAAAAGATGGCAGCCCCGCCAAGTGGGAAGTAAAAGACGGTGCTTTTACGGTTGTGAAAGGTGCCGGTAATATCTCCACCAAGCAGGATTTCCAGGATTACCAACTCCACATCGAATGGCGTTCACCTAACGAACCCGAAACACTAAAAAGTCAGGGTAAAGGAAACAGCGGTATTTTCATGCAGGGTATGTATGAAGTTCAGGTGCTGAATAGCTACCAGAACCGCTCCTATCGTAACGGTCAGGCCGGGTCGATTTACAAACAAACGGCTCCGATGATTAACCCTATTCGTCCGATGGGTGAATGGAATACCTACGATATTATTTATACGGCCCCCCGCTTTAACCAGAATGGTGGCGTGGAGACCCCTCCTTATGTAACGGTGATTTTCAACGGTATTGTTGTACAGAACCACACGAAAATTCAGGGTTCAACGGAATACATTGGAGCTCCTAAAAATGTCCCTCACGGCAAAGGCCCCATCAGTTTACAGGATCATGGGAATGCCGTAAGCTTCCGCAACATCTGGATTCGGGAGTTATAAGCCTTCCATTCGTTATAGACCTAAGGGTAGAGCATGGCTCTACCCTTTTTTATTTGCCAGCCAGTCAAACATCCGCAGATAACGTAGATGTCTTATCTTTGCCGACTATCACTCTTAGCATTTCATTAAGTGAAGCGATTAATCTCCTTAGTTCTTCGTACAGTACCCCGCCCCGTTTTACAACGGGTTAGTTATATTCCCCTGAAAATCACTGCTTTTTTCTTACGTGGAAATGACAAGGAATGTCCCGTTTGTGGCAAAACCTTTCGTCGTTTCTTACCCTACGGACGTTTACAGTCGAGAGCCAACGCTCTGTGCCCTAATTGTCTGGCTCTGGAGCGGCACCGACTCATGTATCTGTTCCTAAAAGAAAGAACCGATTTTTTCCAGGGAAAAAAGAAAGTACTTCACGTAGCTCCGGAGCATTGCTTCATGGAACGTTTCGAGAAAATACACGGAGATGGCTATATCACGGCGGATATTGAAAGTCCGCTGGCGAAGGTAAAAATGGATATTCACCAGATACCTTTCCCTGATAACACCTTCGATGTGGCCTTCTGTAACCACGTTCTCGAACACGTTGACGATTACCATCAGGCCACTCGGGAATTGCACCGGGTGCTGAAACCTGGCGGTTGGGCCATTATTCAATCGCCGCAGGACTGGTCTAAGCCTCATACCTTCGAAGATCCGACGATTACCGATCCTAAAGAACGCGAGCGTATTTTTTGGCAAAATGACCACCTCCGGCTCTTCGGACAAGACTATGGTCAGGAGTTAGCCAAAGGTGGTTTTAACGTTCGCGAGGATCGCTTTGTGCTGGAAATGCCCCGCGAAAAAGTGGAACGTTATGCCCTGCCCAGCAAGGAGATTATTTACTACTGCCAAAAATAGTGTCTAAGCCATCAGCTGGTTTTGGCAGACTGTTGATGATCGAACCGTGATTAGCAAGTAATATCTCACTGCTTCTTCATCCTGTCATTTTTTACCAGAACGCGAAAATCAATTAAACGCATGAAATATCACCCCATTCCGAACAAGCTATTTATCCGTAATCGCCATCGTTTAAGTAACCTGCTCAAACCCAAATCTATTGCTATTTTTCACTCCAACGACATTCTGCCGACCAATGCCGATGGAACGCTACGTCTGCGTCAAAATAGCGACCTCTTCTATCTCTCAGGTATTGATCAGGAAGAAAGTATTGTGGTATTATTCCCCGATGCTCCCGATGAAAAACACCGTGAAATTCTCTTCCTGAGAGAAACCAACGAGCACATTGCCGTTTGGGAAGGATATAAATACACGAAAGAACACGCTCGGGAAGTATCCGGTATTCAGACCGTTTACTGGACTCGTCAATTTGATACGATTATTCGTACCCTGATTTTTGAAGCCGAGCATATTTATCTGAATGCCAATGAACATACTCGGGCAGACATCGTAGTGGAAACTCGTGAGGCTCGATTTGTACAAAAATATCAGTCACTGTATCCTCTTCATAAATTCGAGCGTCTGGCTCCGTTGATGCATAACCTTCGGGCCATTAAGCAGGAAGAAGAACTTCCGCTGCTTCAGGAAGCCATGCGAATTACCGAAGATGGCTTCCGTCGTTTGCTTTCCTTTGTGAAGCCCGGTGTGTGGGAATTTGAAATTGAAGCCGAATTATTACACGAATTCGTTCGTCAACGGTCCAAAGGCTTTGCTTACGAGCCTATCATTGCTTCAGGAGCGAATGCCTGTGTACTTCACTACCTGGCCAACGATCAGCAGTGCAAAGCGGGTGACGTTATCCTACTGGATGTAGCTGCCGAATACGCCAATTACAATGCTGATATGACTCGTTCCATTCCGGTTTCGGGTCGTTATACACCCCGCCAGCGTCAGGTGTACGATGCTGTTCATCGCGTTATGAAAGAAGCTACAGCGATGCTTGTGCCCGGAAACCTCTGGGATGAATATCACTACGAAGTAGGTAAAATCATGGAAAGCGAGCTGAAAGGTCTGGGACTGATCAGTCAGCATGACATTGACAATCAGGACCCTGATTGGCCGGCTTACAAAAAATACTTCATGCACGGAACCTCTCACTTCCTCGGCCTTGACGTACACGATGTAGGCAGTAAATACCGTCGCTTCGAACCCGGAATGGTATTTACCTGCGAACCAGGCATTTACATTCCCGAAGAAGGACTAGGCATCCGTCTGGAAAACAACATTCTGATTACGGAAGGCGGCAACATCGACATGATGGCCTCCATCCCCGTAGATGCCGACGAAATCGAAACGCTGATGAATGCTTAAGTTTTCAGCTTACAGTTTTCAATTTTAATTCTAAAAAAGACTCTGGCTCGTTCATGGGCCAGAGTCTTTTTTTTGAAATCGGTTTGTTTGGGATGGTGTCGCGGAGGTGCGTATATAATGTTAGTGCTAGCATTATATACGCGTTTCTCAAGAATCGTAATGAAATTTTGGACTAACTTATGAAATAATTTGATAGATAATTGCTGTTAACAATAATAAAAGTAAATCTATCCAGAATAGATAAACTAATGCATTTACTCTATTTACTAAAATCAATTCATCTTTTAAATTAGAACGTGGTGTAATAGCGAATGGCATTGCAGCTTTGATCCAAAAGAAAGGATTAGTAAAAGGGACAAAAAATATTTTCGAAAAGTTATCTCCATAATAATATCTTCCTAATCGTAAATAATAGTACCCTTTTACATTCATAATAATTGGTAATGCAAGTATGATAACTAATATAATATTGTCCAGCATAGATTAAAAGAGCTTCGTTTGGGCACTTGCTCTTTCGGATTTACAATCCGAAAGCCTTCTGTCCAGGATTTGTAATCCTCGCTAACGCTTTTCTCGAGAATTTGCGTTGCAAATGAGAATAATACTTAGAGTATTGAAATCAATCTATACTTTTCATTATTCAGATTCAATAATTAATTTAATATTAGCAATAAATATATTTCAACTTATGAAAGCATTACCTATCCTCCTATTAGCTATTTGTATTTGCTGTACTTTAAGTGAAAAAAAAGAAGTGACAATAGAGGAATTCAACATCATAGATGTACCACAGATTGAACAAGATTATGTTTTTTCAACATTTGATAAAGTTGATACTAACCTGAGTGGAGATCCCTTCGCAAAATCAAAAATAAAAGTTGACTTACAGACTATAGATGAAAAATCATTTTATCTTACTATTAACAATAAGTCAACTGATACTCTTACGCTATCTCCCAAAAATGCTATTTATATCTTAAAAGACACTGTATCCAATGATGAAAAGATCAGTGAAATATTTGTTCGCAAGTATAACTCTTCACATTTTAGACCTTTATTTTATGAAATAAATTTCCCTAGCAGTCCAATCTTATTACCTAAATCGGTTGTAAAATTTAAAATTAATTGCGGTAATTTTATTTATAAAAATCGTGTATTAGGTATTTTTTTTCAAAAAACAATTACCCATACTGGGGTGGCCAGTTAAAAATTGAGAATTGGACATTATTTAAATAAAAGCCAAGTAAACTCAGTGTGACTTAAATATTTTCTAGAAAATCTCAGCGTCACGAACGCTTTTCTAAGAAATTAATCTTTTTTAGAAAGGATAATTAACTTAGTTCAACAAATTATAACCCCGCTCTTTCGGATTGTAAATCCGAAAGAGCGGAGTAAAGGGATTTATAATCCCCCCTAATGCCCAAGCTTCGCCTTTAAATCTGCAATTTCATCCAGCAGAAAATTCATTTTATCGTGTAAACGCTGAATTTCGATTTCTGCTTTCAGATTCGTGGCATAATCGTTCCTGGCCCGTTGCCGATCTTTAGCTTCCTGTCGGTTCTGACTCATCATGATAATTGGAGCCTGAATGGCCGCTACGCAGGAAAGGATGAGATTTAACAGGATAAATGGGTAAGGGTCAAAGGGTTTCTGTAGGATAAAGTAGAAGCTATTGATCGCAATCCAGATGATGAGAAAGGCCATGAAGCTGAGAATAAACTTCCAGCTTCCCCCAAATTCCGCTACCCCATCGGCCATGCGATTACCGAAACTAGGCTGCTCGTCTGCCTCCGTTTCCGAAATTTTCTGCGTGATTAAAGTCTCATCGACAATCGTTTCCCTTACCCAGGAATGCACCTGCTGCAAGGTCTGATCCGAGCTTTCGAGTTCCGTTTCTACTTTTTTCAAATGAGCCAGCTTTCTGAACTTATGTGAGTCATTCATCATTTTTAACGTTACTAAATCGTTATAATAATTTATTCTATAAGTTGACCATCATTACCATTAACTTTTCCAGTTCACGAGTGGAACTGCCGAAGTTTAAATCATACTGCTGAATATTGAAGGCAAATGCGTAAAGCTGCCCGTTTTTTCCATTGAAGTAGCCCGCAAAAGCCCGGGTCCCTCCGATACTTCCACTCTTAGCTCTGACATTACCGGCTGCTTTGGTACCCCTACCCATGTTCTTAACCGTTCCATTTTTCCCCAAAACAGCTATGGTCGAATAGAAAGCCGGAAAGTAAGATTCCCGGGCGGCTACGGCCAGGATATCTGTCATCGTGTCGAGTGTAAGCACACTTTGGGGCGACAGTCCGCTTCCATCTTTAATCCGAAACCCAGCCAGACTTACGCGTTTCGATGTCCAGATTTTTTCCAGAGCTTTTACCCCATCCTGCGTCGTATTTCCGTAATTCAACGCCACTCCAATGGTTTTCAGAAAAGCTTCGGCGTAGAGGTTAATACTTTGGAAATTACATTCGGTTGCCAGGTCTTTTACGGTGGGTGATTGAACTTTTGCCAGCGTATCCCGAAAAGCTAAGGCTTGATTTCTTCTCAAAAAATCGAAAGACGTTTGCGAGGTATCGCCCACCGTAATGCCATTTTCCAGTAATACTTGCTGCAAAGCGGTGGCCGTGAACAAACTGGGATTAGCCAGACTTCCCTGTACCCCGAATTCCGCCGGACCCTGGGGTACGTATCCTTCCAGGAAATACTGAGACCCCAGCGGCGTTGAATAGATAGTGACCTGATCGCCCGACCGGGGGCTATCGGTTTTCACGCGGTTAATCAAGGTATAACCGGGCAAGGCAGGTTCCGTACGAATCAAGCCTGCTGGATCATCAAGCTCAGTACCGGGTTTAAAAACAGCTCGGAATTTATTCTCGTTCATGTTCAGTCCACTAACTCCAGCTCCGTAATAGTTACCCAAATCCTCCCAGGGCCAGCCGCCGGGGATACTGTTTTCGTCAAAAACACTACCGTCTCCGATAACGCGACCCGTCATATGCCGTATTTTTTTATCTCGCAAAGCCGTCGCCCAGCTTTTTAATAAGGTGGGTAAGGTCGGTGTTGATTTAAAACGGCCACTGCCCAGCGAAGGATCGCCCGAACCCCGAATCCACAGGTTACCAAACAGGGTATCATTTCGAATAACTCCGTCTGTCTCAAGCGTCGTGGTATACGTAAAGCTCTGATTCAATACGGCCAGAGCTGTTGCGGTGGTAATCAGCTTCATAGTTGAGGCCGGAGGCACCGATTTCCGATGGTGGAAAGCCAATACCGTTTGCCCGGTTTTCACGGACTTGATGCAGGCCGAAACGCTTCCATGCTGCATAAAAAAGCTGTTTTGCAAAGAGTCCAATCGGCGAATCAGAGCCTCCTGGGCCAACGTGTCAATGTTTTGAGCAAACGAGGAAGAAGCAAAAAAGACGGAAATAATCAGGAAATAGATGCGGTTCATTCGGGTTTGGATATACTGAGGATGCTCAAGTTCGGGTTTCTTTTGGTAGATTTGCCTGATTTGCTAGTCACTAACCATAAGCCACTGGTGTAGCCCGACGCGAATTTACACCGCTTTTCCGCCTGAATACGGGGCTGTGCCCTACTGAATCGAATATTCTATTCTTCAGGCAGCAAAGTGGAAATCTCTTCTCGACAAACGACCCTTCGATTTTAGGTGTACCTAATAGAACCGGCCTTTCGACTAGAGTGCTTGGGCTATAGTGGCTTTGAAGATATACAATGAAACTAACTTTTTGGGGTGCTGCCCGGCAGGTCACGGGTAGTATGTATTTGCTGGAGCTGGCGAATAATTACCGGATTCTAGTGGATTGCGGCACCAACATGAGTCGCAGCGTGGAGGAAGAAGAAGAGCCAAAAGCATTATTTCCGTTTGATGTTACGACGATTAACCTGGTTTTGCTAACGCATGCCCACATTGACCATTCCGGTAACATTCCCAACCTCTACCGCGATGGCTACGAAGGACAAGTGCTCTGTACCTCCCCTAGTTATGATCTGACCCGGCTGTTATTACTGGATGCCGCCCATCTGAACCAGAAACGATTAACCCGGGCTACCGGTGATTCCAACAAGAAAAGGAAACGCATGGCCCGGATTGAGAAGAAAGGCGACATCTATCTGGATAAGCACGTCGATGACTCGCTGGAAAACTTTGTTCCGATTGCCTTCAATCAGAAATTTCAGGTTCAGGAAGGTCTCTGGATTACCTTTATTCCGGCAGGTCACTTATTAGGGGCTGCTCATATTGTGCTGGAAATTACTGAAAACGGAGAAACGAAAACCCTCTGCTTTTCGGGCGATTTGGGTCGTAAAAACTATCCGCTTCACAGCGAGCCTTTTCCCGTACCACAGGTAGATTACCTGATTTGCGAAAGTACGTATGGAGCCCGTCTGCACGAAGACACCCGCTCGCCAGAGGAAGCTTTGGCGGATGTTATTCGCAGAACCTGCATTAACATTCCCGGTCGGTTGATTATTCCAGCCTTCTCGGTGGGCCGAACGCAGGCGTTGCTGTTTACGCTCAACCGCTTATACTCGGAGCAAGGTTTCAAACCCATTCGGGTGTTCAGTGATAGTCCGCTGGCTCATTCCACGACGAAAGTCTACGAACGCAATATTAAATACCTGAATCAGGAAGCAAAGGATTTCAAGGAAAAGCATGGTCGGTTATTTGATTTCAAGAACCTTACTTTCGTTGAAAGCGAAAAAGCCAGCCGGGCCATCTCCAACCATAACGAACCCTGCATCATCATTTCGGCTTCAGGGATGGTTTCTGGCGGTCGCGTCGAACAGCACGTGGCAGCTAACATTGGAAACCCGTACTGTACCATTCTTTTAGTAGGTTATGCCGCTGAAGATACCCTGGGCTGGCGACTACTGAATGGTCAGAATACTTTGCGTGTCAAAGACGTAGAACATACGGTACAGGCAAAGATTGAAAAAATCGATGTCTTTAGTGGTCACGGCGATCAGAAGGATCTGGTGAATTTTGTTAAATACCAGTCTCCGACGCGATTAAAGCGTATCTTCCTGATTCACGGGGAAGAAAAATCCATGCAGACCTTCGCTAATTTACTGAACGACGAAGGGTATGCAAACGTGGAAATTCCGCTTAAAGGGCAGAGTTACGATTTATAATAACTTCGTAATGAGCCACCCATTCAACCGCAAATCCGTTAAAACTAGGTAGCTAAACGTCAAAAGAACTGCGATCACCCGCTTTTCTTATTACTTTTGCACCGCCCTAACCATTTTTGGTACGTAGCCCCTGGCTAACGAATAGGAACCCAGAAACTTGTTTATGCGAACTTTACTCGACTTTGAACGGCCCATAGCCGAACTGGAATCCCGGATTGAGGAAATGAAACGGCTGGCCGCCGAAAAAAATCTAGACGTTTCTTCGGCCACCACGGTATTAGAAAACCAACTAGTAGATCTTAAAAAAGAGACGTTCCGTAACCTGACTCGCTGGCAGCGGGTCCAAGTTTCACGTCACCCCGATCGCCCTTATACACAGGATTATATCCACCGCATCTGCACGGACTTCATTGAAATTCACGGAGATCGCCAGGTAGCTGACGATAAAGCCATCGTCGGTGGTTTTGCCACTCTGGATGGGCAGCCCGTCATGATCATTGGTCAGCAAAAAGGCCGTAATACAAAAGAACGTCAGTTCCGTAACTTCGGAATGCCCAACCCTGAGGGTTACCGCAAAGCCCTTCGCCTGATGAAAATGGCGGAGAAATTCAATGTCCCTATTGTTACCTTGATTGACACGCCCGGTGCATTTCCCGGCTTGGAAGCGGAAGAACGCGGTCAGGGAGAAGCCATCGCTCGTAACTTACGGGAAATGTTCATGCTGAAAGTTCCCGTGATCTGTGTCATCATCGGCGAAGGTGCGTCTGGTGGTGCTTTAGGGATTGCCATTGGCGATCAGGTATTAATGCTGGAAAACACCTGGTATTCTGTTATTTCACCCGAATCCTGCTCTTCTATTCTCTGGAGAAGCTGGGATTACAAAGAACAGGCAGCCGAAGCTCTTAAGTTAACGGCAACGGACATGAGTAATAATGGTCTGATTGATGGAATCATTCCTGAACCACTGGGAGGAGCTCACCTCGACCACGACCGAATGGCTGAAATTCTCAAGAATGAATTACTTACCCGTATTCATAACTTATTAGCCCTGTCTCCCGAAGAACGCATCGATCAACGAATCGAGAAGTTCTCGAAAATGGGCGTTTTTTCAGAATAATACGAATGGTTTCGGGTTGCGGCTCGAAACCATTTTTCCTTCATAACCTATCTTATGATCAAGAATATTATCTTCGATATGGGGAATGTCATTATTGATATTGACGTTCCGCTGACTTATCGGGCTTTTGCTCAAATGGCTAATCTTTCGGAAGAAGAAGCTACCCGACTTTTTCACGAAAAAGCTTTCTTTCATCAATTTGAAATTGGAAAAGTAAACGAAGCCGATTTTCGTAATTCGCTCCGCAATGAATTTAACGGAAGCTGGACGGACGAAGAAATCGATAAGGCCTGGTGTGCTTTATTACTCGAAATGCCCGTAGAACGTCTGGCACGTATTCAGGAACTGGCTAAAAAATACCGCGTTTTCCTACTGAGTAACACTAATTCCATCCATGTAACGGAGATTCTGAAGCGTGCCGATTCGCTTGGGTACGATTTTATGAGTCTTTTTGAGAAACCTTTTTTGTCCTACGAAATGGGTTTCATGAAACCAGATCCCGAATTTTACCGACAGGCTCTGCGGGAAGGTGGCGGATTATTACCGGAAGAAACCCTCTTCATTGATGACAACGCCGATAATATTGAAGCGGCTGCCACCGTTGGCATACAAACGATCTGGTTGAATCCCATTGGCAGTGTTCTGGATAAATTGCTGAATTACTAGCCATTTATTCATTCAGCCCACACTTAAGAAAACGTATATCTATGAGCCGCACCCGGCGTCGACTATTCATTCAGATACTCTTATTCGTAGTAACCCTCGTTACCACCACTATCGCCGGAGCCGAGTGGATGCACGGTACTTCCTTGTTTTATGCGAATCCGCCACTCACGTTTACGCAGGTTTTAGAGGGATTATACTTTTCCGTTCCTTTTCTGCTGGTCTTAACGTTTCATGAATTTGGTCACTATTTCACGGCTCGCTACAATAAGGTAAAAGTTACCCTACCTTTTTATATTCCACTCTGGTTTGGCCCTTTTACCACCATGGGCACCATGGGGGCCTTTATTCAGCTTAGAAGCCGGGTCAAGACCAACAAGCAATACTTTGATATTGGCATTGCTGGTCCACTGGCGGGTTTTTTCGTTGCCCTGGGCCTACTTTGGTACGGGTTTACGCACTTACCACCCGCAGATTATATCTTCACCATTCACCCCGAGTGGAAAGCCCTGGGTGATCAATATCCACAGCACGTCTATACCGAAGAAGCTCTGGCCGGACGCGGAGCTGTCAAACTGGGCGATAACTTATTATTCTGGTTTTTCGAGAAATTCGTTGCCACCGGACCCGTTCCTTCTCCGTACGACATGGCGAATTATCCCTTTCTGTTTGCGGGGTATTTGTCACTCTTTTTCACGGCTCTCAACCTTTTCCCAATCGGTCAGTTAGACGGCGGGCACATTCTGTATGGATTAGTAGGTCGTCGCTGGCATCGTATTATTTCGCCCATCATCTTTGTGGCTTTTCTGTTTTACGCGGGCCTCGGTTGGTTTAAATATCAGGACTTTAACCAGAGTAATACCGACGATTTTCTCATTCAGGCGGGTTATCTGGCAGCCTATATTGGCCTGAATTTCATGGCCATGAGCCGCCTGCATCCCGATCGCTGGACGGTGGCTGCTCTGGCTTTAGGCATGGTACTGATGCAATTGGTGATTAGTTATTTTTTCCCAGCCGTTGAAGGTTACCGTGGATTTTTGCTTTTTGCGGTCATGCTGGGACGTTTTCTGGGGGTTTACCATCCGCCAGCGGAAATCGAAGTACCCATTGGCTGGAAACGTCAGTTACTCGGCTGGTTTTCTTTACTGGTTTTTGTACTTTGCTTTAGTCCGAAACCATTCATCATGTTTGAGTAAGTCCTGAAGCCCTGTTTTCCAAAACTGTAAACCGTACACTCTAAACTGAACACAAAAAATGTTTCGCTGGATTGCCGCTTCTCTATTTCGCTTAGCAGGCTGGAAGCTCGCAGGTCCCTATCCAACGAGTTTATCCAAATACGTGTTAATGGTAGCTCCCCACGCCACCTCTAAAGATTTTTTCGTCGGCGTTGGAGCTCGGGCCGCTATAGGTCACTGGATTTATTACCTGGGTAAGAAAGAGTTATTTAAACCTGCTCCGGTAGCCTGGTTTATGAAGGCCATGGGTGGTTATCCGGTTGATCGCGGCAAAACCAAAAACTTTGTAGATAGTGTGGTAGACCTGTTTAACAATCACCAGGAATTTCGCATTTGCGTTACTCCCGAAGGTACCCGTGGCGACGTTACGGAACTGAAAACGGGTTTTTATTATATGGCCTTAAAAGCTCAGGTTCCGATTATATTTTGTGCTTTTGATTACGCCAGAAAGCTGGTTTACTTCGGAGAACCTTTTCGCCCTACTGGCAACTGGAATCAGGATAAAGTCGAAATCGCCCGCTTCTTTAATACGGTGCAGGGAACGCGTAAATCCTGGATTCAGCATTACTTATCGGAAGCTTAGTCTACTCACTTCCCGAATGTTTAAACCCTTCGGGAAGTTCTATTCTAACAGTACCATTACTTTTTCAAAGCCTTCACCATTAGCCCTCCGGTACGTTCGGAGGCTCCGGGTTGACCTATCAATTCCTGAAGTCGTTTGTATTCCTTGAGCATCGTTTGGCGGGATGCTCCTTCCAACGTCAGCTTTAATTCCTTCGCAATTCGTTCGGTATTAAATTCCTCCTGAATTAGCTCCTTTACTACTTCTTTATCCGCAATCAAATTTACCAAAGAGATAAATGGGACTTTGACTAATTGTTTGGCAATCAGGTAGGTTAAACTTCCTGCTTCATAACAAACCACTTCGGGAACATTGAACAAGGCCGTTTCCAGCGTAGCTGTCCCTGAGGTAACCAGAGCCGAATGAGCAACGGATAGTAGATCATATGAAGCATCCGTCACAAACGATAGATCGGCTACATCCGTTGCGTATAACGCATCGGAAAGATTCGAAACTTTTCCGATTACGAACTGATACTGAGGAAACTGATTCCGTACGGACAACATCTTCGGTAACATCCGCTTCACTTCCTGCACCCGACTACCCGGCAGTATGGCCACGATCGGACGTTCGCCCAGTCCGTGTTTAGCTTTGAAAGCAGGATTGGGCTGAAACGAAGCAATGGCATCCAGCAAAGGATTGCCCACATAATCTACTTCATAATCAAACTTGCGGAAGAAATCGACTTCAAAGGGAAAGATGCAGAACATCCGATCCACTACCCGCTTGATTTTTAACGCTCGTTTCTGATTCCAGGCCCAGACTTTGGGCGAGATATAATAGAACGTGCGAATCTGGTGTTGTTTGGCGAAAGTCGCCATGCGAAGATTAAAGCCAGCGTAATCAATTAGAATCAGAACATCAGGACGAAACGCAAGTATATGCTGTTTGCACTCCTTCATCTGCCGTCGGATGGTTCCATAATTTTTGGCAACCTCCCAGAAACCCATGAACGCGGAGTCGCGGTAATGATGCAGTAGATGAGCTCCAGCTTCCTCCATTAACTCCCCACCCCAACATTGAATCTCAGCCGAAGCGTCGTGCTGCAAAATGCCCTTGATGAGATTGGAACCATGTAAATCACCCGAACGCTCGCCGGCAATGAGAAAGTACTTCATGGGCTTAGTTTACTGTTTTCAGTTTGCAGTTTTCAGTTAAAATGGCATAAGCAAGTAAAAGCCCGTTACTCGAAATTGAAAACTGAAAACAGCAAACTGAAAACTAGTTTATTCTCCGTAATACTCCACAAAATTCTTGGGAGTTTCTATTAGTTTTAGGCTGTGAAGCTGGCTGCGACCTGCGGTGGATTCGGTTACTTTATCCGCCAGAATTTTCCAGATTTCCATGACGAATACCTCACAGGTCGGAATTTTATCTTTCAGAAAATCAACCTCATGATTCAGGTTGCGGTGGTCTACCTTCTCAACGATGTGTTCTTTAACCAATTTGCCTAACTGCTTCATATCCATCACAAAGCCCGTATCGGGGTGCGGAAGGCCTTTCACCGTAACGATCAGTTCGAAATTATGACCGTGGAAGTAAGGATTGGCACAATTGCCGAAAACCTCGTAGTTCTGTTCATCGCTCCAACTCGGATTATAAACCCGGTGGGCTGCATTAAAATGCTCTACTCTTGATACATATACCATCGTTCAGTGCTTGCTAAGTTCCACATTTTCCGATTCTGATCCGGTGGGAACGACCTAGCACCGATCAAAACAGACCGCAAAGGTACGGTTTTCTATTACTATATTATTCTTTTCGATTCAAACTAAAACCACATTTTTCCTTTTCCTGAATTTGAGCAGAAATTAGCTATCAATTTTTAGTCGATTTATTAATTACGTACTATTTCACCTACGCTAAAGTCTACACTTATTGAGAATATTATTAAATAAATACAATTTTTTCACAAAATCTTGACTAGGTTTTACCTAGCGATGCCCCTACCTTTGTTCTCTATTTAAAGAATTTCTATTCGAACGAAACTCTCCATACACTGCGAGGATCTATGATTATCGTTACCGGAGCCGCTGGCTTTATAGGAAGTAATCTTATTCAACGGTTAAACGAGGATAAATTCAATTTTATCATTGCCGTTGATGATTTTTCGAATGTTGAAAAACAGAAAAATCTAGAAGATAAAAACATTCAGGAATACGTTGATCGGGAGCATTTCTTTGAGTGGCTCGATCAGAATTATCATGAAGTAGAATTCATTTTTCACATTGGAGCCCGCACCGATACCACGGAGTTTAATTACGAGATCTTAGATCATTTAAACGTTAATTATTCCAAACAAATCTGGCGGAAATGCGTAGCCTATCAGATTCCGCTGGTCTACGCTTCGTCAGCTGCAACCTATGGTTTAGGTGAGTTAGGGTATGAAGATAATGAAAGTCTCATTCCAGAACTGAAACCATTGAACCCCTACGGAGAATCAAAAAATCAGTTTGATATCTGGGCCCTACAACAGGAAGAGAAGCCTTTCTTCTGGGCGGGCCTGAAATTCTTCAACGTATACGGTCCTAATGAATACCACAAAGGCCGCATGGCTTCGGTGATTATGCACGCTCATCGTCAGATTAAATCGACGGGTGGTATGAAGTTGTTCCGTTCGCATAATCCCGATTTTAAAGACGGCGAACAGATGCGTGATTTCGTATACGTCCGCGATGTGGTTGAAGTTTGTATGTTCCTGATGTACAGTCGCAAAGACTCCGGGATTTATAACCTCGGTAGTGGCAAAGCCCGTACTTTCCTGGATCTGGTTACGAGTACATTCAAAGCCATGAACTTGGAACCTAACATTGACTTCATCGATACGCCGCTTGACATTCGCGATAAATATCAATATTTCACGGAAGCATCCATGAGCAAACTTCGTTCGATTGGTTACGACAAACCTTTCCACACGCTGGAAGAAGGCGTAACCGAATACGTAACGAAGTACCTGAACGACGCCAAGTACGTTTAATAACGTAACGTTTTCGTGTCTGAAGATACCGACGCCTGAAGAAATTCTTCAGGCGTTATTTTTTAAAACTTTCTCTCTCAAATTCAAATAAACTTTTCGCCTAGAATCGAACTCATTCGAGTAGTTAACAATTTGATTCTATAGGTTCTCAATAATTTCTGAAAGCCATAGCTATTTTTGTCAGCATGAACTATAATCTGATTCCTTCTCCGTGTTTTGTGCTCGAAGAAGCCAAATTGAAGCGTAATCTTTCTCTGCTTAAGTACGTACAGCAACAAGCTGGTGTGGAGATTATTTGTGCCCTGAAGGGTTACTCCATGTTCAGCACCTTTCCCCTTCTGCGGCAATACCTGGCAGGAGCTACTGCCAGTAGTATCAATGAAGCCCGGCTCATTAATGAAGAATGGGGTACAAAAGCTCATAGTTACGTCCCAGTCATTCGCGAAGACGAAATTGCAGAGTTAATTGAACGGTCTTCTCACCTGACTTTCAATTCCTGGCGACAGTTTGAGAAGTTTGGAAAGCAGGCTGCTTCTGCCGGCGTTTCGGTAGGGATTCGCATTAACCCTCAGTATTCTGAAGTTACCACTGATTTATATAACCCCTGCGTTCCTGGGTCTCGTTTAGGCGTTACCCGGGCCATGTTGCCTGAACAATTACCCGCTGAAATTGAAGGTCTGCACTTTCATACCCTTTGTGAGAACGATTCTCACACATTGGAGCGGACACTCATACATGTAGAAGAACGCTTTGCGGATTTGTTACAGCAGGTGAAATGGCTCAACATGGGTGGTGGTCACCTCATTACCCGTGCCGATTATGATCCCGAACATTTAATTCAGGTGTTAAAGAATTTTAAAGCGAAATTCCCACACCTGAAAATCATCATGGAGCCGGGCTCAGCCGTCGGCTGGCAAACGGGTGTACTGGTTTCTACCGTTCTGGATGTAGTAGACGCTCAGGGGATTGATGTTGCCATGCTGGACGTTTCATTCTCCGCTCACATGCCTGATACGCTGGAGATGCCTTACAAACCCCGCATTTTAGGAGCTCATCAGGACCCTGTAGCTGGTAAACCTACGTATCGCATGGGAGGAACTACCTGTCTGGCCGGCGATTACATGGGCGACTATAGTTTCGATGAAGAGCTGAAAGAAGGCGACAAGATTGTACTGGATGATATGATTCACTACACGATGGTAAAGACGACGACCTTTAATGGAGTTAACCTGCCCAGCATTGGTATCTGGAAAGAAGATGATACCTTCCAGCTCGTTCGTAGTTATGGATATGAAAGTTATAAAGATCGTCTTTCTTAGAAATTTCGATTGACGGAAATATTAAAGATGCCAGCAAAAAAGCTGGCATCTTTAATTTTAAGCATTGCTTATTCTTTCATTACTAGAAATCCAATAACTCGTGATGCCAACGAAAAGGCTGGCATCAACTCCCCTAGCCATCACTTGTTTGTTGTTACTACAATTCTACTAACTCATGATACCAGCAAAAAGGCTGGCATCGGCATACCTTCAGCTTTTTCCCACAAAACTTTAGCAGCCACCGATGCCAGCCTTTTCGCTGGCATCAACCACCCCAGCCATCATTTATTCATTGTTACTTTAACTCCACCAACTCATGATGCCAGCGAAAAAGCTGGCATCGGTATACCTTAGCTTTGCTTATTTCCCATGAAACTTTAGGAGCTATCGATGCCAGCTTTTATTAATAGTAGTTACCCTACTTTCTCTACAACCAGATTATGGTTCGTATAAATACAAATATCCGCAGCGATGTGAAGGCTCTCGCGAACCATTTCTTCGGCTGTCAGATTTGTCGCATGCTTCTTCAGAGCAATCGCGGCAGCCTGAGCGAAGTTTGAACCGGAACCAATAGCTGCAATGCCATTTTCGGGTTCCAAGACATCTCCCGTTCCTGAAATAATTAATATTTCTTCCGCATTAGCCACGATCAGCATGGCTTCCAATTTCCGCAAGTAGCGATCAGTACGCCAGTCTTTGGCTAATTCAATGGCCGCCCGTTTCATATTCTGACCATAGGCATTGAGTTTTTCCTCAAAACGCTCGATCAGGGTAAACGCATCGGCAGTGCTTCCTGCAAAACCAGCTATGATTTTACCCCCAGCCAGCTTACGAATTTTTTTCACATTGGATTTCGCAACGGTATTACCCATCGTTGCCTGTCCATCGGCACCAACGACTACTTCGCCGTTATGCACAATTCCTAATACGGTAGTCGAATGAATTTCCACGGGTTTCATAGTATCATTTTCATGGTTATAAAAACGGCCCCGAATAACATTCCGGAGCCGCTTTTTAGTTGTTGGTTGACTGTTAATCGGTTGTTAGTTCAACTACACCTAACAATCAACCCTTTTATTTTAAGGATGAGTCAGTTTTAATTGTAATTGATTTCTAACAACCATCAACTAAAAACTAACAACAAACTATTTATACCAGCATACGCATGGGATCCTCGATGAGTTGCTTGAACGTTTGCAGGAAGGCTGCACCCGTGGCACCATCTACGGCCCGGTGATCACACGCTAAAGTTACTTTCATGATGTTGGTAACAAAGAATTCACCAGCGTCGTTAACACCTACGGTCTTCTTGATTCCGCCAACGGCCAGAATACAGGAATCAGGGGAGTTAATGATCGGATTGAATTCTTCTACGCCGAACATACCCAGGTTAGAGATACTGAAGGTAGAACCTTCCATCTCCTTAGGCTGAAGTTTCTTGCTTTTCGCTTTACCTGCATAATCTTTTACTTCCGTAGAAATCGTGGAAAGTGTTTTCTGATCAGCATTACGAACCACAGGAACGACCAGACCATCTTCAACCGCTACTGCCACACCGATGTTGATGTATTTATAACGACGAATCTTATCACCTAACCACGAAGCATTAACGGCAGGATGTTGTTTCAGAGCCAAAGCCGCAGCTTTAATCGCAAAGTCGTTGAAAGAGATTTTTGCGGGAGAAACTTCATTCACCTGGCCCCGGAATTTCATCGCGTTATCCATCGTAATTTCCATCGTCAGATAGAAATGCGGAGCGGTGTACAGAGACTCCGATAAACGACGAGCGATGGTTTTACGCATCGACGTTACGGGCAGATCTTCGTACTCACCGACTGGTTCAGGAACCGCCGCTGGTTTCGGAGCTGGAGCCGCCCCAGCCGGTTGTGCAGCTGGAGTAGCGGCAGCCGCTGGAGCTGGAGCTTCTTTCGCTGCTGGCGTAAAGGTATCCAGATCTTTCTTAACAATACGTCCGTTTTCACCGGAACCTGTTACGTCAGACAGGTTAATACCTTTATCTTTCGCAATAGACTTAGCTAAGGGAGAAGCCTTGATACGGCCTTCTGCATCACTAGACTGGCTAGCTTCAGCGGAAGATCCATTTACAGATGCGGCAGGAGCTTCTTCTTTTGCTTCCGCAGGAGCCGACGAAGTGCCATTTTCAGCATCCAGAATAGCCTGGAAGTTGGCCCCTTCTTCACCTACAATCGCAATGATTTGGTTTACCTGAGCAGCTTTACCTGCTTCTACCCCGATGTACAGCAGAACGCCGTCGTCGTAGTTCTCCAATTCCATCGTGGCTTTGTCGGTTTCGACTTCAGCCAAAATGTCACCACTTTTCACTTTATCACCTACGTTCACTACCCAGTTGGCAATGACACCTTCAGTCATGGTATCACTCAACAGAGGCATGCGAACAGCCGTAGCTTTAATACTGGATAAGTCAACCGCAGCTTTGGGGGCTTCTGCTTTTTTAGGCTCTTCAGTAGTTTTGGGTTGTTCAGCAGGAGCGGGTTCTGCTTTAGTTTCAGCGGCTGCACCATTAGATGATCCACCTTCACCATCCAGAAGAGATTGATAATCTTCACCTGGTTTACCTACCACAGCCAGTACACCATTTACTTCAATAGCCTGGCCTTTATCAGCGGCTACGTACAGGAGGGTACCATCTGCGTAGTTTTCCAGTTCCATCGTGGCTTTGTCGGTTTCAACTTCAGCCAGGATATCCCCGGATTTAACGGTATCGCCCACTTTTTTGAGCCACTCAGCGATGACCCCTTCAGTCATCGTGTCGCTCAGGAGGGGCATACGAATTACTTCTGCCATGTGTAAACTAACGGAAAGGGTTTAGAACAGAATTGCGAGTCAAAAATACGTCTGATTCTCAGATTTCGGCATTGGAACCTGTTAAGTTTTCCAATGCTACTGATTATCAGTTCGTTTAAACCTATTTATATACAACCATTTAAGATTACCTTTTGATTCAGCTTTTGCGTCTGATTCGGAAAGAATCCTGAATAATCCCTCAAAATAAAGCAAAAAGAGAGAAACCAGCAGGGGTTTTCTCTCTTTTCTCATTTCATTATTACAATTATACAATTACAATTCCTGATAATCAAAGCCTAACGATTTTCTTCGTTCCCTCGGAATATTAGGCTCGAACGGCCACAGGCTGAAGTTCTTCTACGGATTCCAGTGTAAACTCCTCTTTCCCGTATTTTCTCAAAACCCGGTAGTGGGATTGCAGAGCCGTCCAGAAGGTTTTGTTCTCAATGTAATGAATGCCGTGATCAGCCGCAGTGGCTTTCACGATTTTAGAAATCTCGGGGTAATGAATGTGGCAGATCTTGGGGAACAAGTGGTGTTCAATCTGGAAATTCAGACCTCCGCATAGGAACGTAGCCACGGGGCTGTTACAGGAGAAATTTGCCGTGGTCTGCATTTGATGGACTGCCCAGGATTCTTCGATGTTGCCGTCTTCATTAGGCTCAGGGAATTCAGCATGTTCCACAATGTGGGCCAACTGAAACACTAAACCCAGCACCAGTCCTTCAAAGTAATGCATCACCAGGAAGCCAATCAGAAACTGCCACCAGGTAATGGAAAGCACACACAAAGGCAGCACGATGAAGAGTGCGTAATAAACCGCTTTATAGAAAAAGAGGTTGAAATACTCTTTACGTGGGTGTTTGCCGCTGGCCGTTTTTCCAATATCCTTCTGAAAAAACTTTACGTAGTCCTTCCGTAATACCCAGCTCAACGAAGCCAGTCCGTACAGCAAAAAGGCATAATAATGCTGGAAACGGTAAATCTTTTTATTCGGTTCTTCGTGGTGAATACGCACCAAACCCGGAGCAATTTCCAGATCTTCATCGTGACCAGGAATGTTCGTATACGTATGATGCACCACATTGTGGGAAAGGCTCCAGACGTAAGGATTTCCACCAATCAAGTGAAAACACAAACTTAAAGCCTTATTCGTTTTTGAATCTGCGGCGAAAGAGCCGTGTACAGCATCATGGCAAATATTAAAACCAATGAAGGCACAGGTCATGCCTAAAGCAATGGCAAGCACTAACATCACCCAAACGTTGAACTGATTGGAAATGATCAGTCCGTAGAGAACCCAAAAAACGACCATATAAAAGATGGTCTTGTTCCACATCGCACGGTTCCCAGTTTTAGGAATGTTGTTTTCAGTGAAGTACGCATCAACTCGGTGGCGGGCATCGGCGAAGAAAGTAGATCGCCGCTTGTCAACAAATCGGAGTTTCGACATTCAGAGTAAAAAAAGGGTTAGATGAAAGTGTAAGAAATGTAGGTTAGGCTTTATTTGGTAAAGGCAATCCCTCAAACTTACGAGAATAAAAACGAAGTAGCTTGTATAATGCATATAAAAACACGAGTCTTTTTCAAAACCCGTGTTTTTATACTTGTACAGTACGAAACGATACGGATGATATAAATGGGGTCATTCGGTTGCTTACACATGCAAACCGTATCACACCTGAACTACTTGCTAGCTCTCTAGTTTCAGAACGGCCATAAACGCTTCCTGCGGGATTTCTACATTACCCACCTGACGCATCCGTTTTTTACCTTTCTTCTGTTTCTCTAACAGTTTTCGCTTCCGGCTGATGTCACCACCGTAACACTTGGCCAATACGTCTTTCCGAAGAGCTTTTACCGTTTCGCGAGCAATGATTTTTTGTCCGATAGCAGCCTGAATAGCAATTTCGAATTGCTGACGAGGTAATAACTCGCGGAGTTTCTCACACAGACGTTTGCCCCACTCATAGGCTTTATCCCGGTGAACAATGGCCGACAGGGCATCTACTTTCTCCCCGTTCAGCATAATATCCAGCTTCACCATGTCGCCTTCTTTGAAACCGAGGTATTGATAATCGAGCGAAGCGTACCCGCGGGAAATCGTTTTCAGACGATCAAAAAAGTCGAAAACTACCTCAGAAAGTGGCATTTCAAATTGCAGCTCAATTCGGTCTGAAGTCAGATATACCTGATTTTTCAGCACGCCGCGTTTATCCATACAAAGCTTCATGATGGCTCCGACGTATTCACTTTTGGTGATAATCTGAGCCGCAATGAAGGGTTCTTCAATGTTATCAATGTGGTTAGGCTCGGGCATTTCCGAAGGAGCCGATACTTTCAGGTGTTCCCCTTTCGTCGTCTCCACGTTGAACTGTACCGAAGGAACTGTGGTGATCACCGTCATGTCGAACTCACGCTCCAGCCGCTCCTGCACGATTTCCATGTGCAACATGCCCAGGAAACCGCAACGGAAACCAAAGCCCAGGGCCGCCGATGTCTCGGGTTCCCAGATTAGGGCCGCATCGTTCAGTTGCAGCTTTTCCATGGCTTCGCGAAGTTCTTCGAATTCACTGGTATCCACGGGATAAATCCCGGCGAATACCATCGGCTTCACATCTTCGAATCCTTTGATTGCTTCCGTAGCCTTATTATCCATCCGGGTGATGGTATCCCCTACTTTTACTTCTTTTGCCGTTTTGATACCCGAAATCAGATACCCTACGTCACCCGTTTTAATTACGTCACGGGGTTCCTTTTCCAGACGTAATACGCCAATTTCATCAGCAAAATATTCACGGCCCGTCGCCATGAATTTAATCTTATCACCTTTACGAATTTCGCCGTTATATACCCGGAAGATTACTTCGATACCCCGGTAAGAGTTAAATACCGAATCAAAAATCAAACCCTGGAATCCTCCCTGGGGATCACCTTTGGGGGCGGGAATACGGTGAATAATCGCCGCCAGAATTTCCGCAATGCCAATGCCTTCTTTCGCCGATGCGTGAATAATATCGGAACGGTCGCAGCCAATCAGATCCACAATCTGATCGGATACTTCCTCGGGCATGGCACCCGGTAAATCAATTTTATTTAATACAGGAATAATTTCCAGATCATGTCCCAAAGCCAGATACAAGTTACTGATCGTCTGAGCTTCAATACCCTGCGAAGCATCCACTACCAATAAGGCTCCTTCGCAGGCAGCGATGGAACGGCTTACTTCATAACTAAAATCGACGTGACCCGGCGTGTCAATCAGGTTCAGCACGTACTTCTGACCCTCAAACGTATAATCCATCTGAATGGCATGCGACTTGATGGTAATGCCCCGCTCGCGTTCGAGATCCATATCATCCAGCAACTGATTTTGCATTTGTCGCTGGGATACGGTCTGGGTTTGCTCAATTAGTCGGTCTGCCAATGTACTCTTGCCGTGGTCAATGTGGGCAATGATGCAGAAATTGCGAATGTTATTCACGTGTTATGTTTAGTTGAACAGCCAAGGCTGCTGGCTTTTAGCTTATAGGCTATCTGAATACCTGGAATGAATCGAAACGCCGGGACGCGTGTACTCGACTTCCCTTCCAATCTACAAAAATACACTCAATCTATTGAAAAGTCGCAATACTCCTGCGAAAAGGCCTTAAATGAATACGGGAAATCGCATTCGTGTGAAAAAATCAACTCTTCGTCCGATATTGCAATGGAAGAAGTAAACCCTCTCCCATGAAGAAATTACTGATTTTAGTGCTTTTACTGGCGGGTCTTCATCCCGCCAAATCCCAAACGCTCCAGGACTTCCGCCGGGACAGCCTTCGTCGGGCTTATGACCGTGAAACCATTTTTGTTTTTGCCAATGGCACCCGCTTTGCCAAAGGAGGTCAAGCCTATTCGTCCGGTTTAGGTCAACGCAACTTGCAAAAGGAGTTTGAGTTCTCCCCTTACGGTATGGCTGAATACCGGGGGTACCGTAAGCTTAAAAATATCTCGTCGATCCTAACCGTTGCGTCCCTCGGCACTACCATTGTGGGTCTGACCCAGGTGAGTGGTAATCGAGGCCGCTCTTACTGGGCCTGGTGGGGAGCCGGTATTGCCATTGGACTCGGAAACGGCGTTGTTAGCGGCATGGCGAATAACCGCCTGCAACAAGCCGTCTGGATTCGTAATCGCGATGCTCTCACGTCCCCTGCGAACTAAAGCCTTTCTTGCATTCACATAACCATTTGATATGAAACACGTTTTCAAAACCATGGTCACGGTAGCAACCAGCATCCTACTGGCTACTACTGCGACGGATTCTTTCGCCCAAATTCCCGGGAATTTGCGGGAAGATTCTCTGTACATCCGCAAGAACTATAGTAAGCTCGAGCGTCTGATTCCGATGCGGGACGGGGTGAAACTATTTACTTCGATTTATGTACCTAAAGACGAGTCAAAGAAATATCCCATTATGCTGGATCGTACGCCGTACAGCGTTGCTCCTTACGGGGAAGATAAATATAAAATGAGTCTGGGCCCTTCGATGCTCTTTGCCAAGGAAGGCTATATTATTGTCTACCAGGATGTCAGGGGTAAATACATGTCTGAGGGCGAATTTGTGGCGGTAAAGCCCTTCATCCCTAACAAGACGAAAAAAACCGATGTTGACGAAAGCTCAGATACCTATGATACCATCGAATGGTTACTGAAAAATCTCCCCACTAATAATGGCAAAGTAGGTACCTGGGGCATCTCGGCTCCAGGTTTTTACACGACCATGACGGCTATTGAAGCCCACCCGGCTCTGAAAGCGGCCTCGCCCCAGGCTCCGGTAACGGACTGGTTCATGGGTGATGACCGCCACCATAATGGAGCTTTCTTTTTGATGGGAACTTTCTCGTTTCTGTCTTCCTACGGTGCTCCCCGCCCCGAGCCTACCACGCAGACGGCTCCCCAATTCAGCAACTTCGGAACGCCTGATTCCTACGAGTTTTACAAGAATATTGGACCGATCAAGAATATTAACGAGAAGATTTTAAAGGGCGAAAACGTCATCTGGAATCAGATGATGGAGAACGAGAGTTATAACGAATTCTGGAAGTCCCGCACGCCCGTGCCGCACCTGAAAAACATTACTCCAGCAATTTTAACCGTGGGTGGCTGGTTTGATCAGGAAGATTTATACGGTCCACTGAAGACCTTTGCCGGAATCGAAAAAAACAGCCCGAAAACTTCCAATTTTCTGGTGATGGGTCCCTGGATTCACGGCGGCTGGTCACGGGTGAAGGGCGATGTACTGGGTAACATCCGCTTCGATTCAGATACCGGGCCTTTTTACCGGGAAAACATCGAGCTGGCCTTTTTCAATCATCACCTGAAAGGCGAAAAAGACCCACAATTACCGAAAGCCTATATTTTTGAAACGGGTTCGAACGTCTGGAAAAAGTATGACGCCTGGCCGCCGAAGCAGTCACAGGAAAAAAACTTGTACTTCCACGCAAAAGGTAAGTTATCCTTCGAGGCTCCGAAAGCGACTCCCACCAGCTTTATGGAATACCTGAGCGACCCCAACAAGCCCGTGCCTTTTACCAGCGAAATTCGTAACGTCCGTGGAGCTGACTTTATGTACGAAGATCAGCGTTTTGCAGCTACCCGCCCCGACGTGCTGGTGTACGAATCAGACGTGCTCACGGAAGACGTAATCATTTCGGGTAACGTTATGGCCGATTTATTTGTCTCTACCACCGGAACTGACGCAGATTTTGTGGTAAAACTCATTGATGTGTACCCCGGCGACGCTCCTAACAACAGCCCGATTCCGGGGACAAAAATGGGTGGTTTCCAGTTAATGGTACGCGGTGAAGTAATGCGTTCCAAATTCCGTAAAAGCTTCTCCAAACCCGAGGCTATGGTGCCTAACAAGGTAGAAGAAGTAAAATTCGACATGCAGGACGCGGCTCATTGCTTCAAGAAGGGCCATAAAATCATGGTGCAGGTCCAAAGCTCCTGGTTCCCGCTGGTAGACCGCAACCCTCAGAAATTTGTAAACATCTATAAAGCCAGCGAATCCGATTTCCAGAAGGCTACGCACAAGGTGTATTCTACGCCCAGCCAGCCTTCGCATGTGAAGGTGCGGGTGGTGAAGTAGGTTGTTAAGTTAGGTTATATAGAAAAAGGGCGAAGAGTTTCTTCGCCCTTTTTCATATATGAAAAATTTCAATAATCTGTTCATTCTGAAATAAGTAGTACTGACTTTTGCCTATTAGTTTTTTTAATTATCAATTACATTTTATGTAAATTATTTTAATCTCTATTACCCATCATCATTGGTGATACTTCGCTAAATATCAACAATGGTGAGTAATAGGTGAAATCGCATTGATAACCTTTTTGAGAAATGGATATAGTAGATAACTAATTCTGTATAAACTAGTGTTCTCCTAAACATCCTACCCATGAGTTATTTACTACTGATATTAACTTTTTTAGTTATCTTTATTCTCAATTATGATAGCAATAAAGAATTAGGATTTTATAGTAATATTCGGATTTCTTTAATTTTTACCTTACTATCATTATCTACTCTAGTATTTATTTACAATGAAACAGCCTCCTACTTCAATTTTATTTCATCTAATACTGCTTCTATCTATTGGGGATTTGTACTAATTATAAGTAGTACAGCATTTATTCTTAAACTAAAACATAATAATTTTATAGTAAGTCTATACAAAGATTTATTTATTATTAAAACATATCCTTATAAAATTAGCACCACTTTGATTTGCTTATGCATACTTTTACCCTTGCTTTTTTTATCAGTTTATGTATCTCCCAATAATTTTGACAGCCATGCCTACCATCTGAACAGGATTATTTACTGGATTACCAATGGCAATCTAAACCATTATCCTACTCAGCATCTCCAGCAGTTGTATCTCAATGTATTTGCAGAATATCTTGTTCTTGATAGTATTCTACTCGCTCATACTGATCATGTTGCAGGATTAGTACAATATACAGCATTTATAGGCTCTTTATGTACAATAGGTCTATTAGCAAAGCTTTTGGGAATAACTATCAGAGGGCAATACTTGGCTACAATTTTATTGTTAACAATACCTATATTTATTTTCGAAAGCACTAGTACTCAGGTTGATCTAGTAGCCTGCTTTTTCTTTCTAGTATTCGTTTATGCTGGTTTTAGCTTAGTTAAAAATCATAACAGTAAAATAATATTTATATTTATCACTTCCTTAGCTTTTGGAGGATTTACAAAATATACTGTATTTATTTTTACACTTCCTTTCGCTTTCTATTTTGGCATTAAAATTCTTAAAAAGTATAAATTTTCATATGCTATACGTATTTTACTCCTATTCATTATTGTTCAATCTATAGTATTTTATCCTTTTATACAACGAAACTATGAAGTTTTCGGAAGAGCAATAGGTCCCATACCGGGGGATGATCTTTTTGTGGAGAATATTCCTGTTGGCAAACATTCTTTAAAATATACTATTTCAGGTATAGTAAAGAACATAAGCTTGCATATCGGTGTGCCAAATAATGAAATTAACACTTTGAATGAGAAAGTTATTGTACATTTTCATCATTGGCTTGGAGTTAACGTAGACGAAATATCTCAAAGACTAGATCCCTTCTTAATACGCTTTACCATTCATGAAGATATGATTCCTAATAACATTCACTTGTTATTGATCATTGTCGGCAGTATTATCTTTCTCTTCGTAAAAAAGCCCAATTCATTAGTCTCACTTTTGATTTGTACCTTTGCTGGTTTTATTCTTTTTTGTACTTTGTTAAAATACCAAGCTTGGAGTACTCGAACACATATGCCTTTTTTTTCATTGGGTGTTATAATTGTTTCTTATGTATACACTCAATACAAAAACCTTAGATTATCTTATTTAACAATACCCCTACTATTAATTTCTCTTTTCCTCGTATTTGCTAATCCGAGTAAGCCAATCATCCCTTTCGGATATTACATTAAAAAGTACACAAGTTATGTCCCGGCATACGTATGTATACCAGACAAGCCCGATAATATTACATTAAAAAAAGATCTTTGTCATTATTACAATTTTAACTCTTCTACTGACTGCTATCCTTTAAAAAAGGGGCAATCTTTTTCGAACCGAAAACAAATATTTGATATATTAGATCGTTCAGGGTACTATAATGAATTGAAAAACGCAACTATTTTTAATAAAAGTGAACAAGAATTGGCTTTTATTAATCATATTCATCATTATAATAGCATTAAAACCTTATTGCCTCACATTACTGCTGGTTCTAATATTGGAATCATATTTAGGGGGCAGGAAGGTTTCTATCATTATTGGAACATAATTAGAGATAACAAAAAAATCCCTAGTAATATTCAATACGTTAGGTATAGAAAAGAGTTTAATAAATTAAAAAATGCTAATACCCCTTTTACGTATCAATACATATTAGGTGATGATCCATTGTTAATCCGTGAATTGTTTTTAACTAATCAAATAGATACAATTTATCGTTCTTCAGAACATTGCCTAGCTAAACTGAAAGCTTTTTCTAATAAAAAATTCCTTTACTAATTTATTTCTTTGTACAAGTATGGAGTTTATTCCTACAACATATGCATGATTTGCTATACAGGAAGTTAAAATAAACCTTACTTTATGAAAATCACTATCACTTTTTTTACAATTTTAAGCTTTTCCTTTTGCACAGCGGCCCAAGAGCTTCGTACAGAGAAAGCTTTAGAACTTTATAATACACTTGCAGCTCGTCAATTTGATTTGATTGCCCAAGGAGACACTTCAGAAATTGGAGATGCGAAGTGGGGCACTCATAAGCTTAAAGATATGTACCCCACTGCTAAATATGGCTATTATACAGCCATTAGTAAGGGAATTATTCATGAATTAAGAAAAGACTTAGCCAAACATCCCAAAGATCTTTCAGAAATCCTTACATTTTTAGAAGAAGCGTATAGAAAGAAATTTCCCAAATTACCTGATTCATTTTATACGGATGTTAAGAAACAAGTCAAGCAACTTAAGTAAGCTACTTTATGGTTAGAGTTAGCGGAGCATCACCAACCATAAGGCCGAAAATACTAAAGAATGAGACATTAGCCTCATTCTTTAGTTAATAACCGAAAACAACCGATTCCAGCGAATTTTATTCCAGACCTGTGCCGCTACCGGGTCGATGGACATCCAGACGAACACGGCTTTTCCTACGATGTGATCGGCGGGAACGAAGCCCCAGTATCGCGAATCGTCGGAGTTATGCCGGCTATCTCCCATCATGAAATAATAATCCTGTTTGAAGGTATACGATTGAATCTTTTTGCCGTTAATCTCAACTTGATCAGGGTTTACTTTCACGTTTTCTAAATGTTCGTAACGTTCAATGACCGGTCCGTAAAGGGCAATGGTTTTTGCATTTATGGGAATGGTCATTCCCTGTTTGGGAACGACTAAAGGACCAAAGTTATCCCGGTTCCAGTGATAAACGGAGTTGCCGTAGATGCCCGATTCTTTTTCCCCCGCCAAAGCCGTTAAGGGTTCCACTCCTTTTATCCAATCCAGTTGGCGTAACTGCTGGGCTGTAGCTTCTGTAGTCAGAATCTGATACCCTACAAGTTCATTTTTTTGTGTTTTTTGATTATATATCTCTATAGGGTTCCAGTTAATAAACGGCCCCTCGGCTGACTGGTAATCATTCACCAGATTATACTTTCTAAAGAAACGCTCGTCTAGCACTTCACTGGTTTTGAGCAGGTAACTTGTCTGAGCCTTCTCAGGCATGGCTTGCTTCTTTCCATTGACATACACTTGCTGTTGACGCACTTCAATCACATCTCCACCCATACCGATGCATCGCTTAATTAAATGTTTTCGCAAATCGGCCGGATGGTCCTTCTCGCCGTTCACTTTGGGAGGAAAATTAAATACGACGACATCATTATTTTTCACCTCCGTGAATCCGGGCAGCCGATATGTAGGTAACTGAATGACATCCGTATAAGAAGGCAAATCAGTACCCCAGATTTTCTGGTGCGTCAATGGTAATTGCAGGGGCGTTTGTGGCGTGCGGGCTCCGTAATGAAGCTTACTCACCAACAGAAAATCGCCTACCATCAGATTTGCTTCCATCGAAGGCGTAGGAATGGCAAAGGCTTCCATAGTGAAAAAACGAATCAGTGTAGCAGCTATGACCGCAAACACCAGTGAATTTAACCACTCTCTCCTCGCCGAAGCTGGTTTCTTTGACTTGAATTTGAACATAGGACTGATAGTTATGAAGACTTGATCTCAAAGTAGAAAGCTTTTGAATCTGACTCTAAATCTTTTACACCAACGGTCCATGATCTGAGTAGAAAGACACTCAAATCCAATGCTTTTTTGTTACTTCACGACTTCTAAAACCTATGATACTCCAATGAAACTCGCCTTTTTTGCTTTCGCTCTCCTTTTCATTACCGCGTGTCAACCCAAAAATGAATTAAAAGGAAGCTGGGAACTGGTGGCTGCCCAGAAAATTGAAGCGGGAAAGACTACTTCGGATGACCTTTCCGGTCGGAAAATGATCAAGATCCTCAATGACACTCACTTCTCCTTTCTGAATCATGATTTGAAGGCCGGGAAAGATTCGTCTACTGCCTTTTTTGCCGGAGGCGGTGGTACCTACACTTGGCAAGGGGACCAATACACCGAACACGTAGAGTATTGCAGCTATCGGCCTTATGAAGGCAAAAGCTTTCAGTTTACGGTTGAATTTCGTCAGGATACCCTTATTCAAACGGGCAAGGAGGAAATCAAAGAACTGGGTATTAATCATACCATCGTTGAAAAGTACATTCGGGTCAAGTAAATTACCTCTCGTCAGGGGTTACCTTCCTGATCACTGGCCATCTGACTTCATGGAAAGTTTAATTATTTAGAATATTTCTAAATAATTTTCTTCAAAAGCTGATATTCTTCATTTTTTGTACGAATTTGACGCGTCAAATTTGACCTTTCTTTCGACAAAAGATTACCATGAATCATTACAGCTATGTATCGCCCGCCGAGGCGGTTCGCCATATTGAAAGTCACGAACGCGTATTTATACAGGCCGCCGCCGCTACGCCCATGCCGTTGATTGAGGCCCTGGCCCAGCGAGCATCCGAACTGGAGGACGTACACACCATTCACATGCACCTGGAGGGAAAAACTTTTCCTCTGGTTGAGCCCGAAGCTCGCCACGCTTTTTTCCCCAATGCCATTTTTATTGGTTCAAGTCTGAGGAAAGCCGTTGCGGAAGGATACGCCCAATACCTGCCCATTTTTTTAAGTGAGGTACCCAATTTATTCCGAAATCGAATCTGGCCGCTGGATACCGCTATCGTTCAGGTTTCACCGCCGGATCAGCACGGGTATTGTTCGCTTGGGACTTCAGTGGATGTGAGTAGAGCTGCCGTTGAATCCGCGAAGAAAGTAATCGCTCTGGTTAACCCGCAGGTTCCCCGCTCACACGGAGACGGAATTGTTCACGTTCAGCAATTTACGGCGATGAGTTATGTGGATCGTCCGCTGTATGAGCATGAATTGAGTCGACCCACGGACGTCGAATCGGCCATTGGTCGGAATGTAGCGGGATTGGTAGAAGACGGAGCCTGCATTCAGATGGGAATTGGCGGTATTCCTAATGCCGTATTACTCTATCTGGAAAATCACCGCGATCTGGGTGTTCATACCGAAATGTTCTCCGATGGGTTATTACCTCTGGTTCATAAAGGAATCATTACGGGTAAACATAAGAAAATACACCCCGGAAAAATTGTGTCAAGCTTTGCCGTAGGTAGTCGTAAGCTTTACGATTTTATTGATGATAATCCGGGGGTGTCTATGCTGGATATTGGTTATGTTAACGACACGGCCATTATTCGTCAGAATCCTAAAGTAACGGCCATTAACAGTGCTATTGAAGTAGATCTTACCGGACAAATTTGTGCTGATTCCATCGGCACACGGATGTATTCGGGCGTAGGCGGTCAGATGGATTTCATTCGGGGAGCCACCTTGTCTCAGAATGGGAAAGCCATTATTGCCATTCCTTCGGTTACTAATCGGGGTGAATCTAAAATTGTACCTCTTCTCAAACAGGGAGCAGGCGTGGTAACGACACGTGCCCACACGCGTTACATCGTGACCGAATACGGCGTTGCTGATTTATACGGTAAAAACCTGGCTCAGCGAGCTAAAGCTCTGATTCACATTGCTCACCCTGACCATCAGGAAGCTCTGGAAGAAGCCGCTTTTGATCGATTGCAGCAAATGCGTTATTAACTTCTATCCAATCCCGTTCATAAGTCCGGCAATTGCTTGCCGGACTTTTATATTTCATTTAATTCACTATTGATTACTTCTGTTTTTACCCTCCAACTGGCCCAAGTATTAAAAAGAGTCAGAAACATCAATACATATCTATTTTGGGTAGGAACGAGATGACATCTCGCACAGACCGCTGGAAACTTTAGTTCTGACTGCCTCGCTGTATGCATTACTTAAGAAGACAAAGAACCCATATATAAGCTGACTCTTTATCTTATGGTTCTTTTCGTAGATGCTTATTTCCTCTAGTGATAAATATCCAAAATCGGTACATTTGTAAGGCATTTAATCGCACCTTCCTAACATGTCCCGTCTCTATCAAGTAATTAGTTTATTAGTGATTTCGGTAAGCTCTTTTGCTCAGTCAAACCGTATCATTTGGACACCCTCTACTGAACTGTCCTTTCGAAATTTTTCAGAAGTTACTACTCGGAATTATCTGGACATACAGTTAAATTTTAATTATCAAATTAACCCCATAACCTTTCAGCGTTTCAGACCCATTGTTACTTCTGAAGTAGTTTTTGATCCGAGGCATTCGACTCTGGAATCTGAAGATCCGAGAAATCTAAAATACGCTCAGATTATTTTTGATATGCAGGGCTATGCTTCAAGGGTTTTGAAATATAAGGTTATGCAGCTTGGAGATATTAAGGATTCTCCTCAGCAAGCCCAACGAATTCTGGATGATTTATACGCTCAGGTTAGACAGAACACCAATCAAATGCAAAATGCATTTGAACAGGAATTAACCGCCGATCCGTCCGCCGCTACACTTCAACGTTGGGCTAATAAAGTTGCAGAGTTAATCAAACAAACACCTGAAGTTGAGGTAGTTGAAACCTTTACTCAATGGAGTATTGGCCTGTATACGGGCATTGGCAGAAACTTTTTCCTAGGAAAGACAAAATCGTATTTTACGGATGCTACCAGCTTCAATTTGGGTTTCTCCTTCGATCATGCTAAATCCAGAATCAGCTTTGATATGAATTTAGGAGGCAATAAAACCAGAGATTACTTTTACAAAAAAGGAGACTGGTTACCTGGTACTAAAACGAACCTAGCCGCCATAGAATTAACTTACGGGCGAAAAATTCAACGCAATCATTGGGTATATATTCCTTTTGTTGGAGCTGCTGTTAATGAGTTTACTCCCCGCAAAAATAAAGATGATGATCGGATTTTAATCGGATATGGTCCAACTGCCGGAATCGAAATTTGTCGTATTTTTAAAATAAAGAGTGATTATCAGGAACGAGCTTTCTTTTTCTATAAAGCCCGATTATCTGTCAATCCAACCAATTTTATATCAGGGTTATCTGGTACCCATATTAACTTGCGGATTGCCGTCGGCTTTGATGCTTCAAAAACAAGAAGAGGAATGGCAATTGTTAAGAAAAACGATACGATCTAATGTTCTTAGCAGTATCTTTTCTTTCTTCTACAATTAATTGATTCTGTAAATCGAGGTAAGAATTCTATAACTTCCCGAAAGTTTAAATCGGGGCACGTTGCTTTTCGGGAAGTTATATTTACCATAAAATCCCCCTATTCTTCAATACGTTCCAAAGGCTTGGATTCCTGTAACTGCTTGGCAAAAACTCCAGCAACCGTTACAGCCAGCGTAGCAGCACAAAGGGCTACTTCCTTCCGCTCATTCTTCTGTTTCGCGGCGATTCCAGCAAGGGCGGCGATGAACGGAATTAAATAATAAGGATCATTCAGTTTGCGGGCGACACCTATGCCCAACGTAGCCGTCAGCGATAAAGCCCCGCAGGTTAATTGCCCTTTTAAGGATTCAGGTATTTTAATGCCCGATTGTAACAACAAATTTCCTCCACTAATCACCGAAGCTGCCGTTAACCAACCAGCATATAGACTGATCGATTTTTGAAAAGTGCGTTCCGGCTGCGGAACGTTGGTTTTACCAATTTCCAGGGCTTCATGCAGCATCAACGCATTGGGTAATAAGGCAATCGTAGTTAAAGCCGCAGCACGACGACTTAGCAAATCATCTTTAGCAAAGAAGTACGTAAAGACATTATTTAAAGCGTAACTACTTACTAACCAAGGCACCGCTTTCTGGTAACGGGGATTATCGAGCTGATCAGGTAAGGCCTGGTGAACGGCGAGAGCCGTAGTTCCGGTATAAATCGTGGGCCACATAATCCCGAAGGTTTCATTGGCCGGAGTTAACAGATTTTCGTCTACCTCTTTCCGCTGCTTGCTAAAAGAGCTTTTACGTTGGGTTCGGGAACGGGTAAAAAATAAGTACGACAATGCTACCTACAACAGCAATGGCGGTACCTACTCGTTGAATGGAAATGGTATTCATAAAAAATAAAGGTTTTGTTCTGTATTAACTCTTTCCGTTATTTTTTAAAAACCAGTGCCAAATAATTCGTTTCCTTGTGACGTATCGCGACACTGCCGCTGATGAAAATACGAATAAACAACGACTCAGAACTATCAACTGAGCCTCATTAATACCCGTGTAAATCGATGTGGTTGCTCTCCAGAATTTCTACCCGCTTTTTCATCTTTTTCTGAATAATCTTGAAATGATGTTCATCTTCAGGTGTAATCAGCGAAATGGCTTCGCCGGAAGCATCAGCCCGACCCGTCCGGCCAATCCGGTGGACATAATCTTTCGGGGAACGAGGTAACTCGAAATTAATGACGTAGGGTAAAAACTGAATATCAATTCCACGAGAAATCAGATCGGTGGCGACTAATACCTGAATTTCACCGGATTTAAAGCGGTTCAATGCCATCATCCTCGCTCCCTGACTTTTCTGACCATGCATGGCATACGCCTGAATGCCGTTCTTGTTCAGCTTGACAACCAGATTATCAGCCGTTCGGGTGGATGAAACGAAGACCAGCACTTGCTTCATGTTTTCAGACTTAATCAGGTAGCGTAAAAACGGGCCCTTCCGCTCGGCTGTTACCGCAAAAGCGATCTGGTGAATCTGATCGAGGTCAAGTTCGGGTTCTTCTATTTCAATCTTAACGGGTTGGGTTAATATCTTTTTTTGAACCACGTCTACTGAATCCGCTAGTGTCGCCGAAAACAGGAGGTTCTGACGCTTTCGGGGTAATAAGGCGAAGATTTTATTCATCTCTTCTTCAAAACCCAGATTCAGCATTTTATCGGCCTCATCCAAGATCAACGTATTAACCTGAGCCAGCGAAAGAGCATGATTATCCAGCAGGTCAAGCAAACGTCCGGGCGTGGCCACTAATACGTCCGTTCCGGGCAGATGCTGCATTTGAGGATTGATGGAAACTCCACCGTATACCGCTAGCGTTCGCACTTTTCGGGGTAATTTTTTACTAAATCCCTGAAAGACTTCGGCAATCTGAACGGCTAATTCCCGCGTGGGCACCAGAATCAGAACTTTGATAAAGCGATTGTGGGCGGGCGAGGTTTTCTGAAGTAACTCCAGAACAGGCAAGGCAAAACTGGCGGTTTTCCCCGAACCGGTTTTAGCAATTCCCAACACATCTTTTCCATTCAGAATAACCGGAATGGCCTCTTGTTGAATAGGATAAGGTGTGGTGTATGACTGCTCGGCAATGGCTTGAAGTAAAGCCTCGGATAGACCCAGAGAGTGGAATGACATAAGAATTGATAACAATACCCTGCAAAGATACTAAGGCAAAAGTTTATTTTATTTTTACTTGAGTATTAGCACCCATTACGGTCAAAATTGGAATACTTCTTTACCCAGTTGAGGAAACCAATTTACCAATCCATGAACTTTCCTGCCCTTTTTATCGCCAGTCTGGCGGGTACTTCTGCCATGACTTTATTCATGTATATCCTAAGTTTTATAACGGGTTATAGAACAAAAGTTATCAATGTATTAGGCACCTTACTTACCTTCCAAACCGGACCCAACGGTGAATTATCGACAAGTCCCCTGGCGGTGATTGTTGGCACGCTGGTTCATTACGCTATAGGCTTTGCTTTTGCATTAGTCTATGGCTGGATTTGGTGGAAAGAACTTCTACAGCCCGACTGGTGGTCTGTTCTTATTCTGGGTACGGCCAGCGGAATTCTGGCTGTTGGCTTCTGGGGCACTGTGCTTAAAATTCATCCCCGACCACCCCGGGTAAAGCTTTCGGCCTATCTCATGGCCATCTTTTTCGCCCATTATGTCTTTGTGTGGGGAGTTGTTTTTGGTTTTAAATTTTTGTAAACAACGAGGAATAGTCACCCCTTTTTCACTGGAACTACTATTTTTGCGGCCGAAGAACTCAAAAGAAGCTAAAATCCAGCCTTAGGACTCAGGTCTGAAAAGGGGTAACTTCTGTTGTTGGTTAAGTTTAGAACCCTCAAAACACTCGTTCGTTCATACACAACTGAAAATGGGCAAGAAAGTCTTAATTATTGGTGCAGGTGGCGTTGGTAACGTAGTTGCCAAAAAAGTAGCCATGAACCCGGATTCCTTCAGTGAAATTCTGCTGGCTTCTCGTACAAAGTCTAAATGCGATAAAATTGCAGCGGAAGCAGCCGAACACGGTCTGCCTACGCCTATCCAAACCGCAGCCGTTGATGCGGATAATGTTCCTGCACTGGTTGCATTAATCAATGAATTCAAGCCTTACATGGTCATCAACGTGGCTCTTCCTTACCAGGATTTGACCATCATGGATGCCTGTCTGGAAACGGGAACGCATTACCTCGATACGGCCAACTACGAGCCTAAAGATGTAGCCAAGTTTGAATACTCCTGGCAATGGGCTTATCAGGAACGCTTCAAAGAAGCGGGTTTGATGGCTCTCTTGGGTTGCGGATTTGACCCCGGTGTTACGCAGGTGTTTACTTCCTATGCAAACAAACATCAGTTCTCCGAAATGCAGTACCTGGATATCGTGGACTGTAATGCGGGTGATCACGGAAAAGCGTTTGCCACGAACTTTAACCCAGAAATTAACATCCGGGAAATTACGCAACCGGGTCGTTACTGGGAAAATGGGGAATGGGTAGAAATCCCCGCGATGAGCATTCACAAGCCCATTGCGTATCCTAACGTAGGTGAAAAAGAAAGTTACGTACTTTACCACGAGGAACTCGAATCGCTGGTGAAGAACTTTCCAACCCTGAAACGGGCTCGTTTCTGGATGACTTTTGGTCAGCAGTACATTACTCACCTTCAGGTTCTTGAAAATGTCGGAATGACCAGCATTCAGCCCATCAAATTCCAGGGCCAGGACATCGTTCCACTGGAATTCCTGAAAGCCGTATTACCCGAACCCGGAACGCTGGGCGAAAATTATACGGGCGAAACCTCTATTGGTTGCCAGATTCGTGGTATCGGTAAAGACGGTGAAGAGAAGACCTATTTCGTCTGGAATAACTGTAAACACCAGGATGCCTATAAAGACACGCAAGCTCAGGGTGTAAGTTATACAACGGGTGTTCCCGCAATGATCGGTGCCAAGCTGATGTGCGACGGCGTTTGGATGCAACCCGGCGTTTGGAACTGCGAAGAACTTGATCCAGATCCATTCATGGAGTTACTGAACCAGCACGGTTTACCCTGGCACGAAGCGGTTAACCAACCGCTGTCAGTAGAAGCCTAATAAGCAAAGGAGGCCGATTCTAAGTTAGAATCGGCCTCCTTTTTTACTTAACTTCCCGAAAGTTAAAAACTTTCACGAAGTTGAATTAACCAACTACTTCCGCGTTAAAACCGGCTTTCTCAACGGTTTTAATAATCTCATCCGAATCCAGTTCCTCTCCTTCGACACTGAGAATTTTATCAGGATTGTTAGTATCCACTTTCCAGTGATCAATCGAATCTTCCTGATTCAGAAAAGGAGAAACTTTAGCGACACAGTTACTACAGTTGATATTGGTTTTAAATTGAAGCGTTTCCATGAGTTAGTTTACGGTTGTTTGTTTTCAGTTGTTTTTTCCTAGGTTAATTGATGAAGGCACCAAACGATTACGGTGATGAGTCAAAGCAAAAATTCACTCATTCTATCCTTCACTCATTCAAAATTAAACCCTACGGTATTTCAGTAATAAGCTATTCGTCACCACCGATACTGAGCTTAGAGCCATTGCTGCTCCGGCAATCATGGGGTTTAATAAAAATCCATTCACGGGGAATAACACACCCGCCGCAATGGGAATTCCAATCAGGTTATAAATAAAGGCCCAGAATAAATTCTGACGAATAGCCTTGACAGTTAATCGCGAGAGTCGTAGAGCTTTGGGTAACTGCTGCAAATCACTTGAAATGAGCGTCATTTTTGCGACATCCATCGCCACGTCCGAGCCCTGTCCCATGGCGACACTAACATCTGCCTGAGCCAGTGCCTGCGAGTCATTGATGCCATCGCCTACCATGGCCACTACTTTTCCCTGAGCCTGTAATGCTTTCACCACATCGGCTTTCTCGCCCGGTAACACCTCCGCCCGAAACTGATCCAGGTTTACTTCACGGGCTACGGCTGCCGCTGCTTGAGCATTGTCGCCCGTCAGCATCATGACTTCGATGCCATTTTTATGCAGTTGCGTAATGGCTTCGCGAGACGTTTTTTTCACGGGATCGGTAACAGCCAATAATCCAATGACCTCCCGTTGATTAGCAAAGACAATTACCGTTTTGGCTTCTGACTGCCACTGGGACACGGGCCAGCCTTCCAGCGAAAAGCCCTGTTCCTGCATCCATTTGGGGTTACCCACTTGAAAAAGCTCACCATCGGCAATCCCCTGAATACCTTTTCCGGGAACGTTCTCCAGATTACTGAATGAAGCCGATTTGATCTTTTCAGCTTTAAGATAGGTCCCTACCGCCTGAGCCAGGGGGTGCGTTGATTGACTTTCCAGTCCCATCAATGCGGCTTTATAGCGTTCATCTTTCCAGAGCGTCTGGGTAACCGTTGGTTTTCCTTCAGTAATGGTTCCGGTTTTATCTAAAATCACCGTTGTAACCCGATGAGCTCGCTCCAGACTTTCGGCATCTTTAATCAGAATGCCTAACTCGGCTCCTTTCCCTACTCCCACCATAATCGCCGTCGGCGTAGCCAGCCCGAGGGCACAAGGACAGGCAATTACCAATACCGTAATGGCATTAAGTAAGGCATAGGTTAAAGCGTTTTCGCCCCCCAAAATCAGCCATACGATAAAAGTAATGATCGAAATACCGACCACAACGGGCACAAAGATTCCGGCGATTGTATCCACCATCCGCTGCACAGGGGCTTTGCTTCCCTGAGCTTCCTGTACCATTTGAATAATCTGAGCCAATAAGGTTTCTGAGCCTACTTTCTGAGCAATGAAGTGAAAACTTCCCTGCTGGTTGACGGTTCCCGCGAATACCTTTTTACCCTTTGATTTTTCTACAGGAACGGGTTCCCCGGAAATCATGCTTTCATCGACATACGATTGTCCTGACTTTACCTGACCATCCACTGGAATCTTATCGCCCGGTCTTACTACGAGCCGATCTCCTACGCCTACTTCGGATAAGGCAACTTCTACTTCTTCCCCATTTTCAACCCGAATAACCGTTTGAGGCTGTAAACCCATCAGTTTTTTAATGGCGGATGACGTATTGGATTTTGCCCGCTCTTCCAGCCATTTACCTACCAGAATGAAGGTCACCACAACAGCCGCCGCCTCAAAGTAAACGTGCGGATGCAAGCCCTGGCGATGCCAGAATTCAGGATATACGGTATTAAAAACGCTGAATGCATACGCAATACCCGTACTCATGGCCACGAGTGTATCCATCGACGTTTGCCCATAACGGGCCTGCTTTACTGCATTGACAAAAAACTTGCGGCCAAACCAGAAGAGCACGGGTGTACTTAAGGCCCACATGAGGTAATTGGCAGGCGGCCAGTCCATGAAGAACATGCCGAGTATAAAAACCGGAAAGGTGAAGACCGCCGACCAGATCAGGCTTTTCTGAAGATTTTTCAGACGGTTTTCTTTGTACTCGGCCTGTTTTTCCTGAGCATTTTCAGCATCCAGAATTAAGCCATATCCTATATTCTGGACGGCTTTCTGTAAAGTTTCTAATGAGGTTTCTTGAGGATTCAGCGTAATCCGAGCCGACTCATCCGCAAAATTAACCGCTACTTCAGAAACGCCGGGTTGTCTGGAAAGCACCGTCTCAACACTGCGAGCACAAGCCGCACAGCTCATACCTGTTACGGGTATACGTACTTTATTCACTGCTGCTTCTGTTGTTTCCATGTCCGTTTTCATTACTCTACAAATTTCGCCTTTTCTGGACTGGTTTCCCTTACAACTTTTAGGAAGATCGTTGCAGGATTTTGGGTGGAGGATTCTGGGTTGAATAGGAAAAGCCACTTCCCCGTGGTTGGTGTCTTCACCAGCCACTTCCTTCAGGAATTGAAACCTTGGCCGGAGAATTACAATTCGGGGAACGCCTTCCCTAATCGTCGTCCCCGGATTGTTACCCCGGATTATCATCCGGGGCTATCCAGGTTCAACCCCTCCGGGGTTATACCTCCCATTTCCAAACGTCTCCCCTAACTTTATGGATTTTCCCCCGTGGTTGGTGTCCTCACCAACCACTTACTTCAAAAATTGAAACCTGAGCAGACTGGCTGGTGAGGACACCAGCCAGGGCGGAGGGTCCATCCAGAACGGGTCCATCCAGAACGGATCTATTTACCTTTCATCTCACCCCGGGTTGCACCTGGGGCTATTCATAATTAAACCTCTCCGGGGTTACTATTCTCATTTTTCCCCGTGGTTGGTGTCCTCACCAACCACTTCCTTCAGAAATTGAGACATGGCCGGAGAATTACAATTCGGGCAACGCCTTCCCTAATCGTCGTCCCCGGATTGTTACCCCGGATTATCATCCGGGGCTATTCATAATTAAACCCCTCCGGGGTTATGATTCCCATTTCCAAACGCCTTCTCTACCCTTATAGATTTGCACTTTCCGCCATGGGGAGGGTCCGTCCATGGGGAACCCCGGATTATCATCCGGGGCTATTCAGGTTCAACCCCTCCGGGGTTAGTATTCTCATTTCCAAACATCTCCCCTATCTTTATTGGTTTTCACTTTCCAACTGAAAACTGAAAACTGAAAACTGAAAACTGAAAACTGAAAACTGAAAACTGAAAACTGAAAACTGAAAACTGAAAACTCAAAACTCAAAACTCAAAACTCAAAACTCAAAACCGCAACGGCGGCCGCTCAAAACTCATTTACCGTTTTCTAGGATAATCTTCCATTTCTACGGTTGGTAACACCGGGTTCAATAGCTGTTTGGAAATCGTGACCCGGAAAAATTTTACTCCACTCACTTCGTAATCCTGCCAGAATTTGTCCCTGATCTGTAAGTTTCTGTAGATGGTCGAGTAACTCAGTTGAGCGTCCCATCCATGAATCTGTAAAGTGGTTAATAAGAATTCTACCGTTTTAGTTAAATTAGAGAAATACACCACTGAGGGAGGGCGTCGCCGCTGTTCAGCCAAAGCAGGGTAAGGCTGAATATTTAGTTCATAAATTGGTTGCTGCTGCATTGCTGGGTTAATTTCATGAAAAACTATGGCCTTATTTTTCATAAACACAACAATAGCCCAATAAGTGCCGTTTTAACAACATATCTCGCATAAAAAGAGCCTGGATTTGCAAATCCAGGCTCTTTTTATTTCTGCAAAGTATCTTTTCTAGTATAGCCATAAATGGGCCAATCTGCCGCAGAACCCTGATCTATGATTAAATTCTGCTCACACACCTGAATCTGGCCCGTTAGATAGTCCGTTCCTCTGTATTGATACTTACCGGATGAATCCATTAAAAACAGCGACTGATTTGAGCTTCTAATGCCGTAAACTCCTTTGTAAATGACCTGATTGTTTTTAGACACAGTTACCTGCTTGTTGTCCTGAAAGGCTAACACTACCGATGGGACATCTTCGGAATAGGTCCAGCCCCTACTATATTTTAGTTGCCAAATGCCTACCAACAGTTTTTCTGCAGTACTGACGTCCGTTGCCCCGGCGTTCATACAAGCATCAACCTTGACTTCGGCCTCCTTTTTACAGGACATTACCAGAGATAATCCAACCAGAATTAAAAGTATATTTTTCATAGGATATAAGTTTTCAATCAGACCCCAGATTTTACTTTAAGGTTGGAAACTCTGTTATTTTTAAACATTTTTTGAGCTACACAACCCGCTGATGACCAAAATCTTACCTCCCACTTCAAAAAAAACTGTCTAGCCTATACCTTCAAATCTACTTTTTTGCTATTATCTTTGCATCCCGTACACAAACATCACGTCGTTTCATGTCCACGGTCAAACCGACGAAATATATCTTTGTTACGGGCGGGGTTGCATCTTCTCTCGGCAAAGGCATTGTCGCCTCCTCGTTAGCTAAACTTCTGCAAGCCAGGGGCCTTTCAGTTACCATTCAAAAAATTGATCCCTACATCAACGTAGATCCCGGAACGCTCAATCCTTATGAGCACGGTGAATGCTATGTTACCGATGACGGGGCCGAAACCGACTTAGATTTAGGTCACTACGAGCGTTTCCTGAACGTTCCTACGTCTCAGGACAACAACGTTACCACGGGTCGTATTTACTACAACGTCATCATGGCCGAACGCGAGGGTAAATACCTTGGCAAGACGGTTCAGGTGGTTCCTCACATTACGGACGAGATCAAACGCTGCATTACGGCTTTAGGTAATACGGGCCAGTTTGATATTGTCATTACGGAAATTGGGGGTTGCGTAGGTGATATCGAATCCTTACCGATCATTGAAGCGGCCCGTCAGCTCAAGTACGAATTGGGAGAACACAACACGCTCTTTATTCATCTGACGCTGGTACCCTACCTGAGTTCAGCGGGTGAGTTAAAAACCAAGCCCACGCAGCACTCGGTACGCACGCTTTCAGAATCCGGTATTCAAGCTGACATTCTGGTTTGCCGCACGGAGCATCCGATCCCAACTGACATGCGTCGGAAGATCGCTTTGTTCTGCAACGTACAGCCTAATGACGTAATCGAGTCCATCGATGCCGATACGATCTATGACGTTCCCTTGTTGATGAAAAAAGAGAAACTCGATCAGCGAGCTCTCTACAAACTCAACCTGTATAACGATCAGGAACCCGATCTGGACTCGTGGAAGGACTTCCTGGGTAAATTCAAAAACCCAACGGAAGAAATTACTGTGGCTCTGGTCGGTAAATACGTTGAATTGAAAGATGCGTATAAGTCCATCGCGGAAGCGTTTAACCACGCCGGTGCCGAAAACGAATGCCGCGTGAAAGTAGAATGGATTTCATCCGAAACGCTGGAACAACAGGATACTATCGACTTATTACTGAGTATGGATGGCATTCTGGTCGCTCCGGGCTTCGGAGAACGCGGTCTGGAAGGTAAAATCCGGGCGGTACAACTGGCTCGCGAAAACAAGATTCCTTTCTTTGGTATTTGCTTAGGGATGCAAATGGCCGTTATCGAGTACGCTCGTAACGTGGCTGGTATCGCTAATGCTTCTTCGTCCGAACTGGAGCCTGAAACGCCAAACCCCGTTATTGATCTGATGGCCGAGCAAAAAGGCATTAAGGCAAAAGGCGGTACGATGCGTCTGGGAGCCTGGCCCTGCGATGTGAAAAAGGATTCTTTAGCTCATGCGATCTACGGAAAGACGAAGATTTCCGAGCGTCACCGTCACCGTTATGAATTCAATAACGCGTACCTGAAACAACTGAATGCGGCTGGGCTGGTTACATCCGGTATTAACCCCGAAAGCAAACTGGTTGAGATTATCGAGCTGAAATCAGAAGTACACCCCTTCTTTATCGGGGTTCAGTTCCACCCTGAGTATAAAAGTACGGTGTTAAACCCGGCTCCGCTTTTCGTGAAATTCGTGAAAGCCGCATTGACTTACTCGCTGGCAAAGCGGGAGTCTGTTAGCGTACCTGCTAACTAAGATCATGTTCTTAATGAACTAGTACATAAGTAGTTACCCAGTTGTCTCTAAAGTATTCTTTAGTTTCGACTGGGTAATTTCTACGTTTATAAGCTTGACTTCTGTTCGTGCCGACTTTACCGTTCAAACTAAATTTCCATTCATTTCTGGAAAAATTGAATCCATAGGTCGGGCTTTCGTGATTGTTTACGAACTTTGCGTGCTTATTTTTAAATTGTCTCATTTCATTACCAGCCGGAGACGAATAATCTCCCCACTTAAAACATCCTTATGGATCGTAATACCATCATTGGGTTGCTTTTGATTGTTGGCATGTTACTTGGGTATCAGCTTTTGGTGCCTGAAGAAAAGCCGCAACCCCAGAAACCCCAGCAAGCCGGAGTCCCTCAGAAAAACGTCGCCCCTACCGCCACGCTTGATACCGCCGCCTTAGGAACATTCGCATCAGCCGCCAAAGGCACTGCTTCAGATGTCGTCCTTGAGAACAAAGACGTTCGCGTCAAATTCAGCACGAAGGGTGGTCAGATTAAAGAAGTATTACTGAAAAACTACAAGACCTTCGATCAGAAACCTCTATACCTGTTCGACGAAAAAGGTTCTAAACTCGGTCTTGAGTTACCCAATGGCCCCGGTAAAGTAGACGTGAGCCAATTATTTTTCGCCACGAACAGCCAAAGCCAGGTAGTAGCGGAAGCAGGTTCAGGTTCAGTAGTATTTACCCTCGCTCTGGCGGGTGGTCAAACCATCGAACAACGCTATACCTTAGGTGGTAGCGGATTCTCCATCGCCTATGACGTGGCCGCTAAAAATTTTGGTGGCAACGCTCGTCTGTTCTGGTCACACAAAGTAGATCGGACAGAAAAGGATGTGAATAAACTCCGTAACGAGAGTACCATTAACTACTTCACTGCTGACGAATCTTTCGATCATTTAAGCCCCAATAGTTCAGGAACGGAAGAAAAAACGCTCGAAGAGCCCGCTAAATGGCTTTCCTTCAAGCAAATGTACTTCGTTTCGGGTCTGATAGGTGAAGGTACTAATCTTTCAGGAGTTAAGCTGAAATCAACGGCCTTCCCTGATAACAATCAGGAAAACCTGAAAACGCTGGAAGCAGAAGTGCAAATCCCGGCGGCTGATCTGGCAGCGGGTAAGGGTAAATTCAAGTTATACTTTGGCCCTAACGATTACCAACTGACTTCGCAGGTAGCTCCCGAATTCAACGAAAACGTATACCTGGGTTATGCTTTCCTGAAACCCGTCAACCGTTTTGTGTTCGTTCCCCTATTCAACCTTCTGGGTGGATTTATTTCGAACTACGGTATTCTGATTCTGGTTCTGGTATTAATCATCAAGTTGATCCTGACTCCTTTAACGTACAAGAGTTATATCTCGATGGCGAAAATGCGGGTGCTGCAACCTGAGTTAAACGAACTGAAAGAAAAGATCGGTGACGATGCTCAGAAAATGCAGCAGGAACAAATGAAACTGTATCAGCAGGTAGGTGTCAACCCCCTTTCCGGTTGTATCCCACAGTTACTCACGCTGCCCATTCTGATGTCGGTGTTCTTCCTTTTCCCAAACCTGATTGAGTTACGTCAGCAGCCTTTCCTGTGGTCAAATGACCTTTCGGCGTATGACGATTTGATTCATTTCGGTTTCTCATTGCCCGTTCTTGGTAATCACATCAGCTTATTTACCCTGATGATGACGGGTTCCAGCATTCTGTTTGCGTACTATAACAACCAGACGACTCCCGCTGCGGCTGGTCCGGTGGATTACCGTACGCTGGGTTACATCATGCCACTGGTGTTCTTCTTCATTATGAACTCCTTCCCTGCAGGTCTGGCCTGGTATTATCTGGTATCCAACCTGATTACCGTTGGACAACAGCAGATCATTAAGCGATTTGTGGACGAAGACAAAATCAAAGCTATTCTGAATGAAAACCGTCGTAAAATCGCTACAGGCGAGAAAAAACGTTCGAAATTCTCAGAAATGCTTGATAAGCAACTGAAAGCCGCAGAAGAGGCGAAAAAGCAGGCAGAAGCTCAGGCTAAGAAGAAAAAATAATTTCAGCTTATGAAGCTACGAAAAGCCCCTCACTGCACTGGTCGGGGGCTTTTTGTACTTTAATGGCATCTTCTTTTTCACGAAACCTTTTTAGAAATAGCGTCCCTCACTGATCCTGTTCCTATTTTTGCTTAAAGACTTTTTCATGTGTAGAACCATCATCCTTTTTCTGGGAATTTTCTTTACCCTCACCTCCATTGCTCAAACGATTCCTGAGGAGTATCAACAGGCGTATCAGAAAGGCGAGCGGGCCATTCGCGAAAAAAAATACGAGCAGGCCCGTGAATACTTTGCTCCGCTGACTTCCTCCCGTTACCAGAACGAACTCGTTCCGTACAGTCATTACTTCATGGCTCTGGCTTCGCTCAAGAGTAATAAACTTGCGGAAAGTCGCTCCTATCTGCGTCAGCTTGAAACTCGTTATCCCAAATGGAATAAAATTGACGAGGCCCGTTACCTCTACGCCAATATCCTCTTCGAAGAAAAACAATACATCCCGGCAGTAGACGCTCTCAAACGGCTCCCCGACTCCAGAATCACGGAAGATGCCCGCACGATGGAGAATTATTACCTGTCTCAATGCACGGATATTTCCACGTTAAAACAGTTGAATGCCAAGTACTCGACGGATCCTGTTATCGCTGAAAACCTGGTTTACCTCATTCGTAAACGCTCGTCCAGCAAGGCCGATCTGGATTTGGCAGATAAACTCATCAATCGTTTTTCTATCAAGCCCAAAGCCATTGAAAAAGCGATAACGGAGAAAAAGCCTACGGTTAACGTTCCCGCAAAAGGTAAAAAACAGTCGTATAATGTAGCCGTATTATTCCCATTCCGGCTCAATGAATTGGGTACTTCCAACAACTCAAATCAATTTATTATAGACTTATACGATGGCATTCAGATGGCGGTAAAGAAGCTCCAGAAAGAATCGGTTACCATCAATATTCAGGCGTATGAAGTAGATAATTCAGAAGCCAGCATGAAGCGGCTCATTGGAAACGAACCATTTCAGCAAACGGATTTATTAATCGGGCCGCTGTATCCGATTAGTTACGAAATTGCTTCTGCCTGGGCGGCGGAACGGAATATTCCCATCGTTAACCCGATTTCGACCAATAGCTCCCTGCTCAAGAATCTGACGTATTTAACCCAGCCTTCCACCGAATCACAGGCGAAAGCATTGCTCCAATTTGCCAACCGTTTTACGCCTAAAACCACCTACATCACCTATGGTAGCAGTCGTCAGGATTCGTTGCTGGCGGTTACGTATGCATCCCTGGCAAAAGAAAATGGATTTAAAATTCTGGGACTAAAACGCGGATTGAGCGAAACGATTACCACGGATTTAAAAGGACAAAAGCCCGGACATATCCTGGCACTTTACCAGAATTCCGGCCCAAGCGTGATGTCCTGGTATAATAAAAGTACGCTTCCGTCGCCTCTGCTGGTTTCTTATCAATCCTTCAACATGGCAACGGCATCCGCTTACACTTTTAAAGGCCCTCAGGTTTATTTTTTTGACTCCATGTACGCCAACGATGCCGAACCGGTTACGCTGGAATTTCGTCAGCAATACCTGAATACGTATAACCTTTTCCCTTCTACTTATGCTTATCTCGGCTATGACACCATGCTGTTTTTTGGTCGAATGCTGGGGAAATTTGGTTCGGACTTTACAAAAGGTGCCCACAGTCAGGCCTATACAAACGGGTACACACTGGGCGGTTTCGATTATCGGCAATCCAACGACAATCAGAACTTTACGATTCTTAAATTCAGTAACTATCAATTCATTCCCGTCAAATAATAAGCGAAGTACCAGACAGGCAAATGCCTCGGTTACTCTGCTTAGCTCTATACTATGACTAATTCAGAACAACTTTTTCAGCAAGCAAAAGAAGTCATTCCGGGCGGTGTGAACTCTCCGGTTCGGGCGTTCCGGGCGGTGGGTGGTAACCCGATCTTTATTAAATCGGCGAAAGGAGCTATCTGGTCGATGAAGACGATAACACCTACGTTGATCTGATTAATTCCTGGGGTCCGATGATTCTGGGGCATGCCAACGAAATGATTCAAAAAGCTGTTTCGGATGCTGTTCAGCATTCCTTCTCTTTCGGAGCTCCTACGCGTCGTGAGGTAGAAATGGCCGAGTTAATCATTTCGATGGTTCCCTCGATTGAGAAAGTTCGCATGGTTAACTCTGGAACGGAAGCTACCATGTCGGCCATTCGTGTGGCTCGTGGCTTCACAGGTCGCGAAAAAATGATCAAGTTTGAAGGATGTTACCACGGGCACGGCGATAGCTTTCTGATTGCTGCCGGTAGCGGTGCCGTAACCATGGGCGTTCCTGACAGCCCCGGTGTAACTAAGGGGGTAGCCAATGATACCTTAACTGCACCGTTTAACGACCTGACTGCAGTTAAAGCTCTGGTTGATGCCAACAAAAACCAAATCGCAGCAATCATCCTGGAACCCGTCGTAGGTAACATGGGGCTGGTTTTGCCGGAACCTGGTTTTCTGGAAGGTCTTCGCGAACTCTGCGATCAGGAAGGAATTTTATTAATCTTCGATGAAGTAATGACCGGATTCCGGCTTTCAGCTTCCGGTTTCCAGGGCATTACTTCCGTTCGTCCTGATCTGACTACTTTAGGAAAAATCATTGGCGGTGGTATGCCCGTAGGAGCTTACGGCGGACGAAAAGAAATCATGGATTTCGTTTCTCCGGCGGGCCCGGTTTATCAGGCAGGAACGCTTTCGGGTAACCCTATCGCGATGGCGGCGGGTAAAGCCATGTTGACGTACCTGAATGAAAATCCCGGCGTTTATGCCGAGCTGGATCGTATTGGAGCCAAGCTGGAAAATGGATTACGAGCCGGAAACAAGAAAGCTGGGAAAAACTATACGATCAACCGGATTGGTTCGATGTACACGCTTTTCTTTAACGAAGAAAAAGTAACCGATTTCAATTCAGCGAAGGCTTCTGATTTGACGCTTTTCGGAGCCTACTTCCAGGCGATGCTCAAACGTGGTATCTACCTGGCTCCTTCGCAGTTTGAAAGCCTCTTCCTCTCGCATGCCTTGACGGATGAAATCGTAGACCAGATCATAGCGGCTCACGAAGTATCCCTGATCGAAGTATTAGGCGGAGCGTAATTCGTTCAAAATTTCATATACAAAGAAGGGCAAAGCTTTATAGTTTTGTCCTTCTTTCGTTTTCTATGCGTCGTTTTTCAATCATTATTCCCGTTTATAATCGCCCGGACGAACTGGCAGAGTTACTTGAAACTTTAGCCCAGCAAACCTACCCTTATTTTGAGGTGGTCGTGGTTGAGGATGGGTCCCAGATTCGGGCGGAAGCAGTAGCCAAGCTGTTTGCTGCTCAAATGGCGATTCATTATTACGAAAAACCAAACAGCGGACAGGGCTTTGCCCGTAACTACGGCATGCAACGAGCCACGGGTGACTGGTTTATTATTCTGGATTCGGACGCTCTGGTAGAACCGAATTACCTGGAAATTGTCAATCGGGAAATTGATCGGCAAAAGCTGGACTTATTTGGTGGACCTGACCGCGACCATCCCAGTTTCAGCCCCATTCAGAAGGCCATTAGTTACTCCATGACTTCCCTGTTCACAACCGGAGGCATTCGTGGCAAAGCGAAAAATGCCGGAGGAACTTTTCATCCCCGGAGCTTTAATATGGGACTGAGCCGAAACGTATGGGAAGAGACGGGCGGCTTTCGCATTACCCGCATGGGTGAAGACATTATTTTTAGTATCAAAGCCCTTTCTTTGGGCTTTAAAAGTGCCCTGATACCCGAAGCTTTCATTTACCATAAACGCCGCAGTAACTTCCCGGCCTTCTTCCGCCAGTTGAAGTTCTTTGGTCGGGCCCGGATTAACATAACCCGCTTTTTCCCGGATACGTTAAAGCTGGTTCATTTTTTCCCGGCGGCCTTTACCGTCTGGATTTTCAGTTTCCCGCTGCAGCTGCTTATTTTCAAACCCTTGTTTCAACTTTCAGTGCTGGTATTACTGATGTACTGCCTGATGATTTTCTTTGATTCCTGGCGACAGAATAAAAGCATTACAGTGGCAAGTCTCAGTATTCAGGCCGTTTTTGTGCAAATGATTGGCTATGGAACAGGATTTATAAGTGAAGGATGGAAGTACCTGCGTGAACCCAAAGGCACCATTCATACGGGAGAACAAGTAGATTATCCTTCCGCCTGATTCAAAAATATCCCTCACCTTTCAGCGAGGGATATTCAACGTTTTTACTTGAGCATTACCAACTTATCTCTATGGAAATCAAGAAGATAGCCCTTCACCATAACGAAGCTGATCAACAATTTGAGTTACCCCTTGAAAACGACATGGCTATTGTAGCCTACCGCTGGCTGGATGATCAGACGCTGGCACTGGACCACACCGAAGTGCCGGAGCATTACGAAGGACAAGGCGTAGGCTCAGCCATCGTTGAAAAGGTTTTTCAATACCTTGAAGAAAACCAGTTGAAAATGGTGCCGTACTGCCCTTTTATTCGGATCTATCTGCAGAGACACCCCGACTGGGAAAGACTTCGGGCTTAGTCAAGCAGCCGAGTAGCCTTGATGAATCCCCGCTGCCAGTAATCCGCGTACAGGTTATCTTCAATGACCCCGCGGCTACTGGAAGCATGGATAAACATAACCTCCTGATCTCCGTTCACGTGCGTAACTATGCCCGTGTGATTGATTTTGGAGATGGACTTTCCTTTAAAATCGGTATTGAAAAAAACGAGGTCGCCGGGGCGTAAGTCATTCACGTGAATGGTCTGCCCTACCACAGCCTGTTCGGAGGCGGTGCGGGGTAATTTCAAGCCAATCTGTTTGAAACTTACCTGAACCAGCCCCGAGCAGTCTAGCCCCACACTGGTGCCTCCACCCGTACGGTAATTCGTTCCGCCGTAACTTTTCGCCGTGTTGATTAAGTCATTAACGACGTAATTGTTGTAACGAACCGCTTTGGGGTTATACTCCGCTTTTTTAGTCATCGGAATATAAGGCCGGGAGGCCGTATTACTGGAAGCGGTTCCTCCCGCCGAGCGGGCTACGTGACCAGCGTTACCGGCAGCAGGCCGATGTACCGGACGACCAGCGGTCTGCCGGGTGGCCGGAGCTGATCGAGTAGTGGTACGAAATAATTCACAGGAACTAAGTAAAATACTCAGCATACAAAGGAGCGGAAATATCCGAAAACTCATAGGCCGAAGTTTAAGTAAATGATGAAAGCGAATCACAGAACAGGTCTGATTTTCAACTTATTAAAAGTGGTTGGCTTGTAAAAAACTTTGCATAGAAAAGTCTCTTATCGGCTTGAAGGTAATGTTTCAGCTTTGAAAACGACAATTTTTCAAGCATATTTTTCAGATCCCTGAATCCGATAAAAGACTTGTATAAGCTTAGAATTTCATGCTCAGGGCAATCCGTTTGCGGGCTAAATCGACCTCTACTACCTTCACCTGAACCTGTAGTTGTAACTTAACGACTTCATTCGGATCACGGACGAAACGATTGGCTAATTGAGAAACGTGAACAAGGCCGTCTTGTTTTACGCCAACGTCTACAAACGCACCAAAAGCGGTAATATTCGTCACGATTCCGGGCAGAATCATGCCTTCTTTCAAGTCTTCAGGTTTGCGAACGGAAGCATCAAATTCAAATGCAGCCAGAGGCTGACGAGGGTCCCGACCGGGTTTTTCCAACTCAGAGATAATATCCTGTAGGTGGGTAATCCTGCTTTTTCAGTAACGTATTTGGCTAACGATACCTTTTTTCGCTGTTCGGGCTGTTCAATGAGTTGTTTAACGGTAATACCCAGATCTTTCGCCATGTGCTCAACGATGCCATAACTTTCGGGGTGAACCGCCGAGTTATCCAAAGGGTTGCCCGCTTCAGGAATACGAAGGAATCCCGCACACTGCTCAAAAGCCTTACTGCCCAGCCGTGGCACCTTCATAAGTTCTTTTCGGGACTTGAATGCCCCATTCTCCTTGCGATAGGTAACAATGTTCTGAGCCAGCGAAGAACCCAGCCCTGACACATAACTCAGCAAGTGTTTGCTGGCCGTATTCAGGTTAACCCCGACGGCGTTCACACAGCTCTCGACAACGGTATCCAGACTCTTCTTCAAATCGCTTTGATCTACATCGTGCTGATACTGACCTACACCAATGGATTTGGGATCGATCTTTACTAGCTCAGCCAAGGGGTCCATCAATCGCCGACCAATGGACACGGCTCCGCGAACGGTAATGTCTTTATCGGGAAATTCTTCGCGGGCTACCTCCGAAGCTGAGTAAATGGAAGCCCCCTGCTCCGAAACCATAAAAATGGGCAAATCCAGATTTAGGCTTTTGAGGAAATCTTCCGTTTCGCGTCCTGCCGTTCCGTTACCAACGGCTAAAGCTTCTATTCTATGGGTAGCAATGAGTTGACGAATTTTACCTTCAGCTTCTTGTTTTTTATCAAAAGGATAAATCACAGTATCGGCAATCAGGTTACCCTGAGCATCCAGACAAATAGTTTTGCAACCCGTTCGGTAACCGGGGTCAATGGCTAATACCCGTTTTTGTCCCAAAGGTGAAGATAGTAGCAATTGTCGGAGGTTACCCGTGAAAATCGTAATCGCTTCAGCATCGGCCTTTTCTTTGGAAAGCTTGGCAAATTCGTTCTCGATACTGGGCTTAATCAGACGTTTGTAACTATCAGTAATGGCATCTTCGACAAAAGGTTTTGCGGGAGATTGCCCCCGAACGAACAATCGGTCTAGCTGATTAAGAGCATTTTCCTCATCCGGTGTGATACTCACCGATAAAATCCCTTCTTCTTCTCCCCGACGCATGGCCAGCAATCGGTGCGAGGGAATTTTGCGTAGTTCTTCCGAGAAATCGAAGTAATCCCGATACTTGGCTCCTTCGGTTTCCTTGTTCTTTTTTACCTTTGAATAAACGATGGCCTCCCGCTCAAAAACCCGTCGAATGGCTGTACGGGCGTCGGCATTTTCAGAAATCCATTCGGCCATAATATCACTGGCTCCCTGATAAGCCTCTTCCAGCGTCAGAACTTTATCAGTAATAAATTTCTGGGCATTTGCTTCAATGTCTCGTTCACGTTGTTCGAAGATCAGTTTTGCCAAAGGTTCCAGGCCTTTTTCAATCGCAATGCTGGCTTTGGTTTTACGCTTGGGTTTATACGGCAGGTATAAATCTTCGAGTTGAGTTAACGTTGTGGCCTGTTCCAGTTGCTTTCGCAAATCAGCCGTAAGTTTGCCCTGCTCGCTAATGGACTGGATTATACTCTCCCGACGTTTCTCAACCTCCTTAAACTTCTCGTACTGGTCTTTGATATGCTGAATCTGGACTTCATCTAGACTACCCGTAGCTTCTTTCCGATAGCGGGCAATGAAAGGCACGGTTCCGCCTTCATCTAATAATTGAATGGTTTGCTCAACCGAACGAGCCGAGAGGGATAACTGACTTGAGATAAACGCTACTGCGGTATTCATAATGAAGTATTTAGGATTGAAGGAAAGTTAGTTCGTTACAGAATAACCACAGAGTTTCACAATGTTTTACTCAGCGTTACTCAGTGCCAAACTCTGCGTAACGCTGTGGTTCATGATAACAGAAAACGAACCATTAACTAACCTGAACCAATTCGCCGGATTCCAGATAGACGATCCAGCCTTCGATGTGTTTATAACCCATTTCGCGGTAACGACGGGCGTATTTTTTGATTTGATCTTTATGACTATCCCTGGCCTGGCCCGTCTTATAGTCGAGAATAGCGACGGTCTGATCGGGACGAATGACTACCCGGTCGGGGCGAATGACTTCTCCATTGGGCATGAGAATTTCCCGTTCTGATAAAAACTCTGCGGGCATTTCAAAGTAAGGTTTCATTTCTTCCTTGCTCAAAATCCGGTTAATGGCTTCCGTCATTCGCAACACCTGCGTCTCATCCAGTAAGCCCCTTTTCTGCATCCGATCAATTACGATGGGGACATCTTCAGGGGTGTTGATTTCCCGCATGACGATGTGAGCTTTGTTCCCCCAATCCTTCTGCATGGCAAAAGAATCCAGCTCACTTAACCGATCTTTCTGCCGCCGCAGACGCATACTACCCCGGCGATCTTGGGTGATAACTCCCGTAATTACCACCTTATCTTCCTGTTCTTTTTTCTCTGACTTAACTCGCTTTTCCCCCTGTTTGAGTATGTGCGTGCCTTCGCAGGCATTTACATAATCCGAAAAGAATACCCCCACGGTATCTTTTAGTCCCGTTACCTCCCCTTTTTTCGAAAGCTTGGTTTCCATCGAGATATACACCCTTTCGACGGGGCGAGTCAGGGCTACGTATAGTAAATTCAGATTGTCCAGAAAGGTCTGTTCTGTTTCTTTTTCGTAGGCTTCTTTCAAGTGGGTAGCTGCCAGGCGTTGGGAAACCGAAAACGGAGCCACTTTCAAACTACGGGATGGTTTATCATCCGCTGACACCAATGTTAACTCCTCAGCCTCCATGCTTTCCAGATCGCCCCAGATTTCATCCCAGAGGTTATTTTTAAAGCTCCAGTTGGCGTAAGGCAGTAATACAACTGGGAATTCAAGCCCTTTGGATTTATGGATCGTTTGAATCCGTACGGCATTAGCCCCTTCCGGTGAGCTTACGCAAAGCTTGAACTTCTGCTGCTCCCAGTCGAGTAAGAAATCACTTAAATGGCCGCTTTTTCGCGTTGAAAAATCCTGTACATAATCCAGAAAACGGAATAAATAAGCCGCTTGATCGGGTTTATCAAAGAGTTTGAACCGAGCAATTAACTCCTCACAACTTTCAAACAGACTGGCTTTCTGCATGAGAAAAGCATTGAGTTGGGTGCTGGCTACTTCCTTCGGTAAATCAGCTATTTTTTCCAATTCCTTTTCCCTTACCCAGGTCCAGAACGCACCCATATCCGGTGCTTCCACCATTTGGCGAATGCGGGTGTTTACCTGTTCTTCAGGAACCTGCCCCTGAATTTCCTTGAGGAATAAATAGGCCGCTTCATATTTGGCCAGCGGCTGATCGGGCGTATTCAGTACTCGTAAAAAAGCAATAACCAGGTTAACCACTGGTGAGGCACTGACCAATAAAGAATCCGCCGAGATTACTCGAATCCCTTGGGAGGTCAAGGTATCGGCTAGTTCACGAGCGTGTTTGTTCTTTCGACAAAGGATCGCAATGTCTTTATACTCATAACCGTCGGCAAGGCATTCCGAGATTTGGTTCAGAATAAACTCGGGCGTGGCTGATCTCTCACTATCCAGAAAATCAATTTGCACATGGCCGCCACATTTGGGGTTATCGGGTGCTTTTTGAACGTAAGCACTGTAAATTCGAGGGGTTACCTCCCAATCTGCTGGCACCTGGTTAGCCAGGATATGTTTTAGAATGTCGTTATTAAAATCTATAATTTCCCGACAACTCCGACGGTTAAAGTCCAGCACCTGAGGCACTAGCTTACCTTTAATCGTTAAAAGTCGGTCGCCCACGTTCCAGTTAATCTCATTGCCAGCGGGTAACATGGGCGTAAGGTCTTTACCTTCGTGCAAATACACCAGTTGCTCCATTTCTCCACCCCGAAAACGGTAGATACTTTGCTTGGCATCACCTACCACAAGATTATAGTAATCGGCGGATAAACTATTGTCAATCAGCGGCATAAAGTTGAGCCACTGAAGCTGGGAAGTATCCTGGAACTCATCAATCAGGATATGATGAAACTTCTCGCCGAGGCGTTCGTAGAGAAACGGAATCGGTTCTTCCAGGACAATATTCAGAATGGACTGATTGAACCGGGAAATGTGAATTTGCCCGGAATGATCTTCAATGGCCTTGACTTCGTCGGATAACTGCTTGAGCAAGGCCAGTTTATGCAAATGTTTATCAATTTCCAGACAGAGGGTGTACTTCTGAATCTGGGATTCGTGCAGTTGTATTAGCTCTCGCCCCACCACTTCCAGCTCCGATTCAATGGTTTCAAAACTGGACAAGATGGGTAAAGCGACTTTGGCCTTCAGCCAGTTTTGCTCCCGACGAACGACGGAATAAAGACGGCTGGAAATTCCTTCGGCAAACGTTTTATGGCCATCCCGAATTTTCTGGAGAAAACCCGCCGCCCCGTTGGCTCCATAACTAAAATCGGCAATGGATAAAGTTGCCTTTTCTTCAATTAACTCTACCGCTACTTTCCCCAAACGCCGATACTCGGTATCCTGGCAGGCACAATAGTCCCGTATTTTCTTTCGAATTTCCCAGAAATCGGCTATGCTTAAATCTTCCAGTTTCTTTAAGGCATCGCGGTGCTTATCGTCCAGTATTTTTTTTCCGACGGATAATAACTCCGTTTGAAGCGACTTCCAGCTCTTCCCCTGATCGGCTAGTTCTGCCACTAATTCTTCCAGCACCAGCGTTAACTGATTAAACTCCGACTGGCCTACTTTGGAAAGTAACTGCTCCACACCAGCCGCCACCAGTACGTCCGATTCGAGGCTTACTTCGAAGTTATAAGGAATGCCTAATTCTTCCGTAAAAGCGGATACTACGCGTTGCGTAAAACTGTCGATGGTCGATACCGACAAGCGTCCATACTGATGGAGTAACACCTGAAAAGTCTGGGCGGCCCGTCGTTGTAATTCTGCTTCGCTGATCCCCGCACCCGTGATAGGATCCGTGATTTCGACCAATAGTAACTCCCGCAAAGCCTTTACTTTTTTCTGACGGGCGGGGTCAAGATCCTGATACTTTTTTAAATCCAGCAAGGTATCCAGAATCCGCTTCTTCATTTCGTGAGCGGCATCGTTGGTAAAGGTTACCGCCAGAATATGCTGAAAGTAATACGGACTGAATTTCCATTTTCCCTCTTCTTCAAGATCAGGATGATCGGCTAGGGCAAGCTTTAAAAATTCTTTCGTTAGCGTGAAGGTCTTTCCAGAACCAGCAGAGGCAGCATAGATGGTAAACATTAATGAAGAAAAAAGCAGGCTGAGCCTGCTTAGCTTGTATGAACTATGAATTTACAATGCTTTCCTACAATTCCTGTTACTTTCTCTTGAAAATCTTAGAGACTGTCTAAAAATGATATTTCAAATAAATAGGTATAGGAAGCTGTGATGTACACAGTTTAACCAGAAATTTTAGTTATTGAAATGGTAAAGACGCGATAAAGTCGCGTCTGGCTGGGGGATGGAAAGAACCCCGCCACGGCTGGTGTCTTACCAGTCATTTATACGCAACTGTGTTTGGTGAGACACCAAACATGGCGTCAAGGTAACAAAACCGCCTCTTACCCAGACGCGATAAAGTCGCGTCTCTACTTGGGCCGTGGTTTTATCCAACTGGTTCCTACAATAAGGCAGGTTCCTACCTGTCTAACCTAATATTAGAAATTAAATCGGGTTCCAATACCAGCCTGCACGTGCATGAATGCCGGAACGGGAATCACTTCCAGGTACAAACCGGCATCGACGAAGATAGACAAGGGCGACTGAGGCAGGAAGTATTCTACACCAGCCAAACCACTCGCTCCAATACCCGTCCGGTTTTCGTAACCATTAATCACGGCCAGACGTTCAGGGTAACTCCGGCGACTGGTTAGCTGACCACCAAAGCCGTAATAAGCCTGAAAGTTTTTTCCTTCGTTGTCCGTGTGAAAGATATAATTGGCACTTAAGGCCCAGCCTGTATTCTTGAATCTGCCGTGTGGGCCATACTTACGGTTACTGCCCCAAAGCATTCCGTACGTACCAAAGCTTAGATCCAGACCACGGTTGTTTCGGGTATAAATACGGGCATTCAGGCCCAGAGGTTCTCCTACTTTAAAGCCAACCGCATACTTGCGTTGGGGAGAGGTGTTGATTTCCTGGGCTTTACTTTCAAGGGAAGAAGTAACCAAGCCTAGGGTTACCAATGCAGAGATAATGAATGCTTTCATGGACCAATTTGATAGGTGATTCGGCTGGAGGAAACCTTGCATACAGTGAAGGAGACCCGAGACAGATCTCCTTCACAACACACAAGCAAAACTAACATTAACTATGGACAAGCTCCCGAGCAAATTGTTGTAATGATTGCATCAATACATCATCTTCCTCCTGAGTGCCGACCGAAATTCGGAGGCAATTGTCGCAGTGTTTGACTTTAGAACGATCTCTAACGATAATTTTGTGTTCAAGCAGGTAAGAAAAAACAGCCGCCGAATCCTGAAACTTGACTAACAGTTGGTTAGAGTCCGTCGGAAATACGTGTTCAACATTCGGCAGGGCTTCCAGACGCTCGCGTAACCGCGTACGGTTCACGGCAATTACTTCCACCATTTCGTTTTTCTTCTCGACATGATCCAGGGCTTCAAGTAACAACCGCTGGGTCATGCTACTGATATTATAAGGCGATTTGATTTTGTTCAGCAGAGCAATGATCGCTTCGCTGGCAAAACACATCCCCACGCGTAAACCAGCCAGTCCCCAAGCTTTGGAGAACGTCTGTAACACCACCAGATTAGGATATTGATTGAGTAAAGGAACCATGGTCGCATCGGCAGCGAAGTCAATATAGGCTTCATCCACCACCACGATACACGACGTTCCTTCAATAATTCGCAAAATATCCTCCCGACGCAGCAGGTTGCCCGAGGGATTATTAGGCGAACATAACCAGATAATCTTGGTATGCTCTTCTACCGCTGCCAGAACGGCATCCACATCAATCTGGAAGTTGGTAGTTAAAGGCACTTTTTTTACCGCCACATTCTGGATATTGGCCGAAACCTCATACATCCCGTACGTAGGTGGCAGAATCAGAATATGATCTTCTTTTGGCTCAGCAAAAGCCCGAACCAAAAGGTCAATGGGCTCATCAGAGCCATTTCCTAATAAAATCTGACTCGTACGAACGCCTTTGATCGGAGCCAGTTTCTCCTTTACCGCCCATTGGTACGGATCAGGATAACGGTTAAAATTTTCATTAGTCGAAGAACCCAGCGGGTTTTCGTTGGCATCCAGAAACACGCCTTCTTTGCCACTATACTCGTCCCGAGCGGAAGAGTAAGGCGTCAAAGCCAGCAAGTGCGGACGTATTAGTTTTTCTAGAATAAACATGTTCTGTTTTCAGTTTATAGTTTTCAGTTTACAGTGCTACCTGCCAGGTTTACTGAAATCATTTTTTAATGACTAAAAACTGAAAACAGAAAACCGTCAACTGAAAACTAGCCCAACTCTTTCAGTCGAATTTCTACGGCTTTTTTGTGGGCGTCGAGGGACTCGGCGGCGGCCATTTCCATGATGGTAGAACCGATATTTTTCAGTCCTTCCTGCGAAATGGATTGTACCGTAATTTTCTTCACGAAACTATCCAGCGAAACACCGGAATACGCCCGGGCGTAACCGTTCGTAGGTAAGGTGTGATTCGTTCCCGAAGCGTAATCGCCCGCAGATTCTGGCGTGTAATGACCCAGAAAAATTGAACCTGCGTTGGTAATTTCCTCGGATAAAGCCTCGGCATTTTCTACGGACAGAATCAAGTGTTCTGCCGCGTAAGCATTTAATAAATCAAGGGCTTCACGTTCGTCTTTTACCAGAATGGCTTTAGAGTTTTCGAGAGCCGGCGTGGCAAAATCTTCGCGGGGTAACTCCCGAACCTGCTTTGTTACTTCCTCCATACTACGGGTTAATACTTCTTCTGAAGTAGAAACCAGTAATACCTGACTGTCTTTACCGTGTTCTGCCTGTGATAACAAATCAGCCGCAACAAAAGCGGGATTTGCGGATTCATCGGCAAATATGGCGACCTCACTCGGGCCAGCGGGCATATCAATCGCGATACCTTCTTTAGCCACCAGCATTTTCGCTGCCGTTACAAACTGATTCCCCGGCCCGAAAATCTTATATACCTGAGGGATACTTTCTGTGCCGTAAGCCATGGCCGCAATGGCCTGGGCTCCTCCGATGTTATATACCCTGGTGACCCCCACCAGCTTGGCCGCGTAAAGAATGGCGGGGTGCTGACTGGGTGAGCATAAGACAATCTCCTTACAACCCGCCAACTGAGCCGGAATGCCCAACATCAGCACTGTGCTAAATAAGGGAGCCGTGCCGCCGGGAATGTAAATTCCAACTTTCTCGATGCCGATTGATTTACGCCAGCAGGTCACGCCGGGCATGGTCTCAATCTTCTCGGGTAACTGCCGTTGGGCTGAGTGGAAGGTAACAATATTGGAAGCCGCCTGCTGGATGGCTTCTTTCAGTTCGGCAGAAAGCAGATGTTCGGCCGCTTCTATTACGTCCAGAGGAACATCCAGACGATCCAGTTGAACCTGATCAAATTTTAATGCGTATTCCCGCAGGGCTGCATCGCCATGATCCCGGACGTGCTGCAAAATGGGTTGAACCAACTGCTCAATCTGAGCCATTTGCTGCACCGGACGAGCTAAAACGGAGCCCCAGGTTTCCGGTTCGGGATAACGAATAAGTTGCATGAGTGTATGCGTTCGAAACTAGTAAATCATCTTTTCAATCGGCACGACCAGAATTCCTTCGGCTCCGGCCAGACGCAGGGCATCAATTTTATCCCAGAAATCTTCTTCGCTTAATACCGAATGAACAGCAGACCAGCCTTCCGTTCCCAACGGAACAATGGTTGGAGCTTTCATGCCGGGAAGCAGAGCCGTAATGGCATCAAGCTTCTCATTAGGGGCATTCAGTACTACATATTTATTATTCTTGGCTGTCTGAACGGCCTGAATACGGAACAGCAATTTCGAAAGAATCGCCTTCTTCTCTTCACTGAGCGAAGTATTGGCAATCATTACCGCTTCCGAACGGAAGATCACTTCCACTTCCGAAAGGCCATTAGCTAGTAACGTGCTGCCGGAAGAAACGATATCACAAACCGCGTGGGTCAAGCCTATGCTGGGAGCGATTTCTACCGAACCACTGATTTCGTGAATTTCGGCTTCGATTTCGTTCTCTTTCAGGAAGTTACCCAGAATGACGGGGTAACTGGTGGCGATGCTTTTGCCATGCAAGTCTTTTACCCCTTCATAACTATCGCCGCGAGGGATAGCAATGGATAAACGGCATTTAGAGAAACCTAACTTCTTGGCGATGTCTACCTTACGTCCAGTTTCTACCTGTACGTTTTCGCCCACAATTCCGATATCGGCCACGCCGTCTTCTACGTAACCGGGAATATCATCATCCCGAAGGAAGAGAAATTCAGCGGGGAAATTGCTGGCAGTGGTCTTGAGTTTTCCGGCTTTGGAATCGAACTTGATTCCACATTCTTTAAATAAGGAAAGAGAGTCTTCGCTGAGGCGACCGGACTTTTGAACGGCTATACGGAGGAAATCCTGGCTCATGAGTAAATACTAAAGCTCCGGGCATCAGCTCGGAATACGTACGATTTAGGTCCCAAAATTAGCTATTCGTACGGAATAAGACTCATCGAACGAAGATTGTTTGGCAGGATTTGTTCGATTAGGGAGCTACTGCTGCATTGAGAGCCAGAATCGGGCGGCCTTTGGGTATATAACTCTTTTCTTCTTACTTCGCAAAAGTGAAAATGTCTTTCCTTTTTTAACGCCCAGGCTTTACTAAAACCATGATTACGTTTCTGCGAACCAATTCTGAAAACTCCGATTTCCGACTGTTAATTAAAGAACTCGACGCCTATCTTGCCATCACCGATGGAGAGGAACACGCGTTTTACGATCAATACAATAAAGTTGATTCTATCAAAGAGGTTATCGTCGCTTATGATGAAAATGAACCGGTAGGTTGTGGAGCTATTAAGGCCTTTGACGAGCAATCTGCTGAAGTAAAACGAATGTTCGTGAAGGCCGACGCCGCGGCGAACGGATTGCTCCTCAGATTTTAACGGAACTGGAAACCTGGGCAAAAGCATTGGGGTATGAATACTGCGTACTGGAAACGGGAAAACGCCAGCAACCAGCTATTGCTCTTTATACCCGTAGTGGCTACCAACCCATTCCTAACTACGGTCAGTATATAGGCATGGATAATAGCGTTTGCATGAAAAAAAATCTGTAGAAATGCGATGAGATGGCGTCTAGTCGGGCGATAGGAATAATCCCCGCCGTGGCCTGGTGTCTCACTAGCCATTTGTACGCAAACTTGTGGATTGTGAGACGACCAATCC
>NZ_NHPP01000024.1 GCF_002838835.1 Siphonobacter sp. SORGH_AS_0500
TCCGAAATCGATTTCTAGACAAAGTAAGCAGATGTTGGAGGATTTCGTTTATTCAGAATGTAGGCTGTTAAAACTAAATTATTTCTTAGTCAGCTCCCGGATCACGTTCACTTCTTCGGCTTTGTAGGGGCTGCCGTCTTTTCGGAAAACTTCGTGAAACCAGAGTTTGGGCTCTTCACCACTCGGAATGGGTTCATCCCAGGCATAATAGGTATTGGTTTTTCCCTGAACTAAACCCCAGTTGATAGCTCCGACCTTATACTTTTTGAAAATGGGTAAACAGGTTTTGAACAAGCTGTTATGCTTACGAGCCATGTATTCGGTGCAAATCATGGGGCGACCTAACTTCTGAAGTTCCAGAATCTGCTTCTCCAGATTATCCGCAGGTTTGTAATTGTGGAAGGAAATAATATCCGAATTGGCAAACATGAATTCGTTCGATAACGGATGCTCCGTCCACCAGCCCGAAGTGATAGGTTGCGTAGGTTTCGCCGCCCGTGCCCATTCAAATGACTTGATGAGCAGAGGCATGACCGCATCGTTATAACCATTGTTGGTGGGTTCGTTAAATAAGTCCCAGCCCCAGACGCGTTGATCTTTTCCGAAGGCAGTAATTACGCCTTTCGTATAGGCTTCCAGACTACCCCAGGTCCGGGAATCGAACATTCGTTTAGTGCCCGGTGCCCGCAGCCAGCCTGAGTTATGTACGCCGGGTTTCGGTTCGGGTTGTTTACCCAATTTCGGGTCGTCATTCCAGCAGGAATCAAAGAGCACAAACAGAATTTTGATCTGGTGTTTATCCGCGATGGTGAGGAATTCGTTCATGCGTTTTTTTAGCCCCTCGGGATCTTTCTCCCACAAGAGATTATGCAAAAACACCCGCATGATGTTCATCCCGATGTCATGAGCCCAGCCCAGTTCTTTATCAATCGTTTTCGGGTCCCAGGTGTCTTCCTGCCAGAATTCCAACTGGTTGATAGCCGTGCTGGGTGTGAAGTTGGCTCCCACAGGCCAGGGCTGTCGGGCATACCATTCATTGGCTTTTTGAGCCGACCAGCGTCCCGGGATAACCTTTACGGGTTCGCCCGTGGTGGTTTGGGCCTGAGCAGTGCCCAGTAACAGAGAGAAGGTAAGGAGGGTAAGAAAACTACGGATCATAAGAGGTTTGAGGATTATGAATAACTGGTGTTAAGAAATAAAGATGAAGGTAGATGAAATCGCGGGTACTAAGTACTAAACGTGGGTTGGGTTACCATCACAAGTAGCGAATGCCTTGCAAAGGTATTCGAATAAATGCAAGCAGGACCAAGGACAAGTACGCGAGCTTTCCCCCTGAGTGACTGAAGCGATTAATGGAATAATTCACAGGATTAATAGACTTTGATTTCTGCATTGAAAAACTTATTCTTATAAAGGTTGAAAAAAATATATAAAAAATTATAAAACAGACTCGGGGTATCGCTCGCTCCACTTGTCAATATGCTCAGTTATCCCATTTATCCTCTGGCCCGACTAATCTATGTCATTACCTGTATCTACTCCGGGAATCCGTACCATCCCTGCCGCCCGATTGGTGGACTTCAATCCACGTAATCAGATGGGAAAAGATACGGAAGAATCGTTGCAGTTATTATTTAAGGAAAATCCCAAAAAGGGTTGTGAGGCACTGTTTAAGCAATATTATGCGGCCTTGTGCAGCCATTCGGTTCGGCTGGTATACTCGAAGGAAGTTGCTGAGGATATTGTTTCAGAAGTATTCTGCAAATTCTGGAGCGACCGGGTCTATGAAACAGTAACGACTTCATGTGTAGCGTATTTGTATCAGGCTGTTCGAAACCGCTCCTACAATTACCTTCGCTGGGAACTCCAGAAAGCTCGTCAAAGCACCGACTCCCATGAATTAGCCGTAGTAGCGTACGAGCCATCGCCCGCTGAAATGGTACAGTTTGACGAGCTTCAACGCAAAGTTGAGCAAACGATTGAGCAACTTCCCTCGCAGTGTAAGCGGGTTTTTCTGTTAAGCCGCTTTGAAATCGCAAATATCAGGAAATCGCTGAAGAGCTTCAGATTAGCATTAAAACCGTCGAATCGCACATAAGCAAGGCCTTAGCTACCCTCCGTTTCGTTCTCAAAGACGAATGGATTGGGTGTGTTCTTCTTGCCCTGCTTACCCTTTAAGGTTTTTGTCCCATCTCTATCATTCGTTTCAACTTATGCAACCGATTACCCGCGTTCAATTGATGGACTACCATGCCGGGCGAGCTACGCCCCTGCAAGTTCGTCAGGTAGAAGAATGGCTTCAGCAGCCCGAGAATCGAAATCTATTTTACGAGACCCTTCATGAATGGGAAAGCGGAAATCTTCAGTATCAGGCTGATACCGAAGATGCTTTTAAGAAATATCAGGAGTTCATGGAGCAGGGCGTTCGTCCGGTTGTCGTTGAAAAGAATCCTAATCATTTCTGGTCCTGGAAACCCTGGCTGGCCGCCGCTGCTGTGCTGGTGGTTTGCTCCGGCTGGTTTTTTCGGGACGAGCTTCAATATAAAAGCTACCAGACGGCTTACAGTGAAATAAAACCGGTGGTATTACCCGATGGAAGCCAGGTAATACTCAATGCCAATTCTACCCTCAAGTACCCACGATTTGATTTTGGAAACGGCCCCCGAAACGTAATCCTGAGCGGAGAAGCTCGCTTTTCGGTAGTACACACCAAAGACAACCGCCAGTTTGTAGTAAAGACCAACCGGAATCTGGATGTGGAAGTGGTAGGAACCGAGTTCGTAGTTTTTAACCGCAACCGGGGCACCCGAGTGGTATTAATGAAGGGAAAAGTACAGCTCAACTTTCAGGAGCAGGGGAGAAAGTTAACGATGAAACCTGGCGATCAGGTAACCTTAACTGCCGTGGGGGCTTACGAACTAAAAAAGCAGAGTAAACCCGAAACGCTGGCGGCCTGGACTCACCATCGGTACGTGTTTACGGATACTTCGCTATCAGAAATCGCGGAGTTAATGAAGGAAAATTACGGCTTCGAAGTAAAAATTCCCGATCAAAATCTGGCAAAACGGCTGGTAACCGGAGACTTTGTTGCTAAAAACGGCAATGAATTACTGCACGTGCTGGAAGTAATGCTACGCCTCAAAATTGAGCGTACGGGTAAAACGATTACCCTAACCGAGAAAAACTAACACTACCTCTTGCATATATTATCTATGAAAAAATCACTACCCCTGTGTCTCTGGGCGGGTTTGGCGATGGCTCCGGGATTAGGGAGCTCCCAGACCTTTGCCCGAGCCGAAAGCCTGCGGCAGGAAACGAAAAGTAAATTACCGGCGTATCGGTCGTTAAGGAAAGCCTTACAGGACATCAAAACGAATTATAAAGTTGATATTCTGTTTGAAAACCGCACGGTGGATCACGTATCCATTCCCGTTGAACGCCTCAAGGGCCATGCGTCAGCTGAACAAGCATTAAAAGCCATTCTGACTCCGGTAGGGCTGAGCTTTCAGAAAATGAAGGAGAAGTCCTACATTATCATTCAGGAAGAAAAAAATGTACAGTCGGCTTCTCCTAATACGTCCTTTGTACTGCCGCCAATCAATGGGGTTTCGCCCCTGTTATTCCAGCGGCAAACCAGCCCAGCGGCGGATATTCCGGTGCGGGGAACCGTGAGGGATGAAGCTACGGGCGAAGGCTTACCCGGCGTAAACGTGATTGTAAAAGGAACTTCCAAAGGAGCCACTACCGATGCAACCGGAGCGTTTCGGCTGGACGTTCCTGATGGAAATGCAATCCTGATTTTTTCTTCGGTGGGGTATCAATCGCAGGAGCTAGCAGTAGGATCACAAACGATTCTGAACATTACCCTGAAAAACAGCGATCAGGCTCTGAATGAAGTGGTAGTGGTGGGATACGGTGAGCAGAAGAAAGAGTCCATTACCGGGGCCATTTCAACGATTACCAGCAAAGATCTCGAAAAAGTACACGGGGGTTCGACGGTCAGTAGCGGTCTGGCGGGGAAGATTCCGGGGGTAACCTTTCGGATGAATGACGGTCGGCCCGGCTCTAGTGCCAATATCCAGATTCGGAACATGGGTAACCCTTTGTACGTAATCGACGGAATCCAGAAAGATGCGGGGCAGTTCAATAACATTTCACCCAACGACATTGAGAGTATTACCGTATTGAAGGATGCGTCGGCGGCCATTTATGGAGTTCGGGCGGCAAATGGTGTGATTGTGGTCACGACGAAACGCGGAAAAATGGGCAGCTCTAATACGATAAATGTTGATGCCTACACGGGTTTTCAAAACTGGACGCGTTTTCCGAAAACGACGAATGCCTATCAGTGGATGCTGGGAAAGGCCGATGCAGAAATGAACCAGTATGGACGTACCGACATCACGCAGGAGGAACTAAACAAGTGGCAACAAGGCACGGAAACGGGGTATAAAAGCTTCGACTGGTTTAAGTACATTGTCAAAAGAAACGCTCCGCAGTATAACTTCAACATCAACGCAACGGGCGGTTCGGATAAAATCAATTACTACATCTCGGCGACGCACCTCTTCCAGAATTCAGTATTAGGCCGGGAATTTACTTTTAAACGAACCAATATTCAGAGTAACGTTGATGCCCAGATTACCAATTCGCTGAAAGTGGGCGTACAGATCAATGGTCGGATTGAAACGCGGGATAACCCCGGCGTTCCGGGGGCTGATGATTATTGGGCTCCTCGTTTTGCCTTGTTCCGTAATCGCCCTACCGAGCGTCCTTTTGCCAATGATAACCCGGAATATCTGAATGACATCGGGCATAACGATACCAACTGGGGCTTGTTAAATAAAAATAAATCAGGGTATTGGCGGGAAGACTGGCGGGTACTACAAACCAACTTCGTCGGCGAGTATCGGTCACCCATCAAAGGCTTGACGGCAAAAGCCACGTATTCGTATTACTTCGCGGATCGCCTGATGAACGGCCATGAGTACACGTACGATGCCTACACTTATTACAAAGACACCGACAAGTACGTTCGAACGGGTGGAAGTACAAACCCCTGGCGGGAGCGGGGCACCCGAAAAATCCTCGAAAACGTAACGCAGGGACAGATTAACTATCAGAACAGCTTCGGCAAACATAATTTCGCAGCCACCTTCGTAGCGGAACGGATTGCCCGTCGCGAACTCGACGTATGGGTACACTCGGTACCTCAAACCAATGAGTTACCCCTGCTGCAATTTGCCGACATGGATACCTATAACGATAGCGATATTCAAACGGCCCGGGCGGGTTACATTGGTCGGATTAACTACAATTACCAGAACAAGATTTTCCTCGAAGTGGCCGGACGGCGGGATGCGTCCTACAAATTTGCTCCTTCCAAACGCTGGGGTTTCTTCCCCTCTGTCTCGGGTGGGTGGCGAATCACGGAAGAGTCATTCTTCAAGGATTTAACGGGTGGCGACCGGGTATTAACGAACCTGAAGCTTCGGGGTTCGTACGGGGCTCTTGGGGATGACGATGTAGGGATCGGTGATTTTGATTATGTATCGGGCTATAACTATGGTTCTTCAACGGTAATTATCGATGGTCAGGTCATTAAAGGCTCACGTGATCGGGGTGTTCCCATTACTAATATCTCCTGGTTTACGTCAAAAATCCTGGATTTGGGTCTGGACTACACGCTTCTGAACGGAAAATTCAGCGGCTCGCTCGACTACTTTAACCGGAAACGTTCGGGGTTACGCGGTCGGAAATATGACGTACTTGTTCCTTCGGAATTGGGTTATGGCTTGCCGGACGAAAACGTAAACAGCGATGCTCAGATTGGCGGCGAAGGTTCGCTGTTTTATAGTACCAAATTCAATGAAGTAAACTTTACGATTGGCGGTAACCTGTCGTACTCTCGCCGCAAATTTCTGTCCTCTTATAAACCCCGCTGGAATAACTCCTGGGATTATTACCGCAACTCTAGTGAGAACCGCTTCAATGATCTTTACTGGGGCCATCACGTGATCGGTCGGTTTGAGTCGCTGAGCCAGATTGCCGAATACGGGGTAAATATTGATGGTCAGGGAAATAAGACCCTGTTACCCGGAGATTTGATTTATGAGGATACCAATGGGGACGGCGTGATTAACGATTCCGATATGCGTCCGATTGGGAATGGCGTAGGAGCTAACCCTACGATTAACTTCGGTCTGAACCTGCAACTGGCCTGGAAAGGATTCGATTTCACGGCTGACTTCTCGGGCGGATCGGGTTATTCCGTGGTTCGTAATTACGAGTTACGCACGGCTTTCCAGAATGGTGGAGCTTTACTGAAAGACTTCTATGAAGATCGCTGGCATCGCGAGAATCCCTTTGATCTGAACAGTGCCTGGGTGGCCGGAAAATACCCCGCTTTACGCTTCAACGACGGCGGTCATAGTAATAACCGGGCTTCTGATTTCTGGCTCACTAACGTAACCTATCTGCGAATGCGTACGATGGAACTCGGGTACTCGGTACCTCAGCGAATCCTCGAAAAAGTGAAGGTGAAACGGGCTCGGGTTTACCTGAACACCTATAACCTGTTCTCGATCGATAACCTGAGAAAAATCGGTATTGATCCTGAAATTACCGAAGAAAACGGTCTGGCTTATCCTCAAAATAAATTCGTCAACGTCGGAGTGAATCTCTCACTTTAATCTGCTGACTATGAAAAAGATACATTACGTAAGTTTCCTGGTGCTGATGTGGGTAGGCTGGTCCTGCAACGATCAGAAGTTTCTGGATAAAGACCCTACAAACATTCTGACCAACGATAAAGTCTGGCAAAGTCCAAATCTGGTATTAACCGTTCTGGTGGATTTGTACGACCGTTATCCAGAAGTGCAGAGTACCGAAAAATGGGTGGAATATGCCAACTTCGATGAGGCCTTTGCTTCGAGTGCGGGGGAGTATTACCGTCATAAAAACCAAGAGTATAACTACGACTGGTGGAATTACTGGGATTACGGCTACCTGCGAGAAATGAACCTCTTTATCCAGAAATGCACGGCAGCCACCCAACTGGACGAAGCCAGCAAAAAGCGTTTTCTGGCCGAGGCCCGTTACCTGCGGGCGTCATTTTACTTCGAGGAGGTAAAGCGAATGGGTGGCGTACCGTTAATTCTGGAGCCTTTGCAATACGATTTCAGCGGCGATCCAACCTACCTGCAATACGCCCGATCCAAAGAATCAGAGATTTACGATTTTGTGATTTCGGAAATGGAAGCCATTAAAAACGACTTGCCGAGCGATCCCAATATTAAATCCAGGGCTACGAAAGGACTGGCGTTGGCTACGGAAGCACGGGCGGCTTTGTATGCGGGTTCGATTGCCAAATACGGCGTGAACACGCCACAGGTTGCTTTACCCGGCGGAGAAGTAGGAATTGAAGCGAGTAAAGCCACGGCTTATTTTCAGCAGTCGTTGAAGGCTTCGGAAGAGTTGATCGCGTTAGGACAGTATGCGTTATACCTGAAAAAACCGACGGATTTATCGGATAATTTCGCCAGCTTATTCACCGATAAATCGAATAATGCCGAAGCGATTTTCGTGAAGGATTTTAAACTCAAAAGCGGAAAGACTACCGACTGGACGATCATCAATCAGCCTCGTTCGGTAGCGGAGGAGCAGCAGGGTGGACGCCTGAATCCTTCACTAAATCTGGTGCAATCCTTTGAAAAGCTGGATAATACGTTTGCTACCTATGGGTATACCGATGCCAGCGGAGCGAATCGTTACTTTTCCAATCCACTCGAATTATTCGCGGGCCGTGACGCTCGGCTGGCCGGAACGGTGATTCTGCCGGGAAGTCAGTTTAAAGGAAAAACCGTTGACATCTGGGCGGGTTATCTGTTAACAAATAATACGGTTATCTCAGGAGATAATTTTGGGGCTCGGAAAGTATTACCCGGCAAAACGATTGAAGAACAAGTCGTTGGTTTCGACGGCCCAATTGACGGGCTGGAGTTCAGTGCTCAGACGGGTTTTTACGTACGAAAATACCAGGACCCTACGGTGGGCTCGGGGCAGCTAGGTACCCGGAGTGAGGTGTGGTGGATTCGGTATCGGTATGCTGAAGTAATACTCAACGCTGCCGAAGCCGCTTTTGAACTCGGACAGAATGCCAAAGCGGCGGGTTACCTGAATCAGGTTCGCAAACGGGCTGGATTTACGAAAGACCTCGTATCGGCGGATATTACCTTCGATCGCATCGTTCACGAACGAAAGGTAGAGTTGGCTTTTGAAAACCACATTCTCTGGGACATGAAACGCTGGCGGCTGGCTCATGTGGTCTGGAACGGTAACGCAACCGAACTGACTACACAACCCGGCGTCGCAACCGAAACCAGCACCCGCATTTTTGGTCTCTGGCCTTACAAGGTATACGCTCCCGGAACCGAGCAAAACGGCAAGTGGATTTTCAGAAAGATTATTCCTTCCAATGTAACCAATCCGCACCGCTTCCGGCTAGGTAACTATTACTCGCTTATTAGCGAAGAAATCCGCAGTAATAATCCCAAAATTGTCAAGAATCCGAATCAGTAAACGCATTCGAACGGATGAAAAAATATCTCTTTTTGTTGTTGATAGGAAGTTTAGTAACCTCCTGCAAATTAGATAACTACGATCCGCCAGCGTCGGAATTGAAGGGTCGAATCGTATACAAAGGTGAACCCATTGGCGTAGAATACAACAACGTAACTTTCGAGTTGTGGGAGCCGGGTTGGGGTAAAAAAGGCTCCATTAACGTCAACGTCGATCAGGACGGATCCTATGCCACGCAATTATTTGATGGGAATTACAAACTCATCATTCCTTCGTATCAGGGACCGTTCAAGTCCATTCCGAACGCGGAGACGAAATCGGATACCATTCCGGTTCAGCTTCGGGGTAGTCGCACGATGGACATTGAAGTACTGCCTTATTACATGATTCGCAACGCAACATTTACGGGTGGGGAAAAGAAGGTTTCAACGCAGTTTTCCATCGAAAAAATCATTACCGATGCCTCGGCCAAAAACATCGAAGAAGTGGCTCTTTACATTAGCAAAACCTCCTTTGTTGATGTTCGCACCAACATTGCCTCCCAGGTAATCAAAGGAGCGGATTTAAAAACTATGAACCGCATTCAGATGCAGGTAACCGTACCAACCATTACGCCTGCTCAGAATTTCGTTTTTGCCCGGGTGAAGTTAAAAGTAAGTGGGGTAGAAGACCCGATTTTCTCGGCTATTCAGAAGGTAACTTATTAACTGTTTTCCACTTCCCGAAAGCTTTGAACTTTCGGGAAGTGCCAATCTGCCAGGACCCTTTATGCACTTTTCAAACCCTACATTTTACTTCCAAATGAGTTAAAACAAGACCAATCGTGCTTTTATTAGTATCCTCTCAGAAATCGCCAGAATGTGAAGGAGTTAGTATCTTGTAAAAGCAAATAGCCCTGGCTTTTACCTTTTCTTAACCCTGATTCATCGCAGTGCTGAAGAAATAAAAGCCGTTTTACATTCCTCTTAAACACTAGTTAGTCTCGTTCATGCGGAAGTTACCTCAATCCCTCAAACGTAAAAGTCTCCTCCTCCTGGCACTGGCTGGGGCGGCCTTTGGAGCCGAAGCTCAGAAAACCAGCTCTGGTAACCCCGTTTTTCCTGGCTGGTATGCCGATCCCGAAGGCATCATTTTTGGTAAAAATTACTGGATTTATCCTACCTATTCGGCTCCTTACAACAAGCAGGTGTTCATGGATGCGTTCTCTTCACCCGATTTAGTGAACTGGAAAAAGCACCCGAATATCATTGATACCAGCTCGGTAAAGTGGGCGAAGCGAGCCCTATGGGCCCCATCCATTATCGAGAAAAAAGGCAAGTATTACCTGTTTTTTGGAGCAAACGACATTCAGAATGATCAGGAAAAAGGGGGCATTGGGGTAGCCGTAGCCAACAAGCCTGAAGGGCCATTCAAGGATTATCTGGGTAAGCCACTCGTGGATAAATTTCACAACGGAGCACAACCCATCGATCAATTCGTTTTTAAGGATAAAGACGGTGAATATTACCTGATTTACGGTGGCTGGAAACACTGTAACATTGCTCACCTGACGCAGGATTTTAAGGGATTTATTCCTTTTGAAGACGGCAAAACGTTCAAAGAAATTACGCCTGCCAATTACGTAGAAGGTCCCCTTATGTTCATTCGTAACGGGAAGTATTACTTCATGTGGTCGGAAGGTGGCTGGACGGGGCCAAACTACTCCGTGGCTTATGCCGTGGCCGATTCTCCGTTCGGACCCTTCGAACGCGTTGGGAAGGTGCTTCAGCAGGACCCTAAAGTAGCGACGGGAGCGGGCCACCACTCGGTTATTCAGCGGCCCGGAACGGATGAGTGGTATATTATTTATCACCGTCGCCCCCTCAGCGAAACCGATGCGAACCACCGCGAAACCTGCATCGAACGGATGTATTTCGACGAAAAAGGCATGATTCAGCCCGTGAAGATCACCTTCGAAGGCGTTCAGAAACAGACAGTTAAGTAAGGTTTGATGGAATTTGAAAACTGGTTTGAGTGTTTGATGGGGTTTGACTAACGAACCGCTAGTTAACATCCCCTCCGACGCTCAAATCCCATTAGACAATTTCAAACCTTTCAACCTATCTCAAACCTCATCAAATTAGATCAACCTTCAAACTTTCTCAAACCATTTCAAACCTCTAAACTTTTATGAAAAAACGTTTTCTCCTGCTGGCCGCTTTGGCTACGCATGGCTGGGTACAGGCTCAGGTAGGCCGGGCACCCGCGTATCCCCTCATCACGCACGATCCTTATTTTAGTGTTTGGTCAACAACGGATCAGTTAACGTCTTCACCTACGAAGCACTGGACGGGTGCCGATCAGCCTTTGTTCGGCGTGTTGACGGTTGACGGCGTGAATTATCGTTTTCTGGGTCAGGAAGCTAAGGGCTACGACGCCATTATTCCCACGGCTGATGAGGAAGGCTATGCCGTGAAATACAGTGAAAGCGAACCCAAATCAGGCTGGAATACCGTGAATTTTTCGGATAGCGACTGGAAGACTGGCAAAGCTCCGTTCAGCGACGATAAAAATCACGCGGCTACGCACTGGAATAGCCAAGATCTTTGGACGCGTCGGACCTTTGATCTAAAGCAGGTTCCGTCAGAGCAGGTTTTCCTGAAACTCCAGCATGATGATAACATCGAAGTGTATCTAAACGGCGAGAAAGTGTATTCGCATAAGGGCTGGATTCATAAGTTCAATTACATCCCGCTCAAGTCAAAACTGAAAGCTGGTAAAAACGTACTGGCGATTCACATTGCTAATACCGCTGGTGGAGCATTTTTGGATGCAGGTTTAGTGAAAGAAAAGGTCTCGAAAGAGAAGGTAATCATGCAAACGGCTCAGCAGAAAAACGTTGAGTTCTCGGCTACGCAAACTAAGTATACCTTCGCTTGTGGTAAAGTAGATCTGGACGTAACCTTCACTTCACCCTTGCTGCTCAACGATTTAGATCTGTATGCTCGTCCAGTTACTTACGTGACCTATCGCGTAAAAGCGAACGACGGAGCTTCGCATCAGGTGAATTTCTACTTCGGAGCATCGACTAATCTGGCTACGAACGTACCCACACAAGCGGTAACGGCTACGGCGGCTTCCACGAATGAATATACCGCTCTGAAAACCGGAACGAAAGAACAACCAATTCTGAAAAAACGCGGCGATGACCTCCGCATTGACTGGGGTTACTTCTACGTAGCGGCTCCGAAAAATAATCAGGTGGTGCAAACGGTTAGTGCGATGCCTTCCCTGAAAGGTCAAAAATCGTCTATTAGCGAAGGAAAATCATTATTCCTGAATACGACGGTAAATCTGGGTTCGGTAAATTCCACGCCGAAGGAGCAATACCTGATGGTGGCTTATGATGACGTAGAGTCAATTCAGTACTTCGGCCAGAACCTCAAACCCTGGTGGAAAGAAAGTGGATCGACGATTGAAAAAGAGTTATCCAAAGCCATTTTGGAATACCAATCGGTGATCGAGAAATGCGAAACTTTTGACAAGCAGATGTTTGCCGATGCTAAAAAAGCGGGTGGTGAAGACTATGCGAAACTTTGTGTATTGGGCTATCGTCAGTCGGCAGCGGCTCACAAACTGGTGAAAAGTCCTAAGGGAGAAACGCTGTACCTCTCGAAGGAAAATTTCAGTAATGGTTGTATCAACACGGTTGATGTAACGTATCCTTCTGCTCCTTTATTCCTGCTATATAAGCCTGAGTTACTAAAAGGAATGATGAATGGAATTTTTGAATATAGCGAAAGCGGAAAGTGGAAAAAACCTTTCGCCGCTCACGATTTAGGAACGTATCCTTTAGCAAATGATCAGGTTTACGGCGAAGATATGCCCGTAGAGGAATCTGGTAACATGCTGATTTTAACGGGTGCGATTGCAAAAGCCGAAGGAAACGCAGCATACGCCCGAAAACACTGGAAAACACTGAGCACCTGGGCTGAGTACTTATTGAAAGACGGTTTTGACCCCGCTAACCAGTTATGTACGGACGATTTTGCGGGTCACTTGGCTCGGAATGCGAACCTTTCTGTAAAAGCGATTGTCGGTCTGGGTTGTTATGCCATGTTAGCCGAGCAACTGGGAGAGAAAGAAACTGCCGAGAAGTTCCACAAGAGTACCCAGGAAATGGTACAGAAATGGATGCAAATCGCGGATGATGGCGATCATTACGCCCTGACTTTCGACAAAAAAGGGACCTGGAGTCAGAAATATAATCTGGTTTGGGATAAGGTATTAGGCTTGAAACTATTCCCTAAATCGGTGTATGACAAAGAGATTAAGTATTACCTGACGAAGCAGAATTCTTACGGATTACCACTCGATAGCCGTAAGACCTATACCAAATCTGACTGGATCGTGTGGACCGCTACGTTAGCGGATAATCAGAAAGATTTTAACGCATTAATCGAGCCATTACTGAAATATGCTCACGAAACGTCGTCACGTGTCCCCATCAGCGACTGGCATGAAACAACCGATGGTAAAATGGTTGGTTTTCAGGCCCGTAGTGTAGTAGGGGGGTATTTTATGAAGTTACTGGAAGAAAAAATGAAGTAACTTGGAAATCGTTTGAATGAAGGATGCCAGTCTAAACAGCTGGCATCCTTCATTTCGTAGAGACGCGATTAATCGCATCTGGCTGGGGAATGCCTGATCATGAAAAGGGAACCAGCTACTTAACTTCTGCCAATTCCAGGTCATCTCGAACGCAGTGAAAGTTCTTAGCGGTAATAGGTAGTAGCATACAAAGGAATTTTCCCAATAACCCCATGTCTGTCATTCAGAGCGAAGCGAAGAACCTTCTGTCGAATGGGACAGCTTCGGGGCAAGGCAGGTGAGAACCTGACGTCATAGTCTGGTAGGCCTCTGGCCGATGGTAGCAAGCCTGTTTTGGTTGGGGAAAATTGTTGGCTGATCTCCTACTGGTTCGCAGTCTACCGGCCAGAGGCCTAGAGCTAGGTAGTCACTCGGCTAGAGCCGAGCGACTGCGGGTAAATAGCAACCCTTCCTCTGCCATCTCGAACGAAGTGAGAGACATTGTATAGAAATGAGACGGGCTTAGTTAAGTTACCGAATGGCCCAACAAGCTTGATAAAGGTTATAAGATTCTTCGCTTCGCTCAGAATGACAAACGCTGAGGATTAAGGAGTCCCCGGATTTCATCCGGGGCTACTCATATTAAACCCCGCTGGGGTTGTTGTTACAATAAAATTACGATAAATAAATCCAAAGGAGTTAAACACAGATAGCCCCGGTCTGGATGGACTCGGTTGAAATCCGGGGATGCAACATTCATAAGGCTCCCTTTCACTCTCAACCACAGATTACACCATAAACTCTTTCTTGAATAGTCCCCCGAAGTGGAGAAAGGCTTTCTTACTTTTATTTAAATCTTATATTTCAAACAGTCTCTAAAACCTATGAAAAAACTAGTATTGCTATGCCTAATGGCTTTGGGAACTCAGGCTCAGACGTTCACTAACCCGCTATTACCCTCGGGAGCTGATCCCTGGAGTGTGTACCATGAAGGCAATTATTACTACATGCACACCACCGGAAATTCCTTACAGTTACGCACTACTAAATCCATCACTGACCTGAAATCAGCCGCTCCGAAGACCATTTGGAAGCCCCCCGTTTCCGGCCCTTATTCTAAAGATATCTGGGCACCGGAGATTCATTTTTTGGAGGGCAAATGGTATGTCTATTTCACGGGTAATGATGGAAAAAGTGGCGATAACCGCCGCATTTATGTGCTGGAAAACAGCTCACCTAACCCCATGGAAGGGGAGTGGACCATGAAAGGTAAGATGAGTGATGAAAGCGATCAATGGGCCATTGATGGGTCCGTATTTGAGTATCAGGGGAAATTATACATGATCTGGTCGGGCTGGGATCATGCGAGTAAAACCGATGAGACGCAAAATATTTACATCGCTGCTCTCAAAAATCCCTGGATGGTGGAAAGCAAACGGGTACTGATTTCTAAGCCCGAGTTACCCTGGGAACGTTATTGGGATAATACCACGGCGGGAAAGCCCGGTCGGCCTGTATATGTCAACGAAGGACCGCAGTTTCTGAAGCATGGGAATAAGGTATTTATTGTTTACTCGGCCAGTGGCTGCTGGACGAATACCTATGCTTTGGGATTGTTAACCGCGAAAAATGGAGCAAACCTATTGGACCCTAAAAGCTGGAAGAAGAATGATAAGCCCGTTTTCGAACAATCTCAATCGAATAAGGTGTATGGAACGGGCCATAACTCTTTCTTCAAGTCGCCAAATGGGAAAGAAGATTGGTTGTTATACCACGCCAATTCCGGCCCTGATGAAGGGTGCGGAGGAAAACGGGCCCCCAGGGCTCAGAAGATCAAATGGAAAGCTGATGGAACGCCTGATTTTGGCAAACCTCTGCCCGATGGCGTAGCAATTAAAGAACCATCTAAATAAGTAATACCTGCGTTTTTCTTTGTAGGGACGCGACTTTATTGCGTCAGGCTTCCCCTTGCCGTGGTTGGTGTCTCACCAACCACGGCGTAAAGGTAAAAAACTGCCTCTTACCGAGACGCGATAAAGTCGCGTTTAGGAAGAGGATTCTGCTAAAATGCTTCACCCGTGATGATGTAAAATCCTGGTCCTTCGGAGGTTAATCCCATGTCGGCCCGTAGGAAAATGTCCTTTTTAGGAAACATCAGGTAACGAAGTCCAACCCCGGCGGCATAGACAAACTGACGCACATTCAGTTGACCTAACTTGGGAGCCACGGCTCCCGCCGCGGCAAAAACGGTTCCGCCAATCCGCTTACTGAATCCAAAGGGTAACATCCGGTATTCGAGCTGGGTGGAGACCAGGTTATTGTCCCGGTAGCGACCCTGATAAAAGCCCCGCATAATCATGTCGCCTCCTAGCAATGATTTCATATTGAAGGGTACATTTCCCCACATGAAGCTTCCGTAGACCTGCCAGGCTAATACATCCCGGCGGTTGATGGGGCGAAAAACGCGGTTGTCAAACGTAATCCCATCGAAGTTGTAATGACTCGCCCAGCTTTTCCGGTAGGATAAGAACGAAAGTTCGCTGAAAAGACCTTTTCTGACATTCAGCACATTATGCCGATTATCATAAACTACACTAACGCCCAGACCTAAGCTGGTAGAGCCTTCGTGACCGAGTGGTAACTCAAAAGGTTGTCCCTCCGTGGGTTGTTTAAAGCGGGTATTGTATAAATTCTGAAAATCAACCTGCGGACCAACGAAGAAGTTCTTTACCAGTTTGCGTAGTAATCGCTGCCGGGCCTGAATATACATGGCATCAACAACGGCGGGGTTATCACCGCTGGTAGCAGGTCCTGAGCCATAATAGAGCAGGGGAAAACGTTGAAAACGCGTTCGGCCTAGTAAAGCCCATTTATCCTTATCTCCATAAATGAAGTTATCAAACCAGATACCATACTGCGATTCCAGGGTAAAAAAGGTAAAGGCAGTTACTTCACTCAGTCGGTTCAGCGTATCGTTTTTGCCTGAAATAACAACATGGACGATAGCCCAAGTTCAACACTAGTTTCAGGCGAGTAACCCATGGTAGGATAAACCCGGAAACTCGGCTTTCCAGGAGCCGTACTGTCGGTGATCATGCGGTTGATCGTCCGCCGAACCCAGGAAGGGTGCTCCTGAGCGAGTGCCATAGGAGCGGACAGCCATCCGCAAACGAAAAGCACAAAAAAGTTAGAAAAATAGAAAGTGGCCTTAAAAACGTTGCCCAAACGTTGAATGAAGTGCATGAATATCAGAACCGTGCATGAGTATGAATTGTTTTTACTAAAAAATAGATTCCAGGCTCACGTACGGCTCTCTCTTCTGCTTAAGAAGCCTGATTGGGATTCGGCTTTGAGGTCAGGGGATCCTTCTTTTTATGAAAAGGCTTCTTGGATTTGCCGTTGGAAGATTTAGCAGGCTGACCCTTGAAATTACGTTCAGGTTTGGACTGAAATTCAGGGGCAGGGCCCAGGCCAATTTCTTCCGTAATGGCTCGTTTTTCCAGCTTTTTTTCCAGCAGCTTTTCAATCCGTAACACGCGGGGCTGATCCTGCTTGTTAATGAATGTGATGGCTGTTCCTTTGTTAGCCGCACGGGCGGTGCGACCAATCCGGTGCACGTAATCTTCGGGATCGCGGGGAACGTCGAAATTAACGACGTGGCTCAGGTTGTCAATGTCAATACCCCGAGACAGAACGTCCGTTGCTACCAGGATAGGAAACTGCCGGTTTTTAAAATCCCGAAGCATGGTTTCCCGATCATTTTGTTCGGAGTCTGAAGAAATGCCGCGAGCGTCCCATTTCATCTTTTTCAAAGCCCGGACAATGGTATTAACTTCCGATTTGCGGGAAGTAAACAGCACCATGCTCGGCGATTCCATTGACTTCATCAGGTGAATCAGTAAAGGAACTTTCTGCTCGTCAGAAGAAAGGTAAAACTGTTGGTCAATCCCTTCAGCGGGTTTCGAAACGGCCAGATTGATTTCATCAGGCTTATTCAAAATACGCTTAGACAACTCCCGAATCTTAGCTGGCATAGTAGCCGAAAACAGAAGCGTTTGCCGTTCGCTGGGAATGTACTTCAGAATGTTCATAATATCCCCGATAAAACCCATATCCAGCATTCGGTCGGCTTCGTCGAGAATCAACGTTTTCAACTGGTCGAACTTAACGTAGCCTAGTTGCAGGTGAGCAATTAATCGGCCCGGCGTCGCAATGATGATATCGGCACCCTGCGTTAATGCTTTCTTCTGTTGTTCCCATTCGGGGCCTTTGTTGCCTCCGTAAATGGCAATGCTAGTGGCATCCACGTAATAACCCAAACCCTGAACCTGCTCATCAATCTGCTGAGCCAGTTCGCGGGTAGGTACCAGAATAAGGGTACTGGTTTGACCTTTCGGATAACCAGGAACACGATCAATGACGGGAATGAGGTAAGCGGCTGTCTTTCCCGTACCCGTCTGAGCACAGGCTAAAAGATCAGAACCGGAGAGTATTTTAGGAATAGCCATTTCCTGAATAGGAGTGGCCTGCGAAAAATTCATGGAATCCACGGCGTCAAGGGTGTCGTCATGGAGGTTAAATTCGTAGAAATGCAAAGTATAAGGTGTTAATAGTTAACAGATTGAGGTTTCAACAATTAACTCATATAAAAACAAGATACCAGATCGGATACTACCTCTAGCTGTAAGAATAAAGTGAAAATCTCATTCAGTTGTTACAAAAATAAAAGAAATATTCGCTTTTCATAGTTTATTCAGCAGAAGTAAGCCTGAGAGGGCAAGAATTCACTGGATATTAACATAGAATGTACGCGAACGGTCAAGAATAGACAGTGTTGATTATAAAGCAGATTTTTAGGCCTGTATAAAAATGACATCTTATGATGAATCGGGAGATTCTACGTTATGCTCTTTTCGTTATGGAGGACACATTCACTTTTATTCCCCAATCTCCTTCCAGCCTGTCATCCAGAGTGAAGCGAAGGACCTTAGCATAGGTTTGCGAACGTATGGGCCCTGTAGTAGCATTAATCACGTCCACAGTCGCTCGACTCTAGCCGATAGGATGCGGTGGATACTCACAGAAACCCCTTTATCCAACAAAAATATTGCTAGAGTGGAGTGAGTATAAGAAGCCGTTAAACTTTTCCATTTTACTACAGGGCTGCCAGCGAAAAAGTTGGCAGCGGCGGGTTCCCACCTAGCTTGTACAAGCTTACCATCTGGAGCCAAGCTCCGTTCGTTCGCGTTGTAAACGCTGACGAATACTACTGTTTATGGATGATCGCTCTGTCATGCAGGATGAAGGAAGTTATTCTTAGAAGCCGAGATTATAACCTTAAACAGCCTCTTAAGAATAAACAAAAACCGGCAGAGCATAATCTGCCGGTTTTGTATTTCTAAGAAACGGGTACTTGGCTTATACCTCCAGCGTACCGTCTACGTTTTCAAAACTGATTTCACCTGCATCGTCGAGATTCATCAGAATTACGGAGTCTTTACCAACCTTTCCTCCGAGAATATCCTTCGATAGGGCGTTGAGAATACGTTTCTGAAGAACCCGCTTGAGCGGACGAGCTCCGAAGTTGGGTTCGTAACCTTCCTCAGCAATTTTCTCCAGGGCTTCATCCGTTGCTTCCAGGGTAATGCCTTGTTCGAGTAACCGTCGCTGAATCTGGCGGAACTGAATGGCCACGATCTTGCGAATATTCTTGGCATTCAGAGGCTCGAACAGCACGATTTCATCAATACGATTCAGGAACTCAGGGCGAACGCTGGCTTTAAGTAACTCCATCACCGAACTCTTCGCTTCTTCTACTACCAGCGAGTGATTCCAGCCTTCATCTTCATTGAATTTATCCATAATAATCTGACTACCAATGTTAGAAGTCATGATGATGATGGTATTCTTGAAGTTGGCAATCCGGCCTTTATTATCGGTTAATCGACCGTCATCTAACACCTGAAGCATGATATTCCAGACATCTGGGTGAGCTTTTTCGATCTCGTCGAGTAATACTACCGAGTAAGGTTTCCGACGAACGGCTTCGGTTAACTGACCGCCTTCGTCGTAACCCACGTATCCCGGAGGAGCTCCCACCAGACGGCTTACCGTATGGCGTTCCTGGTATTCACTCATATCAATCCGTACGAGAGCATTTTCGTCGTTAAAGAGGTAATCGGCCAGCGTTTTTGCTAACTCCGTTTTACCCACACCGGTAGGACCGAGGAACAAGAAACTACCAATCGGACGTTTCGGGTCCTGCATGCCCGCCCGACTCCGGCGAACGGCATCCGCTACGGCTTCAATGGCCTCTTCCTGTCCGGCTACGCGTTTGTGTAACTCTTTTTCAAGGCCCAACAATTTCTCGCGTTCCGACTGAAGCATTTTGGATAGGGGAATTCCCGTCCATTTCGCTACTACCTCGGCGATGTCTTCGGCGGATACTTCTTCCTTCATCATCGTGCCTTCACTGGAATTTTCCTGCTGTTGCAGCTCGTCGAGGCGTTTCTGAGCTTCGGGAATTTTTCCGTAACGAATTTCCGCAACCTTGCCATAATCGCCGCTGCGTTCGGCTTTTTCGGCTTCCAGCTTCAGTTGGTCAAGTTCTTCGTTCAGCGTCCGAACTTCATTAACGGCTTCTTTTTCAGACTCCCAGCGAGCCTTTAACTCATTCCGGGCTTCACTTAAATCGGCAATTTCCTTACTTAATGAAGTTTCTTTATCCTTATTATTTTCCCGACGAATGGCTTCCCGCTCAATTTCGAGCTGCATTACCCGGCGGTTCAATTCATCCAGTTCTTCAGGAACCGAATCCATTTCCAGCCGTAGTTTCGCTGCCGCTTCATCCATTAAGTCAATGGCTTTATCGGGTAAGAAACGATCCGTAATGTAGCGGCTTGATAACTCTACTGCGGCAATAACGGCATCATCCTGAATGCGAACTCCGTGGTGTAATTCGTATTTATCTTTAATCCCACGGAGAATCGAAATGGCGTCTGACTCGGTAGGTTCATCAACAATAACGGACTGAAAACGACGCTCCAGAGCTTTATCTTTCTCGATGTATTTCTGGTATTCTTTCAGCGTTGTGGCACCAATGGCGTGTAACTCTCCACGAGCCAGAGCGGGTTTCAGCAAGTTAGCCGCATCCATGGCTCCTTCGCCACCGGCTCCTGCACCAATCAACGTGTGAATCTCATCGATGAAGAGAATAAGCTCGCCATCTGAATCAGTAACTTCTTTAATAACGGATTTCAGACGCTCTTCGAATTCACCTTTATACTTCGCTCCGGCAATGAGCAGACCCATGTCGAGCGAAACGATGATTTTATCTTTCAGGTTTTCAGGAACATCGCCCTGCACAATTCGTTGAGCCAGGCCTTCCACAATCGCCGTTTTACCAACCCCTGGTTCTCCTAAAAGAATGGGATTGTTTTTCGTCCGACGGGAAAGGATTTGCAGTACCCGGCGAATTTCTTCGTCCCGGCCAATCACAGGGTCAATTTTACCCTGGCGGGCCAGTTCATTCAGGTTTTTGGAGTAACGTTCGAGGGAACGATACTTGGCTTCAGCATTCTGATCTTTCACGGAATTACCTTTTCCTCTTAGTTCTTTAATAGCAGTGATCAACTCTTTTTCCCTGAAACCCACTTCCTTCAGCATCGTACCAACGGCATCTTTGCCGCTGGCCAATCCCAGCAGGATCAGCTCAACACTGACAAATTCATCGTCAAATTCTTTCAGGTAAGATTGGGACTTCGTCAGGGCAGCTTGCAGGTCGTTCCCAATATAGGCCTGACCTCCGGAAACAACCGGATAACTGCTTACAATATTTTCTAGCCGACTCATCATAAGAGTCGTATTAACTGATAATTTTTTAGTCAGAAAACCCATCGTGTTCGGGTCTTCTTCGAGTAATGCTTTAAGAACGTGCCCCGATTCAACGGCCTGCTGCTGATTGCCCTGAGCAATCTGGACAGCCTGTTGAATAACCTCTTGGGCTTTAACGGTATATTGGTTGAAATTCATGGCAAAAGGATGTTTTGAGTTTAGAGTTGGTGCGTTTGAATTAGAGAGTGGTCCGACGGATAAGTCAACCAGAGCGTTAAACTAATTCAAAACGCTGAACGCTACCCTTTGGAATCAAAACTCTTTACCAAAGCTCCCTGCGTGCCTTTTTGGCTTAAGGTTACTAATAAGTATGTAAAAATGATGCCATTATGACCTAAAAACCAGAAAAAAAGACAGCCTCTTGTGAAGGCTGCCTTTACTAGATGCAGGGTTATATTCAAATTGGTAAGCTTTTGCGGGCGTATTTTTTATAGCCCCAAAATAAAGCTCCTGCGATTACCGCCAGAGAAACCAGCGTTGAGGCCGTAGAGGGGACTTTACTTTCAGTATTTTCTTCTTCCGAAGGACGCTCCATCAGTTTTCGCATCAGTTGAGATAAAAACGTATCTGGTAATAAATTCGAGGCAGCGGCCTGCGATTTATTCATCAACCCGGATACTACTTTATCTTTTCCGGCCATCAAGGCGTCAAAACCATCCTGAGCCACTTTCGCGGGATCTGCCGACTGAGCCTGTTTATGAGCACGGGTACCTTCAGCCCCTGCCTTATGGAAAAAGTCTGTATTCGTTGCACCAGGCAGAAGGGCGGTAACGGTTATATTGGTCTCCTTGCATTCGTTCCGTAGAGCTTCAGTGAAGGAAAGGACAAAGGCTTTTGTAGCTCCGTATACGGCCATAAAAGGATTGGGAATGACAGAAACGATGGAAGCCAGGTTCAGAATTTTTCCTTCATTGGCCTGTACCATATCATTCAGGAACAATTTCGTCAGATGTACGAGCGATACCACGTTGAGTTGGATAATGGAAAGCTCCCGATCCAGATCGGTTTCTGTCGCAAAGGCTCCGTATTCACCCATACCAGCGTTATTCACCAGTACATTGACATCAATACCGAATCCCTGTACCTCACTGTATACTTCCTGCGGGGCATTGGGCTGGGATAAATCCTTGCCAATAACCACTACGTTTTCCACGCTGAACTGAGATCGGAGATCGCTGGCAATCTCGTTAAGTCGATCTGTATTTCTGGCCACCAGCACCAGATTATAGCCATTTTTCGCGAACACTTTCGCGAGCTCGTAGCCAATACCACTGGAAGCTCCGGTGATGAGAGCAGTTTGTTGCGTTGTTTTCATATCCGTTGGTTTATCAGAATGTTAGGAAGGGAAAGAAACCATTCCAGAGGGGAGTATTCTTGGCAAAGTGCTGATTATCTGTGGTGAGGGGTCGATATTTTGGGTAAAAACAGCCTCGGTGGCTCCATTTAGCAAGCGTGGAGTATACCAGAAGGGAATGAGTGGGTACTGTAATTCTGGCTAGTTAGATGGGCTACCTAGTCTGGTCTTAGATTTTTACGTTCTTTGGTGACCTTCTCAGATATGATCAACAGATAGCTATGAAACAAATCATTTTTTTGCTAGCAGTCTCCGTGTGGATGGGAGCTTGCTCTTCGTATAATAATGTCAAGACCAAAAGGGACGAAGACGCTGATTTTCAATCTTATAAAACCTACAATTTTATGGATGTCGAGCTGGAAGGAGCCCCGGCAGATTCGTCCAATTCAACGGCCCTGACCGAAATTAAAAGAGCAGTGGCTCAGGAAATGAATAATAGGGGATATAAGCTCTACGGCAATCCTGACCTGAAGATTAATATCGGATTAGTGGTGCAGGAGAAGTCCCAGACTCGCCAGACGGATATTCGTGAAGCTCCGCGTTATATTGGTCAGCGTCGGTATTCCTGGAAAAGTGAAACGGTAGAAGTTGGGCGTTATAAAGAAGGAACCCTAACGGTGGACGTGGTAGAGGCAAAAGGGAATAAACTCATCTGGCAGGCCACCGGATCGACGGTGTTGAATAAGCAAAGTCGCCAGCCTGAGAACATTGACCGGGCCGTTGCCAAGTTATTTGAAAAATTTCCTCAAACGAAGTAACCGAAGACTACAAGCAAAACCCCAGCCGAGCGGCTGGGGTTTTTTATGCTTACCATTTCATTTTAATTACTTCTGAGCCTGCTAACAGATACGCCCCGGCTCCGTAAACTTCCCAGCTTTCGGCGTTAAAATTCCGACGCGGATCGGCTCCAATCGGCTGGACCCAGCCTACTTTCCCAGCGGGTGTAAGTAGGGTATTCAAGCCCGTCCAGGCTTTCTGAACGACGGGTTTAAATTTGGCTTTATCTAAAATTCCCTGATTAATACCCCAGGCCATTGCGTAGCAATTAAAGCCGGAACCGCTGCCTTCACCACCGGGAAAAGATTCAGGGTCGAGCAAACTCGAACGCCATAACCCGTCGGCCTGCTGCAAGGCCGCTAGTCGGTTACTCATCTCTTTAAACTGCGTCAGATAAAAATCCCGTTGCGGATGGTTTTTGGGTAACTCCTGCAACACACGCACCAGACCACCCATTACCCAGCCATTTCCTCGTGACCAGAAAATCTTTTTGCCATTCGCTTCCTTTTTTCCCTCGCCACTGGAATTAACCAGATACGAAGCATCACGAGCGTATAAATCTTCTTCGGTGTTATAAAGCAGATCGTAGGTCTGCTTGAAAAGCGTGTCGTTTTGAGTTAAGTAAGAAGGATCATTCAGGGTTTTGCTCAGTTTTGCTAACACTGGCGGAGCCATGAACAAGGCATCACACCACCACCAGGTAATACCATGCGTTTCACTTCAACGCCGGGTACCTTACGTATCTTCTGCACCGTGTCGATGGTTGCCTGAATCATACGGCGATCTTTTTTGATCCGGTACAAATCAATGTACGTTTGGCAGATTGCAATATCATCAGCGTGATCATACCGATTACCGGGTAACCAATTATTTCGTTCACCCATCAGCATCAGTGAATCCAGAATTCGCGACGATTTAGTAGTTTCGTAGGCGGCCATCACGCCCGCATAAAACGCCCCGTTGGTCCAGTCCGTAGCCTTATGTTTGGGATTGCTTAATTGCCAATCCGTAACTTTGAGCATGGTTTCTTTGATGTAGTTTTTGGAAAACACATCATCTTTCGGAGGTTTCTGTTCGGCGAAACTGGGGCTTGAAAGCAAAAAGCTCGCCAGTAATCCCGCGGTGAAGGATAAAAATTTCATAGATTTAGTAGTAAAGAATATCAAATAATAGGACGTTACTTCGCCTACTAAACCCTATGGCAAGGTTGCTTACTACATTCAATCCATTCGTATGCGAATTCATATTTTAGGAGCCTCGGGCTCGGGAACCACTACGCTGGGTCAGCATTTATATCAGAGAACAGGTATTCCACATTTCGATTCTGATTATTATTTTTGGCTACCCACAACGCCCCCTTTTCTGGAAAAAAGAAATCCTGATGAACGAATGGCTATGCTGAATGGAGATTTGGCCGGCTTAAAGAGCTATATCCTGACGGGTTCGGTAGTGAGTTGGGGGGAATCTATGAAATCAAAATTTGACTTGATTATTTTCTTAACCATTCCTCCTGCCATTCGATTGGAGCGATTAAGAAGAAGGGAACTGGAGCGGTATGGCGAAATCATATACACCAATCCCGAAAGAAATAAACAGCACCTGGATTTTATGGAATGGGCGGCTGGCTATGATCAGGAAAATTTCAGTGGGAGAAGTAAAATAGGGCAGGAACGTTGGCTGGCAGAGGTAACGTGTCCGGTATTACGAATTGAAGGGGACACCACGATTGAAGAACGCATGACCCAAAGTCTGGCGAAAATTGAGGAGTTATCCCGGAATGGATTGCATTCCGGGATGAGTTAATTAAGCCTTAGGGTGAGCCTGGGCGTAGGCTTCTTTAAGTTTTTCGATGGAGTTATGCGTATAAACCTGCGTAGCAGCCAGTGAACTGTGGCCTAGTAGATCTTTAATGGCGTTCAGGTCGGCTCCACGGTTGAGTAAATGAGTGGCAAAACTGTGCCTTAGTACGTGAGGACTCCGTTTTTCCAGCGAAGAAACCATGGAGAGGTAACGTTTCACAATTCGCTGAATCATTACCGAATAGGCTTTATTACCAGTATCTGACACGATAAGAACATCTTCGCAGGCCCCCTGAAAGGTGTCCGTTTTAAATTGCTGATATTGGCGAATTAATTTATATAAAGATGCAGACAGCGGAATGATGCGATGTTTATTACGTTTACCCAGAACAGTTAGCGTACGTTCGTAGGCATCAAGATCGGCATCTTTCAATCCAACCAGTTCAGATAAACGCATACCTGTACCGTACAGTAATTCCATGACCAGTTTGTCACGAACACCGCCAAAATCGTCCGGGAAGGTAATGTCATCGAGCAAAGTCGTCATCTCCTGTTCGCGAACAAAAGTGGGTAAAGTACGATCCGTTTTAAGGGCTTTAATTGATAAAGTAGGGTCGTTTAAAATAACCCGCTTCCGTAACAGAAAGCCATATAAAGCACGTAGCGTAGCAATTTTACGATTGATGGAGCGGTTGTCCAGTTTTTTCTCAGCCAGGCTGGCTATCCAGGAGCGAATCATCTGGAAATCAGCTTTTTCGGGAGCATCTAGTTCATAGCTCTCCACCAGATAAGAAGAGAACTGTTCTAGATCTGAGCGATAGGCCGTAAGCGTGTGTTCACTCAGACGCTTTTCATATTTGATGTGCTGAAGAAAATAAGTAATCATGGCGTGCAGTTTGACAAGCACCGCAATATAGGGAAAGAAATGAGGGGATAACAAAAAAGCAACCAGAAGGCTGCCTTTTAGGGTAAGTAATGGAATGCCGAATCAAGAGTTATCTCTCAAACGTATAATCACTTACGTATCTGGGGGAAATAATATGATTAGAATTTTAGGTATGGGTTAATTCTAATCCTCTTTTTTAATAGATCTGCTTTGGGGTAATGTCTGATACAAAAATGAATCGTTAAAGAATGGAATGTTAAACTATTTCGATAAAATGCAGAATTTACCAGTTAAAAGGTTTGTAATTGATTTTTTCTGGGAAACGAAAAGCGTTTTAACTTATGCTTATTTGATAAGTAAAAGTTAAGTAGTAAATTTATTTTTAAAAAAATTAATTATGTGACTTCAATTGTTTGTAAAAGGTTAATAATGTACGATAATAGGATGTTTTATTGTGAATTTTTAATCAATGATATATGTATATTTTTGCGTATTAATACTTATAAAAATAAAACTAAAAATGAATAAAAATATTGTTAGTGCGAACAAGTGGAAATATAAACGAATTGTTCAATATTTGTCGTTAATAGTACTATTTGCCGCCTTGTAATCAGACGCTTTTTTTACTAATTCCACCACAGAGAAAATGAATAGATTGAAAAGACGCATGAAAGCGAAAGTGAGCACACAGAAACCTCTAATAATCAGTCATGTATCCGCCAGATGACACCAAATATGAAAAGGATTACGAACGCATTAGCATCGATTGAAGATACTATACTATCTCCGCAGCTATGGAAAATGGTAGAGCAATGGTCAATGGCTTTGCTGATTGAGAATGAAGAAAGGATTATTACTTATGTTAATGAGAGCTATTGCAACTTACTTAATATAAGTAAAAAGCCGGAAGAATTAATTGGGCAATCTTCCTTAGTACTGGTGGAGGAATTACGATATAATTACACCTATAGTGAAGAGGAACGAAAGGTTTTTCTTTCTATAGTTGAAGACAAAAAAATAGTTGAAAATTTTATCTATCCGGTGCAGGAAGATTTAATATTAGTGATTGACTTTATCCCATTATTAAACGAAGATAAGAAAGGTTGGTACATTTGGAAATTTCAAAATAAAAGTAATAGTAGCCTTTTACACCGAGCAATTGAAGAGGAAAATAATAACTATTGGGCAATCATAGATAAGATGGATTTAGGGGTTTTGGAAGTAGATAATAATGACGTAATCGTTAGAGCTTATCCACGATTTTGCGAGATGGTAGGTTATACACAGGATGAATTATTAGGAAAAATTGCATCTAAAATTTTGATTCCAGAGGATTTACATGAGTTTATTACTGGACAAAATAGGGATCGAATTGAAGGGAGAACGGGTAACTATGAATTGCCTTTACTAAAAAAGAATGGCCAGTTGGTTTGGGCGATTGTCAATGGAGCTCCTTTATATAATTCAGAAGGTAAAGTATCAGGATCGATCGGGATTCATTACGACAATACGGAACGAAAAATTCTCATGGAGGATTTAGCGAAAGCTAAAAAATCTGCCGAGGACGCTCAGTATGCAGAGAAGCAATTTCTGGCTAATATGAGTCATGAAATAAGAACTCCGCTGAATGCAATTGTTGGGATGACTCATCTTCTGTATGATACGACTATTACAGAGGAGCAAAAAGAATACATTGATATTTTAAAATCTTCATCTACTGTTTTACAAAATATATTAACGGATATTTTAGATATTTCTGCCATTGAAAATAGAACACTAGAATTTCCAATAACCAATTTTGATTTACATCGATTAGTTTATTCATTATTTAAAATATTTGAAATTAGAAATACAAAAAAAGAATTAACTATTACCTTAAACTACGATCACACGATCGATTCAATGGTAGAAGGTAATGAAAGGGCTGTGTATCAAATATTGGCTAAAATAATTAATAATGCCTATAAGTTTACTGAAAAAGGATCTATTGAAATTATAGTAAAAAAATGGAAACAGGAAGGCGATATAGAAGTAATTCAGTTTGAAATTAAGGATACTGGTTTTGGTATTGAGGAAGATAAACTGGAGCTGATTTTTGATAAATTCAAGCAATTGCCTGACGATACAGGTTACAAATTTCAAGGGGTAGGACTAGGCCTGGCTCTGGTAAAGCAACTGGTAGATATGGCTGGTGGAACGATTTCTGTATCAACGGCCAAAGGAACAGGAACGCATTTTGTGTTACAGATACCTTTTAGAAAAGGCCAGCCTACGGGCCCTGAAGTGAGTCTGGGAACCAGCCCTTCAGAGCGTAAGATTTTGGTTGTTGATGACAACCTCATGAACCGCAAATACGTTTGTGGCCTGCTGGATAAGCAGGGCTATACCTACGAAATTGCTATTGATGGCCAGATGGCGGTACAAATGTTGTATCAACAAAAGTATGATCTGGTTTTGATGGACATACAGATGCCATTTCTGGACGGCTATGAAGCTACGATCATCATTAGGTCGACAGACAACGTCAATAAAGATGTCCCGATCATTGCCCTGACAGCGTCGGCCATGAAAGAACAAACCGATCATTCGCTCGAAGTCGGGATGAATGATTTCTTAACTAAACCCTTTACTCCAAAACAATTCATGGAGAAAATAGCCTACTATGTTTCTTCAGATTCTATTAGCCAGATGTCAGAAAGTCAATGGAATTACCATTCAGAATTAAACCAAAATTACCTGCACGAGTTGTACGGAGAAGAATGGTCTTATGCGTATGAAATGTTTCAGACATTCATGCAGGATGTATTACCCGAGTATAGTAAACTTCGCCCCTTGCTTGAACAGGAAGACTGGAAAGGTTTAGCCAGAGAAGCTCATAAATTGAACCCTCCACTGGCCATGGTAGGATTAACAGATTTACAGAAATACCTCAAAAACATTGAGATTCAACTTACTCAGGACGGTAAGGTAGATGATATTTGGGAAAAAATATCCTATTTCGAGAAAGAACTAACCCGCATGACTGTTATCTTAGCCCAAGAAGTTGACAGACTTGCCCATAAAACTGCTGCTCCATGAAATTAAAATGCGTTATTGTAGATGACGAATTGATGGCTCGGCTCTCCCTTGAACGCTTATGTGAAAAGCGAGAAGAGTTAGAAATCTTAGGAATATTTGATCAGCCTACGGAGTGCCTGAGTTTTTTAAGACAACAAGTCATTGATTTGCTTTTTTTAGATGTTGAAATGCCGGGTTTGAATGGATTAGAATTGCTAGACCAGCTTTCGTATATGCCATCAGTTATTCTGACTACTTCTAAAACAGAGTATGCGTTCGATGCTTTTCAATACCAGGTAACGGATTATCTTAAAAACCTATTTCACTGCCTCGCTTTATGCAGGCTGTCGATAAAGCTATTGAGAAAAAAGTTTCTGTTAAAGTTGCTGCTGTAAAAGAAACGGATGTCAATGAAATTTATGTCAAAACAGAAGGACGATACATACGGATTGTTTATGACAATATTTTATATATCGAAAATGTAGGGGATTATGTAAAGATTCGGACCATTAATGGCTCGCATATTGTGTATGCCACGATGAAAAACCTGGAAGAAAAATTGAATCCTAAATACTTTTTCCGGGTGCACCGAAGTTTTATTATTAACCTTTCTAAAATTGTAGATATTGAAGAAAGTAATCTGGTTATTGCCGACAAAGTTATTCCTATTAGTCGAGCGAATAAGCCAGAGTTATTAGAGAAATTAAATATTCTTTAATAGAAGAATATGTAGCAGTAAAAAGGGTTGGCTATCGAAGCCAACCCTTTTGTGTTAAATGCTATAGCCAATAGTGTGTTTAATTTCCTTGAGGACGAAGGTGCTGTTTAGCGTTCCGATATTTTCCAGTTTGGACAACTTGTACTTCACGAAATCGTGGTAATCGTTCAGGGAACGGAGATTGATTTTTAATAAGAAATCAACCTGACCGGCCATGTGGTAACATTCCTGCACCTCTTCAAGCTCCTGAATGTTCTGTTCAAATTTTTCGATGAACGCTTCATTGTGATAACGCATAGAAACCTGGCAGAAGATCGTAATGGGCTGCCCTAGCATGGTTTTATCCAGAACTGCTACGTACTGTTTAATGTAGCCCAGCGTCTCCAGCCGTTTGATGCGTTCATACACCGGAGAGATCGTAAGGTTTAGCTCGGCTGCGAGTTCCTTGGTAGTCATTTTTGCGTCTTGCTGAAGCAGTCGGAGCAGGGTTCGGTCGAGATCGTCCAGATTTTCCATAAGCGGATAAAAAGCTGCCAAAAATTTTTCTACAATGGGTTATTATAGAAATAGTGTTTCAGTGAATTTAATGGCAAATGTAGCTTGATGCGAGAATATTTTCTTATTTATTACAGATGATTCCATAAATATTACTTTAAATATAGTTTTGCATCGGAAGAAGTTCTGTTGTGAATCAGAATGGAATCCGTTTAAATGGTCGGTTCACACTTAATCCTTTTCTGACCTATGGATACTATTTTAGTTATTGGAGCCGGGGGGCAAATTGGTACTGTGCTAGTGCAGGCTCTCCAACAGAAGTTCGGCCTGAACCGGGTAGTCGCTTCTGATCTTAAAACACCCCAGGTGTTCTCTGGAATTTTTGAAACACTCGACGCCACGAAGGCTGAGGCTATCACAGCTTTGGTACGTCGCTATGAAGTAACTCAGATTTATCACCTGGCGGCTATCTTATCTGCGAGTGGGGAGGCAAATCCTATTCGTACCTGGGAACTGAATATGCAAACGGTACTGAACGTACTGGAAGTAGCTCGCGTAGAAAAAGTCAGTAAGGTCTTTATTCCCAGCTCTATTGCCGTATTTGGGCCATCGGCCAATCCGGTTAATACTCCTCAGCAGTCCTTTCTGGACCCTACGACTGTGTACGGAATCAGTAAGGTTGCCGCGGAAAACTGGATGCAGTATTACTATACGAAGTATAACCTGGATGTTCGATCCATTCGTTATCCGGGCGTGATTAGCTACCAGTCTATGCCCGGTGGGGGAACGACGGATTATGCCGTAGATATCTATCATAAAGCCGTTCAGGGTCAGGATTATGAGTGCTTCCTGTCGGAAGACACCCGTCTGCCCATGATTTATATGGACGATGCCATTCGGGCAACGCTGGAGTTGATGGAGGCAGATGCTGACCAGATCACCGTGCGTAATTCTTACAATTTAGCGGGGTTGAGTTTTACACCGGCGGAGGTTGCGGCAGCCATTCAGCACTTTTTTCCAACGTTTCAGACGACTTACAAGCCGGATTTTCGTCAACAGATTGCAAATTCGTGGCCTCAAAGCATTGATGATTCCGCGGCTCGTCGGGACTGGGGTTGGAAACCAGCCTACGATTTGACACGAATGACCGAAGACATGATTCATCATCTGGATCATCAATACCATGCCGATTTAACTCAGGTCTAAATTTAGTAATGTATGTACGGATCTATTAAGGAAGAACTTCAGCAGGAGCTGGCTGCCATTGAAGCCGCTGGTTTATATAAGAAAGAACGAATCATTGTGACGCCTCAGTCGGCAGTGATCGGAATTGTAAACGGAACGGAAGTACTGAACTTCTGTGCCAATAATTACCTGGGTTTGTCGTCACACCCGGACGTCATTCAGGCCGCTCACGAAACCATTGATTCTCATGGTTTTGGCATGTCTTCGGTTCGTTTTATTTGCGGTACACAAGACATCCATAAAGAACTGGAAAAGGCCACGGCTGAGTTTGTCGGAGCCGAAGACTGTATTCTCTATGCTGCTGCTTTTGATGCCAATGGAGGCGTTTTTGAGCCTTTACTCAATGAGCAGGATGCTATTATTTCAGATGAACTGAATCATGCTTCCATCATTGATGGGATTCGTTTATGCAAGGCCAAACGTTTCCGTTACAAGAATAATGACATGGCCGATCTGGAAGCACAATTGAAGGCTGCTGCTGGATCGCGTCGTATCCTGATTGTCACGGATGGCGTGTTTTCCATGGATGGCACCATTGCCCAGTTGGATAAAATCTGCGATCTGGCCGATCAGTATAACGCAATGGTCATGGTAGACGAATGCCACGCCAGCGGTTTTATTGGTAAAACAGGCCGCGGAACGCCAGAATATAAAAATGTCTTTGGTCGCATTGACATTATTACCGGAACGTACGGAAAAGCCTTAGGCGGTGCTTCGGGTGGATTTACGGCGGCTCGGAAAGAGATTGTTGATCTGCTGCGTCAGCGTTCGCGTCCGTATTTGTTTTCCAATACGCTGGCTCCGGCCATTGTAGGAGCTTCGCTGAAGGTGCTGGATTTATTAAAGTCTTCTACGGCTTTACGCGATAAACTCGAAGAGAATGCCCGTTACTTCCGGCAGGAAATGACCGCCGCTGGTTTCGATTTATTGCCCGGAGAGCACCCCATTATTCCCGTAATGCTATACGACGCTCCCTTAGCTCAGGAATTTGCTGCGAAGTTACTGGAAGAAGGCATTTACGTCATTGGTTTCTTCTATCCGGTAGTACCTCAGGGAAAAGCCCGAATTCGGGTGCAAATCTCCGCAGGTCACGAACGTGAACACCTGGAAAAAGCAGTGGCTGCGTTTACGAAAGTGGGTAAGGAACTCGGCGTTATTAAATAAGTATTGATTATTAGTTGATGGGTACTTCCCGTCAGCTAACAGATTTTTTGGTTTTCATAGTTACACTTCAACGAAAATTCAAAAGCCATGACTGATTCAGCCATGGCTTTTTCGTTTTAGGCCTGTTCAGTATAGATATATTCTTTCTGAATCATTTCTCAATAAGGCTTTATAAGCCTGGCTTGTAATGCAAGCCAAACGAGATACTCATTAAATCAGGATAACCTGGAACAAAAGAGAGTGCAAAGTCGCATTTCCTGGTTAGCGTATACTTGTACTCGAACTCACCGCCATACCAAAGGAAAAGGTGTTGCCAGGGGTCATCAATGTCTCCCCGAAATCGATTCAAGTTCTTGTAACCCTTGAGCCGAAGCCAGTTTTTACGAAAAACTAAAGTTGGACCAATCCCACCGTATAGGCTATGTTTTTCTGTTTTAAAAATTTTAGCTCTTATACCCACGTGTTCAAATCCACCTAGCTGAGCGGCACAATCAGCGTACAAAGCACTCGCTATCTTTACGGAAAGAATATCCTTCACGATGAATTTCTCGTAAGATAAAACACCTCCAATGTTTAGGACCAGATAACCCTTGCTATCGAATCGGCGGGGCATTAAAAATGCATTTTCTCTTTCTCCTTTGGGGTGAATAGACAAACCGAAAAACTTTAATCCGAAATTATCCTGAGCCTTGGAAGAAACACTAATTAACCCCAACCACAGGGCTATGAATAGGGCCGGTTTCATTTTAGCATTCTAAGACGTAGATGTAATGTAAATGTCTGATTAGTAGCTGGCAAAAGTATTGAATTAAACTTTCGCTGCTAGATATAAATGAATATTCAGTAAAGCACAGGCGTTACGCATCAGGCCCATAGCTTCTTTCAGGGGGACCACTTTCGTAAGAATGAATTCGTCGTGATCGGCTCCGGTGGTTTGGGCGTCATAACTGAAAATTTCCTCGCGGCTTAGCTCCAGTTCGACGTAGAAAAAGTACATGGCTTCGTCGCTCGTGCCGCTGCTGGGAAACAAGGGTTTTTCATTCAGTTGATGAACCTGATCAGCAGTAACAATTAACCCGGTTTCTTCCTGAATTTCCCGCACGGCCACATCAAGCGGTAAGTCCGAACCATCCACCATGCCGGCGGGGTGTTCGTACATGTAACTCCCGTCGCAAATGCGGCGTTGTTGCACCAGCAGCAGGTATTTTTCTTTTGTTTCTTTATCAATCAAACAGGTAAGGATCGAAATAACTTCCCCCTTGATAAAGCAGAGCGGAAGAATTTTATGGCCTTCAGGAACCGTCGCATCCAGATTGAATAACCCGAAAAGCAAGTCACCATCGGAACGATATTTTGTGAATAACTCTTCCGTGCCGTGAATAATAACGCCGTTGCGTTGGAGGTTCTTTAACCAGAGTTTAAACTTGGTGGATTGTGCGTAGTCGCCCATCTTGTTTTTATTAATCTTATAAGAATGGCTCAAATTACTCGTTTTCCCTGCAACGGACGATAAAACAACTGCATCTTTGTTATGAAAAATATGATCATGAATCTTATGAAATCTTATCAATTAGTGGCCTTCGGGCTTTTAGCCTCCCTGTCTGGTTACGCTCAGCAAACCAAAACGATTGATATTAAGTCCTTTAATAAAGTCAGAATTCTGGGATGCGTAACAGCCGAGTTATTAAAGAATGACAGTCCATCACTGGTAATCACCACCCCAAAATCGCTGGACGATTCTAAAGTAACCGTTGAAACGAAGAACGATGAGTTAATCATTCGTCAGAATTGGGAAAAGGAAGTAGTCAAGAAAGGGGATTGCCGCACCAGTGACATTCACGTAAGTCTGGCTTACACTAATCTTGAATCACTGTATACGGGTGTGGGTGCCGATGTGAAAGTATTGCAGGTGGTGCAAACCCGCGATCTGGATCTTCAGGCGGCTACCGGAAGCCAGATTACCCTCGAAGCCGACGTTCGCAATCTGAAGGCGAAAGCTGCTCAGGGGGCCGTTCTGGAGTTGTCGGGCAAGGCTTCTGAACAACAAACCAGTGTAAATACCGGTGGAGAAATTCACGCTTATAACTTAACAAGTGAGGACGCTTTCGTAAAAGCCAACACGGGCGGAGTGGCGTGGATTACCGTTACGCAACGGCTGGATGCCTCGGCTAATACCGGCGGAGCCGTTCGTTACAAAGGAAAGCCTTCCCGGAAGAACGTCAGTTCTAATTTGGGCGGCGAGGTGAAAGCCGAGTAGTTCATAGTTTTTAGCGACCGCGGTTGTTAGTTATTAGATTGATATTCTTGGCTTTATGGTTAAGTCATAGATTATTCAATAACGATAAGAACTTACTAGCACGAACATCCCGAAAGTTTTAAACTTTCGGGATGTTCGTATTCTATTAACGCCCAGTGGGCAGAGGAATCACGGGTAAGCTTTCATTTCCGCCTTCCGTGATGGATTGAACGGCGAAGAAATAAGAGTCACGCGAGTAGGGGAGCGTAATCGACGTATCCGTCACGAAAAACTTCTTTTGCCAGAAAGGCTGATAGGTTTCCCGCATTAACACATAATAGCCCTTCACTTTTCCGCTTTTCGGAGCTTTCCAATTCAGTTTAGCATAATTGGCCGATCCTTTTACTTCAATCTTGACCTCCTGAGGCATTTGTGGAGCTTTGGCTAAGTTCGCCAGGGCGGCCAGATTAACTCCGGCATTTTTACGGAGGTATTCAAAATCCATGAACTTGATCAAATCGCCGTATTCTTTACCTTTTTCGGTATGAATATCCTGGTGTTGGTGATCAAAGTTTTCATTCATTTCGGTAATACGAACCGCCGCAAACCCACGATTGACAAAAGGCGTATGATCACCCCCGCGTTGAAAACGGTCGTTTCGGTAAATCAAAACCACTTCCAGATTTTCAACGTAACGTTCGCCCACCTCTTTCATGTAACGAGCTAACTGACGCGTTTTTCCGTCGTTTTCCGCCCCAATGGACCGAATTGTAGCGGCCTGCTCGGCAGTCTGGTAGGCGGGTAAGCCTTCACTGAAAACCCGAAGTCTCGTGTTATCAATAACACTCATTTCACTTCCGGCTGAGGAACCCATGGTATCGTTATTGAGAATGGCTTCCAGATTCCATTTTTTATCAACGGCCTGTTGAGCATAATAATCCGCTCCGTATAAACCCTGTTCTTCTCCGCTCACAATCAAAAAGACAAGGGTAGCCGGAAATTTGGCCTGAGCCATAACCCGAGCCAGCTCCAAAGCCGTGGCTACTCCAGACGCATCGTCATTGGCACCGGGCGAATCAATATCCCGGTTCATAATATCGAAAGCACGGGAATCGATGTGGGCAGAAATGACAAAAACGCGATCATCCGCAGGATCGGTGCCTTTTAAGGTAGCGACGACATTGGCAATTTCGTGTTCCTTATCAATCCGGCGACCGTCGGGTTTTAAGGTCCAGCTTTGTAGTTCTGCGGTTAAACGGCCACCGGAGTTTTTAGCGTAAGATTGAAATTTGGAAAGCGTCCATCGACGAGCCGCTCCAATTCCTTTTGTGGCATCCGTGACTGAACTCATGGTGTGACGAGAGCCAAAGGAAACCAGTTTTTCTACACTGGCTTTCATGGAATCTGCCGAAATAGCTTTGACATAACGCTCAATTTCCGGGTCGCGATTCACTATTTCCTGAGCATGACTAACAAGTGGGAGGAAGAAAGCTCCGAGGAGCAGGTAACGTTTGAACATACGATCTCAAAAGTATTGGTCAGTGATGAAGCAAAGTAATACTTCTGAGCTCATTCCGATGGGAGAATAGATGGGCTGGGGAATTTAGGATGGAAAACCCTGAAGAAAGGCTACGAATGTCAGTATAGCTATAAAACAAAATAAGGCCGAGCGAAACGCTCAACCTTATCCCACTTAACCTCTAAACCTATTTTACTATGAAAAAACGCTAACCTCTTGTGAATAATACGACACGGCCTCTTTCACTTATCTTTCCTTCGTGTCTGGTTTTGGAACTCTTCACTAGTAAACATAGTTCCAAAAAATGCATTCCAAAGAGAACAAATCCTGCGAAATGAAATTTCTGCAATTTCGCTAAAGCTTTCGAAAAGAAACTATTTTTTGAAAACTTAATTTTATTGAGAAATCAAATCTTCAACTTCTTTTCTGGTAACTACCACAAAGTTACAAATCATTTCTGATACTTCCTGGTATTTTACAATTTACTTGTCCTCGTTTGACATTACAAATGTAGATACACTAATTTAAAAGTCCAAACTTGGAAAATTACAATTTCAAAATATTATTCGGAATAATATCCTATTTTAAAAGCACTATTACGAAAAATTTGATACAAAAAGACCGCTAGGTAAAATATTATATGGATAAATATGGAATAAAGTTCCTGAAAATATTACTTTCCAAAAATTGAAAATTCTTTAATAAGTACAATCATTCGTTAAAATTATTCATCGTCTTGTCAATTCCTAAAGTGCAAAAAGACAAAAGAATGTCAATGCATTTATCCAGACGCTCGGGAATTAACTCTAATTCAGCTTTCGGAAATTCACCCAAAACGTAATCTGCCTGTCGTCCTTTCGGGAAATCGCCTCCGACACCAAACCGTAAACGAGCGTATTGATCCGTACCAAAAATTTCCTGAATATTTCGTAACCCGTTGTGCCCGCCGTGCGATCCTTTGGAACGAACGCGAAGTTTTCCGAAGGGAAGGGCAATGTCATCCGTAATAGTTAACGTATTTTCAATGGGAATTTTTAATTCCTTCATCCAGTAGTTAATCGCCTTCCCGCTCAGGTTCATGTACGTAGTAGGCTTGATCAGGTATATCGTACGACCTTTATACTTGAGTTCGGCTCCGTAAGCCAGTCGGCCTATATCAAATTTTAATCCTTCCTGAGCCGCCAGCCGATCCAGAACCATAAACCCGATGTTATGACGGGTCAGGGCATATTCCGGGCCAATGTTTCCCAGACCCGCGATGAGATACTTCATGTATTTTTAGATTAAACGGATAAATTTCTTTGGCACATTGTACAGAAGATCAACGCATCCGCAATTATTTCGCAATTGAAAAGCGAATTTCGCCCCTTAGGATTCCTAAATCCTAATTTCGTTTGCCTAATTTTGCCATCCTATGCAGCGACGATTGCTTCTTGCCAGTCCCTTGTTGGAAATCACAATTAGTCGATTGTGCCAACAACTTATTGAGAATCACCAATTATTTGCAGATACCGTTATTCTGGGTCTGCAACCCCGGGGTATTCATCTGGCCCAACGAATTCATCAGGAACTACAACAGACCACCGGAACGACTATCCCTTTCGGTTGGCTCGACGCTACTTTTCACCGGGACGACTTCCGCCGCCGGGAGTCAATCGTTCGTCCGAACCAGACTAAAATTCCTTTTACCATTGAAGGGAAAAAGGTAATTCTGGTGGACGACGTGATTGCGACAGGTCGGATGGTACGGGCCGCTCTGGATGCCATGACCTTCTTTGGTCGCCCGGAACGCATTGAACTGGCGGTATTGATTGACCGTCGATACAATCGTGATATTCCTCTCGCTCCAGATTACGTAGGTATGAAAGTCAACACGCTCGATACGCAGCGGGTAATCGTGGAATGGAAAGAACAAGGCCACGAGAAAGACGGTATTTGGCTCAGTGATTAATGGAATAGATGTTTCCCCCTCCGATCTTTTTGAGGGGGCTTTTTTTGAATACACCATTTGTTTTCGCTCATCAACGGAAACTTAATTTATACGAACGTGCTAAGTACAAGACATTTACTAGGCATTAAAGACCTCACTGAAGAGGATATTCAGCTCATCTTCCAAACCGCGGACGAGTTTAAGGAAGTGCTCAATCGCCCCATTAAGAAGGTTCCTTCCCTGCGTGACCTTACCATTGCAAACGTCTTTTTTGAAAACTCTACGCGTACCCGTCTGTCGTTTGAGCTGGCCGAAAAACGTCTTTCTGCTGACGTAATTAATTTTTCATCTTCAGGAAGTTCGGTAAAAAAAGGGGAGACCCTGCTGGATACGGTGAATAACATCCTGTCTATGAAAGTAGATCTGATCGTGATGCGTCACAGTTCACCCGGAGCACCGCATTACCTGTCTACACGCATTCCTGCTAATGTGGTAAATGCGGGCGACGGTACGCACGAACACCCCACGCAGGCCTTGCTGGATGCATTTTCCATTCGTGAAAAACTGGGTGATGTGGCGGGTAAGAAAGTGGCGATCATTGGCGATATTTTACACTCTCGCGTAGCACTTTCGAATATTTTCTGTCTGAAAAAACTGGGTGCCGAAGTAATGGTTTGCGGTCCGAGCACGTTGATCCCTCGGTACATTCGTGATCTGGGGGTCATCGTTTCGCATGACGTTCGCGAAGCCTTACGCTGGTGCGACGTAGCGAACGTACTACGGATTCAACTGGAACGTTTGCAGGTGAAGTACTTTCCAAGTCTGCGGGAATATTCGTTGTATTATGGCATAACCAAAGCCATGCTGGATGAACTGGATAAACCTATTGTATTAATGCACCCCGGCCCCATTAACCGTGGGGTGGAGTTAAGCTCCGATGCCGCTGATTCTCCTGAGCATTCTATTATTTTGAATCAGGTAGAAAATGGCGTAGCTACGCGGATGGCAGTGTTATACCTATTGGCTGCTCAGCGTTAATAGATTCATCGCGTTCGTTAATCGAATGCGTAGGGAAGGGGTAGTCATACCTGTAATAATAGATTGACTAATAATTGATTTTGTGCGGATTAGACGCGATCAATCGCGTCTCTACAGTAAAAAAGGGATCGAATTTCGATCCCTTTTCTTTTTTATCTACATATAACCCAAAACAAATAAACTCCAAACGCTCTACCCAATCAGTCGTTTTAAGCTAGCTAGGATCACCACAATACCTACCATAATCATCATGGCCTTGAGGGGTAACTTACTGGCCAGACGAGCCGCGATGGGAGCCGCAATCACTCCTCCGAGAATTAAGCCCAGGATTACCTGCCACTGCGAAAGTCCGATGACTAAAAAGAAAGTCAAGGAAGAAGAGAAGGAGATAAAGAATTCAGCCAGATTGACCGAGCCAATGGTATACCGGGGATGCCGACCCGAAGCAATCAGAGTAGATGAAACGATAGGTCCCCAGCCGCCACCGCCAATGGAGTCCATAAATCCACCAAACCAGGCCAGGGGGCCAATCATTTTGATCGGGTTCTTTTTCTGACGCTTGATGAGGGCTTTGCGGATAATGACGATCCCCAGGATGAGGGTATAAACGGAGACGGCGGGTTTTACGTAGTCCATGTATTCTTCCAGCACCGAAGAAAGCAAATAAGCCCCTAATACCGCTCCAATGACGCCGGGAATCAGAATAACTTTAAATAGCTTGGCATTCACGTTGCCGTATTTCAGGTGCATATAACCCGAAACGCCGCTGGTAAATATTTCGGAAGTATGGACACTCATGGAAATCACGGAAGGGGAAACGCCTACGCCAGCCAGAAAAGTAGCGGCTGAAACGCCATACGCCATGCCCAGAGCTCCATCTACCATCTGAGCCAGAAAGCCACCGAGAACATACCACAGAATATCAACGGTAATAGAATTGAAAGCGGTAATGATGTTCTCTACTGTCAGAAATTTGAAGATCAAATGACCAACAATCATTAATGCCAGGGCATTAACTATATGAATAAAAACCTCCGCAGGTTTACGTTCTCTTTTCCAGAGCGTAATGATGGCTTCTTCAAACGGGTTTTTTCGACGCACTTTAGCTTTCGAAGGTCTAGGTTGGGTCGATTGAATGAGGTCTGGCGTGGATTCCATGCAGTATTGTTTACCTACAAAAATAGTAGAGTATTTACTACTCCACCAAATTAGTAGAATAATATATTCACGATTTAACAAATCCTTAAGCTTGCAGACGACGCTGGTAGATGTGTAATGGTCTGTATTTTAGATGGTTATGGTAATTTTCATAAAAAAGGGAGCTTCCTGAAAGCTCCCTTTTTTATGAAAATTAAAATGATCGCTACTGTTTGATGTAAATCACTTTTTGTGCGGCCTGAATGCCATCCTGATCAAATTGCCGTTTGATTTGTTCCTGCATAAAGTAATAAGTATCCCAGTAATGAGCAGGAGTGGTCCAGACACGAACATCGTAAGTAGCCGAATCGGGCTGAAGTTTGGTTAGTAACACATCGTGTGGTCGGTCTTTCAGAGCATGAGGGCAAGCGTCTACTGCTTTCTGAATGGCCGATTTGGTGGCTTCCAAGGTATTCTGACTTCCCACCCCAAAGACCATATCCACCCGGATTATACCTTTGCCGGAAATATTCGTTAAAGGGCTGGTCGATAGGGGCCCGTTGGGGATAATGATGGTTTTATTATCGGGAGTAACTAAAATGGTGTTAAAAATCTGAATGGCTTCCACGACCCCTGTAAATCCCTGTGCTTCTATCAAGTCACCCACCCGAAAAGGTTTAAAAATCAGAATCAACACGCCTCCTGCAAAGTTCGCCAGACTTCCCTGCAAGGCCAGCCCTACGGCTAAACTCGCCGCACCCAGAATGGCTACAAAAGAGGTCGTTTCAATCCCCAGAATGCCCGCACAGCTCAGCAGAAGCATGACATTCAGTAGGACATTAATCATGGAAGAAAGAAAAGGTTGTACGTCCCGATCGATCTTACTTTGATTCATGCGACTGGACAAAAACCGGATCAATTTTCCGATGATAAAACGACCGATCAGAAATGTAGCTAAGGCAAGTAATACTTTCCCGCCGTATTGGGAAATAGCCAGAAGGGCAACGTTTTTAGCGTTTTCTAAATCCATTTTGGATTACTATTAAGGGTAAAGGCTGCTTTTAAATCGAGGTAATATTAAAGCTTATTATCTAATATGATAACTAATATCAATATTTATTAGTAAACGGTACGTTTGGCTCTGATACAGAATTGGTAAAAAGAGGGGGGATTTTTGAACTAAAAAAGCTAAAGCTGCTTTTAAAAAGTAAAACTCTGATTGTCAAATATTTAAAATATTTAACATATAAAAGTATATTAATCTACTTATTTTATAGGATAAATAGTTTTAATTTGCTGTATCAACCGAAACGCCATGAACAATCCTATTATTGACTTAAAAATTCAGGGTAATTCCAGCCGCCTGCTGGTATATGAAGTACTGAATGCCGTTAGCCGCCGAAAAGGGAATCGCGTTCGCCAGGTCGATTTCGATTATCAGGAGCATACCCAACGCGGCATCATCAAAGTGGAGCTACATGAACCTGAACAAGTATTAATTCGAAGAATAATGGCCGTTTCCGGCGTTTCTAAAGTGTTCCCGATTACCGCATAAGATTACCCAATTTTTTGCGTACATAACCATAAATTCTATGAAAGGTCTGGACTTCAACATTCTCGCCTTTGCCATCCCACTATTCGTTTTTTTCATTGGCTTAGAGTATTATCTATCCTTACGTCAACAAAAAAAAGTCCATCACTTTGCCGATTCCGCTACCAACGTTGGGGTAGGCATAGCCGAACGGCTTAGCGACTTGTACGTTAGCAGTCTTTTCTATTACGTCTTCGACTTTATTCATCACCATTTTGCCCTTTTTGACATTAAGGAGAACGCTTGGACGTTTATTCTGCTTTTTCTGGCGACAGATCTGGTCTGGTACTGGTACCATCGCTTTGCCCACGAGATTAACCTCTTCTGGGGCGTTCACGTGGTGCATCATCAAAGCGAGGAATTCAATTATACCGTTGCCGCACGGATCACGGTTTTCCAGGCCATCGTCCGGGGAGCTTTCTGGTGCGTCTTACCGCTAATTGGATTTTCTGCGGAGATGATTACGGTGTTATTACTCATTCACGGAGCCTATCCCTTCTTTACGCATACCCAATTGGTAGGAAAATTGGGCTGGCTGGAATACATTTTCGTTACTCCTTCGCACCACCGCGTTCATCACGCCAGTAATGAAATATATCTTGATAAAAACTACGGCGATGTGCTGATTATCTGGGATAAGATTTTTGGTACGTTCGTCGAAGAAACCGAAACGCCAGTCTATGGCTTAACGAAGCCTTTAAAGAGTTATAGTTTTCTCTGGCAGCATTTCCATTTTTTAATGGAGATTGCACTTTCAGTGAAAAAGACGCCCGGTTTTCTCAATAAACTCGGTGTCGTTTTTGGAAAGCCAGCTAACTTCGATCCTAATGTCAGGGGAGAACTGGAGGAAATATTTCTGTCTCAACAACCGGAAGTGGTGGTCAGTCGCCACATGCGAATTTACGTTATTGCTCAACTGGTGGCCGTTTCCGTTCTGCTCTTTTTCCTGATTTTACTGGATCATTACTGGCCCTCAAGTATTCGTATCGGTGGCGGCGTTTTTATTCTGCTAACGCTGATTAACATCGGTGCGATTTTAGAAAAAAAAACCTGGGTTTTGTATCTGGAGTACGCTCGCATTTGTGGCCTGATTCTGATGTTCTATGCTTTTACCGAAAATGCCTGGCTATTGGTGGGACTAAACGTGATTAGCGTAGTACTGGTCTTTACTTCGGGTTTTCTGCGTCGTCAATACGTGCATTGGGTGTACGAATAAATCAATGATGAAATCATCAGTTAGCAGTGAAGAACTACGAGCAAAACCAGTACCTTGCCCGTAGTTCTTCACTTTTTAACCTATAGGCAACGATGGCACAACCAACAGAAGAAACCCTGATCCAGGTGCTGGAACGATTGAAGAAAGAAGGATTTACGCTGGATTTTAATCTCGAACCAGATTCCATTCATTGTTCGCAGGAAAACCTGCGACTGAAACCTGAAGCGTTTGAAATAGTAGAAACGGTGCGACTGGAAGGTATGTCCGATCCTGATGATAATGTAATCGTGTACGCAATTGAATCTCGCGACGGCGAGAGAGGAGTGTTGATCTCAGCTTATGGGGTCTATGCGGAAGAAAGCACGAGTGCCGAACTGGCGGCTAAGCTGGCCGTGAATCGCGAGTCCTGATTCACCGTTTAATGGATATTCACATTTATTAGTTTTTCTCCCTTTGAAAACGAAATTACCGAACGTCGGTACGACTATCTTCACGACGATGTCGCAACTGGCCCAGCAACACGGGGCTTTAAATTTGTCACAGGGGTTTCCGAGTTTTGATGCCGCCCCGGAGTTAATCAATCGGGTCGAGACCTACCTTCGAAAGGGAGTTAATCAGTATGCTCCAATGACGGGTGTGGCTCCGTTGCGTGAAATGCTGGCTCAGAAAACCGAACAGATTTCGGGGCTGATTTACCATCCTGAACGAGAAATTACGGTTACTTCTGGAGCAACCGAAGCTCTTTTTGCTGCTATTTCAGCGGTGGTTAGTCCGGGCGATGAGGTTATAATCTTTGAGCCAGCGTATGATAGCTACGTTCCGGCGATTGAACTGAACGGCGGTGTTCCGGTTTTTATCAGTTTGCAAGCCCCTGATTTTAAAGTTAGTTGGTCGGAAGTGTCCGAAAAAATAACGGATCGAACCCGGCTGATGATCATTAATACGCCGCATAACCCGACGGGTCAGGTTTGGCATAAGGACGATCTGAATCAGTTAGCAAGATTGATTAAAGAGCGGGAAATTTACCTTGTAGCCGATGAGGTCTATGAACACATTACCTTCGATGGAATCCCTCATGTTTCAGTAGCCCAACATCCCGACTTATTTGAGCGAACGTTCGTCTGTAGCTCCTTTGGCAAGACGTTTCACATCACGGGCTGGAAGGTGGGTTACTGTCTTGCTCCGGCAGAATTGAGCACTGAATTTCGAAAAATTCATCAATACCTGACCTTCAGCACCGTCACTCCCATTCAGTTCGCTTTAGCGGACTACTTGCAGGAACCGGAGCATTACCTTTCCGTTGCAGAATTTTATCAGCAAAAACGGGATTTTTTTCTTAAGAACCTCGAAGGTTCGGCCTTTAGCTGGAAGCCTTCGCAGGGTACGTTTTTCCAGAGCCTTTCGTATCAGGGATTAAGTGAAGAAGGGGATGCCGAATTAGCCATTCGATTAACCAGAGAATACGGCATCGCTTCCATTCCGACCTCCGTTTTTTATCAGCAAAAAACCGATCAAAAACTGTTGCGATTCTGCTTCGCAAAGGATAACAGCATGTTGCAACAAGCGGCAGAACGACTATTAAAAATTCAGTGGTAATGCCTTCAGAATCATAAACCAACTAAAAATGCCGCCGGAAGATCCAGTGGCATTTTTTTCCTTGATTGCATACACACTTACTTAATAGTAGTCAAATTCTGAAAAACAGAACATGGTTTTGGTTAAGTAAAACTTTATCTCTCGTACTAACTAACGATTAACGTATAGGGCAGTTAGTAAGGCCCGGGCATTGGGAGCTAGTTCGAGGTTTTCGTCAACAAAGTCATAGACGATTTTTCGCTGACGGTTAATGACGTAAACGGCGGGAATATAGGCGTCGTCGGAAATACCGGAGACCCGTTCCCAAAGGGGGTGAAAATCAGAGTAAACCCCGAAACTGCGGGCAATCTGATTGTGGCGATCATAAGCCAGATTAAAATCCAGGTCTTCGTAATCAGCCAATTGTTGCAGCATAGGAGCAGGCTCGTTGGAAAGTACCAGTAACTCGCCACCTAATCCCTTGATACTTTGGTTGAGCGTTTGCAGCACCCGTAAATGCTTGGGAGCATAGGCGTTCCAGCAGGGGCAATAGAAACTCAATACCAACGGTTTTTTCTGAACCAGTTCTGCCAGACTTAGCTCATGCCGACTTTGAAACTGATCTGCCAACGAGGCATTCCAGACCCCAGAGCTCGCTTTTAGCGAAAAGGAGGGAACCGTCTGACCTTCCTTGAAAGGGCTTACGCGTTCGGGTCGTTTATTAATCAGAGGCTTAATTTTTACTGTATTAATTTGCCCCGCTTCATCTTCAATTTCGTATAACATGGCAATAAGCGTTTATAGTCTGTCAGGAGGATGCGATCTGGTGGCTGTGGCGGGACTCGAACCCGCGTCGGAAGCTTTGCAGGCTTCTGCCTCACCACTCGACCACACAGCCCGTGTTGTGGTTGGATGATGCAAATATATATGAAAATATATTATCTATAGAACTAGTAGAGTAATAATTTTTTAGAAATTTATAAAGTCACTTATGAGAGTAAGATAGGTATTTAGTAATCAAATAGTTAGAGTATAAGTCTTAAAAAAAGAATACGTACGGAGAATGCAGTCATTCATTACCCTGTAACTTCAGCAAAGAAAAATAGCCTACAGATCATAAGTTTTACGATCCTACTCACCTATAAGTCATGATGAACTTTCCCGAATTTCTTAGTCCCTATCAGGCAGACCTGGAGAAATATAAGATGGAGACGGTACTGATCAATGCTACTCCAATTGCCAATGGCGAGTCCTTAAGTATTACGCAAAGCAAATTTTTAGGCCTGCCTTTTCTTCCGGTCGGTGTGGATTATCCCGAAGACAGTAAGGGAACCCCCATGATTCTACTGGCTCAGATTAATTTTTCGGAACTCCCTTCTTTACCTGAGTACCCTTCCGAGGGTATTCTGCAATTATTCGTATCACCCGACGATTGGTATGACATGGAGGAATACGCCGTTTTATACCATGAAGATTTGACGCAGGAACATCAGAAAGACTTTTCTTTTCTAACGGATGATTTTTACCTGGACAGTCCCATTTTAAGCGAGCACGCCTTGCAGTTTGAAAAAAGCGTAGAATATGGTGGTGTAGCAGACGAGCGGTTTGATTATATGTTTGGTGAACAGGACTATTGGGATTTTGAAGAATCATTAGCTGAAGAAGATGCAAAACAACTGGGCACCTTTTTTACATCGGGGGGCAGTAAAGTAGGAGGGTATGCCTATTTCACACAGCAGGATGTTAGATCTTACAGCCCGTCTAAGAAAAATGATTTGCTGTTATTACAAATTGATAGCGATGAAAAGATCATGTTTGGCGATTCAGGCGTAGCTAACGTGTTTATTAATCCAGATGATCTAAAGAAGAAGGACTTTTCAAAGGCCTACTTCTATTGGGATTGCTACTAATGATTGATACACTAAAAGGAACAGAATCAGATGGTTTTGTTCCTTTTTTTGAATGAGGTAAATGTTGCCTTCTACCGCTGCCAGCCAAACACGTCCAGCTTACTGAAGAAGTAGTTCGATCATGCCACTGCCAGCTTTTTCGCTGGCAGTGGCATGATCGGGCTATTTTTTGAGAAATAAATTTATTTGATAAACAACTAACAACTAACAACTAACAACTAACAACTAACAACTAACAACTAACAACTAACAACCGCAGCGGCGGCCGCTAACAACTAACAACCGCTAAATCAACCAGTCCAGAGTATCGCGGATTAGTTTTTGAACGACTTGCTCCGGGGCAGGAGCAAACTCGTTACTGACCCGATTCGCTACAATAGCACTCAGTGAAAGCATTTCGTGTCCGAGCATTTTTCCAAATAAATAATAAGCTGCTGTTTCCATTTCGAAGTTGGTGATTCGATTCCCATTCCAGTTGAACTGATTCAGCGTGTCGATGCTATTAAGAATTTTCGGGGCCAATCGAAGGCTGCGTCCCTGCGGGGCGTAAAAGCCGGGGCAAGTTAACGTGATCCCGGCAAAAACGTTGGGAATGAGTCGGGTAGTGAACCCATCGAGTAAAGTTTGAGAGCCATCAACGGCGTAAGGCTGTAACCTTAATTGCAGGGAATCTTTTAATTCCTGACAAAATTCGGGATACCAGCGTGATTCGTCGGTATCATAAAAATCAAGTAAGCCGTCCAGACCCACGCCTGAGCTGGATGCCACTACCGATCCCACCGGAATATCGTATTGCAAACTTCCTGAAGTACCAATGCGGATGATTTTCAGAGGATTAAGAGAAGGCAGCGGTTCGCGACGTTTAAGATCAATGTTCCGAACGGCATCTAGTTCCGTCATGACGATCTCTACATTATCCGAACCAATGCCTGAAGAAACCACGGTTAACCGCTTTTTGCCAATAGAACCAGTGTGCGTTACAAACTCGCGGTGCTGTTTTTTTATTTCAATCCGATCAAAAAATTGGGAAATCATTCCGACCCGGTCGGGGTCTCCAACGACGATTACGGTATCTGCTACATCTTCTGGCAAGAGTTTTAAGTGATAAATACTACCGTCGGGATTAAGAATTAATTCAGAAGCAGGATAGGGCATGGCTTTTACAAATCAATGAAAGTACTAAGTTTGAGAAACGATTAGGGAGGCCGCGATGGGTTCCTCCGCCTAAACTTAACAGAATTATACCAAAACCAGTGAATAGGTTCATGGGTATATCATAATCAGAAAAAACGTTGGAATACTGGATTGGAATAGATATCGGAACCACGAACACCAAAGCCGTTGCTTTTGATGATTCAGGAGTGGTAAAAAGTCAGCATAATCAGGGGTATGAAATGATTCACCCGGAACCTGATTTTAGCGAAATGGACGCTGGGGTAATCTGGGAAGCTGTAGAGAATTGTTTACAAAAGGTTATCAAGGAACTGGATGCTCCCGTTCGGACGATCACGTTTTGTGCGGCCATGCATAGCCTGATGGCGGTAGATAAGGAGGGAAATCCGCTCACTAATCTGATCATCTGGGCGGATAATCGAGCTACGGAAGAAGCAGATTCTTTAGTCCATAGTGAAACAGGTAAACAAATTTACGAAGCCTGCGGAACGCCCCTCCATCCGATGATTCCGCTTTGTAAGTTAATGTGGTGGCAAAAACACGAGCCAAACCTGATTCAAACGGCCTTCAAATTTGTTGGAATCAAAGAATACATCTGGTATAAGCTCACGGGGGAATGGGTCATTGATTATTCCCTGGCCTCGGCTACGGCGATGTTTGATATCCATAAGCTTGTGTGGAACGAACTGGCTCTGAAGACCGCTGGCATCACGGCTGATAAGCTTTCCAAACCCGTTTCTACCTATTATTCCGTTTCGGAAATCAATCATGGGGTACTGGATTTATACGAATCATCCATCGAAAAAGTAAAAGATACGCAGTGGGTAATCGGAGCTTCGGATGGTTGCCTGGCTAATCTCGGAACAGGGGCCGTAACGCCCGGTCGGGTAGCCATTACCATCGGCACCAGCGGAGCCGTGCGGGTAAGTTCGAAAAAGCCCATTCTGGACAATCAGAAACGGACGTTCTGCTATTTACTGGATGAAGAGACGTATATCATTGGGGGAGGAACCAACTCCGGTGGAGTGGTTTTTCAATGGTTACGGGATGAATTTTTCCCGGGGCAGTCGGAAGATGAACTTACCGAGAAAGCATCGGAAATTCCCGTGGGCTCACTAGATTTAGTGTTCCTGCCGTACTTACTCGGTGAGCGGGCTCCGATCTGGAATGTTCACGCCAAAGGTAGTTTTTACGGGCTGACGCTTCAGCACACTTCAGCCCATTTCATTCGGGCCGTTCTGGAAGGTATTTGCCTGCATACGTATTCCATCGTTCGGATTCTGGAAGAACGGGAAGACGTGCATGAAATCTACGCTTCGGGTGGTTTTGCCAAGAGCGAACGCTGGGTGCAGATGCTGGCCGATGTGTGCGGAAAAACGGTTTGTTTGCCCGAAAGCGTAGAAGCTGGTGCCTGGGGGGCTGCCTTGATGGGCATGAAAGCCGCCGGATTTATTCAGGACCATCAGGAAAAGCTGAAAGGTCTGAAGGTGGATCGTTCGTTCAAGCCTAATCCAGAGAACGCGGCTCAATACCAGCAAATTTTTGAGCGATTCATGAAGCTGTACGAAGCGACTAAATCATTATAGATCAAGCTTCATGTAAACCACCTCAGCCAGGGGATTGAAAACGTAAGGTTCTGTGGGCTCGAATCCCAGTGATTGGTAAAGACGAATAGCGGAGGTTAATCGTTCCAGACTATCAAGTTTCATGGTCTGATAGCCCGCTTTTGTGGCGTAATGGATGACTTCCTCGGCCAGTTTTCGGCCCAATCCGGTGCCGCGTTGACTAGGATGGACGAACAAGCGTTTCATTTCGCAAATGCCGGATTCTTTTAGGGGTTTAAGGGCCACGCAACCCACCACCTGATCGTTTTCGTCCTCGGCCAGAATGACGCATCCAGCAGGAGAACCGTATAACTCAGGTAATATCTGTAACTCGTGCTCGAAATTCTGAAACGATAAATCTATACCCAAACCCAGAGCATACTGATTAAAAATAGATCGAATTTTTTCAACGTCTTCAGGGGAAAAAGGACTGTATCGAAGGGTTACCATTTATTGTCTTGGGTTTAGAGTTTTGAGTTTTTGATTCGTTTTTGTTTTATAAATCATTATTAGATTATATACAAAAGGCCAGCCTGAAACGTTTCAGGCTGGCCTTTTTATTACCGAAGAATTGACTACTCTACAACCAGATCTTCCATAATGATCTTGTCCAGGGTGACGGGTAATTCGTGGATGCGTTTGCCCGTGGCGTGGAAAATAGCGTTGACGATGGCCGGAGCTACGCCAACAACACCAATTTCGCCCAGGCCTTTAATGCCCATCGGATTTACGACATCATCATTTTCTTCGACGAAGATCACTTCCATCTCAGCCGGAATGTCTGCATTGACGGGAATATGATATTCGGCGTAGTTATGGTTCATAAATCGGCCAAAGTTTGAATCTACCTGGCTTTCTTCTTCCAGAGCCTTACTAATGCCCCAAACCATTCCTCCCAAGATCTGGCTACGGGCTGTCTTCGGATTGAGAATTTTACCGCCAGCGATAGCACTGACCATTCGACTCACCCGAACCGTTCCGAAATCTTCATCTACCCGAACTTCTACAAAAACGGCCGAGTGTGTGTTCCGGGCATAATCCATTTGCTTGAGCATGTTGGGTAAGGCTGTCGAAGTATCCTCCAGGTAGTTTTCACCCGCCTGCTTCAGAATATCGGAGTAGGAGATACAAATCTCAGGATCCGCTTTGAGGCGAATTTTTCCATCAGCAAATTCCAGATCTTCCTGCGGGCGGTCAGCCAAAGGAGCGTAACTGGTACGGGAAAGTAGCTTAAGTAACTTTTCCCGAATATTCTCGCAGGTAATCCGAACGGCATTTCCTACGGACGCTGCCGTCGCCGAACCGCCTTCCAGGTAGGCAAGGGGCAGGGACGAATCACCTAACTTGAAAGTCACTTGCTCCATGGGCATTCCAAGCGTTTCAGCTGCAATCTGCGTCATGATGGTATAAGTGCCGGTTCCAATATCGGAAGTTCCGCTGCTTACCGTCAGCTTTCCATCTGCCGATAAAAATGCCTTCGCTCGGGAGGGAACGAACATGGCATCCCACATACCCGTGGCCATGCCCCAGCCAATCAATGTTTTACCATCCCGCATGGATCGGGGTTCCGGGGTCCGCTTCGACCAACCGAACTTCTCGGCTCCCTGCTGGAAACAGGCTTTCAATTCCTTGCTTGAATAAGGCTTGCCCTGATTGGCGTCTTCTTCGGTGTAATTTTTTAAACGTAATTCCACCGGATCCATGCGGAGTTTATAAGCCAGTTCATCCATTGCACATTCGATGGCATACACTCCCGTTGCTGCTCCGGGAGCCCGCATATCCAGGGGCGTGTACAAATCACCCGCAATGAGCTTATAGTCGTAGGAAACGTTATCGCACTTATACATCGCTCCCGACCAGTCTACAATGGTCTCTGTATAATTTTCAAAACGGGACGTTTCAGAATAGGCCGCGTGATTCAGGGCCTGTAAGGTGCCATCCTGAGACGCTCCCAGTGACAATTTCTGTAGCGTTGCCGGGCGGTGGCCGAAGGAAAACATTTGCTGGCGGGTAAGGGTAACCCGTACCGAACGCTTTAATTCTAACGCAGCCAGCGTTGCCATAAATAGTTGATATTGGGGACGTAAGCCCGAGCCAAAAGCTCCACCCACAAAAGGAGAGACGATCCGAACCCGTTTCTTCGACAAACCAAAAATTCCGGTTACGTAATTCTGGCTGTTAAATACTCCCTGGGTTTTGTCGTAAATCGTTAGATGATCGTCAGCTTCGTAAATAACCGTCGAAGCATGCATTTCCATGGGATTGTGGTGTTCCGCTCCGTGGTAATAACTGGTCTCGAACCGGACGTCAGACTTCGCAAATTCCTTCGCAAAATTGCCTCGGTTTTTAGGTTTCTTATACCCCTGTTTTCCCTTACCGGGATCGAAAGCTTTATCGAGATGATCCCGAATTTCTACCTCAACCGGGCCTTCGGTTTCGTAGTCTACCTTAACCAGTGTAGCGGCATAACGAGCCAACTCAAACGTTTCAGCCACTACCAAAGCAATGGGTTGCTGACTGAATTTAATTTCCGGCCCGTTCAGAGGACGAAAGGGAGAGCCCGGCGGCGAGTCCTGGTCTTTATAACTTTTATCAAACCAGGCCAGACCTGAGACATTGTTATGCGTAAAAACCTGAATCACTCCCTCTAAAGCCAGGGCTTCAGAAGTATCGATAGCCGTTATTTTGCCTTTAGCAATGGTGCTGGAAACAACCACGCCATACGCCAGATCTTCGGTTTGAAATTCGGCGGCATACTTGGCTTGTCCCGTTACTTTGGCCCGACCGTCTACCCGACGCGTCGCCTGGCCGATATATTTATTACTCATGAAAGATGTACGTTTTCGGTGGCTTCAGATAAGGCTCGGATGATGGCTCGTTTGGCCAACTCAATCTTGAACGTGTTATGACCATACCCCTGGGCGTTTGCCAGGATTGTTTCCGCAACCTGTTCAAAATTCTCTTCTGTCGCTTTTTTGCCTTTCAGTAACGATTCAGCTCCCTGATCTCGCCAGGGTTTATGAGCCACGCCACCGAGAGCTATACGGGCATCAGTAATGGTATCTCCGTCCAGTTCCAGAGCAGCAGCTACCGACACTAAGGCAAAGGCATAGGACTGACGATCCCGGATTTTGATATACGTAAAGTGATCTTTGAATCCTTTTTCTGGTAACTCAATTCCCGTAATTAATTCATCGGACTCCAGGGTATTGTCTTTTTCTGGATGCATTTCCGGCAAGCGATGGAAATCGTTAAAGGCAATGGTTCGATCCCCATTGCGGCCACTGACGTGAACGGTTGCGTCCAGAGCTGCCAGAGCTACGCACATATCAGAAGGATGGGTAGCGATACATTCAGAACTAGTACCAAGAATGGCATGAATCCGATTGTATCCATTGATAGCTGAACAGCCCGAACCGGGTTCGCGTTTGTTACAGGGAGTAGCCGTATCATAGAAGTAATAACAGCGGGTGCGTTGCATGAGGTTACCTCCATTGGTAGCCATGTTCCGCAACTGAGGGGAAGCTCCGGCAAGAATGGCTTTTGCCAGTAGGGGGTAACGCTCTTCAATCAGTGGATGATATGCCGTTTCTGCATTAGTCATCATGGCTCCAAGTAGCAGGCCACCGGATTCCGTTTCTTCGATTTCATGAAAAGGCAGATGGTTCACATCAATGAGCAACTGCGAATGCATGACGTTTTCCTTCATCAAATCAATCAGATTCGTACCCCCACCAATGTAGTGAGCACGTTCCGTTTTTTCATTCAGGGCGGTATCTACGCCATAAGCTCGTGTGTAGGCAAATGGATTCATTAGGCATTCCTCCCTTCTTTATTAATCACTTCCTCAATGGCGTCCACAATGTTAGTATAAGCACCGCAGCGGCAGAGATTACCGCTCATCAATTCCCGAATTTCGCTGGCGTTGTGAGCTTTGCCTTCATTCATTAATCCTACGGCTGAACAGATTTGTCCGGGCGTGCAATAGCCGCACTGAAAGGCATCATGTTCAATAAAAGCTTCCTGAAGCGGATGAAGTTCGTTTCCCTTTGAAAGGCCTTCAATCGTCTGAATTTCATTGCCTTCCTGCATGACAGCCAGGGTAAGACAGGAGTTAATGCGTTTCCCATTCACCAGCACCGTACAGGCTCCGCACTGACCGTGGTCGCAACCTTTTTTCGTTCCGGTCATATCCAGATGTTCCCGCAGGGCATCGAGTAGAGTAGTCCAGGGAGCAATGGAAATGCGTTTTTCTGATCCATTAATTTTTAAAGTAATGGAGCTCGTTGACGAAACCCCGGTCCGGGGCTCGGTATCAATGACTAGGGACATAGCTTTAAGGTTTCGTTGGATAATGATTAAATACCTTCGGGTAAAACTATGTTCCAGTAGATTATTTTCGGAAACGCGGCAATGGATACCCCAGCACCAGAAGAATTTAGCTCAGGAAAGAGAAGAAACTAAAATTCTGAGGAATTTTCTCGGCTGATGATTCGCACGGAATTCACCAGCGAAACCAATACGACAGCAGTAAGGATAAGAATAATGAACATCATGGCCTCTATCATTTTTAATAGGGGCAAAAAAATCATTCCTGATGGTCAGGAATGATTTGTAGGAATCAGATGTAAGTTCTTTTAATTAGTTAATAATAGATGGTTCGTCAGTAAAATGCTGAACAGCAATTTATTAACTAACAATTATTTATAGAGTAACCGAGCTAGGGTAACTTGGCCGTTAATGACCAGAATTCAAAAACCAGGCTCCAGATTTTTTTGAAATCGTCGTAATTCTGGGGTTTGCCCAGGAAAGAATTGGCACCAGCGATGTAAGCCTGATTAACTAATTTCGGATCATCATTGGCGGACATCATCACAATGGGTAAATGCTTCCATTGCGGGGAGCCCTTTAGCCGGGACATTACTTCGAGACCTGTCAGGTAAGGAAGTTCATAATCGAGAAGCATCAAAGCAGGCTTTACTGGCGAATTTTCAAGAATTTCCATGGCCTTGAGTCCATCTTCAGCAAAAAGAATATTACAGCTTTGGTTACTTTTTTGATAACTCCATTCCAAAAGAAAACGGTGATCGGCGTTATCTTCTACAACCAGAAAGAGCGGTTTGGGCTTCATGATTGTTAGTTATTGGTAGTTGGGAATGATGTCCCGTAGTTAGTTTCGTATAAGAGAGCAAACATAGACATAAAAATCTAGCTTGCAATAAAAGAAGTGCTGGAGATCGGTAGTTTGGCGGTACTAGTCCAGAAATGGTACAACGAGTCCCATACCTTGGAAAGCTTATTAAAATTATCTGGTTTTATCAGATAAGAATTAGCTCCCATGTGGTAGGCCGCGTCAATAGTCTTGGAGTTGCTGGAAGTAGTCAGAATCACAATCGGCATAACCCGGTAGCGTTCAGAAACTTTCAGTTTTTGAAGTAACTCCAACCCATTCATGCCGGGCATATTGATATCGAGGAGTAATAAAGAGGGTTGAACAGCGGATTTATCCAGAATGTCCAGAGCCTGTTGACCACTTTCTGCAAAAACAAGATCACAGTTATAAGTCCCTTCGTTATAAGCCATCCCCAGTAAATCCCGATCGTCCTGATCATCATCTACTACTAAAAAAAGAGGCTTGTTATTCATAGTGAGCATAAGATTTGTGAAAAAGCATCAGGAGTCTGATTCACTGGTTTGCACTTGATTTAGCAAAAAAGCTTGAGACATCATGCACAACAACCTTACCTGAACTATGGCGGAAGCGTATAATATCGCTATAATCAGCAATACATTAAAGAAGCATAGCCAAAGGTATCGAATTGACAATGACTAAACTAATTATATATTAATTATAAATAAAATTCTAAACTATAGGAAGGGATTGATTGAAAAAAGTGAAGACAGGATCGTTTGTAATTCTTAACTACTTTTAGGCTTGAAAAGGTTCATATTCGATCTCGGATTCCTGGAAATATGCTGAGTATTAAAGAAATTTACCTACTTAGACCCCAATTACTCAACCTGGTGAGTTAAAAATGAAAGTAAACAAAGTCACTGCTCATGCATAGTTGAGTATTCACACACTAAACCTATTTCTGCGTTTTTTCCAAATTGTAAAGCTATATGCTGATTAAAAATGATCCTAAAGTAATTCGGGCCTGGTGCTTTTACGACTGGGCCAACTCCGTGCATGCACTCGTCATTGTAACCGCCATTTTTCCCATTTACTTTGGAGCTACTGCCGTTACCAAAGATCCTGATCTGGTTAATTTCTGGGGTTTCGAATTTCAAAATTCGGTGGTCTTTTCCTACGCAGTCTCGGCTGCATTTCTCATCATTGCCCTGACAAGTCCTTTATTTTCAGCGATTGCCGACTATTCTGGTCGCAAAAAGCTTTTCATGAAGTTCTTCTGTTACCTGGGAGCCATCAACTGTGCCCTGCTTTTTTTCTTCACTAAAGAGAATTACATCAGCTCTACATTTTACTTTATTTTTTCGCTGGTGGGCTGGGCCGGAAGCATCGTCTTTTACAACTCTTTCTTACCCGAAATAGTAACCGAAGACCGCTACGATGCGGTTAGTGCCCGGGGTTTTTCGATGGGTTATGTGGGGAGTGTAATTCTGTTAATTTTCAACTTAACTATGGTCTTGAAACCAGAATGGTACGGCATCACTGACGATAGCCTGCCTCCCCGCATTGCTTTTCTTTCCGTCGGAATCTGGTGGGCAGGCTTTGCTCAGTACACGTTTGCGAATCTGCCCGAAATAGCTTCTGAGAAAAAGGCTGAAGGGAACTGGCTTTTTAATGGCTTTCGTCAGCTAAAGCATGTCATGGGCCAGCTTCAGAATATGCCCATTCTGAAACGTTTTCTGATGGCTTATTTTTGCTACAACATGGGCGTTCAGACGGTGATGTATCTAGCTACCTTGTTCGGCGACAAAGAGTTACATCTCGATTCTGGGTCACTTATTGCGGTATTACTGGTCATTCAGCTGGTTGCTATTCTGGGGGCCTGGCTGTTTGCCAAATGCTCGGCAAAACTGGGTAACTTCAAGGCCTTAATCATCGCTGTGGTCATCTGGATTGGCATTTGCTGGGGGCTTTCTTCGTCCAAACGGGCAGTCAGTTTTACGTATTAGCCTTTATTGTAGGATTGGTGATGGGAGGTATCCAGGCCTTATCCCGATCCACTTACGCGAAGCTATTACCGGTTAATACCAACGATACGGCTTCGTTTTTCAGTTTCTACGACGTTTGTGATAAAATTTCTACGGTCATCGGCACCTTCGCCTTTGGCGTCGTTATTCAGCTAACTGGCTCTATGCGATACAGTGTGCTGGTTATCGCTGCCGTTTTTGTCGTGGGTTTAATCGTATTGATGCGAATTATTACCTTACAGAAGCAGAAAAAAGCCTTTATTTCACTTTAATGTATTACTTTTGCGACTCAAAACGCTGTTGGAACATTAGCTCAGTTGGTTTAGAGTATTACCTTGACAGGGTAGGGGTCGTGGGTTCGAATCCCTCATGTTCCACAAAAAGAAAAGTCCTCTCGGTGCAAACGGAGAGGACTTTTTCTTTGGTAACGCTCTATCAAATCCGTCCAAAAACGGATGATCAGTGTATGGTTTTTAGCTAGCTTTCGAAGGCGGTAACTGCACGGTGCGAGTCCAGAAATGGTAAACGGCATCCCAGATTTTATGTAAATCCCGAAAGCTATTAGGCTTAACAATGTAAGAATTGGCTCCCATGGAATAAGCCTGCGAAATCGTTTCAGAACGAGAGGTAGTGCTGAGCATAAGAACCGGCATCTTTCTCCAATCGGAAGAAGACTTTATTTTTTCCAGTAAATCCAGTCCCCCCATTCGCGGCATATTAATATCAAGCAAAGCAATGCTTGGTAAGGTGTGTAACTGTTGTAATAATTCAATGGCCTGGTGACCATCTTCTGCAAAAACTAATTCACAATCGTAGTCCCCTTCTTCATACGCCAGCTTTAATAAATCTCGATCGTCCTCATCATCTTCAACAATTAAAAACAAGGGCTTAATGAACATGCGGTGGCTATTAAAATAGTGGAAAGAATTTTAGTGAAATACTTGTACTGAATCTAAATGGATGAGGAAACAATCCGATCGATGAATGAAGCTCCAAAGGTAACAATTTACTACTAAATAGTATAATAAAAATTGATTAATTGTTAAGTCGTTATTGATTTGTGAGGGACTTGTGTAGCCTTGATAAACCATTTTTTTACACAATTGATAAAAAACTTTATAACATATCTTCTTTCCCGAAGCCCTAATGGAATCAGGCATAATTACACAATAACCCTTCTAAGGTATTAGCAGATAAGGACTTATCTAAACCAATAAAAATGGAGGCAAACGAATGAATGAAAAGGGAGTCGTTTACGGATAAAAACCAGAATTGACGCAGAGATCAAACAGAATCGAAACTTGTTAGTTTACCATAAAAATAAGATATATACAGATTTGTCTTCAACTGTATTACGTGAGTAATGCCAGCCGAAAAAAGAACCGAGTAATAGTATGAGTAAGGATCGAACCGAATGGCTGGCCCGGCTAGCTCCCCAGGCAAACTGGGACTGGAATTTGAAGACTGATCAGTGGTGGAATAATGATGATTTTGAAGCGAATTTTGGTTCTTTACCTCTGGAAGAAGGGCAATCGCTGAAAAAATATATTCAAAACAGAATTCATCCTGAAGATGTCTTTAATGTTCGATCAGAGCTAAAAAAAGCATTTAAAAGTAACCAGGATGTCTGGTCGGAAGAGTTTCGTTTACTACTGCCGAACCAAACCTGGGCTTATGTGCGGGCCAAAGCCTATTTGGTGAGAGAAGAAGGAGGTGTGGGTCGCATGGTTGGTACGCTGGAGGATTTGACAGAGACTAAGGGTTTAAAGGAAGAGTACCAACAGTATAAAGAATACATCAGTCTGGCTCTACTTTCTGCGGGCGTTGGGATATGGAGCATGTCTCTCAAAAATCGCATGATTACCTGGGACGCTCAATGCCAAAAATTATTTCATTCGGCTGATTCTTCGTTGTTATTAGATGATTTCCTTTCCCACGTGCACCCGGAGGACCTCTCTGTACTGAAAGCGGGAATAGAGAACCCGCAAAAAGCCGGTACAGCCGATGCCGCCAGCATCGATTTTCGCTACGTATTGCCCAATCAGACGTTACACATTCGGCTGATTGGGAAGGCTTATTATAGTCCCGAGGGAATTATCGATTATTTCACGGGTGCTGTGCGGGACATTACCGAAGACAAACGAAAAGAATCCGCTCTGAAAAATGTGGAAAAGCAGTTTCAGGCGGCCTTCGACTATGCCCTGCTCGGTATTGTTATTGCAGATACGGATGGTAATTTTCTTCTGGTCAACAAAGCTTTTACTGAGCTGACCGGTTACGCCGCCGATGAATTGTATCAGGGGAATTATAAACTCATTACTTATCCCGAAGACCTTAACCATCGGCCCTGGGTTAATAGCCTGATTACGGGGAAAGAAACTACATTTACGCAACAAAAACGATACATTCGGAAAGATGGCAAAGTGATCTGGGTTGTTTTACATACCACACTGATCCTGGGGGATGAGCCCAAAGAAAGCCGATTTTTCTCGATTATCCAGGACGTTACAGAAGAAGTATCGGCCCGAGATCAACAGAAACGTTTACTGGCTTTAGTTGAAAATAGCTCGGAATTCATGGCGATTTTTACGCTACATGGTGATCTGACCTACATTAATCAGGCGGGGCAAAAACTGGCCGGGATTGAAGCTGAAGATTTAATACTAAGCCGCAGAATTTCTGAGTTTTTTTCGACCGAGGAATATCAGTCTTTTGAAAAAACCGTTTTGCCCGCTATGGTCATAGAAGGGTACTGGGGGGGTGAAATTCAGATTCGGCACTTCAAAACGGGTGAAATTATTCCGGTTTACGCCAACGGTATTCTTATTCGGGATGAGTCTAACAATGAACCCATCGCAAGAGGGTTTATGCTGCGGGACCTGCGAAAAGAAATCCTGACCCAGCAGGCTTTAAGTGAAAGCGAAAGTCGTTTTCGAAACCTCGTCGGACAGGCTCCGGTGGCCATTGGCCTTTTAAAAGGCTGGGATATGGTCATAGAAACCGCTAATGAATCCATTCTGAACCTGTGGGGGAAAGATGAGAAGATCATTGGTATGCCCCTAATGGACGCATTACCTGAGTTAAGAGGACAGGGATTTCTGGAGCTTTTACGGGACGTATATCGAACGGGTAAGCCTTTTTACGGATACGAAATCTTGACGCAGGTCATTCGTAATGGGCAAAAAGTAGCCTGTTACTTTAACTTCGTTTATGCAGCTGTACGTGATTCCGATGAACAAATCATAGGCGTAAGTATTGTAGCTACCGAAGTTACCGATCAGATTAAATCAAAGAAAGAGTTACAGTTTAGCGAAGAGCGTTTCCGTAGTTTTATTGTCAATTCGCCTACGCCTATTGCCATTTACGAAGGAACTGAAATGAGAATTCGCATGGCTAATCAGGCCGTGCTGGATACCTGGGGCCGGGATGCTTCCGTGATTGGGAAAACCTTTCGGGAAGTATTGCCAGAACTCGATTCTCAGGAATTTTACAAATTACTCGATCAGGTATATCAGACGGGAGTGCCGTATGTCGCTACGGAAGATCGGGTGGATCTGATGATTGGCGGCAAACTCCAAACCCATTATTTCAGCTTTGTGTATAAAGCACTTCGGAATTCGAACGGGGTAATTTATGGAGTTATGAATACGGCTACCGACGTTACGGCTCTGGTAAATGCCAAACAGCAGTTACAGGATGCTGAACAAAACCTCCGGTCCGCCATTGCTCTGGCCGAGTTAGGAACCTGGAGCCGCCATTTGGTGACGGATACCCTCACGTATTCGGATCGGGTTTCAGACTGGTTTGGTTTTGAAAATTCCAGCCATGGCTTTTCTGCTTTCATGTCAGCCGTACATCCAGAAGATCGTGAACGGGTTTCTGGCGTGATCAAGCAGGTCTTAACCCCTGGAATGAAAGATCATTACTCCATTGAATTTCGGGTAATTCATCTGAAAACAGGTGAAGAAAGAAGCGTTCAGGCTCAGGGGAAAGTTTCTTACGATCAGCAGGGAAAACCGTATTTGCTAAGTGGAACTGTTCGGGACGTCACCGCTGAAAAACGCACGGCAAAAGAGCTGGAACGGTTGGTGAGCATCCGAACGATGGAATTGCAGAAAGCCAACGAGTTATTGCAGGCCTCTAATCAGGAACTGGAGCAATACGCTTACGTAGCTTCCCATGATTTACAGGAGCCGTTGCGTAAAATCCGAATGTTTTCGGGGATTATTCAGGAAATGCCCCAACTGCCAGAAGCAGCCCGGACTTCGCTGGCAAAGGTTGTTAATTCTTCCGAACGAATGACCTTATTAATCAAAGATCTGCTGGAATTCTCCCGCTTGCTAAAGTCCGATCGGGTTTATACGATGACCGATCTCAATGAGGTAATTCGAAATGTGATTAGTGATTTTGAATTATCGATTCAGGAAAAAGCGGCCCGCATTCAAGTAGATCGTCTGCCTCAGATCGAAGCCGTTTCGTTACAGATGAACCAACTGTTTTATAATCTGATCAGTAATGCCCTCAAGTTTACCAGACCCGGTGAAACGCCCCAGGTAATCATTGCCTGCCGGGTGATGTCTGCGGAAGAGGTAAAACAGCAAGGCTTGATTTTTAAAGAGGAGCGGTATTATGATGTGACGGTTAGTGACAATGGGATTGGCTTTCAGGCTCAATACAAAGAACAGATTTTTGAAGTATTCAAACGACTTCACACCCGCGAGACGTACCCCGGAACGGGTGTAGGGCTGGCCTTGTGTAAAAAAATCGCCATTAATCACGGCGGGGTGTTATGGGCAGAATCTGAGGAGGGCAAGGGATCGGTGTTTCATATCATACTTCCTGAAAAACAGATTATTAAGTCAGACCATGTGCCTTATGAACTTCAATGAAACGGCCCTTTTTAGAATAAAAAAGGCTAGTGGCATTGATTTTTCTACTATAGTCTGTATCATATAAAAACCGTATAGCTATGGAAAATTCAGAAAATATTCAAAATGATCAGAAACCACATCAGCAAAATCCATCCCTGTCGGATGACTCAGCAACGTATGATCGTTCTCAACCCGTAGAAGTAGAAAATGAGGGGGAACGTCCGAAGAAAGAACCGCTGGGCGGATTGGAAGTAATTCCACATGATCCCAACGTTTCTTATACATCCAGCGACGAAGAAGCTGATATTATTCGGGAAGAAAAAGCGAAGAATCATCAATAAAAACGAGAGCCCTACTGATCATCAGTAGGGCTCTTTTGTTAACTAGGGCGTAACCACGGACCGTTCCTGCATTTGTAGCATCTTGGGTGGTACTACTTTCTGAATTTCATCGGAGAGAGCCGCTACGATCTTTTCTTTCAGGTAATTGCGATTGGTAACCAGCCCAATTTCTCGTACCGGAGCCGGCGTTTTGAAATAACGAATCAGTTCTACCTGATCTTCATCAAAATCCTGCGTGGCTAATTCGGGTAAGATCGTGAGTCCGCCCGAGGTATTAACCATTTTTTCAGCGTCTCCAAACTACCCGCTTTATACTCAAACTGATGCAATTGAGCCGCTTGCCGGGTTAACTGACACAGATTCTCAATTTGCGAACGTAAGCAATGGCCCTCTTCGAGTAACCATAACTCGTTCGGGTCCAGCTCTTCGGGCAGGGCGTATTTCTTCTTGAATAAGGCATTCGCAGGAGAAACGTACACGAGTAACTCTTCGTAGAAAAGAGGATACTCCTTCAGTAAATCATCCTGTGAAGGCGTCGCCATCAGGCCAATGTCTAATTGCCCATTCTTCAGTTTTTCGATGATACTTTCAGTAGTCTGTTCCGTAATTTTCAGACGTATATCTTTATAAGTATCCAGAAAATTTTTCAGAAATAAAGGAACCAGATAGGGAGCCACCGTTGGAATAACACCCAAACGGATCTCGCCCGAAAGCTCATTCTTCCGTTCATCCACAATGGCCTTCAGTTTCTCGCAGGACTGTAAAACCTGTCGGGCCTGCTGAACAATTAGTAAGCCAATCTCCGTAGGTTGAGTAGGCTGCTTTTTCCGATCTAATAATTGTACCTCGAGTTCGTCTTCCAGTTTCTGAATTTGCATACTCAAGGAAGGCTGCGTAACGGAGCAGGCTTCGGCGGCTTTTCCGAAATGACCGTAGTCCGTAATGGCCACTAAATATTCAAGCTGAGTGATGGTCATTAGAAAAACTTATTCTTTCTTAAGAATAATTGATTTGTTCGATGAAGCAAAGTTGGCTTGTTTTGCAACGCAAACCAAATAAAACATTTCTAAGAGCGATGGTAATCAGTTCCTGGAAATGAAAACAAAAATAGTATTATTTTTATAATTATTTGGTTTTAAAGGTTATTGAATTTCAATTAAAAATAAAATCTTCTTCCCATGGCAAATGGTATACTGGGCTTAGGTGCCCAATTCCCTGAATTCAAAAAAACGTCTGTAGTTTCCCTTGAAAAAGGTAATGAATTCTACGACATCACGAACGAAGATCATAAAAACGCTGGCAAATGGATGGTAATGTTCTGGTGGCCAAAAGATTTCACATTCGTATGTCCAACGGAAATTGCTGCATTTAACCAAAAATTTGCTGATTTCTCTGACCGTGATGCCATCCTGATCGGTGCTTCTACGGATAGCGAATTCGTTCACGCAGCTTGGCGTCGTAACCACGATGACCTTCGTGACCTGAAATTCCCAATGCTGGCGGATACTTCAAAATCTTTAGCTGAAGAGCTAGGTATCTTAACGGCTGATGAGAAAGTAGCTTACCGTGTTACGTATATCGTCGATCCTCAAGGTATCGTTCGTTGGGTAGCTGCCAACGACCTGAGCGTAGGCCGTAACGTTGACGAAGTTCTTCGTGTACTAGATGCTCTTCAGACGGACGAACTTTGCCCTTGCAACTGGGTAAAAGGTGAAGAAACCCTGAATGCATAAGTGAGATATTCATTCTCCCATTGATACCATAACCCTGATGAGGAATCGTCAGGGTTATTTTCTAAACAGGTCGCCAAAGGCGTTACTACCTGAGTTGTATTTCATTTATTTATCCTTCCCAAAACATATTCTCTCATGTTTGGCATTGCTTCAGAAACCAAAAAAAATCTGCTCTCCGAAATCAAACTTCCCGAAACATTCGAAAGTTTCTGGATTGACCGTTTAAATGCAACTGATCACCGTTACCTGAAAGATCTTCGCATTAACGTTCAGAACGTTCTGAAATCGCAGAATATCAATAAAAAAGAAGCTTACCTGATGGCTTTAGGTGTAGCGATTAACGAGAAAAGTGTTCCAGCAGTCCTTGAGGCGATTGAATCAGCCGCGAAAGCCGAAGGTGCCGAAGAGAAAGAAATTCAGGAAGTAGCCGCCTGCGTTTCTCTGATGAACGCGAATAACGTGTTCTACCGCTTCCGTCACTTCATGGATTCGGAGACGTATAACAATATGCCCGCTGGGATCAAGATGAGCATCATGATGAATCCAGTGTTAGGCAAAGAATATTTTGAGCTATTAAGCCTGGCGATTTCTGCCATTAATGGTTGTGAAATGTGCGTTACTTCACACGAAGCCAGCGTTCGTCAGCATGGTGCGTCTCAGGCTCGTGTATTCGACGCAATTCGTCTGGCCGCCATTTTCAAAAGCTTCCTGACTTTATTATAAGCTATTAAGGTTACTTATTCAGAAAAGCCGGACTTGCGTAAAGTCCGGCTTTTTTATGGTTGGTAAGTGAAGTTCTTGTAAGAGACGGTCTAAAAATAAGAGTTTAATAAAAATTGCTTCCCCGGATTTCATTAGGGGCTATTCAGCCGGGGTCTATCCAGCCTGGGGCCATCCAGACCTGGGCTACTCATATTAAATCCCGTTAGGGTTATTGATCAACATTGTTAAAATAAGTTTACGACAAATAACCCCGGAGGGGTTCAATGCGAATAGCCCCGGATGAAATCCGGGGACAATCTGCAGAATGCATCATTACTTGATCCTCAGCATCTGTCATTCAGAGCGAATCGAAGAATCTTATAACCTTTATCAAGCTTGTTGGGCCATTTGGTAACTTAACTAAGCCCGTCCTATTCCACAGAAGGTCTCTCCCTGCGTTCGAGAGGTCAGAGGGAGGGTTGCTATTTACCCGCAGTCGCTCGGCTAGAGCCAAGCGACTGCGAAGAGTTAGAAGAAAGATTGTGCAGGTTTATCTATCTAATATAATTTAAGCGGCCCGCCTATAGTCATCGACGCACCCTTTATGGAAACTGAAACCTCCTTAGCCATTTCATTTTTTTGTTTAGGGAAAACTGGCGTTGCAGCATCCTTGCTACAAGAAGCAAGTGATAAGGTGGATGTGATAAGGATATAAGTAAGCTTCTTCATGATATTTGAAAGATTTAAGATGACTGAATGTTTGCATACTAGGCATCTGCAACTATAAACTTAAATAAGCTTTACCCTAGACAATATAGATAATAAATATGGCAACAGGTTAAATGTTAGGAAAACCTAAAGTATTTGGATTTTGAAGTGCCAATTCCCGCAGCACTGGCTCTAGCCGAGCGACTGCGGGAGGACTGTGAGGTAGTAAACGGAGTTAAACCTAAATTGGTTT
>NZ_NHPP01000025.1 GCF_002838835.1 Siphonobacter sp. SORGH_AS_0500
CGGTTTTTTGTGGATGATGACGGCGTAGCTTATATGTATTTTGGCGGCTTGTGGGGGGGACAGTTACAGTCGTATCGGGCGAATACGTACGATGAAAAGCCATACCGAGCCCACGGGTAATGAACCAGCTCTGGGGCCGCGTGTAGCCCGGTTAACGGACGATATGCTGGAATTTGCGGAAGAAGTCAGGGAAATAAGTATCGTGGATGAAAAAGGAGAGGTACTGGTAGCCAGTGATAACGAAAGACGGTTTTTTGAAGCAAGCTGGGTACACAAGTATCAGGGGAAATACTATTTTTCTTACTCCACCGGAGATACCCATTTAATCTGCTATGCCATTGGCGATAACCCGTATGGCCCTTTTACCTACGCTGGAAAAATTCTGGAACCAGTGGTGGGATGGACCTCTCATCACTCCATCTGTGCGTTTGAAAACAAGTGGTACCTGTTTTATCACGATTCCAGTTTATCCAATGGGGTTACTCATTTGCGAAGTATTAAGGTAACGGAGCTTAGGCATGATGAACAGGGATTGATTCAAACCATTATTCCTTACGTAACCGAACGTAGCTAAGTAAAAAGTAGTCTATTTTTTGAAGAAAGGCGGAAGCCAACCGGGTTTGCGTCTTTCTTTAACCCAATAATCGTTCTACCTTTCGCCTCACATTCATCCGATTCTGTGCCTCTGCTTATGCTGCGACGATACCTCTGCCTGCTCTTATTAATAATTTCTGTCACTGGTTTTTCACAGCATAAGCCGACCTTAAAACTTTGGTATACAGAACCCTCTGGAAAAGTTTGGGAAAATGCCTTACCCCTCGGGAACGGCAGACTGGGGGCGATGGTGTATGGAAACGTGGGTACGGAAACGATTCAGCTTAATGAACATACCGTCTGGAGCGGTAGCCCCAATCGGAATGATAATCCTAACGCCCTCTCGGCCCTACCAGAAATTCGGCGGTTGATTTTGACCGGAAAACAAAAGGAAGCCGAGCAACTGGCGAACCAGTCGGTTTAACCAAAAATCGCATGGTCAGATGTTTCAGCCCGTAGGTAATCTAAACCTTAACTTCGACGGCCACGATTCCTTTACGGATTATTCCCGGGAACTGGATATCGAACAGGCGGTTGCCCGAACGTCTTACCGGGTTGGAGAGGTGACCTACACGAGAGAAATGCTGGCTTCATTTCCCGATCAGGTGATTGTGATGCAGCTAAGGGCCAGCAAGCCAGGAAAACTATCCTTCACCGCTTCTTTTTCTTCTCCGCACCCAAAAGCCGAACGTCACACCACTCCTGCCCGGGAACTAACCCTTTCCGGGATTACCTCCGATCATGAAGGCGTGAAAGGGCTGGTGAACTTTCAAGGCATGGCCCGGCTTAAAACCGTAGGCGGAACCCTTGCTCGAACGGATACTTCGCTTACGGTAACGGGAGCGAATGAAGCAACGCTTTATCTTTCTATTGCTACCAATTTCAACACGTACAAAGACCTCAGCGGCCAGGCAGACGCCCGGGCTGCTGCGTATCTGAATAAGGCTTTCACCCAATCGTATGCGGCCCTGCGTAAAGCACACGTTGCGACTTATCAAAAGTTTTTTAATCGGGTAACGTTTGATCTCGGAACGAGTGATGCCGCCAGCCAGCCTACAAACGAACGGCTCAAGAACTTTCGCTTTACGAATGATCCTCAACTGGTTACGCTGTATTACCAGTATGGACGTTACTTGCTGATTTCGTCTTCGCAACCCGGCGGACAACCCGCCAACTTGCAGGGTGTCTGGAATCATCGGATGAGGCCGCCCTGGGACAGTAAGTACACCATCAACATCAATACGCAGATGAATTACTGGCCCGCCGAAAAAACGAATCTGTCCGAAATGCACGAACCCTTGTTTCGGATGATTCGGGAACTGGCAGAAACGGGGCAGGAAACGGCTAAGGTGATGTATGGGGCGGGTGGCTGGATGGCTCATCATAATACCGACCTCTGGCGGATTAACGGGCCTGTAGACGGGGCCTTCTGGGGCATGTGGACGGCAGGCGGAGCCTGGCTGAGTCAGCACCTCTGGGAGCATTACCTCTATAGTGGCGACCAGAAATTTCTGGCTTCTGCGTATCCCATTCTGAAAGGGGCGGCCCAGTTTTACGCGGATTTTCTGGTAGAACATCCCAAGTATCACTGGCTGGTGGTGGCTCCGGGAACTTCGCCCGAAAATGCTCCCCAGGCTCACGGTGGGTCGTCGATTGACGCGGGCACTACCATGGATAACCAGATTGTTTTTGACGTATTCAGCACCGCGATACGAGCCGCTGAACTCCTGAAAAAAGATGCGGATTTTGTGGGAATGTTAAAACAGAAACGCAGCCAACTGCCTCCCATGCACGTGGGTCAATACGGTCAGTTACAGGAATGGCTCGACGATGTAGACGATCCCGAAGATAAGCACCGCCACGTTTCGCACTTGTACGGGTTGTTTCCTTCAAGCCAAATCTCAGCGTATCGTACCCCTGATCTGTTTAGGGCTGCCCGCACTTCTTTAGTGCACCGGGGCGATGTATCTACGGGCTGGAGCATGGGCTGGAAAGTAAACTGGTGGGCCAAACTACAGGACGGTAATCATGCCTATGCATTGATTCAGAATCAGTTAACGCCGCTTGGCGTTAACAAAGAAGGAGGAGGTACCTATACCAATTTATTTGACGCCCATCCCCCTTTTCAGATTGACGGAAATTTTGGCTGTACCTCCGGTATTACTGAGATGTTGCTGCAAAGTGCCGACGGGTCGGTTCATTTGTTACCTGCCTTACCCGATGCCTGGCCTCAAGGCAGCATTGGAGGACTGCGAGCCAGAGGTGGGTTTGAAATTCTTGCTCTGGAATGGGAACAGGGTCAACTAAAGAAAGTGGTTATTCGGTCTACACTAGGCGGAAATCTTCGAATTCGAACGCCCCAGGCATTGAAAGGGGCTGGTGGATTAAGCCTAACACAGGCGACGGGCTCTAACACCAATCCCTATTACTACACCGAGGAAATTCCAGCGGCAATAGTTTCGTCCCAGGCCCCACGTAATAGCCTTACCCTCAAACCAACATTCCTGTACGACATACCCACCCGAAAAGGTGAAGAGATTACGCTAGTTAGCCAGTAAGGTAGCGTATGATTGTAAACGCGGGTATCAGGTAGAGCAAAGCGAAAGTTTCTGGACAGGCAAACCTGACTTCACCAGAAACTTTCGCTTTGCTAATGAATCACTTTTTGTTTTCCTGCTTAAAAGATCAATCGTGCCTCGAATGAATGCCGGGTTGAAAGTTTAGATCATGGATTTATTTGACTAACTTTTGGACTTATTTGAGAATACTTGGCTCCTGTGCCTCTGATGATCGGGTATTGCCCAGAAGCAGGAGTCTATTCTTGAAAAACTGCTATTCCATTCCATAGATAAGCTCAACACCTGTGTTTATCTAGCAGCAAGTAGGCATGAAAATCTTGATACGTTTTTTCCTTCTAGTTACACTAGCTATCCTGAATAATGCTGGGGTGTTAGCCCAGAAATTACCCTTGGAATTCAAGAGTTATTCGAACAAAGATGGCTTATCCTCCAGTACAATCTACGGCTTGTGCAAGGATCATTTCGGTTTCCTCTGGTTGGCTACCGAAGATGGACTCAATCGTTTTGATGGAACGAATTTCAAAGTATACCGGCATGATGCTGAAAAATACAAGGGTTTAAAGGTCAATCACATTACGGTTCTTTTTGAAAGCAATAACGGCGATTTATGGATTGGGACCAACGGAGGTTCGCTTAGTTATTATGACCGTCTTTCCGACTCTATTATTCCGTTTGAAGAAGTAGGGGACAAAAAGAAAATACAGCCCGCTATTACCCACATCACGGCTGATGATAAAGGGAATATCTGGATTACCAGCTACGGAGCCTTGTATATCATCGATCCGATTACGAAAAAACTTCTGGTGCAAAAGCCCTATCAGGCAATCATGAAGCATTTTGAAGGGCAGACGTCACTCTACACCTTTCAGGATCGGAAGCATCAAATGTGGATAGGAACGGATCAGGGTTTGTGGTTGTATGACAAAAACTATACCCTCATCAGACACTACACGCATGAGGACGATAATCCCAACAGTTTAACGCATAACTACATTTCTGCGATTGTTCAGGATAGCCGTAATCAGATTTGGGTAAGCACCATTGGCGGCTTGAGTAAGCTGGAAGCAGAGGGGAGTGGGTTTAAGAATTTTAATGATTCCCCCGGTAAAAATTCGATCAGCAGTAACACCATTTACGCCCTGGCCGCCGATGACAATGGCAAACTCTGGTTGGGAACGGACGAAGGCCTGGACGTGCTGGATTTGGCTACGGAGAACATCGTCAGTTATGGCCCTGACAGCCGCGATCCCCATAGTTTGAGTAGTCGATCCATCCGGTCCATTCTGGTGGATGAGAAGGGAATTTACTGGATTGGTACGTATCAGGGCGGGCTTAACCAATATGACAAGAGTCAGAGCCATTTTAAATTAAAACAAAGCAATGCTTTTGATCCTTTCGGCTTAAAATCGTCCACCGTTACTTCCTTTGCGGAGTACCGAAACCGTGTTTTTGTGGGAACTGATGGGGGCGGACTGCATGAATATATACCGCAGAAGGACCTATTCAGACAAATTCAGTTACCCGATGACAGCAAAAACATAAGTCATGACTTAAGCGTGCTGGCTTTGGCAATGGATCGTAACCAGCAATTGTGGGTAGGTACTTATTTGAACGGACTATTTTGCTACCAGCCAGACACACAACACTATACTCAATTCAAAAAGGGAAACGGACCAAAAGATCTGAATAGTAATGCCATTTTCTGTCTGAAAGAAGATCGACAGGGCAACCTCTGGATTGGGACGAACGGTGGGGGAATTAACATCCTCAACGTCAAAACAAATACCATAGAAAAACTGGTTAGTCAGAGTGACAATACCGATGACATAACCAAACCTTCCAATAACTACATCCGGGCGTTTGAAGAAGATAAATCCGGACGAATCTGGGCAGGTACCTTTGGCGGCGGTATTTCGTTGTATAATCCCAAAACCAAAACCTTTTCCTTTTACAAAAAAAAGAACAGCGGTTTACCCAGTAACTATATTCTATCCATCAAAGAAGATTCTAAAGGTACCATCTGGGTTGGAACCAATGGAAATGGGTTAGCCTATCTTACCCCGCAAAGCAAGAAGTTTAAGGTATTATCAGAAAGCGACGGCCTGATTAATGGGGTAGTGCTGAAAATCATCGAAACCCCAACCGGCGAACTTTGGCTCAGTACGAATAAAGGTCTGAGCTGTTTCAATCCCCTGAACAAACGATTTAAAAATTATACGCACCACCATGGTTTACAGGGCGGAGCTTTTGTCCTGGGCTCTGGGTTACAGCTTTCTACCGGAGAGCTTTATTTCGGTGGACAGAGTGGCTTTAATCACTTTAAACGGTCGGATATTAAGATTAATAATCAAATACCGGAAGTGGTCCTGACGGAGCTGAAAATTGATAATCAGGCCGTTGTCCCTTCTCCTAAAGGACCTATCGATCAGTCTTTACTGACGGCCAGCGAAATCCGACTGGCCTACAAACAAAATTTCTCCATTCATTTCGAAGCCCTCAATTTCACCGTTCCCGAACACAATCATTACCGATACAAGCTGGAAGGAGTGGATAACCAATGGGTTGATGCAGGAAAAGAACACAGTGCCTATTACACAAACCTGAGCCCTGGTGAGTACACCTTTCAGGTCATTGCGTCGAATAATGATGGGCTTTGGAATACCGAAGGGAGATCCATTCGGATCAACGTAGCCCCTCCCTTCTGGCAATCCATTTACGCTTATGTATTTTACGTGCTGGTAGGCTTCGGTATTCTGTTTTTAATACGTCGCCGCAGCATTAATCAGTTAAAGCAGAAATTTGCCATTCAGCAGGAAAGACTTCAGGCCAGCCAGCGTCTGGAACAACAACGCAAAGAAGCCGAATACCTGCGGGAGTTCGATCGTATGAAAATTAAGTTCCTGACAAATCTTAGTCACGAATTCCGAACACCCATTTCGCTGATTGCGGGCCCTGCCGAAAAACTGTTAAAACTGAATATGGACGAAAGTGCCAGCAATCAGCTTAACCTGATTAATCGGAATGCTCGCAGGCTGAGTAATTTAGTAAATCAACTCCTGGATTTCAGGAAACTGGAAGAGCAGGAACTGAAACTTCACCTGAAGCCGGGCCAGATGGTGGCTTTTCTGAAAGACGTGGTAAACTCTTTCAACGACCTGGCCATCCGAAAGAATATCATTTTGTCTTTTTCCAGTGAAATGGAGGAAGCAACGCTCTATTTCGATGAAAATAAAGTCGAGCGAATCCTGTTCAATTTGTTATCCAATGCGTTTAAGTTCACCCCGGAGAAAGGGTCTATTCGTGTAAGCCTTGAAGAGTGTCTGGAAGAATCTACCGCTGAAGTGGCGTGTATAGCTGTGTCCGTCAAAGATTCAGGCATTGGCATTCCTGCCGAAGCTCAGAGCCGGATTTTTGAAAGCTTTTTCCAGCACGATACTGGTCCGGCTATCCTTAATCAGGGAACGGGCATTGGCCTTTCTATTGTCAAGGAATTTGTCAAAATGCATGATGGACACATCACTGTAGAAAGTGCCGTAGGACTGGGCAGTAAATTTACCTTTCGGCTACGGCTGAAACGCGAAGTAAGTCAGGAGCTTGCCGTGGTCAACGAGACCCTGGTTCCTGTCAATCAGGACTTAGTGCCTTTCCCTGTCGTGGAGAGTTCTGGTAAAAATTCGGATCAACCTTTGGTGTTGATTGTGGAAGACGATGAAGATTTCCGTTTTTACATCAAAGAAAACCTAAGAACGTTTTATCGGCTTTTTGAAGCAACCAATGGGAAGGAGGCTTGGCAACGAATTCTGTTTCATCACCCTGATATCATCGTCTGTGACATAAATATGCCCGAGATGAATGGTCTGGAGTTAACCCGAAAACTGAAAGCCGACAAGCGAACCAAGCATATCCCCATCATATTACTGACCGCTGCCATTGAAGAAAATGGGCCTTTGTCTGGTCTGGAGTCGGGAGCAACGGATTACATCACCAAGCCCTTTGATTTTGCCGTATTACAGGCAAAAATGAATAGCCTGATTGCCCTCAACCGGGTGTTTAAAGATACGTACACCAAGCAGGTCGTGATGACTTCACCCAATCCGGAAATTGTTCCAGAACGGGAACGTTTTCTGGAGAAAGTGCTGGCGTATATTCATGATAATCTGTCTAATCCTCAGTTATCGGTGGAAACCCTGAGCAGTCATTTATCCATGAGTCGAGCCTCTCTGTATAACCGATTACTTGAATTTACGGGTATGACTCCGGTTGAGTACATCCGATCCATTAAGCTTGAACGTGCCGCTTTGCTCTTAAACAAAAGCGACATGAACATTGCCGAGGTGGCTTATGAGATAGGTTTTGCTAACCCCAACTACTTTACCAAGGTATTCAAAGCTCACTTTAACATGACTCCGTCCGAGTACATCCAGAAAGAGCGGACGAGAGCGGAGGGTATTTATAAAATAACGAATGCTGCATGTTGCAAGTAATTATCGAACGCAGCCGCTGCCAGCGAAAAAGCTGGCAGCATTCTGTTACTTAGGCAAGTTACAATCTGCTGTTTTCCCTGGGAGTTAGTATTGCTGCCAGCGAAAAAGTTGGCCGGGCCACGCTGGCAGCATTGTGTTAAAGAGCAAACCAAAACGAACAATAGGCTATAAAAAAACAAGTGCTGAATGGATTTCCATTCAGCACTTGTTTTGATTAAGGAATAAACTCAAAGTAGAATTCTCTACAGGAAGCTTAGTGTTTCGGTGTGGGTTTTATAGGATTAATAACCAGGATTCTGTTTGCCGCTGACCAGTGGGTTATTATCTAACTCCGCAATCGGCAGGGGCAGTAATTCGTCTCTTTGCGACCGAAAATAAGCGAAGGGCTCCTGAGTGAAGTATCCTTTAGGACGCCAGCGGAGAATGTCAATACTCCGAATGCATTCAAAGGAGTGTTCAACCATTTTCTCGTGCATAACCGCCTTGATTACCTGGGCTTTCGTACTGGTTGGATACTGGCTTGTGGGGTACGCAGGCATCGCTACGCTTTTGCGAGCTCTGACCTGATTGAGGTAATTCACTGCCGCCGTCAGGTTTCCCAGTTCGGCTTCACATTCGGCCAGGTTAATCAGTACTTCCGCGTAACGGATAATCCGCTGATTATTACCACCGGGGTGGTAACTTGCCTTGGCTTTTCCCTCTTTGTAAAGGATCATGAATTTCCGAACGCTGACTTTTTTCCGAACGCCATTCACGGTGGATGAGTTACCATTTTGATCGGCATCCGTCAGCACATCCGCATCGTTGTTGTAACGGTCGCCAGTTTGGTAAAAACTGAAACTATACCGTGGATCGGTCTTGGCAGCTCCGGTCGCCGTGTTTTCAAACTCATTCAGCAGCTTGTCCGATGGAATCAGGTTTCGCCAGGCGACGGGGTTATACTCCTGATTCCGAATGGTTGACTGAGCGGAGTTCGGCGTATCATTACCGCCCCAGTTAAAGTCATTATCCCCTTTATCCACGTACACAACTTCAAATATGGACTCCGCGTTGAATTCAGTCTCTTCCTCGAAGTTATCCAGGTAACGATCCGTTAAGGTATACGCACCTGAGGTAGTGACCTTAAGCAGAGCTTCCTTGGCTCCGGCGTAATCATTGCGTTGCATCAGCACCCGACCCAGCAAGGCATTGGCAGCTCCGTTGGTGGCCCGTCCTTTATCCGTGGCAGATTTATTCGGTAACGTAGTGGCAGCCTGACGTAAATCTTCCACAATGAGGGTATACACGGCATTTACGTCTGCTCTGGCCTGGTAGTCTGCCGGCGTTTTCACGGGTGAGGTATACAAAGGTACGGCTCCCCAGAAGGTAACTAACTCAAAGTAAGCCCAGGCCCTTAGAAACTTGGCTTCTGCCACCACGCGGTCTCTTACGGCTGTATTATCCGTCACATTAGGCCCATTTTGAATCACGGTGTTTGCCCGGTGAATCACGGTATATAAACCATTCCACACCGAGTTCATCACGCTATTAGTAGGATCTGTATTTCCGCTCAGAATCTGAAAACGGGGCACCTCCAATTGACTACCTCCGGCGGCGGCGTCATCGCTGCGAAGGTCATGCAGGAAAAACCATTCCCGAGATACCAGTGAAATATTACGCACCGTCGCATAAATAGAGTTGGTACCCGCCAGAAGTTCGTCGCTGGTTTTAAAGTAATCGGTAGTTGACACCACGTTTTCGTTAATGGTATTCAACGCTTTATCATTACAGGAATAGAAGATGGGCAGAACAGCGATCACCCACATCGTCCGAATGGTTTGCTTGGATAATTTCATACGATTATGTATTAAAAAGTGGCCTGGATTCCTGCTTGAAATGATCGGGGAGTGGGGTATTGTCCGTAATCCACGCCATTCGTTAGCGTACCATTTTCGAACCAATCTCTGGGTCTAAACCAGAATACTTGGTAACGGTGAACAGGTTTTGGGCAGAAACATAGAGGCGTAATCTGCTGATGCCCAGTACACCCGTCTGCTTGGTCCAGGATTCGGGGGCGTTGTAGCCAATCATTACGTTTTTAAATCGTAAATAAGAGCCGTCTTCAATCCAGCGGGTGGAGGGCCGCACGTTCTGATTAGGGTCTCCGTTTACGGCTCTTGGCATGTCCGTGTTGGTGTTTGAAGGAGTCCAGGCATTCAACACGGCCACGTCGGCATTGAATAAGCGAGGCATCCCTTCCCGAATAATCCGGGCCGCATTAAAGATTTTATTTCCCTGTACACCCTGGAAGAACACGGTGAAATCAAAGTTTTTGTAGTTAGCTCCGTAATTGAGCGAGTAACTAAACTTCGGCAGGAAACTTCCAATGAAGGTGCGGTCATCGTCATTAATCACGCCATTGCCATCCAGGTCTTTAAATTTTAGATCTCCGGCAGCGGCTCCACTTTGCTTGGCGTGTGCCGTTACTTCGGCTTCACTCTGGAAAATACCTTCCACTACATATCCATAGAACGATTGCACGGGCTTACCCGCTACAGTATTCGTCAAAGGACCACCTCCGCCAAAATCAGCATCACCACCGGCAGTGATAGAGGCATTCTCATTATTTAAGCGTACGACCTGATTGCGAATCACGCTCAGTAAACCCGTTACATTCCAGGTGAAATCGCCCCGCGTTTTGCGATAGCTTGCCTGAAATTCAAAGCCCTTATTCTCCATTCCGGCTACGTTCGCCAGTGTACCTGCTCCACCAAACCCAAAGCTGGTTGGCGTAGGAACCGTCAGAATCAGGTTGTCCGTCTTACGCTGGAAGTATTCTGCTACGAAGGTTAAGCGGTTTTCCAGAAAGCCCATGTCCAAACCGATGTTTGCCTGTTTGGTTTTCTCCCAGGCCAGATTCGGATTGCTCAGCCCGTTATAAAAAGAGCCATTTCCATTGATAACGGTGCCGTTGAAGGGATAGGTAGACTGATTCCGCTGGATGGGCTGTAGGTAGGGGTAATTCCCCAGCAGCACCCCGTTAATACCCGTGATCCCATACCCTCCTCTGAGTTTCAGTTCAGAAATAGAGTTTACGTCTTTCATGAAGTTTTCCCGATCAATTCGCCAGCCTGCGGAAACGGCGGGAAAGTTCTCGAACTTATTACCGGGAGCAAAAACGGAGAGACCATCCCGGCGAAGCGAGGCGGCCAGCAGATAGCGTTCATTGAAATCATACGTGATCCGACCCACCATCGAGCGAATGAAGTTGGTTTCATAAATGCTGTTAGCCGTTACGTTGTTCGCTCCGTTCAGCGTTCTTACCACGTTCGTGCTCTGAGTACCGCTGGCCGTTTCATTCCGCACGTTCTGTCCCTGTGTTTCGTACACAAATGTGGCCCCCAGGTTATGGCCTTCGAATGATTTTTCGAAGGTTAACTGCTGGGTAAACAGTTGTGTATTGGTCAGCAGTCGCTGATTCTGAATGGAAGCCGTGGCGGCAATGGACGTTCCGCCGTCGTTGTGAATGGGCGTGTAGTTCTCGATGGCTACATTCGAATAATCCAGACCATAGGTGGAGGTGAATTTCAACCAGGGAGCTATCGTTACTTTCAAGTACGCGGTGCCCAAGATACGGGTTGTGTTATTGATGTTTTCTACGAGAAACGCCCGTTCAACCGGATTGACTGGATCGGAAGCATCAAAACTGTTTTGGGGACCCATAAAACCACCCAGATTGTTGGGATTATAGACAGGTAAGTAAGGCTGCATGCGAATGACGTTCACAATGGGCGTACGGTTGCCCTGAGAAACGTCGAATCGTTGTTTGGATTGGCTGATGTAGAGGTTTTCACCGAAGGTAAAGACCTTACTTAAGGTATGTTCCGAGTTCAGGCGATAGTTCAGACGCTTGAAATTAAGACCCTGGGCAATGCCTTGCTGATCGAAATAGCCCGCTCCGGTATAAAAACGCGAAACGCCATTACCGCCACTTAAAGAGACATTGTACTGCTGAAGGGGTTGATTTCTTCTGAAATATTCCCGTTGCCAGTTGGTGTTGGTCTGGGCAAACGTCTGGGAAGTGCCTTCGTAAACCGGTAGATTGAAGTTAGCCGATTCCAGCCGGGGGGTAGTGAACTGTTGGCTCCGTTCAGAGCTCTTTCGTACTGTAAATATTGCTGCGTATTCAGAAGATTAAACTCACGAGTTGGACTTTGAACCCCGAAATAAGCATCAAATGAAACCCTCGGACGATCTTGCAGTGCACCTTTTTTGGTAGTAATGATAATCACACCATTGGTAGCTCGGGAACCGTAAATTGCGGCGGAGCTGGCGTCTTTCAGTACTTCAGCTGATTGAATGTCGCGGGGATCGATGTTTGAAATAGCAGTGGGGAATCCATCGACTACGTACAGCGGATCAGAGGCAAAGCTGATGGAGCTAATACCGCGAATGGTCACAATGGGAGCACTGCCCGGCGATCCGTTATTGGTGACGTTTAAACCCGCTACCCGTCCCTGCATGGCCTGATCAATTCCTGCCACGGGTAATTCATTAAGGGCTTTGGAGGTAACAGAAGATACTGCTCCGGTAATGGCTCCCCGACGTTGAGTACCGTAACCTACTACGACTACTTCACTCAGCACTCGCTGATCATTTTTAAGAACTACGTCAACGGAAGACCGGGTACCTACCACGATTTCCTGACTGGCATAACCCACGTGCGTGATGACCAGCGTTGTATTATCATCAGGAATGGTTAATCGGAATTGTCCCTGTTCGTTACTAACCGTTCCCAGGGTAGAGCCTTTGATGGCTAGACTTACGCCCGGAATCACTTGTCCCTGCTCGTCTTTAACCGTTCCGGTAATCACCCGATCCATCCAGACTCTAGGCCCGGCTATCGCTTTATCAGGTATCGAAGCATGACGTAAATAGTCGGTTGCTGCACGGGACGGATGCATTTGTAACAGCAAACAAACCATTGGCGGAAACATCATCCATCGGACTGGATGTTCTCTAAATGTTACAGATTTACCCATAGCATTGGTTGAAATTTTGTGAAGTAATTGATTAGGAATAGAAGTCAGGTAGGGATCGCTAAGCGGTAGGTTGAGGTCCGCAAAGGCTCTCCCTTTCTGAACAATACACTGGAAGTTATGTGGGTGTTGGGCTGATAAAATGGTTGAACAAAACTAGAGGGAGAGAATAACCGGACGGTAGTAGAAATGTAAAAAAATATAGAAATAATGTAAATAATATGACTTAACGAGGGCTTATGTTTAACTAATTAAACATTTTTTCTGATTTTTTAAAGATTTCTATCCTAGCCTTTCTTGGGTTACTTCTACATTTGAGTCCGCTGACTTCTACGTTAAAACGAAGAAAAGACCAGTACCAAGCTTGACGGAAAAGTTACCCCGACGAGCAACCTCTATCACATCATCGTAGCGATTTTACAGAAACATGAGACAACCTATTTTGTCAGTTCTTTTTCTCTGCCTTTGGGGCCTGAATGTGGGAATAGCACAGAAGACAACTTTAGTAAATCCGATTTTGTCGGGCTTCTATCCCGATCCGAGTATTGTTCAGGTAGACAAAGATTATTACCTCATTAATTCTACGTTTTCCTACTTTCCTGGCATTCCGGTTTTTCACAGCAAGGATTTGAAAAACTGGAAGCAGATCGGCAATGTCATTGACCGCCCCTCGCAAATGGATTTCATGGGGGAACGGTTAACGCGTGGCCTGTTTGCCCCGGCGATCAGCTATCACAAAGGCACGTATTATGTAACCTGTACGGACATTGACCACGATGGTAACTTTGTGGTAACGGCGAAAAATCCGGCAGGCCCCTGGAGTAATCCGGTTCGTATTCCTCAGGTTCGGGGAATTGACCCTTCGCTGTATTTCGATGACAACGACAAAGCTTATATTCTCTATAACAGCGATGCTCCCGATAACAAACCTCAGTACTCCGGTCACCGAACCATTCGGATGTATGAGTTTGATTATCAGAATCTGAAAGTAGTAGGTGAAGAAAAGCAACTGGTAAACGGCGGGGTGGATATCAGTAAAAAGCCCGTGTGGATCGAAGGACCGCATATCCTGAAGCGAAACAACTGGTATTACCTCTACGCAGCCGAAGGGGGCACTTCGGTGAATCACTCCGAAGTAGTTTTCCGAAGTAAATCGGTTTGGGGCCCTTACGTACCTTACGAACACAACCCCATTCTGACGCAGAAAGGCTTACCCGAAGACCGGAAAGACCCCGTTACCTCGGCGGGTCACGCTCAGTTTGTGGAAGGCCCCGATGGAAAAACGTATTCGATCTTTCTGGCTGTTCGGCCCTACGAAGGCGATTTCTACAACACGGGTCGTGAAACCTTCATGCTCCGGTAGAATGGAAGGAAGACTGGCCGATCATCAACCCTAACCATAAGGAAATTCAGTATTCCTATCCGGTGAACTACGCAGAAAACAAGCCGAAAGATATGTTACCCCAGTCGGGTAACTTCGGCTATACGATGACCTTCGAAAAACAACTGGACCCTTCCCTGCTGTTCATGCGGACGGTAGATCCCAGCTCGTATACGCTTTCCAAAAAGCAGGGATTAACCCTGAAACTAAAGCCAGAAACCTGTATGGAAATGGGGAATCCTTCTTTTGTGGGTAAACGTCAGCAACACCTATATAGTACGGCAGAAACCGAACTGAGCTTTAGTCCGAAAGCGGAACATGAAAAAGCGGGGCTGGTGATTCTTCAGGATGAACATCATTTTTATTTCCTGAGTAAAGGCCAGAAAGATGGGAAACCAGTCATCCAGCTTTTCAAGAGTGTACCCCGTGAAAAATCGATGGAATTAGTAACGGAAGCACCCCTGAACACCACGGCTGACAAGGTAACCCTTCGCATTTCTTCGCAGGGCGATTCGTATAGCTTCTCGTATACAACGGATGGCAAAAACTGGCAAATGCTGAAAGATAAAGTGGATGGTAAGTTTCTGAGTACCAAAGTAGCGGGTGGATTCATCGGTTGTGTGTATGGCATGTACGCCACTTCTTCGGGCGAAAGTAGTACTAATACCGCTTCTTTCCGTTATTTGAAGTACGAAGGCAAGGACCCGATGTATAAGTAAGGGTAACTAAACTGCTTTGGGAATAGGTTACCTCACCCAAGCGATCCTCTATTCCCAAAGCAGTTTAGATGCGTTCTTTCAACATTTAATCTTTATCAGATAAACATGCGAAGAAGCTTTATTTTGCTGTGTTTGCTTTGTTCAGGTAGGCTTTTGTTCGCCCAGGCCCAGAATCCGGTCATCTTCGCTGATGTGCCGGATCTTTCCATGATTCGGGTAGGGGATACGTATTACATGAGTAGCACCACCATGCACATGAGTCCGGGTTTGCCCTTGATGAAATCCAAGGATTTAATTAACTGGCATTTGGTAGGTTATGCGTATGACCGATTGGGTGAAGTGGATGAACTGAATTTGAACAATGGTAAGAGCACTTACGGACGAGGTTCCTGGGCTAGTAGCCTACGATATCACAAGGGTACTTATTACGTTACCACATTTGCTCAGACAACGGGTAAAACCTATATCTATTCCACCCAAAACATTGAAAAAGGCCCCTGGAAAGAGGTTTCGTTCAAACCAGCGTATCACGATCATAGCCTGTTTTTCGACGATGACGGTCGGGTCTACATGATTTACGGTGGGGGTAAACTCAAGCTGATCGAACTCTCTTCCGATTTGTCGGGGGTAAAGCCGGGTACTACCGAACAGGTTATCATCGAAAATGCCAGCACGCCTTCGGGTACCGAAGGTGGATTACCCGCCGAAGGGTCCCAGTTATTTAAGGTGAATGGAAAATATTACCTGTTTAACATCACCTGGCCTAAGGGGAGCATGCGTACGGTTGTGATTCACCGGGCGGATAAAATTACGGGTCCGTGGGAAGGAAAAGTCTGCCTGCATGATTTAGGCGTAGCTCAGGGTGGCCTGATCGATACGCCCGATGGAACTGGTATGCCTATCTGTTCCGGGATTTTGGTGGCGTAGGCCGGATTCCGTATTTAGTTCCGGTTACCTGGGAAAACGGCTGGCCTGTATTGGGAGAAAATGGTAAAGTGCCCGAAAAGCTGGCCTTGCCCGCGAGCAAAGGACTGATTCCGGGTATTGTCGCCTCCGATGAATTCAGCCGCAAAAAAGGAGAACCGACCTTGCCGCTGGTTTGGCAGTGGAATCATAACCCCGAACCGAAGCTCTGGTCGTTCAGCGAACGCAAAGGGTTTTTACGACTGAAAACCGGAAGAATCGATACTTCCTTTACTCAGGCACGTAATACCCTCACCCAACGGACCATCGGGCCGGAATCGTCGGGAAGCACTGCTCTGGATGTATCACAGATGAAAGATGGTGATTTTGCGGGTTTAGGATTGTTACAAAAGGATTATGGGCTGGTCGGTGTGAAAGTTACGCAGGGGAAGCCTTCCGTAGTAATGGTTAAAATGAAAGATGGAAAACCCGTAGAGCTGCAAGCTATTCCCCTGAATCAGAAGGTAGTGTATCTGAAAGCCGAATGCAATTTCCGGGATCGGAAGGATACGGCTCACTTCTTCTACAGCCTTGACAACAAAAGCTGGACACGTATCGGGGAATCGCTAAAAATGCCCTATACCATTCCGCATTTTATGGGGTATCGGTTTGGCCTGTTCAATTACGCGACGCAACAAACGGGTGGCTACGCTGATTTCGATTATTTCCATATTAGCGATACCATTACTCAGCCCTAAATTCAGATTAGGTGGATCAAAGAACAGGAATTGGTTTAATCAGACAGAGAGCAAGCAAGTGCATTGCTCTGGATGACCACCGGGGTTTCAACGAATGAAGCTGTTTGTCATCTCGAACGTAGTGATAGAACTTGCATAGAACTGGGATAAGTTACTAATCCAGAGCAATCCGCAGGCTTAGGAAGAGCCTTCACTTCGCTCTGGATGACAGAAAGAGTAGGGCGGTGAAATGAAAATAACCCGTCTGTTCCTGCAAACGGAGGGAAAGCCAACGCAAGGCCGCCCTATTGGATTTAAACGGTCAGTCTCTATAACCATGCTTTGGATGGAGCTCTAAGCCTTTACTACTTGCTATGAAAAAGATCGGTATCATTTGGGCCGTAATGTTAGTACTGTTCTGCCGTGAGCATACGGTTGCTCAGGACCCTAACTTTCACATTTACCTCTGTCTGGGGCAGTCAAATATGGAAGGTCCTGCTGCCATTGAAGCTCGGGATACGACCGTAAATGCCCGGTTTCAGGTATTGGCAGCATTGGATTGTCCTCAGCTAGGACGGAGTCAGGGCCAATGGTATCCGGCTAAACCGCCTTTGTTTCGGTGTAATACCCGACTTTCCCCTGCCGATTATTTTGGTCGCACGATGGTTGCTCATTTGCCCGAAACCATCCGAGTAGGCGTAGTACCCGTGGCGGTAGCAGGAAGCAAGATTGAAATTTTTGATAAAGCTGAGTATCAGGCTTATCTGGACTCTTCAGCCGCGGAAAGACCGTGGATGATCAACATGGCGAAGGCTTATGGAGGGAACCCCTACGAACGTTTGGTGGAACTGGCCCGGCAGGCTCAAAAAGTCGGCGTAATTAAAGGCATTCTGATTCATCAGGGGGAATCCAACACAGGCGATAAAGCCTGGCCAGCGAAGATTCAGAAACTTTATGATAATCTGCTGGTGGATTTGGGATTGGCCCCGAATTCCATCCCCTTACTGGCGGGTGAAGTGGTCAATCAAGATCAGGGTGGAAAATGTGCCAGCATGAACGCGATCATCGCGACGCTGCCCCAAACGATTCCGAATGCCTACGTAATCTCATCGGCGGGCCTTCCGGCGGTTCCGGATAAACTTCACTTTACCTCCGAAAGCATCCGACAATTAGGCAAGCGGTACGCCGTGCAGATGCTGTCGTTGCAGGGGTATGGGGTGAGGGAATAATGACGTTGTTGTTTTGTATAAATATTTGGCAGTAAGGAGTTTATGGAGAATAGGTATGGCGTCCCTCATGCTTGACTGGTTATTCAGTCCGTATGTATTCCATGCCGGGCATCGCATGCCGGCCGCCCATCGTTGACTTCATACTGCTCCAGCCACCGCATTGCGGAGAGAGCTGCCATGGAAGGGTAGGCGGCTTGAGCACGGCATTCGGGTTTATGCCGTCGACAATGCCAAATGGCTAATAACCAATAGCTATTTAGTCGTGGAGAGGTCCAGCCTGCAAGGCTCACGGGCTATACTAGTCGGCCGTGTCTGCGGTACCAACCGTCTAGGTGAATGACGAGGTTTCAACCCATCAAATGAAACAGGCTTTTTGTAATAAAGGCTCTCTTTACTCTAAACCCCTTTAATCTATGAAAAACAATTACCTGAAGCCCCGGCTAATCCGATGGTTGTTCAGCGGATTATTAGCTGGCCTGATAGGGGCTTCCCCGGCCCAGCCACCGAGGGGACCGCTGGTGGTATCGCCCGAGGTTCATGCGGATCACACGGTTACGTTTCGCTATCTGGCCCCAACGGCCCGGGAGGTAAAGCTGAGTGGGCAGTTTGAAAAGACGGCTGTTCCGCTGACGAAAAATGACCAGGGCATCTGGAGCGTAACGGTAGGCCCGGTAAAGCCTGATATCTATCCCTACAGTTTTCAGGTCGATGGCGTGACCGTTATGGACCCGGCAAACGGGGCGTTTTTCCCGAATGAGCGATTCAAGGCCAGTCTGGTCGATGTACCGGGCGATACGCCGCTGATGCATGCCTTGAAAAACGTACCGCACGGCACGGTATCATACGAGTATTACCCCTCGGCCGAAGGCACGACGGGTTCGCTGGTGGTGTATACGCCACCGGGATATGATCAGAATCCCACGAAAAAATACCCGGTATACTACCTCATCAGCGGCACCACGGATACGGAGGAAACCTTCTACAAAGTGGGTCGAACAAATCTGATTCTGGACAACTTGCTGGCCGAGGGGAAAACCAAACCGATGATCATCGTGATGCCCTACGGCAACATTGCCGCTCGGGTAGCGGAACAAAAGGGTGGAGCCAAACCTGCGGATCCCATCGTACGCGACGATGCCGACGCCGTCAATCGGGCGAATGCTTTCGGCGACGATCTGATCCAGAACATCATTCCCTACATCGAGAAAACTTACCGAACCCTGGCGAATCGGGAAAACCGGGCCATCGGCGGATTCTCACGGGGTGGAGGACAAACCCTCCGGGCCGCCTTTGGTCACATGGATACTTTTGCCTGGGTGTGTGCCTACAGTTCGTACCTCTCACCCGCCGAAATGGAAAAGAGCTACCAGACCATTGCCAGTAATCCGGCCCAAACCAATCGGCAACTGAAATTACTGTGGGTAAGCGTCGGAAGTGACGATTTTCTCTACAAAGGCACCCTCGAATTCATGGATTATCTGAAGTCGAAGAACGTCAACTTCAAAAGCCGGATTACGGACGGAGGACACACCTGGATGAATGTCAAAGCTTACCTGGCAGAAACCGCTCCCTTACTCTTTCAATAGACGCAGCTTACCGCTATGAAAAAAGTCATCTATCTTCTGTCCCTACTGCTGGGATCGAGTTTTGCGGGAATGGCTCAGCGTCCGCCCTCCATCAGTTCTCCCGAAGTACATCCCGATCATCGCGTCACATTTCGCTATTTCTCCCGGAATGCCAAAAAAGTGACATTAAATGGGGAATTTCTGTCGGCTCCCGTAGCTATGACCAAGGATACGTCCGGCCTCTGGAGCGTAACCGTACCGCCAGTGAAGCCTGACGTGTATCCGTATAGTTTCTCGGTAGACAGCGTTCAGATCGCTGATCCCAACAATACTTACATTTTTGCCAACGAACGATTTAAACGAAGTATCGTCGATATTCCGGGGGATCAGCCGCTGGTGCATTCCTTGCAAAACGTACCTCACGGTAAAGTCAGCTATCGATACTATTCATCAGCAACGCTCGGGCGAACGCGGAACGTGCTGATTTATACGCCACCCGGTTTTGACCCTAACGGTAAAACAAAATACCCGGTGCTTTACCTGATTCACGGCGGTTCTGACACCGAAGAAACCTGGACGAAAGTCGGACGGGCTCACTGGATTGCCGATAATCTGATCGCTCAGGGAAAAGCAAAACCCATGCTGATTGTCATGCCGTACGGAAATGTTCGCCCCAGTCCCATGGCTGACTTCACAAAGGACCTGGTCAACGACATTATTCCGTTCGTGGAAGCCAATTACCCCGTTTACAAAGACAGTAAAAACCGGGCGGTAGCGGGCTTTTCGGTGGGCGGTGGTCAAACGCTCAACATTGGTCTGACGAATCCCGACAAGTTCGCCTACATCTGCTCCTACGCTCCGTATACCGCCACGGAAGAGTTTGCCAAAAACTTTACCAACTGGTCACCCAATGCGGAGCAACTGAATAAACAACTCAAATTATTTACCATCAGTGTAGGAACGGATGACTTTCTCTACGAACCAGTAAAACAGAACATTGCGATGTTTCAGGGGAAGAAACTAAAGGTTACGCCCCTTATCGTATCGGGCGGCCATACCTGGATGAATTGTAAATTATACCTCGCTCAAACTTTACCTCAGCTTTTTCAATAAACCCTCAGTTAGTTCTGGCAATGAACGGGTTAACCGAGGAAAGTTTTCTAGTAAACGATGTAACCTCTAAGAAACAAATCTATGATTCGGAACACAATCGCGGTCGTGCTGGCCTATGCGTTGGCTCAGACCGCCTGCTTTTCACAAACAACCGTAACGGAGGATTTTAAACCCTCCACTTTGAATCAACCCGGTCAGGAATACCCGCAGGTCAACTCGCAGGGGTATGCCCGGTTTCGCATCAAGGCCCCTCAAGCGGATAGTGTGCGAGTGAGTCTAGGCCTGGGCGGGAAAGGCGGAACGCTGCTTACCAAAAGCGACGACGGCTTTTGGGTAGGCACGACGGCCGGACCCATGGATGAGGGTTTCCATTATTACAACGTAACCATTGACGGTGGGAAATTCAATGACCCCGGGGCTAAGAACTATTACGGCTCGGTACGCTGGGAGAGCGGCATCGAGATTCCCGCCCATGATCAGGATTTTTACGCCCTGAAAGATGTTCCGCATGGCCACGTACAGCAGGTGCTTTTCCCGTCTAAAAGTACAAATACCTCCCGCCGGGCTTTTGTGTATACGCCACCGGGATACGAAAAGGAATCCTCAAAAAAATATCCGGTATTATATCTCCAGCACGGCTGGGGCGAAGATGAAACCGCTTGGAGTAATCAGGGACATGCCAATCTGATCATGGACAATCTGATTGCCGAGGGAAAAATCAAACCCTTTATCATTGTGATGACTTACGGCATGACGAATGAAGTGAAAATGGGCGGCATCCGTAATTTCAAGATTGAACCCTTTCAAACGGTGTTGGTCGATGAGCTAATTCCGTACGTAGATACGCACTTCCGAACCCTGGCTAACCGCTCCAATCGGGCGATGGCCGGACTGTCGATGGGGGGCATGGAAACGCATACCATCACCCTCAACAAACCCGAAGTGTTCGGCTATTACGGCCTCCTCAGCGGTGGATTGTATACGCCGGAAGAGTTAAAAGATCAACCCAAAGCCCATTTGCTTTTCATCAGTTGCGGCAGTAAGGAGCGACCCGAAGCCGTGAAAAAGGCTGCTGAGACTTGAAAAAGGCGGGGTACAACGCCGTTTCCTACGTCTCCGCCAATACCGGCCACGAATTCCAGACCTGGCGACGGAGCCTCCACGAACTGGCTCCACTGCTGTTCAAGAACTAACCTAATCCACTGACTACTTCCGGATCATTATCCTTCCGAAGGATCGGTTTATCTATCCATTCCTTATGAACCTTAAATTCCTATTCCTCAGTACCTTTTGGGTCGTAACCTGGGGTGCTGCCTTGGCTCAGCCTACGGTCAAAGAAGCCCCCAAAGGTTTTGATGTGGCCCGATCTGATATCGCTCACGGCAAACTGGATACCGTAAGCTATGATTCAAAAACGGTGGGCGTCAAGCGGAAAGCTTTGATCTATACGCCGCCCGGATACGCCAAAAACAAAAAATATCCCGTCCTGTATCTGTTGCATGGGATTGGCGGCGACGAGAAAGAGTGGCTAAACGGCGGCAAACCTCAGGTCATTCTGGATAACCTGTACGCCGAAAACAAACTCGAACCGATGATCGTCGTTATGCCTAATGGGCGGGCCATGAAAAATGACCGTCCGATTGGTAATATTTTCGATAAGGAAAAAGTAGAAGCGTTCAGTACCTTTGAGAAAGATCTACTGAACGATCTGATTCCCTTTGTCGAGAAAAAATACCCCGCTTTGAAGGACCGCGAACATCGGGCCATTGCGGGACTCTCGATGGGGGGCGGGCAATCGCTCAATTTCGGCTTGGGCAATCTGGACAAATTCGCCTGGGTCGGCGGCTTCTCTTCGGCCCCCAACACTAGAAAACCGGAAGAGCTGGTACCCAATCCGGAAGAAGCAAAAAAGAAACTAAAGCTGCTCTGGATTTCCTGCGGCGATAAAGACAACCTGATTACCTTCAGCAAACGCACGCACGACTATCTATTTGAGAAGCGGGTGCCGCACGTATACTATGTCGAACCGGGCGTACATGATTTCAAAGTCTGGAAAAACGGGCTGTACATGTTTTCCCAGTTTCTCTTCAAGCCCGTTGATGTAGCGTCCCTTTCCAAATACACGGTGCTGGGCACGTCGGCGACTACCAATATTCGTAACGCCTCGTATCCGCAGATTTTACCGGATAATCGGGTGGTGTTTCGGGTAAAAGCTCCCGAGGCTCAGAAAGTACAGGTAGACCTGGGCAAGAAGTATGATATGGTGAAAGATACCAGCGGATTCTGGACGGTGACGACGGATTCCGTAAGCCGGGGATTTCACTATTATTCCCTGCTGATTGATGGAGTGGCCGTAGCTGATCCGGCCAGCGAATCTTTTTACGGCATGAGCCGGATGGCAAGTGGTATCGAAATTCCGGACCCGGACGGCAGTTACTTCGCCCTGAAAGAAGTGCCGCACGGCGACATTCGGATGAAGCGGTATTTTTCACCCGTGACGAATAGCTGGCGGCGGGTTTACGTGTATGCTCCTCCGGGCTACGATAAGAATGCCGGCGAAACCTACCCGGTTCTGTACCTCTTGCACGGCGGTGGGGAAGATGAACGCGGCTGGGCGACCCAGGGTAAAACGGATCTGATTCTGGACAATCTGATTGCCGACCAACAGGCAAAACCCATGCTGGTTGTTATGCTGGACGGAAACGTGAGTATGGGCGGCGGACTGGCGGGCTTCAACGAAAATGTACTGAAAGCCTTCGAAAGTGAATTGAAGCAAGCGGTGATCCCCCTGATTGAAAGTAACTACCGCGTCAAAAGGAGCCGGGTAACCGAGCCTTGGCGGGTTTGTCGATGGGCGGTCTTCAAACGCTGTACGCGGGCGTGAAAAATACCGATCTCTTTTCGTATCTGGGCGTATTCAGCTCGGGCTGGTTTGCCAACAATCCAACGCTCTCCGACCCGCAATATGCCTTCATGAAAACCAATGCTTCAACCATCAATACCAACCTGAAACAGCTCTGGATTTCGATGGGGGGCCCCGAAGACATTGCGTTCCAGAATTGTAAAATCATGCGACAAAAGTTCGATGAGCTAGGAATCAAGTATCAGTACAGCGAATACCCCGGCGGGCATACCTGGCCCGTCTGGCGGCACGATCTGTACTCGTTTGTTCCTTTGTTATTTAAGTAAAGTGCTGCCCCTCCAACCCCGAAAATTCGCTGCTTTTGACTTTTTATAAGGGTACTGGCAGTGAAAAGAAAAATCCACCTCACCGGGTGGATTTTTCTTTTTGTTAAAAAGCTGTCTAGGATATAGAATCGAAGATCAGGGCTTTTGAAACTTTGAGGGATAAGGCACCCACCTGCCTTATCATAGGAACGAGACGGAATGGATTTAAACTAAACCCCTTATCTGTCATCTCGAACGAAGTGAGAGACCTTGGGTGGAATGGGGCGGGTTTAGTCAGTTAGCACCTGACCCAACAAGCTCGCAAAAGATCATAAGATTACTCGCTTTGCTCTGAATGACAGATGCTGATGATAATGTGATTATCATCAGCACTAAACTAGGCACCGCCTTGTCCCCGGATGAAATCCGGGGCTATTCATATTCAACCCCGCTGGGGTTGTTTTTATAATAGGTTTACAACCAATAACCCCGGAGGGTTCAACACGGATAGCCCCGGATGAAATCCGGGGAAGCAAGCAAGTAAGCTCCTCCGCTTCGCTCTCGCTGACAGATCGCTGCATAAACTTTTATTTTTAGACAGTCGCTAGGATTTGCAAACTACTGATCCGTTCGGAACGGAGAGGCGGGTAAGCCTTCTTTATTGTAAAGATTGGCGTGAACCGGGTTGTCGGCCCAGGCATAACGAACGTACTGTGGATTAAGCACTTCATCGCTCCAGACTACTACTTGATCCCCCTCAATCCGGGCTTGTGCCCAGACAAACTTCTTGTCACTACCCGCAATCGCGAAGTCACCCAGGGGTTCGCCGTCAATGGCCTGCAAGCCACTTCCGACGTTCGTGAAGCTGAGTTTTATTTTATTTCCCTGTATCGTGGCCGACTGAAACAGCGGTCCGGAAGCGACTATATTTTCGTGATAAACTGTTTTTAGGGCCGTTCGGGCCAGGCGTTCGCCCACGTCTTTTTTGTTATCGGGGTGAATATCATTCCATTCCCCCAAGTCAATCGCCACGGCCATCGCCGTATTCGGCACCGAAAGAGCTTTCAGTTGAGCTTCCCGCATCAGGGCCCAGTTACTCTCGCCGGGCAGGTATTGGTAATCCATGTAGCCGGGCAGTTGTACGTACAAAAAGGGTAGCGATTCCTGTTGCCACAGCCGCCGCCAGTTTTGAATCAGGGCGGGTAACAGTTGAGCATACGCCTGTGGTTGTCCGGCATTACTTTCGCCCTGATACCAGCAAAACCCTTTGATTGCGTAGGGAAGTAAAGGGAGCAACCATGGCATTAAACAAAGCCGTCGGCTGATTCTGAGCATTCAGGCCTCCCTGGAACTCCGCCCCGAGGGCTGGGGCTTGAACCACAGAGGCCAACTTTATACTGCCACGTTCCTTTCAGTTCTACGGTATCGGTTCCGGCGAAAAGGCAGTAGGGTTTATCCGGTACGAAACCACCTTTGCCTCCGGTATTCGTTACCCGAACCACGATGGTGTTTTTCCCTGCCTTTAGTATGTTTGCGGGGACAGGATAACGTCGCTGGGGGTATTGATAAGCCGTTTTTGCAATCAGAATACCATTGATGTACAGCTCATCCGCATCGACAATCCGACCCAGAAAAACCTTGGCGGCTTTCCCCACCATCGTCGCCGGAAGTTCCAGCTCCCGCCGATACCAGACGATACCGTTCAGGTCTTTCACTCCCTGATCTTCCCAATAGCCGGGAACGTTGATGGGCCGCCAGCCTTTGGAGGAGTCATTGACCTCGTACACTTCGGGGAGCTTCCAGACCCGCATCGGTCGGGGCTGCGGGGTCGTGACTCGCCGCATCAGGCTTTGAACGTAGGCTGTGTCTTTATTTTTTTGCAAAGTGGCGACTGCGTCGGGAAAGTTTCGCAACCCCTCTTCACTCATCCAGGCTTCAATGGGCGTGCCTCCCACGCTGGCATTGATGATACCAATCGGGACTTTATACTTTTCATGGAGTGTTTTCGCGAAAAAATAGGCAACTGCCGAAAAGGGCCGAACCTCCTCACCCACAGCGGCTTTCCATTGTCCCTGCGGCAACTCGGCCTGCGGGCTTTGAAGGTTGGTCAGCGTTGGTACCCAGAATTGCCGGATTTGGGGGTAATTAGCTGTTTTAATTTCCTGAGCGTAGGTAACATCATGAATATTTAATTGATGCACCATGTTACTCTGACCACTGCAAAACCAGACATCTCCCAGTAAAATATCCTGAATGGTAATCCGATTACTCCCGGCAATTTCCATCTGAAAAGGCCCACCAGCGGGTAGGGCGGGTAGGCCTATCTGCCATTTACGGTTCGATGATGTAGTGGTCTTATACGTTTTGTTTTGGAAACGTACGGTTACTTTTTCGCCGGGTTTGGCCCAGCCCCAAATCGTTAATGGAGTGTCCCGCTGGAGGATCATGCCGTCACTAATGAATTTCGGCAAACGAACCTGAGCGGAAAGCGAAAAGCCAATGAGAACAAGAAAATAAAAAAGGAAAGCTGATTTTTTCATGAAGGTATCGATGAACGAGAATGCTGGCGAGAGCAGCCAGATCACGGAAAGAGTATGGCTACTAAAATACAAGGTAGGCCCTGAGAATGCTAGAACTTTTCAGCTAAACTTTTGCTCAAAGTGTATAGGACTGTCTAAAATGTATAATTGTATAATCCTCATGCGAAGCATAGCTTCTGAAACCCTCTTCGACTGAAAACAGGAAAGCAAGATCAGTAGGTTTATTCGCTTTGGATGACAGGTTTGTAGGGGGAACGGCAGGTGAGAACCTGCCTCATTGAAGGAACGAGATGGAACCTCGCACCAGTGGGCCATGTCAGTCTCTATGGTTTAAACCCAAAATCCCTAATAAAGCCGCCTACCTCACAGGTTCCCCAGTAGCGACGCGACTGTATCTGGGTAAGAGGCGGTTTTTGGGTACCTCTGTATTCCTTACCTACGCCGTGGTTGGTGCCTTACCAAACAATGTTTGCGTACAAACGACTGGGGACTGGTGAGACACCAGCCATGGCGGAGAGAGTCAAAGGCGATACAGTCGCGTCTCCACTCTTTAAAAACCAAAAAGGCTTTTACTAGATTACAGAGTCTCCCACAGTCGCCGGCTCTAGCGGAGCGACTGCGAGAAAATGAAAGGGACAAATCCATAGACTTCAGTCCCACCGATGCCAGCTTTTTCGCTGGCATCATTCGTCTAACATCCAATTGTTGATATCCATTCCGCAGTCACTCGGCTAGAGCCGAGCGACTGCGGGAGCGACTCGGAGGCATCAGTAAGGTCCTCCGCTCTGCTTGACAGATTAAAATAGAAAATTTTTTAACGAATAGGATATGATGATGAAAAGGCAAATTATATCACTTAAAATAATGATCGATGAGTCACGTATATTTTTCAATTAAATCTTCATGATTCAGATCGCTCCTAAGAGATATATCAATAAAAGTGATGAATATTGCCTTTAAATAATAATCTATTATATCTGATTTTAATAAGATTGGTCATGAGATTTTGCTTATTATATTATTGAGTATAAGAAAATATAATGAGGATTTAAAATTCATAATTATTTATTATGTGAATCTTAAATTTTACATTCTTTAAATGCTCATTCATGCTTTGTAATTTTTAGTATATTTGAAGAATTTCTGCCGTGGAACAGGTAATTAATAAAATAATTTAAAAATGAGAGAAGCGTTTGTGGCTTATTACCGAGTCTCCACTCAAAAGCAGGGAAGGTCCGGGTTAGGACTTGAAGCCCAGAAGCAGGCCGTTGAAAATTTTGTGACTTCCAGAGGGGAGGTGCTTACCAGCTTTACCGACATCGAATCCGGAAAGAAAAATGAACGGCCCCAACTACAGGCCGCCATCGCCCACTGTAAATCTAATGGAGCCACCTTACTCATCGCGAAACTGGATCGATTGACTCGTAATGTAGCCTTTGTCTTTACCCTTCGGGATTCGGGGGTGAACTTCGTGTGTTGCGACATGCCAGAAGCCAATACCCTCACCATTGGTATCCTGGCTACCATGGCTCAGCACGAGCGAGAGCTGATTGCAGATCGAACGAAAAAAGCTTTGGCCGAAAAGAAAAAAAGGGGTTTTACTTTAGGTACTCCGGCTAACTTAACGGAACAAGCTAAACGCAAAGGAACACTCCATACGCAATTGAATGCCCAGGCCGATCAAAACAACCGCCGGGCCGGAGCGTTCGCGAAGAAACTACGGGATTTTGGGTATAGCTGGGCCGAAATTGCTCGCCAACTTAATGCGAATGGATTTACTACTCGTAAGGGGGAAGCTTTCAGATTGTGCAGGTTCAGCGGGTTGTTAAACTATTTAAATAACTCATTAATTAGCTTATAATGGTGCATAGTAATGACGTAGACGATAGAGGAATTGACTTTGCTTTACATTTAGGTTAAGAGAAATATATCAATGTTTAATCGAAAACCATTTTAGAACTAATACTTATTTTTAGGAGATCATTATTTGACATGATACTATTTGTCGTATTTGACGATGATAAATGAGATTTGTAAAGATAGAAATTATGGATTAAAAGAATTAGCTGACTTACTGATTACTATTTTTTATAAGATAATATCCTTATTGGAGTTATATCGGGAATTAACTTTAATAAATATAGAGCTTAATAATAATCGTGGATAGTTATAGGGTTAAATCAACTAGTATATGATTTTGAATTGGTATTGAATAAATTTTACTTACTATAGAGAATGCAGCAAGTCATTCCATTTTTTTAAATGACTTGCTACGTTTTATCTTACTACTTCTTCAATCCATGTAAAGTAGCATAACTAGATACGGTAAGGCGATGTACTCCAAGGATTCGTGCAATAGCACTGTACGAAAAGATTGCCGGTTCAGCAATCTCTTTATAAAAATATTCTGTTTTGCGATCCCCGAGTCTACCTGCTTCGAAATCAATAAACTTTTGAACCAATCGCTTGTTCTGGGCGAAGACTCGTTCAAAAATACTTCCATCAAAAATGAACCACTCGTAAATGTTGGAAGCAATTACGTGTTTAATTTCTATGTTCTTACCAGTGATGCGTTCCCGTAAATAATATAAATGTAGTTCCTAGAAAGCTTTCGTATTAAGCTTTCCAAGGCTTAACATTTCTGCCTTATTAGTGGGCTTTTTAATTTCCAGTATAACGCCTACTGAAGTGTGGGAAGAGTTTCCATTGTGAATGACTAAATCATTACGACCCTTCGTGTTGATATAATGGTTAGGCGAGTAATACGTGGCTTCTAAAAAACGAGAAACAATATTCTTATGAAACTCTTCAGATTCCAGCTCATGAACCTGATCTAGCACTTGGATCAGGTTCTTTTTGAATTTTTTAATATCAATTCGATTAGGCTTAACTTTTAGAAAGGCTTTGTTAATTACCTGGCGGGGTTTCAGTAAAGAAAAACTCATAATCGTTGATTTCTATTGGTGCGGATTTGGTCAATTATAAAGTCAACCAAAATAAGAAATATAATCAATGATTAGATCTATTTTATATTTAATATTAACCTGAGCTATAAGGGTTAACTTAAAAATATATTACTTTCTACTTACGAATGAGTGAAGTTCTCTATGGATAGAAGGATGAACGATACTCGACGTTGTTCCGAGTAGGCTAAATGAGAACTGACCCACTCGTCGATATACCGATGAGAAATAAGTTGTTTGAACTCTTCTACGAGATAGGTCCGAATTGTTCCGGTGGTTTGAGCAAGCTCTGCCCAGATTGTATTTCTGTTATTGAGTAGGTAAATTATATCTTCAAAATCTGTACTTAGCCTTCCATCGTTTCCTCCCCGGCTTTTGAAAGCTTCTAGCTTTGTAGCTAAGAAATAAACCGGATGGAAAATACGGATAGTAATGCCTTCATCAATAGAAACATGGATTGCTTGCTTGAAGCCTTCCGCGTACCATCTATTGCTAAAACCTAGTATTGCCCCAGATGTAGGCATAACGTCTACTACTATTCCTTGTATTTTATAACGGCATATAACGCCCGATTCCGTATCATGAACAAACCTTTTTTTGCGAAGCTTTTCTTCAATAGTAGCATATTCATTGTAATGAGCTAGCTCAATCAGAATGTCTACATCATTGGTTGGGCGAATTTCTTCTGCTGGACGATCTTTGTAAAGAGAAACGGTTGCTCCTCCCACAAAAAGTACTTCATCCCCTAACTCCTCCAGAGCCAAGTAGACCGCTTTGATTCTCGTTATATTTTGTTGATGGCTCATAAAATGGACTTTTCTAATTCTTCTTTAGCAATGAGTATTTCTCTGGCTTGGCCAACTCTGAGAATATCAATGCTGGCTAACATTTTGTAGAATATCTCGTCCTTTTGAATGGCAGCAGGAACTCCAGGGTATAAGGGTTTGATGGCTTGCCCCCTGGTATCTCCGTCCTCATAAGGCCAGACCAGCTCTTGGCTGCTTATTAATTTTTCTCTAAAATAAGGATGAGAGTGGGCAGTTTTTATTCCAGTAACTAGAGAGCCAGGATTGACGGGGAAGGTATAGGGAAGTCCAAATTGTAAAAACTCGTATAAACGTTGCCTGAATACCTTTTTTCGGTCTTCCTGATAAAGTCCTGAAAATGCACTTCTTCTTAAAGACTGAGATATCTCAGACAAGCTAATATCTAAAGCAACGCTTAAATCACGATATTGCCAGGGCTTGTTCTCGTTGGAGAGTAGTACTATCTTCAGGAGAATAGCAATATCGTGCGGTCTCATACCCTTGTGATCATTCATGATTCAAATATAGCACTTGTTTGCTGTTTGCAAATCGCGAACAGCAAACAAGTGCTATATTTTTATATATCCAAAATAAAAAGCAATTAAGGCAAAGGGATTAAACTTCAACTATTTTGAGCGGTCGTCATGTAAATTCTTAGATTCGGATACTAGTACTTAATGTATGGTATAAACTACATAGGTATCCTCTTGCCCCCTGCCTGTTTACTAAGGTCTGCGGCTTGCATAAACGTAAAAATTTCCAGGGTTTGTTCGGGCGTTACCGGAGCTTTTCCGGTTTTAAAAAATTGAATGATTTCATCAATTAGAGGTCGATAGCCACTGAATGGGCCTAAGGTAGCGATGCCTTTTTCTCCGAAGGCTGTTCCGGCGATGGAGGCAGTCCCTTTGCGAATGCCCCGAACGGTTCCAATTCTTCCGTCACTCCAAACGCCCGTGATTAAATCAGTGTCCGGTTCGTGTATTCTACTCACGCTTTTACAGCCCGAACCCATCAGGGTAAAGAGCATTTCAACGCCGTGAATGCCGTACCAGGCCATATCCAAATGGTTCTTGTCAATCTCGGCGGGGGTATACACATCCGCTCCCAGCACTTTACCTATCGTCCCTTTCACTACCTGTTGGACACTCGGCTCAAAGCGTAAAGCCGAGGAAGAAAACACCGGCGTTTGGTAATCCGAAGCTGCTTTGAAAATGGCCTGGGCACCGGCCAGGTTGGGAGCAATGGGTTTATCGATAAATACGGGTTTTCGGGCCTTCAGAACGGGTAATACCTGAGACAGGTGCGGCCTACCGTCGTTGGTTTCCAGCAGTACATAATCTACTTTCTCAAGTAAGGCTTCAATGGAATCGACTAATTCGACGCCTAACTTTTTAACGCCTTCGATGCTCCCGGCTTAAGCTTTAGGCCGAGGGTATATCCTTGCTACCTTCAGGATAAGCGGCTACGACTTTAAAGCCATCATACGAACCTTCATTAATCAACTTTGTAAAGATTTGACTGTGAGAGGTATCTAGCCCAATAATTCCGATACGGTTCGCCTCTGGTGGAGACGTTTTGTGGAAAAGAAAAGGCAGGCTGCAACCGGCAAGTGTACTGGTTTCGAGAAACTTTCGTCGGGTTAACATGAACGGTGAACGAATCTTTAGAAGTGAAAATATAGCGAAAATCTGGAGCTTTAAACGTGATCTGAATCTGCCCTGTCAGTTGAATTTTTGGATTCATTTGAGCCGTCGTCAGGTGGAATTTTACGGAAGAAAAGCGAGATTTAAAGCGTTTCTGTTAGCACAAAAACATAATTCTGATTACATTGCTTTGTTTCTTTTTGAAAAGGATGGAGTCAGATCTACGGATCGAAAGACACGTTCTGATGGAACGGAACTTCCCGTTCCGATCAGCTTATTGAATGAATAATTACGATGACTAAACTAGTCGAGTCACCCAAAGCTTCCAGTAAAAGTTTCGATCCTAAACGTAGCATTCTGAGTTATTTTGCTAATGTTGGTAATGCCATCATTCCTGAGCTAGGGAAGGAATTATCCATTAGTGTGCCCAAGGTTACTTCGGTTGTCAATGAATTGATAGCGGAAGGGCTGGTGCAGGATTATGGCAAAATTGAATCGTCGGGTGGTCGGAAGCCTAACCTGTATGGAGTGGTTCCTCATTCGGCGTTTTTTCTGGGGGTGGATGTAAAGCAGACGCATATCAACATAGGCTTACTGGACTTGCAGAAAAACCTGCTGAAAGTAACCGAACACCTTCCCTTTGTTCTGGACAACACGCAGGTATCCCTGGATACGTTGTGTGAGCATATCAATGCATTCATCGAAGAGTTAACCGTGCCACGGACGAAAATTTTAGGCATTGGCATTAATCTCTCGGGCCGCATTAATTACGAAACGGGTTACAGTTATAGCTTTTACTTCTTCGAAGAACGTCCGCTGAGTGAGGTCATTGAGAAAAAGTAGGAATCAAAGTTTTTCTGGAAAATGACTCACGGGCTATGGCCTACGGGGAATTTTGTACGGGCATAGTAGACCGGGAACAGAACGTATTTTTTCTCAACCTGGATTACGGCATTGGCGTGGGCATACTCATTGAAGGCCAGTTGTATTACGGCAAATCTGGTTATGCGGGCGAACTCGGACACGTGCCTATTTTTGATAACGAAATTATCTGTCATTGTGGTAAAAAAGGGTGTCTGGAAACCGAAGCTTCGGGTTGGGCTTTAACCCGCATGTTTCGGGAAAAACTCAATGAAGGATCAACCTCGGTGCTGACCCGCAAGGGATTATCGCCGGATCAAATTCAGATGCAGGACATCATCGCCGCCGCCCTCAACGACGATGTATTAGCCATTGAACTCATTGCCAAACTCGGCGAAAATGTGGGTCGGGGCATTGCTTTCCTTATTAATGTGTTTAATCCTGAGTTAGTGATTTTGGGCGGCAGTCTGGCTCAGACGCAGGAATACATTCAATTACCCGTTAAAACTGCTCTGAATAAATATTCCTTAAGTCTGGTGAATAAAGACACGGAGGTAAAGATGTCCAGTCTGGGCGAGCACGCCGGAATTATCGGGGCCTGTCTGCTGGTAAGGGATCGCGTTCTTTCGCTTATCTAAGCTCTCCTTATTAGTCATCCCGAATAATTTGCTTTGGGATTATCTTCCTGATGGAGAGAGCGTTGTTCGTCCGCGACTTTGTCGCGGATGGCTGAGAAAGGCGTCTGTGACACTCAGTATTACCAACGCTTTTTCGGGTAACGCTGATGAACCGTAAACGCCCTCAACGATCATCTTTAACAAATAGAGAGACAAGTGAAGGTTGTCTCTCTATTTTAGTAAAACTAGCTTCTCAGGTCTGGCTTACTTGGTAGATACGGAGCGGGAAGGTTCCATGTATACCCAGTCTACGTAGAACAGTTCCTTTTTCGGTGCAGCCTGCGGATTGACAAACACGAAGTATAGGTCATGGAAACCCTTCGTTGGCTTTACCTGAGCTAGCATTTCCTTCCATTCGGGTCGGGAAGAGCCCGCCGCTGGTACGGTTAAACTGCTTACCAATGGCCCCTGCGGGCTATCGAGCCGCAACTCAATGGTGCCGCCAGGTGCCTGACTCTGAATCCGATATTTAAGTTGCTGAATCCCATTAAGATCCAATTGATTGAAAACCACATAGGTCTGATGGTAAATCTTGCGAATGTAAGAGACAAAATCCGTGCTGGCCGTAGCAATAATCACGCCGACATTACCCCGGTCATTATCTTCCATCTGAAGCAGTGGATTTCTCAGGAGCAGATGCTTCCGAGTGGTAAGGGCTTCAATCCCATGAGCTCCCTGATCGGTATATTGAGCCAGGAAAACATACGCTCCTTCGGCGGATTTTCCTTCGTGTCCTGTCAAAGTAAGGCTACCATTCGAAGGAAGCTTTTTTTGCTCATCCCCCAGCGAAAGAATGTAACTGACCATTTCCTGAGCATCGGCTTTGGGTAGGTCAGGGTGAGGACTCATGGCATATTTACCCCAGACACCGCTACCACCCTTGATGACTTTTTCGGTAAGGGTTTCTAGCACTTTCGTTCCTTTATATTTTTGGGCAATTGCCTGCAAACTGGGGCCAATGGATGCGGAAGCCAAAGCATGGCATGATTTACAATCTGACGCTTCGAAAAGACTTTTCCCCTGGGCGTGAGCAGAAATCTGGTGCGTATTTCCGGTCAATACACTCGCAATATCTTTTCCGAAGGGTAAGTAGGTAAAAGAGATTTGCGTGCGTTTCGGATCAATCCGCTGGTCTTCCGGGTCTTTAATGCTGACCCGATAATCCAGTTTACTTTTATCCCAGTAAAAGCTCTGATTTTGAGCTGACTGAATCTGGACAGTAGGAGGAGTGTTACCTACTTTCACCTGAACGCTGGTCGTACTTTCCGCTCCTTTGGAATCGGTTACTGTTAGTAAAACAGGATGAATACCGACTTTCGTGAACACATGGGTCAGCTCTTTCCCCGGATAGGTTCTGGACCCCACCTTCCAGCTAAAACGCAGGCTGTCTTCGGGATCGTAGTCTTTAGAGTGGGCTGCTGAAAAGCTTACTTTCAAAGGGGCAGCTCCGACCGTCTGATTGGCCTGAATGTCAGCAATGGGTCGGCGATTACCTTCGGCGTATTCAATGCGGTAGAGTCCGGCATCCGCATTATTGGCAAACCAGTTGGTGCCGTAGGCAAGCAGGTAGATCGAACCATCCCGGTTAAACTGCATATCAATGGGAGCCACGTAGTTCAGATGGCTCAGGAAAGGCTCCATGCTTTGATAGTTACCCTTTTCGTCTAAAGTAACAGCCATAATCCAGCGACGAATCCAGTCGTAAATGAAGACCTTGCCTTCATAATAGGCGGGCAGACGATACGGAGCATTTTTAAATTCATCCTGGTAATAGACAGGTCCAGCCATGGCACTAGCTCCCCCTTTACCCACCAGAGGCCAGCGTTTGGAAGGCCCTTTGCCGTACCAGATCAGAGCGGGCTGGGCGGGAGGAAGCTCTTTAAGACCTGTGTTATGAGGGGAGTTATTGACCGGATGGGCGGGGTCCTGTTTAGGGCCTTCTTTTTTGGTAGCAAAGTCGTATTTAGGGAAGGCTTCGTTGTTTCCCAGAAAATAAGGATACCCAAAAAAGCCCGGTTTGCGAGCCTGATTGATTTCGTCGTAACTCAGCGTACCTTCTTCAGCGGGAACCTGCGTATCCGGGCCCACGTCACCCCAGTAAACAAATCCATTTTTGGGATCTACGGAAATGCGGAAGGGGTTTCGGCAACCCATGACGTAAATTTCAGGCCGACCTTTTAGAGCCATCTTTGGGAAAAAGGTTACCATCGGGAATGCTGTAGGTTCCGTCGGCTTCGGGTTTAATACGAAGAATCTTCCCCCGCAAGTCATTACTATTGGCCGTAGAAGCCTGATCGTCCGACAGCTCGCGACCGGGACGTTCGTCGGTAGGGTTATGCCCCTCTATTTCCTCGGCATTGGTATTATCGCCCGTGGCTAAATACAACTCGCCCTGTTTTGAGAAAGTGAGGTAACCCGCTGAGTGACAGCAATATTTTCGCTGGGTAGGAATTTCAAGTAATACTTTTTTCGAAGCGGTAACAAGCTGATTATCCCGGAATTCATAGCGAGCGAGCTGACTTACCCAACGTTCTCCCCCCACGCCGTAGTACAGGTAAATCCAGTGGTTTTGTTCGTAATTCGGGTCAGCCGTAATGCCTAGAAAGCCATCTTCAATGCCGCTAAAGACATTCAAAGTGGCAATTTTAAGCAGTTGTTTCTGGGAGGCGTCGTATTTTCTAAGGCTGCCTTTTCGCTCGGCAATTAGGACATCGTTATTCGGTAATATCGCCATGCCCATCGGCTCATCCAAGCCCTGAACGAGAGGAATGGACGTAAACCTGCTGCTGTCAGGTTGAGCCTGAATCGCGGTTTTTTCGAAAAAGTATAGCTGGTCAAGCAACCCAGTATACCCAGAACTAGCACTGGAATTTTCATAAAGCAAACGAATAAAGAGGTTAATAAACCTGGATTATTTAGCCCGTTTTTCCAGGTCGGCTAAGGAAACTTCCAGAAGCCTGCCCAGCGGTTTACCCGCCCGGTACGCCAGTACCTTGATCCGGTCAGAACCTTTGGGAAAGAGGAATGGCTGCGTATACAAAGGAGCGTAAGAGTCTGGTAACGTGTTATCCGTCGTATAGTAAAGTTGAGTTCCCGGGATCTCGTGTTCCAGTACAATCTCCAGCGAACCCGAAGGATGTTTCTGAACGCTTACGAAAGGATTATACACACTGCGGGCATAGTTAACGCCCTGTTCATCGAAACGCTTGAAATGATTTTCTACCCGGCTTAGAAATTCCGGGAAATCTCTTTTTCTGCGGGGCGACCATAAAATTTCAGCGATGGCAAAAGCCCGGGGCCAGGTCATGTATTCCACGTGCCGGGCGTGGGGGACGTTTTCCGTCCACAAATTCCCCTGACCCCCCAATACCAGAGTTGCATCTACACTATCGGGCAGTGGTTCCAGCGTATACGTAGTGGATAACTTCAAATTTCCGTAGGAAGCCGGTTCTGCGGCAGGATCGCCCTGGTACAAATCCAGGTAAGAGAACTGGAAGGGAGTCATAATAACCGGGTGATTTTGCTTTGCCGCTTCAATCCCCCCGCGTAAGCCATGCCAGCTCATAACCGTAGCATCGGGAGCGAGTCCGCCCTCCAGAATTTCATCCCAGCCGATGAGTTTTTTACCCTTGGACTGCACGATTTTCTCGACCCGTTTGATGAAATAACTCTGTAATTCCTCCACGTTTTTAAGTTGATGCGTTTGCATGGTTTGCCGGCAGCTTTCGCATTTTTCCCAGAAACCCTTGTACGCTTCGTCGCCTCCCACGTGGATGTAGGGAGCGGGGAAAAGCTGAGCTACTTCCGTAAAGACCTGATCAATAAAAGCGTAAGTGCTTTCATTACAGGGATTTAAAGTATTGTCCTTCAACTTATAAAATTTACCGTTGGGGGGGACTTCGGCAGGGGCTTGTTCACAGGTCAGGTGCGGGTAGGCGGCAATGGCCGACATGATATGACCGGGCATGTCTATTTCAGGAATAACCGTGATGTGTCTTTGCTGAGCGTAGGCCACCACCTCCCTGATGTCGTCCTGGGTATAAAATCCGCCGTAGGAAGGGACTTCTCCTGATTCAGGGTTAGCAATGTCCCACCAGCGACCCGTTCGGGGCACTCGCCAGGCTCCTACCTGCGTCAGCTTGGGAAGACTCTTGATTTCGATTCGCCAGCCCTGGTCGTCGGTTAAATGCCAGTGAAAGACATTGAATTTGTAACGGGCCATCTGATCAATGTATCGCTTCACAAAAGCCTTATCAAAGAAATGGCGGCTCACGTCCAGCATAAGCCCCCGCCAGCCAAACCGGGGTTGATCCCGGATGTGTAATGCCGGAACAGGGTAGGACGAAGCGGTGTACGAAACGGGCAGTAATTGACGCAGGGTTTGTAAGCCGTAAAAAAGCCCCGCCATTTGTGTAGCCTTCAGCGTAAGGCTTTTAGGGCTGATGTGAAGGTCGTATCCTTCACGACCCAAGCTCAGCTTCGGGGTAATCTCAAAGAAAACCGTCGCTCCTGCGGGAGAAGAGGCTGATTTCAGAAAAGGGAGTTGCTCCTGAATCAACGCTCGTACTTCGGGGTTACTGGCGTAAAATCGTGTCTGAGTACTCAGCATAAAAGTACCCGAACCCATCTCAAGGCTTTCAGGTACAGGAATCAGAGCGGGCGTCTGCCCTTTTCCGAGCCCAGGGAAAAACAATAAGCAAAAAAGAGAAACGAAAATACATAGGTTTAGAGTTAAGAGCCTGCAAAGCCCGGTTAAGCAGGCCACTGGGTTTCAATGCCCTGGGAGCGAACGGTCTTTTGAAATTCTTCAAGCAATGAAGATTTTTCGTACACCGCCCTGGGTATCACCTGTTTTTGACGGGCAAAGGCTACCAGCATACCCACGGCTTCGCCAATGCTCCATTCCACGGGATGTAGTCGGTAACAGCCATTGGTAATGTGAGTGGTGCCAATGTTTTTATTGGCGGGCAGGAGGTTACGAACCCGCTGCGGAATCAAGGCTCCGAGCGGAATCTGAAAGGGCAGCGAGCCAAAATCAATGTAGTTATTCTGGGCCGTGCTGGGATGCAGGTCGATGTGATAATATCCTACGCCCACACTGTCTTTAAAGGGGGCGGCCAGCGTTTCTTTTTTACCCGTAACCTGGGCTCTCTGTTCGGCTCCCACGTGTTCTTCCCGAATGGTAAAGGCTGCTTTAATCCGTCGGGATTCGCGGATGTACGGATATTTGGCAAGTCCATCTTCCGTGCCCATAATATCCTCCCGGAGCCGGAGTCCCGCCCAGCCCGCTCCGCCGTCGGGGCGAGGAGCTTCGGTTTGCAACCAATACAACAGGGAAAGGCTTAACTGTTTGGCCCGATTGACGTGGTGCGTAAAATCTTTTTCACTGGCACCAATCAGGTTACCCAGGGTGTAATCATTCTGGGGCCAGTTGACGAGGGTAATGTCTCCGGGAAAAAATCCGGCTTTAAAATTGGCCTTGTTAATGATCCTCCGGTAATTCCACAAGTTCAGTTTATCGCCCGTAGCAATCCCTTCTGGATGGAAGCCCAGAGCTTTGGGGACCAGCGTTTTCGGATTGGAGTACGATAGATCGAGCAATTTCCCCGACCAGGCTGGCGTAAATTTAGGCGTGTAATTGGACCAGAAACTGTACTCTTTGGGTTTGTCAATGACAAAAGTGGATCCGGGAATGTAATCCAAAGCCATGCACATGGTGAAGGCCTGAACGTTATTGGGGTCGGCTTTTTCGGGGGCATGTAACTCATTGGTTTCTTTTCTGGATTCCGCTCCGGTAACGAATTCCGTTCGGGTCAGAGGTAATAAATCACCCAGTTCAGTTGCATCCACAAAATAAGGAGCCGTCAGAACTATCGTGGTACCTGTGGGGCGGTGGATGGCTTTCAGAGCTTTTACTTCATCGCCCTTCACGTCAGCTGCCGTTACCTTATAATTCAAAAGAATGCGTAATTGTCGGGAACTGAGGTAAGGGTTTAGCATCTGCTCCAAAACGGCCAGAGCTACCTTAGGTTCATGGCAAATTTTAGAAACGGTTCCATCGCCTGGATTGAAATACGTGCGGGATTTAGCGGCCTCCGTTAACGGATAAAACTGTTGATAATAGCGACGCACGGAGGTTCTGAATTCGCGGTACAGGCGAGTTGCTCCGTGCGTTTCAATCCAGTCGTGTTCATCGGGAGGAACGCCCTGTTGGGTTACCTGTCCGCCAATCCAGTCGGTTTCTTCGGTGAGAATAACCGTCTGCTGATTTCGTAAAGCCGCTAAAGCTGCGGCACAGCCACCCAGGCCTCCTCCGGCAATGACAACATCGGCGGTGTATTCCTGACCGCTGGCCTTTGAAAAAGAAGCGGCTTGCCCCGACAGGGGAAAGGCCAGAGCGGAGGAAGCCATTAAGCCCCCACTGCCCAGGGACAAACGCTCGATAAAATGACGACGATTCATACGTAATTATAAAAAAGAAGCTTCCCCCAGCTAAATCTTATCTGGGGGAAGGAAAATTTACCAATTAGGATTCTGCGTAAGCTTCGGATTAATATCTCGTTCGGTCTGAGGAACGGGTAATAGTTCCAATCGGGGATACCAGTACCGTTGTTCCCGCATGAACCGTTGGGATTCGCTGTTGTTATAAACGGGAATGTTATTCAGATCATGAGCTGCGGAGCTGGTGAACGTAGGAGGAGCGGCAAGGGTGGTTGCCGTTTTAGGAACGCCCACAATCTTCTGCGGCATGACCAGCTCTCCGATTCCGTACCGACGAATGTCAAACCAGCGGAAGCCTTCCATGGCCAGCTCCGCTACCCGTTCCCGACGAATGAGCTGACGCAGTTTCGTGGGACTGGTTCGAACCTCTGCTTCTACTACGGGCTGTTTGGCTCGCTGCCGGACTTGATTGATCGCATTGATTACGGAATCATCCACCTGATTTAACTCGATTTTAGCTTCAGCGTACAGCAGAAGAATTTCAGCGTATCGCATCAGAATAAAGCCTACCCGCGAAGTAAAGGCATTTTCTTCGGTTAAGGTATACTTGGCGTGCAGCAAACCTACTCCACTTTTGCCGGGACCAAAGGCGTTATCAAAATCGGCATTGGTGCGGGTAATCCAGCTACCGTCCGTATTTCGAAACGAGGTGGTATTCTGATAAATGGTGTAAACCAGCGTCTGCAAATTCATGCGGATGGTATCACCGGGCAAGGCTACCGTATACTTTAAGCGAAGATCGCGGTTACGGCTGGGTTTGCTGGGGTCATAAACCGTAGATTCATCAATCCGTTTGCCATCTTTGGCTTCAAACATATCGACGAGTCTTTGTTGGGGGAATCGTCCCGATTGCCCGCCCGCTGACCGGGAGATACTGCCCAGCGGCAGGTACGTAATCGAATTGGCATCGGCTTCCGAGTGCAGGACATGAAACATGATTTCTTTGCCCGCATTACTGAGTTGTCCGGTTCTGGTGAATAAATCCCCAAAGTTTGGATTCAGACTCAATCCTGCTCCGTCGATGATTTGTTTGGAAGCATTCGCCGCAACCTGGTATTCTTTATTATACAAAGCGGTGCGAGCTTTCAAGCCCAGAGCAACCGCCTTACTAACCCGTCCGTAGTCCGCTGGGGCCCAGGCCAGAACGCTACTTGCTGCGTCGAGTTCATCGTAAATAAATTTGATGATCTCGGCTTTTGACGTTCGGGTTTGTGTGTAAAATTCTTCTGGCGATAAAGGTTTCGTGAGTAAGGGAGCATCGCCAAACATAAAAGCCAGGTAAAAGTAAGCATAGGCCCGTAAGACCCGGGCTTCGGCCTGCAAGCGGTTATACGTAGCCGCCGGAACATTCCCTTTCCCTTTTTCCATGCCTTCAATCATCGTGTTCGCTCGTTGAATGGTCGCATAGGCAAAGGTCCAGATGTTTTGGGCGTGAGCGTTGTACACATCAATATTGCCTTCGCCTAAATCAAGTCCACGCAGCAGGGCTAAATCCGTCCAACCATCCATCATGGACTGATAGGGCGTGTTTCCCGTATTCCAGTAGGCCGAACGGTATAGGGCTGTTAAGGCTCCGTTCATTTCGTTCTGGTTATTGAAAAACTCACCCGTAGCCGGGGCATCCAAGGGGGCCTGGGCTAAGTAATCTTTGCAACCCGAAAACAGGGTCATCGATACGCAAAGGCTTAGTATAGAGAGGAATCTGTATTTCATGAGGGTTAAAAATTAAGATTTAAACCGACGGTGTAGGTACGCATGATGGGGTAAAACTCACCACCCGTATCCCGTTGTTCAGGATCGAAACCGGGGAAGAAGTTAGTCCAGGTAATCAGGTTCTGGCCGCTGAGGTAAATACGAGCCGATTTGATTCGAGCCTTATTGGTAAAGCCCGTAGGCAGGGTATAGCCTACCACCATATTTTTGAGACGTAAGTAAGCCGCCGAACGTACCCAGAAAGAGGAGGTTACGTAGTTGTTGGGCATACTGTTAACGGTCAGACGCGGATAGGCAGCATTGGTGTTGTCAGACGACCAGGAATCTTTCTGATACTCAAACATGGTCCCCTGGAAGTTGGAGGAGAAGAACGGGCGGGCCGCCGTTCCCGACAGGTAATTATCCTTTTTCCCTACACCCTGAAGGAAAACGGTAAAGTCAAATCCTTTATACTGGCCGGAGAGGTTAAGACTGTATTCGTAGCGTGGGAAGTAGTTACCCAGGATGGTGCGATCATACCCATCGATTTTTCCGTCTGGCTTGCCCTCGGGGCCGCTGATGTCCCGGTAGCGAATATCACCGGGAGCGGTGTTGCCGTAATGGAAAGGGGCATTTTTTACTTCTTCTGCCGTCTGGAAAAACCCATCCGCCAGATAGCCGTAATACGAATCCAGAGCAGAGCCTTCCTGCTGAATGGTAGCTCCGTTGATGATAGGTTTACCGCCATTGCGTAACAGCGTATTTTTGACATCCGAAGCATTTAATTGAACCTGGTAACTAAAAGCTCCGACTTTATCACGCCAGCCTAGTCCTAGCTCCCAGCCTTTGTTTCGCATAGAACCGGAGTTTACAAACGGAGCGGTTAAGCCCACATACGAAGGAATGGGGACCAACTGAAGCATATCGACAATATCCCGCTGGAAGAAATCAGCCGTCAGGTTAAGTCGTTTTGAGCAGACTCATGTCAAAACCCAGATCCAGAATCCGGGAGGTTTCCCAGCGAATTCCTGCATTAGCCGCGTTCGTAAGAGCATAACCAGGCACGACGACATTACCGAAGTAGTAGTTATAAGCCGTTCCCGAATTAAATAAAGCGTAGGTCGGGTAGTAGTCTGCTACCCCGCCACGAATCAGATTTTGGTTACCCAGAGATCCGTACGAAGCCCGGATTTTGGCTTCGCTAATGGTAGAGCGAAGACTTTCCCAGAAGGATTCCTGAGAAATCCGCCAGCCGCCAGAGACGGAAGGGAAGAGCTTCCACCAGTTGTTTTCCCGGAAACGGGAAGAGGCATCCCAGCGGCCATTGACTTCCAGCAAATAACGCTCGTCATAGGTATAATTCAGTCGAGCGTAAGCCGACACCATGGAAAAGCGGCTTTCGCCTCCGTTCAGCGTCTGTCCTAACTGATCACCACTACTTAGGTAAGGACGGTCGGGCGAGAGTAAATTCTGACGGAAGGTGTTGATAAAGCTCGTTTTGAAATCTTCTGTGCTGAAGCCCGCCAGACCCGTAAAGGCGTGTTTACCCAGGGCTTTGGTGTACGTGGCCTGGGCCCGGAATAGATTTTGGTTATTCTGGGAAATGTTATCGGAGAGTGAGTTAAGAGCGGGCCACGAACGTTGATAAATCATGGTATTATTAGCCACGTCCGCTGAATAGATGTCGTACTGATCGACGAAATTGCGAGCCCGATTGGTGTAATAGTTCGAGCTGTAGGTGGCTAGTAATTCCAGCCCTTCGATGGGGGTATAGGTAAGGGTTCCTTTGATGATGCGGGAATCCGTTAAGCTACGGTCAAAACCACCGTCCTGGGCCTTGGCGGCAGGGTTAGAGTTAGCCCAGCCTTCGCCCCACTGTCCGGTATCGAAACGGCCTGGGGTAATGGCGGGAAGCCCAATCATCTCACGAATCAGGTACTGAGGCGAAGATTGTCCCGGCCAGAGTCGGTTGGAATTATTTAATACCAGATCCACCGAGGCATTCAGCTTTTTCGTGATACTAATATCCGTGTTAAAGCGAAGGTCCAGGCGTTTGTAATTGGTGTTCGCTGTGAGTCCGTTTTGATTTAAAAAACTGCCCGAAGCAAAGGTTTTAATGCGATCACCACCCACGGAGAGGGTGAGGCTGTGGTTTTGCATCAGCCCGGAATTGGTCAGCACCAGTTTTTGCCAGTCGGTGTTGAAAATGGTTTTATTATCCGGGCCTGTGTTCTGGTAAGCCGCAATTTGCTGGGTAAAAGTGGCGGGAAGTCCGCTGTTAGCCTGGGCTACATCCCAGTACATCATGTGTTCCAGAGCACTTACTTTCTTCGGTAAATCCGTAGGACTTTGCTTCAAAGCGTAGCTATTATAGCTGATGTTAACGCCTTTGGCTCCGCGTTTGGTCGTGACCAAGACCACCCCATTGGCGGCTCGGGAACCGTAAACGGCGGCAGCGGCGGCATCCTTTAAAATGGAAATGCTGGCGATGTTATTCGGATCAATGGCATCCAGACTCATCTCCACGTTGTCCACCAGAATCAAAGGACTCTGACCCGCATTGATAGAGCCTACGCCCCGAATGCGAATGGTGCCAGCATCCCCGCCGGGTACGCCCGACTGCTGGGTAATGGTTACGCCGGGAGCGGCTCCCTGCAGGGCCAGGGAAGTAGAACCTACCTGACGATTGGTGAGGGTTTTGGGTTCGATAATGGCCACCGATCCGGTCAGATTGACCTTTTTCTGAGTGCCATAGCCCACCACGACTACCTCGTTTAATTTCTTGGATTCTTCACTAAGCACCGCGTTATACTCCCCGGCTCCATTAAAAGGAACTTCCTGCGTAGTGGTGCCGAGGTAAGAAAAGACCAGTATCCCCGAAGGGCTACCGGGTCTGAGCGTATAGCGTCCATCGGTGTCCGTGGTGGTACCTGTAGTAGTGTTTTTAACAACTACCGTTACTCCGGGTAGGGCCTCTCCATTATCCGCCGTTACCCTGCCTCTTACGATCAGACTTTGTGCTGAAAGTGTACATACTTGCATCAGCACCAGAAAAAAGGCTAGCAGCCATTCCCGGTGCCGGGATTGGGTAAAATTCATCATCGCATGAAGTAAAATATGAGGTGAAACTAGGTTAATTCTTCCGCGAACAATCCAGATCAAAATCAATCAGAGCTTCAAAGGTGCGGTGCCAGGGAAGACTGAATTGCAGATGCTGGGGTCGTTGGCAGAAAGAAGCAAAAGGTTTAGAGGTAAAGTAATCCTGCTCAAGCGTTTTCAAATACCCTTGTAATCGATCCAGACAGAAGGCTTCCACCTGCTTGTTCCGGCTTTCATCCAGAATGAGTGCTCCTAACCCGGGTTTACCAAAGCGGCGGTTGGCTTCCGGGCGAATCAGCGTGTGGAAATAATAATCATCCAGAACCCGGTTGAGTAAAAACCATTGCTGGGCCGAGTACAGGGCGGTTTTGGGTTGTTTAAAACGTTGCGAAGCCAGGTAATACGTAACGCCTTGGGGTAAAGCCGTTCCCAACGTATTTCCGGCGGTATTCCAGGATGCATACCCACTCAAGGCGGGTAGTAACTGGTGTTTGATGAGTAATGCTGAAAAAACGGAATCTCCGCCCTGCACATTCCCAACGGGATCAATGTCTGCTACGATAACGTGCTTTCTCGAAGCCAGCTTTTCTTTGATTTCGTTTACAAAAGAGATCGCTCGTTGAGGCTGCTGACGGGAGGTATATACGTATAACAAAATCTGAGCGTCTGCTTCCTTGTCAACCTGGGTAGCTCCGGCGGATTCAATCTGATAACGCACCGAAGTCGTCAGCGGACGGTCTTCAAAAGGCATCGCCCGTTTGGAGAGGGAATCCGACGAATAATAGACTTTGATTTTAGGAGTAAAAGCAGCCTTTTGGGTCAGGAAACGAGCTAACAGCAACATAGATACCTCATCCGTACCGGGTTGTAATGCTACTTTCGCCTGAAGGTTTTGCTGGTGGATCTGCTCCCGTAAGCGTTGCCCTTCCGCGATGTGAACACCCTGGGGTTTGGCATCATCCTGCGTGATGAGCAGGTAATCAATCATTCCTTTTTTTACCCATTCAATGGCTTTCTGATTGATGGTATGGTTGCGAAGCCGTGCCTGTTGGTAATCAGCCAGTGCCGTTGCCGGAATAACCTTCGCTAACTGAGCGGTTTCTTCCTGACGGGAAGGGTCAGGGGAAATTTCGGCCCAACGAGCTAACTGGGCCCGGTAAGCGTCATTCTTCATATCAGCCGAAGGGGCTAGTCGCATCAGTACACTCTGAGCATAGAGAGGCAGACGAGGAGCTTTTTCCCGGAGTTTGGCAATAATCTCCAGTCGCTTTACTGCCGTTTCCAGCGGCACCTGATGAACGCGTGACCCCACAAGTCCGCCATACGCTAGCATATCCAGGCAAACAATGGCCGCATCAAAGGACGAAAGATCCTGGGAAAGAATCCACTGCCCAATGCTTCCGACTGGCCCGGTGTGGTAAACTGGCCCAGCATCGCCAACGGTGGGGCTACGACTTCGGCCCCGGCAATTTGCCCCATTCGCTGCGTGAATTGCAAACAGGGGGGACGGTCATCCAGGGGAATTAGCAAAATCCGGTTTTTCCCTGGTTTCTGTGCCGTTACGGAAAAACTCCAGAAGATCATCAAAAACAACAAAGAGCGAATCATGCGGTATAGGTTTGCTCGGGTTTATAGCCCTTCATTCCAAAAAAAGTGATGTATGCGTAGCAAATCAAGGGTAATACAAAAGCAATCGACCAGTTGTAATGATCAATGAGATACCCCTGTCCGTAGGAGACAATGGCTCCTCCTGCAATGGCGGTGGACAGGTAACCGGAAGCCTGTGAGGTAGCCGCTCCCAGCCCTTTTACCGATAGTGAAAAAATGATGGCAAACATCACGGAGTTACATACCCCCAGGGCAATCATACTCCAGATAGCCACATATCCATTCGTATTCAGCGAGCAGAAAATTAACGCCATGGAAGCGAAGCCCAGAGCGGTTAGCAGGCGTGCGGGAGCCACGGATTTTAAGACCACAGAGCCAATCAACCGACCGGCCAGCATTCCTCCCCAATAGAAAGCTACAAAGGTATTGGCTTCATTTTCAGATATTTGGAGAGTATCGGCAATGTAGTTGGTAAGAAAGGTCCCGACGGATACTTCGGCTCCTACGTAACAGAAAAGCCCTAAAACGCCGTAACGTAAATGGCGGTAGGTAAACGGCCCTCGGGCTTCTTTCGTATGAGAATGATTAGCGGTTAAAGTGGGTAATTTCAGTTTCCAGACGGCTACGGCAATCAACAGAAGCACCAGCGAAATGCCGAGATAAGGGTAATGCACAGCCTCACTTGATGCATGTTCGAGTGGGCCCAAAATGAACGCAGAACCAAAAAGAGGGGCCGTGGTTGTCCCGATGGACCCAACCCCCTGAATGAGTGTTAAACGCGAAGAGGCGGTTTTCGCGGGCCCCAGAATGGTAATGTAAGGATTCGCGGCTACCTGTAGTAGAACCATACCAATGGCAATGACAAACAAGGCCCCCAGAAACAGGTAATATTCATGCAGGAGAGCCGCTGGTAAAAACAGGGCAGCTCCCAGGGAAGCAATCATAAATCCCCTAACCATCCCTGATTTATAGCCTACTTTTTCAACGATTTTCCCGGCTGGAATGGACATGATTCCGTAGGTGAGAAAAAAGTAGAATTGGACCAGTGAGGATTGAGAGTAAGATAAATCAAATCCCTTTTTGAAAAAAGGCACCAGCGTATCGTTCAGACAGGTAATAAAACCGATCATAAAGTATAAAACCGCCAGCGATACCAGAGTTGGTTTATAGGAAGTTACCTGTGAATCCTCACTGGATTGCGTAAACTCAGAAACGGGGATGTTAGCCATAGTCTAATCCTGATAAAGCGGGCTTTCTTTTTTTGTGGCAATGGCCCGAAGCGTCTGGCTGCATTGATACAAACCTCGGGGTACGTGAAAACAGCCTTTCCATTTGCCACCTTTCAGCGGTAAAAGTACGTCACCCTGGCGATTCAGGTAACCAAACCACTCGGGGTATTCTGCATCTTTAAAATGAGTCCAGGTATACGCATGGATTTTTTCAAACCATTCCCAGCAACGTTCATCGTCCGTATGCAGGTACGCTTTTAAAAGACTAACCAGCGTTTCCACGTGCACCCACCAGAGCTTCTGATCCCATTCCAGTTGTTGAGGCGGATGTCCTTTGACATCCAGGAAATAGAAAATGCCCTCGTGTTCCGAATCCCAACCGTATTCGATCAGTGATAAGGTAAGGTCTTTAGCCTTGGTAATGAGTTCTTTGTCTCCCCGGCGTTCGGCTAAATCCATGATAAACCACATGGATTCCAGGCCATGCCCCGGATTAATCAAACGTCCTTCAAACGAGTCAGAAAAACGGTTATCCAACCCAATATTCTCGAGGATCAGGTTCAGGTCAGGGCGATAAAATTCTTCCATCACCGCATGAATCCCTTTTTGAATCGTTTCTTCTACCAAAGCCGGGTCCAGCAAATGCTCTAGTTCCAGCACCAGATTGCAAAGAATCATGGGTAAGGCGAAATTCTTCAAAGGCCTGCTTCCCGGATACTGCTTCGTATAAATGCCTTTGGGGTTAGCCTGTTTCGCGAGGATATTCAGGAAGGTTTCTTTGGCTACCTGGGCATATACCTCATTTCCGGTGGCTCGATGCAATTGGGCCAAACCCATCGCCGCGAAGCAGTCGGAGAAAATATTATAAGGCTGAATCAACGGAGTTCCCTCCTGAGTTAAGGAGAAATACCAGTTTCCGGCTTCATCACGCCCGTGTTTGAGTAAAAATTCGGCTCCCTGAACGGCACAATCCAGCCACTCTTTTTTAGGTTCTATCTGGTTATAGAGCATCGCGAAACACCATACCTGCCGTCCTTGTAGCCAAACGAATTTGTCGGTGTCATATACCTGGCCTTGCCGATCCAGACAGGTAAAAAAGCCTCCGTGTTGAGAATCAATGGAATGCTTCAGCCAAAAAGGGATGATGCCTTCAAGTAACTCATTCTCATAAAGAGTCTGGTAATCAAGTACCTTCATAAAATAGGTTCAGAATAATGGATCAATAGCGAAAGGGATGCTTCTCTGATAATAGAACACAGAAACTACGGCATACTTAATAATAATATTTATTAAGTATGCCGTAAATTAACAAAATGATAATTATATAATCAAAACAAAATAATAAAATATTTAAACAGGAACTTTGGCAAGGCCTTATAGATCGAGCGAAGGGATTGGATAATAATGTTCTGTTCAGTATAAAAAATGCAATAGATTGTTCTGAACGATTCTGAAGATGTGGAGCTGGACCAGATGGTCAAGTCTGACTCATGGCTTTACTAATGAACTCACGGTTTGATGGGGTTTGAAGTTTATAGACCCCAACATCTATGAGTAGTAAAGACGATGTTATCACCGGAAAATCAGCGTATACCTTGAAGATTGCAACATTTCCGGTAGTCTATGCACCATTTCATCCGATCCCTCGATTTTTAAATATGGTACTTTGCTAATAATAAATGTTTTTATAAGAAGCTTCTTTCGGATAAGGAAGGCATTCCTCCGTAGGATGAGAGCGAAGTCAGGCTTCTTGTACGAATACACTTTCTAAACCGTATGTATTATGCAACAGTATTACCTATGTATTCTCGTTTTTCTGGCGAGTAGTCTGGGGCTTAAGGCTCAGCAGACGTATTATGTTTCATCCCTCGGGAACGATGTGACCAACGACGGACTAAGTCCAGCGAGTCCCTGGAAAACCATTGCCAAAATCAATGCCACTACCTTCCAGGCGGGTGACAGCATTCTCTTTCGAAGCGGAGACGTCTTTCGCGGAGAAATACTGGCGAATCAATCCGGGACAGCGGGAGCGAGTATTACGTATAGCTCTTATGGTCAGGGTGCCAAACCCGTTATTAATGGCTCGCAGGTGATTACCAATTGGAGTCTTTATCAGGGTAATATCTACGTGGCCGATTACGCCAGTTCCCTCTCATCGCTGAACAACTTTTTCATCAATGGCGTGTCTCAGCAAATAGGCCGTTACCCCAATGCCGACGCTACAAATCAGGGCTACTTGCGAATCCAGTCAGGAAGTGGCAATAATGTTTTAACGGATAATACGCTATCAGGCCAAGACTGGACGGGAGCTACGGCTGTGGTTCGGGTTAATTTGTTTCTGCTCAACAAGCCCGTCATTCAGTCGCACGTAGGTAACACCCTCACGTTTGCGTCACCAGCTCTTGGCAACTATAAAGTAAATGCGGGCTATGGCTATTTCATTCAAAATCACCTGTTAACCCTGGATCAGCAGGGCGAATGGTACTATGACCGAACGGCTCAGAAAATCTATCTGTATTCAAACGTAGACCCTAATCAACTGCTGACGGAAGCTCCCGCTAGCAGTACCTGCTTTTTTGCCAGCGGAAAAAGTAACCTTAGTCTCCAGCAACTTACGTTCACGCAGTCCAATGAGTACGCCGTACGCGTAGACAGTGCCGCAGGAGTATTAACGAAGGGCATTCGGGTAGAAAACTGTCGTTTTGAAAATACGCATAACGGGGTCTGGGTAAACCGGGCTTCGCAGGTGGTGGTTTCCGCGAATGAATGTACAAATACCAACAACAACGCCATTTTCATTACCGCCAGTGAATACGAATGCAACCGCAACCGAATTACCCGCACGGCTTTGCGGGCGGGCATGGGCGAGCCTAATAATAACCAGTACAATGCCATCAATATGGTAGGACGAAATGCTCTGTCTGCCTGGAATTACATTGATAGCGTAGGCTTTTGCGGCATCCGGTTTGAAGGGCGTAATCTGATCGTAAAGAATAACCGCATTTCTAATTTTGCTCTGGTGAAATGTGACGTGGGGGGAATTTATACCTTCAAGGGTTTTGCCCCGGCAACGTACGGATACGGTAATAACCAGGTGATTGGTAATATCGTGAGTAAGGCCTATCCGAACCTCTTCGGAACGACATCGAAGGTAGTTAATTCCAATTATGCCACTGGCATATACATGGATGGGAACAGCTTCGGGAATCTGGTGGCGGGTAATACCGTGCATCAGGTCATGGGTGCGGCTCTGATGCTGAATGTAACCACCTCGTCGCATACCGTGCGAAACAATACTTTTTACGATAACATGTACGGTTTTGGCTATTTCCCGGATACCGTATTTGTGTCAAGAAACCACCGGGTTACTGGAAACCTATTTTATGCCAAGTTGGTGAGTCAGCAGGGCGGTATCTTGCAGACGGGAAGACAGCCCTTCCTGCCGATGGTCGGTACGTTGGATAGTAATTTTTATGCCCAGCCCTTCGAGAAAGATCCTACGTTTGTGCAGACCGTTCTTACCAATTCCACGCCCCGCATATCCAGAGCTTTAACGCTGGGCCAATGGCAGGGTCTTTCCTACGATGCACACAGTCAATTTGGAACGAGTATTATGCCCCCGTAACGATTCAGTCGGCAGGGGCCAATCGTATTACCAATGCCAATAACAGTACGTTTACCACGGGTCTCACCACGGGTGCTACGGCTTATACCCTGACACCTGTCAGCGGAACGAATGCCCCTACCTGGGATAACACCAATCAACTGGACGGAGGCTCTCTCCGACTAAACATGGACGAGGGGAATGGAACCAAATCCTCCCGGGTGGTCATCAATGTCGGGACGCTAACGTATGGCAAGTATTACCGGCTGAAGTTCTCAGCCAAAGGCAGTGTGGACACTACGGCTCTGCAAGTAGCCTTTCTGACCTCTGCTTCTTCCAATTTCGCCGTATGCAAGTTAAAAACGGTATTTCTATCCTCGTCCCGTCAGGAAGTTGAATTGTTGTTGAGTCCGAACTATACCAACGACAATACCTTCTTAAGCCTCACCCTGCACGATGCTCCCCGTAAAGCCTGGATTGATAATGTAGTATTTGCTGAGCTGGAAGTGACCGAACATTCCCCCGAAGATCAAATTCTTTTTCGGGTCAATCCAGATAGTGTAAGCCAGACCATTAATCTGGGAACGCAGACCTATAAAGACGTGCGTGGTGTAACGTATTCGGGTAATTACACGCTGGCTCCCTACACGTCCGTCATTCTTGAAAAACAAACCAGTACTCCATTACCTCTCAAATTGCTCAACTTTTACCTAAGAGACGAAAATTGCCAGGTAAAGCTATTCTGGAATACATCCGAAGAGCGAAACGTAAGCCAATTCATCGTCGAACACAGCCGTGATGGGATTCATTTTCAGCCGCTCACGTTCGCTAGTCCGGCGGGTAAAGTGCGGAACTACTATTCCTTGCTGGCTACTCCGCCAGCCGCAGAAATCGGTTACTATCGTCTGAAAATCATGGATCAGGATCACTCCTTTGCGTACAGCTCCATCATCTCAGGTTCGGTACATTGCCCGGAAACGGATGTGATTACTGTCTATCCGAATCCCGCCCAGCGGGTCATTCAGGTAAAGTTGAAGGAAGATCGCTCGGTACCGCTTCGGGTTAGTATTCTCAATCTCGCCGGTCAGGTAATGCTGGCTGAGCATGGGGTAATGGCCGTTGCCGGGAAGGGATTTGAATGCAATATTGAGTCCCTCACCCCCGGTGTTTACCTGCTGAAAATTCAGGAAGATTCGAAAACGTACATCCGAAAATTTGTAAAGTAAAGCATTCGTCGAAGGCCCTCCGTTCATACGGGAGGGCCTTTGGTGTGCCTTCGACCCTGTAAGCGATCAGGGAACATTCTGCCTACCAGAATACTCTGCCAACCCTTAATTCTTTCACCCGTGAAAAGAAAACCGCTAAAGTCTTTTCTGATCTTAATTCTTAGTTATGTAAGTCTTCTGGGCCTGCTGCTGTATCTGCTTAAAGTATTTTTGTAATTTTTGATTAAAAAATAAGAGTATAACAGGATAATTCAGACCTTATGGAAAAGACGTAATCTAACCGTATTTCAATGAGAAGCCTGCTCTTCCTTCTGGGGTTGAATCTGATGGTAGTTTTTGCCTTCGCACAACCCAAACGATCTGTTCACCCAGTCAGGGGCTTGCAGGAAGATCTCATTTTCAAACGATATGGTAGTGCTGAAGGTCTGCCGGATAATCGGGTTCGTTCGTTTCTTCAGGATAAAAAAGGTTTTTCTGGGTAGGAACCATGAACGGACTGGCCCAGTACGATGGGTATCGGTTTCGGAAATTTTACAAAAATAAAGACGCCATTGCGGGCAACTGGGTGTATGATCTTTGCGAAGACTCGCAGGGCTTCATCTGGATTGGAACCCGGGAAGGACTGAGTCGCTTCGATCCTCGTCTGGAAACGTTTGAGAATTTCAGAAATAATCCCGGCGACCCGACCTCGCTGTTTTGTAATCAGATTAATGCCCTGGCCGTAGATACGCAGGGGAAGGTATGGATCGGGACACCCCAGGGATTAAGTGTCTGGAATTCAGATAGTCGGCAATTCCAAACGATTCAGACGTATCCGTTGAATCGTCCCATTCGGCGGATCATCCGTTCGCAGGGCGATTACCTCTGGGTGGCGACCGCAGCCGGTCCCGTTCGATACAACAGCCGCAGCGGCCAGCACACATTTTATCCTTTTTCGGTGCAGCCCAATGCATATGGCGATCACTTCTGGTCTTTACTGGAAGACAACCAGCACTTGTATCTGGCTACGGGTGGCAATGGTTTATGGCGGTTGCCCTACGATTCCGTTGCTAAAAAATACGGTCCGTTTGAGCCGTTGAACCACTTCCCCAGCCAAACCCTGGAACGCACGCAGATTTTTGACATCTGTAAATCTCCCGACGGTGCCTTTTGGTTAGGTACCGATCAGGGCTTGGCCCGATTAACCCAGTTGCACACGCCCCAGGCTCAGCTTCAGTGGTACCGCACCAATGCGAGCAATCCCCAGAGTTTGAGTAATAACCTGGTGTATCGGCTGTATCTGGATCGAACGCAGGTACTCTGGTGCGGTACTGAGCAGCAAATGAGTTCACTCGACCTGAGCTTATTGCCTTTCCGGTCGTTCTCTTTTTCAACGGGATTAGCAGATAATCAGGTTCGTAGCATTGCTACCGATGCCCAAGAATCGGTCTGGCTGGGCATGAGTAAAGCGGGTCTGTACCGTTATTCCTTACTCGACGGATCTACGAAAAAATACGAGTTTGATACGCCTTTCTGGAACGATCACCGAGCTCTGCTGGTCAGCTCAGCAGGAGACGTATGGATGGGAACCCTCGGCGGAGCCCTGCGGCTGAAGAAAAGCCAGCAGATTGAAACCGAACTAAAGGGAGCCGCCGTGTTCTGTTTGCTGGAAGATTCCCGGAAAAACATCTGGCTAGGAAGTAACCAGGGGCTTTACCGTCATGGCTTTGACGGGACAAAAGTTCGCGTTCGATTAGGGAACACGGATACGGAATTCATTCGCTCCCTGACCGAAGATCAATCGGGCAAGCTGTGGATTGGTTTTGATAACAACGGGCTGGGTCGCTATGATCCGGTTACGGGAGCCTTTGAACGAGTGCAGGGAACGGATTCTGATCGCCTGGGCACGGCTATCTACACGCTGGTTGAGTTCCCTAAAATGTGATTTGGGCGGGCGTCCGAGTCAGGACTGCATCGGATTCAGCGGAAAGCTGCCGGGCGGTACCAGATTCAGACCTTCACGGAAAAAGACGGCCTCCTGCATCCTTCCGTCAATGGTATTATTCTGGATAAAAACGGCCTGCTCTGGATCAGTACAATCAAGGGACTCATGCGTTTTGATCCTGGCTCGGGCCGTTTTCAAACGTTTTTGCCGCATCAGCATTTCAATTATAACGTCATTACCCGCCTCAAAAACAACGCACTCGTCTACGGCTTAACGAACGGCTTTCTGTATTTTGATCCGCTTCAATTAAGCCGTCAGGTGCTACCTCCGAGGGCGGTTCTGACGGATTTTAAATTGTTTAGTGAAAGGGTAGGCATTGGCGAGGCAATCAATGGCGATACCGTTTTGAATCAATCCCTTCAGCAAACGCGAGCGATTACGCTCAATTATAAAAATAACGTATTCAGTATTGATTTTGCAGCTCTGGAGCTTACCAATCCCGAGGGAGCCAGGTATGCCTACCAGATGGAAGGTTTTGATAAAGCCTGGATTAACGTAGACCCGCAGCATCGTTCGGCTACCTATACCAACCTCAGTGCCGGGACCTACGTTTTTCGGGTAAAAGTGGCTAATAGTTACGGCGAGTGGAGTCGGCAACCCGCCAGCGTAACGCTTACCATTCTGCCGCCGCCCTGGAAAACCTGGTGGGCCATTGCGGGGTACATTCTGGTCTTTCATGGGTTAATGTTCGTCTTTATTCGTCACTTGCTTGCCCAGGCTCGTCAACGGGATGCTCTGGCCTTGGAACAGGCTGAAAAAGAGCAGATTAAAAACCTGAATCAGCTGAAGCTTCGTTTTTTACGTACTTCG
>NZ_NHPP01000026.1 GCF_002838835.1 Siphonobacter sp. SORGH_AS_0500
TGCGGGTGGAACATTAGATATTACTTTACCTTTATCATACTTGGGTAAGATGCGGTTTTGTTGCCTCTATATTGATTCTCATCTCCCTGCTAGACGCGATAAAGTCGCGTCTCTACTTACTCGCAGTCGCTCGGCTCTAGCCGAGTGACTACTTAACTGTAGGCCTCTGGACGTCTGAATCAAAAAAGATGTGTTTTTTGTACTAAATGTAGAGACGCGACTTTATCGCGTCTGGGTAGAGGCAGTTTCTGTTAAGCCTTTCACTGTTTAAGACAACATACAGGAATTTCACACCAGTTAATCCTATTCAATCCTTCTCTCATTTAATCATTCAACACTAATAAAAAGCCTGTACGGCTTGCCATAGACCTAATAGAATGAAACCCCAGCCTGTTACCAAGCGAATGGTTTGGGGTTTCATTTTTTCCAGAATGCGTTCCCTATTGATAAAGGTAAGCTTGGCGTACAGGTAATTCATGGCGAAAGACCCCGCCGTTGCTCCGAGTATAAAAGCTATTTCGTCAAAGAAAGTATCGATGGAAAGTTCGGCTTTTCGATTGAACCAGACAGCGGCTACTAACCAGAATGGGATTAACTGCGGGTTGCAAATATTCAAGACCATTGCCTTTAGAAAAGCCTTTCGACTTGCAGGCTGGTCGTCGGTGACCTCATTTTCGGTAGCAGCAGTTGGCGAATCGGGTGTTTTTTTATTGCGTAAAGTGAAGAATCCAACCAGTAATAAAATAGGAATAATCGACCATTGAAACCAGATCAGTACGTCGGGTACTTCTTCGAGCCAACGCATCCCTCGAATGGCCAGAATGCTCCCGATTACTTCCGGCAATGAAGCTCCCACCGATGCCCAGAATCCGACCCGAAGATTTTTCTGAATAACGGATTGAACAACACTTAATTTAACCGGCCCCGGATAAACCGAACCCAAGAATCCGACCGTCAATGCAACAATAAAAATCGATAAAACTTTCATAAATGACCGACTCGTGCGTGGGTAAAATCGCCAGTCAGGTTGCCCTAATTCATGAAAAAGCTATTCCATCTTTAGGATTTCCAGAAGAAAAGAAGGGCTTGCCAAATCCCAACGGCAATGAATAATAAGCCAATAATCCGCTCCATCCATTCAATTTTCAGGTATTTCATCAAACGATCCTGATACTTGCGGGCCAGTGTAGCGTAAGTACACTGCAAAGCAAAAGAGCCCACACTGGCTCCCGCCACAAAACCCGCCTGGTGCCAGCCTGTTTCTACCCGCAGCCAGGGGTAAACCTGATAATTCAGCAGAATAGCAAACCAGTAAATCGGTAACTGTCCGTTAATTAAAGACAGAAAAGCACCTTTCAGAAAAGAAAGTTGGGAGGTCTTCGTCTGGGGAATTTCTGGATTTACCTGCGGTTTGCGAAGAAGGGCCAATACGCCCAGTAAAATCAGGATAGGGATAACGATTAGCTGTAACAGCTTTAATCCGGTGGGGTAACGTTCCACAAAGTGAATGCCCTGCAAAGCCAGATAGCCATAGGGAATTTCTACGAGAGCTCCTCCCAAACCAATCCACAAGGCAGCGGGAAAATTTTTTCTCAGTACAGATTGAATCACCGAAAGGTTAACCGGACCCGGATGAATGGAACCTGCAAAGCTGATAAAAAAGGTTACTAAAAAAATGATAATCGTTTTCAAGGCATCGTTAGATCAGCCACAAAAATAAAAAGATCGCTTCTGAAAGCGATCTTTTTATTGAGCTAAGCCCTAAAGTTCTACTGCTCTTTTACCCACTTAGCTACGCGGACAGCTTCGGTGATTTTATCAGCAACCGTCTGCCAGTCATTCGCCTCAACCAGATGTTTTGGGAACAACTGCGAACCAATGCCCACGCCACGCACCCCAGCGTCAAACCAGCTTTTCAAACTAGCCTGCGTGGGTTCTACTCCACCCGTTACCACGATGTCGGTCCAGGGCATAGGGCCTTTGATCGCTTTTACAAACTCAGGAGAGGAAGCCTGACCGGGAAATAATTTCACAATTTCGGCTCCCCATTCTTCAGCTTTGGATATTTCAGATAGCGTAAAGCAACCGGGCATCCAGGCAATTTTGCGGCGATTACAAGTAATGGCTACATCCTGGTGTAACACGGGTGCAACGATAAAATCAGCTCCTAATTGCAGATATAACGTTGCTGACGCAGCATCTACAATGGTTCCGGCCCCTACTACTAAGTCGGGGAAGTTCTTCTTACCAAATTTCCGTAACTCCGAATACGTTTCGTGGGCATAATCGCCCCGGTTCGTAAACTCACAAATCCGAATACCGCCTTCGTAACAGGCCGTCAGGATTTTCTTAGCAACTTCTAAATCATTATGGTGGAAAATCGGCATAATCGGATTTTCCAGTAAGGTTTGATAAACCTGTAATCGCGTGAAACTAGCCATTGTAGTTCAGAGTTTTTTGTTTGGAGTTTTGAGTTTTTGCTTCTAACCAGTCTCAAAACGTTGACTCCACTATCACTATAATAATCGTCTAAATTTATACTCTTATTTTACCATTTCGTGATTAAAATTTGAGTATCTTTTTTACAAGCAAAATAACTCCAAACTCCAAACCCAAAACGCTAAACATAACTCATCTGCTCAACCGTCCGCTCGTGTCTCCGTTCATTACTGTTTCGATTTCAGCCACGGATGCCAAGTTAAAATCGCCTTCAATGCTGTGTTTCAGAGCCGAGGCTGCGGTGGCAAAATCGATTGATTTCTGATCGCTATACCCCTTAATCTGACCATAAATAAAACCAGCCAGGAAAGCATCCCCACCACCAATACGATCCACCATAGGAACCATTTCGTGTGTGATGGTTTCCAGTAGTTCCCCATTCCAGCAACGGCCCGATAAGGTATTGTGAGAAGCCGAAACAGAACCGCGTTTGGTATTAATAATCTTCTTTACGCGAGGGAATTTTTCCTGAAGTTGTTCGGCGACTGAAATAAAGCGATCTCCTTCTCCTTTAGGTCTGATGTCAAATAACTCTTCAGCATCACCTTCCGCACAAACAATCACGTCACAGCCAGCGGTCAATTCTGTCATCACTTCACCTGCCGGACGACCCCATTTCCAGAGGTTTTTTCGGGAATTTACATCCGCTGAAACGCTAATTCCTAATCGATTCGCCGTTTCGACGGCTGCTTTACAGGCCAGATAAGCTCCTTCTGAAATAGCCGGAGAAATACCCGTGAAGTGAAACCACTGAGCATCGGACAGAATTTCTTCCCAATTGAATTCACTGGGGTCCATCTGAGCGAAAGAAGAGTTTGTACGATCATAAATGATTCGACTGGCCCGCATCATGGCTCCCGTTTCCAGAAAATACGTTCCGATCCGATCACCACCCTGAATAATATCCTGAGTCTGAACTCCGTAGCGACGTAGCATCGCGGTAGCCGCATAGCCCCAGTCGTTATCAGGAAAACGGGTTACGTGACTAGCGGGAACATCAAGGTAAGCCAGAGCTGCGGCTACGTTTGCCTCGCCGCCACCAAAGTTTACATTGAGACTTGTCGTTTGAACAAATCGGGCGAAACCGGGCGTACTCAGCCGCAACATAATCTCGCCAAAGGTGACAACTTTTTTCATGCAGGGTAGTAATCCTTCTGAGGTAGAATATAAATTATCTGACGTTCAGCTATTTCTCCGAACGTCAGACTCATTCCTAATAAAGAGACGCAAATAAGCGATAAATACCCGTATAATCTTTGGGTAATCGTTCTATTGGCTCCATTCGGTTGGGGTGCGGTCCCACCGATGGTTTTTTAAATCCTGCAATAAGGCTGGCATTAAGCCTTCTCCGTCGGAAGCGGCCATGTTTGCTTCTACATTTTTGATCTTCCGCATACCGGGAATAATCGTTCCGACATCAGGATTACTTAAAATAAACCGCAAAGCCATTTCAGGCATGGTCATTCCAGCCGGAATGAGCGGACGTAAGGCTTCGGCGTGGTGCACGCTGTCTTTGAGATTTTCAGGAACGAAATACGTTGAACGCCAGTCATCGGCGGGGAAGGTAGTTTCTTCGGTCAACGTTCCGGTTAATGTTCCTTCATCGAACGGCACGCGGGCAATAATGGCGACATCAAGTTCCTTACAAAGCGGGAATAAGGCATCTTCGGGAGCCTGATCGAAAATATTATAAATTACCTGTACTGAAGAAATAAGGCCCGTTCGAAGCGTTTCCAGCACGTTTTCGGGTTCCCAGCGATTTACAGAAATGCCCCAGTGGGCTACTTTTCCTTCCTGCGTTAATTTCTGAATGGCTTCTTTCCATTCATCATGCGTGGCCCAGGCATCTTCCCAAACGTGAAATTGCTGCAAGTCAATCTGCTCGACTTTCAGGTTTTTCAGGCTCTTTTCGGTGTATTCAATGATGTGTGAAGCAGGAAAGCACTCTTCTAACGTATAGTCTGGTTTAGAAGGCCATTTGAAATTTTTGGGAGGAATTTTGGTAGCTGCGTATAAGCGACGATCCGAGTGGCGTTTAAGCAAATCGCCTAGAATTTCTTCACTTTTTCCGGCTCCATAACCCCAGGCTGTATCAAAAAAGTTGCAGCCTAACTCCACCGAGCGATCCAGCGATTTATTTACTTCTTCAATATCAGAGCCGGTCCAGCCAGCTAGTCCCCACATGCCATAACCCATTTCGGAAATCTTCCAGTCGGTACGGCCAAATCTACGATAGTTCATATTGTCGAGAGGTAATCATTGTTTAGTATGTAGCTGTAGCAGCCCGTTACTTTTCTCAAAGGTATAACAGGATTTTCAGGGATTACCCGCTTTCAGCAAATTTCAAACGCTCTACTAAATCTATGCAAGACGAGTCAGTGGGTGCTTACGATACTTCACGGATTATACATTCTGACTGTACATATCCTTCACGGAACCAAATCCGATGACATCCTTCACTGGGGGGTCATCGCTTACTTCTGCGGCCCGCATTATTTTTCTGCTTCCGTGTTTATCCCGTAATTCGTAATACACTTTTCGAAGTTTATCCTTCCGAACATTGTCTTCAAAAATTTGATATTGCACCAACTGATCCGGTATAAAATGCCGAACGCCTACGCCAATTAAAACTAACCCTGAATTAAGTATAGATTCGGAGGAATGCTGCCACTGGGCCTTGGTAGCCGCCCGTTTCAGAATCAGATTGAATAAGGCTACTCCGTCCTGAACGGGCGTTTGAAACAGCATTTCGTCGCTATATGTCCTTCCCTCTTCGTATTTCGCCCAAAAGAAGGCCGTTTTGCAGAATACATTCTGTTTGACCATGCGTCGTTCCAGCGTCTGACAGAGCATAAAGAGGATTTCTTCCAATACTTCCGGGAATTGCCTTTGACTCCGCGACAGGTGCCGCATGGCCTGCATGCTTTTGTACGCGGGCGTGTATTCGGTGTCTATTTCGTAAAAATTGAGTCGCAAGTGCCAGTGCCAGCCAATGATGCTCCGACAGGCCGCACGCAGAAATTCAGGATCGGCATAACGCAATTTTAGCGGAGAATCAATACCGGAATGCTGAAGCCGACGGGCCATCCCTGTGGCAATACCCGGCAAATCTACTAACTCCAATTGGCTTAGAATCAAATCAATGTTATCGGGTGTAATGACAGTTAACCCATTGGGTTTAATCAGATCAGACCCCAGCTTAGCCAGAAATGCATTGGGGGCAATGCCGATGGAGCATTGGAGGTAATCGCCCACTTCCTGTTTGATGGCCTTTTTAATAGCAGAGGCAACTTTCTCCAGATCATGATAGATCAGCCGATGATTGGTAAGAATGACGACGGCTTCATCAATGCTTCGCGGAATGACCTGATCCGAAAATCGTTTTAGAATTTCTATGATTTTGGTATGATAATCCCGATACTTTTCCGGGTTGGTAGGAAGTGGCACCAAATCCGGGCATATTCGCATGGCTTCATTCAGACGCATTCCGAGTTTGATACCTTTCTTCTTGGCTTCGATAGACGGAGCTATCACACAGCCAAACTGACTTGGATATACGCATACTGCTACGGGTCTGCCCCGTAGGTAATAGTTATCCTGCTGCTCGCAACTAGCGAAGAAGCTGTTCATGTCTACAAAAAGTACCGCTGCTCCCGGAGGAACTCTGAATTCGTTCATAATTCAAAATCAATACTTTCTAAGCAAGAAAACAAGCTTTTTGATTAAATTATAAAGACAATAAAGAGCATTAAAACATCTATTGATTAAAAATTATATTCATTTTATATATTTTGTCTTGTTTTATTGAACATTTGAGCATTGGTAGCATTCGTTTGCCTCTTGTATTTCACTGTCTATCTTTTGTTTTTTACAGACTTGAATAGTACCCTGAGTTAGTAATCGAGTCCGTCCAGACCGGGCCCATCCAGACCGGGTTCATCCAGACTAGGGCTATTTCTATGGAACCTTTCTAGGGTGTCAAGCATGGGGTGGCCCTGCCGTTGCCAGCTTTTTCGCTGGCAACATGAGCCGTTGGCAGGAAGCTGCTAAATCACTGGAGTTTAATCGTAAACTACATAAATCCATTAATTACAGTTTTACTACATAGACCGGACCCAGTCTGTGTAAATGATAGATATTAACTTATAGATGTAACTCATGTAGCCAGCAGAAAAGCTGGCTACGGCAGGGCCACCACATACATTAAACCCCGGAGGGGTTCAATACGAATAGCCCCGGGTGTAACCCGGGGTATTGCGGATAAACCTAAATTAGATAATAATCTGAGGAGTGACTCCCGCTAGTAACTCATGTTGCCAGCGAAAAAGCTGGCAACGGCAGGCCACCACATACTTTAAACCCCGGAGGGGTTCAATATGAATAGCCCCGGTCTGGATGGATCCGGGTGCTAACCCGGGGTAATACGGATGGGACCGGTCCATCCAGACCGGGGCTGGATAGTACCCGGTCAACACCCTGATTAAATCTGAAAACTATCGGCCTGTTTGTAAGCTTCAATTAACTTTTTCTCGCCTTCCACGCCGCGAACGGAAATGCCGTGTTCCATACCAAAGATGAAATCACGATTGGTTTCTTTCATCTTCTTGTAGATATGCTTGAAAACATTCTGGTAATTAATTTCTCCTGAACCGGGTTCGTTCCGACCGGGGTTATCCCCCATCTGGAAGTAAGCAATTTCGTCCCAGGCCCAGTCGATGTGCGGAATGATATTCCCCTCGTTTTTCTGCATGTGGTAAATGTCAAACAGAATTTTACAGGAAGGACTATTCACCGCCCGGCAGATTTCATAAGTCTGATCGGAAGTGCGGAGGTATAAATCAGGCGTATCGCTCAGAGGCTCCAATACCATAATCAGGCCATGGGGTTCCAGCATTTCCGCTCCGCGACGCAGGGCATCAATAACGTTACCGGTCTGAATACCAATGGGTAAGTTACGTTGAAAGTCACCGGGCACTACCGTCGTATATTTAGTTTTACAACGTTTAGAAACCTCAATTGCATTTTGGCAACCTTTCAGGAAAATGTCTACGTGCTCTTTCTTGCCTGCCGCCAGCGTATTAGCCCCATTTCCACCTTTATGCAAGACAAATACCCCCATTTCCATGCCCAACTTCGTCAGCATGTCACCGATTTTGGTTTGCTCAGCCTCCGGGCGGCCCGTCATGCCATTGTCTTCCAAAGCTTTGAAACCCTGATCAGCCATGAACTGTAATTGCTTGAAAATGTCCTTTCCGGCCAGGTTTTCAAACATTCCAAAGTGAGGAGCATATCTGAGCTTGAAGGTATGAGCGGGTGGTGTGGCTGCGGAGGTCTTTATACCACCAAGCATGGCAATGCCAGCAGCAGCAGAGAGGTTTTTAACTAATGTACGACGTAACATGTGATGAATTTAGAGGTATTATATTCAAGCTGAACGGCCAGATTTTCAGACTGCCATTGGGAAATTCTGCCGTAAGGTATAGTAAATTTTTAATTACTTATACTCCAAATGGCCTTCAAAAACTTTAGCTAGTCCATGACTAATGATCCGTTTTAGAAAAGGCCCCAACAGGCTTTCCCCAAAATACCCTTTCACGAAAAGAATTATTAAAAAATTCAGACGTTACGCAAACTAATTCGACCAGTCAGATCGTATATGAAAGATGTTTTATCTAAGTCAGATTTTCCCCATTTTTGGGTCAAAAATGGCCAGATTGTGTAAACATCGAGCTTTGAGAAGAACTGAGGATAAGATTGATGCTTCTACAAAAACTATTCAATCCTTAGGAACTTAAGCAAAAGATTTGCCGTTTCTTAATAATGTCAGTATTTTTCAACTGCCTTCTCCACTAGAGCTTTTATTCGATTAGTACGTTTTTTCACCAACCAAACGAACACTAAATGAACAAGTCACTAGCGATTCTGGTCGCTTCGACCCTGGTTTTTGTCTTCTCACTTGGATTTATTAATCGCTTTACTTTTAACGAGAAAAAAGAAATTCCCCTCTCAAAGACCATCGTCGTTAGTCCCGATCAGGAATGGGTAAGTTTGTATGATAGCTTGGGCCTTAATACCCTTGGCTTATCCTCCGAAGCATTTCATTATGCCTGGTATGGCTTCCAGCGGATGAAACTACAACAACCCATTATTGCCATTGCTGATTTCAGCCAATCATCACGTAACAAACGCTTGTACGTGATTGATTTACTGAAAAAGAAAGTAATTTATAACACTTACGTAGCTCACGGAAGAAATTCCGGTCAGGAATTCGCTACTCATTTTTCCAATGCCAATTCGTCCTATCAGTCCAGCCTTGGGTTTTATCGGACTTTAGGTACTTATCAGGGAAAACACGGACTTTCTCTCAAACTCGAAGGTTTGGAAAAGGGAATTAACGATCAGGTTTATAATCGTGCAATTGTTATGCACGGAGCTGATTACGTGAGTGAATCTTTTATCAAACAAACGGGTCGTTTAGGTCGTAGCCAGGGTTGTCCGGCCGTTTCCTATGCCGATCACAAAATCCTGATTAATCTCCTAAAAGGAGGCTCAGGTTTGTTTCTATACTCACCCGATGAGACGTATTTAAAAAAATCAGACCTGTTAGCTGGGTTTTCAGATTCCCCCGCTCACAAGCCTGATCAGTTAGCAAATCAGGCATCCCAGCCGTATACGTCTTTATAATACACTAGCTTGCCATTCTCGTCAATGTCTGCTCCTAAGTATAGCAGAAATACGGGTACTTTTTGAGGCAAAGCATGCGACTCTGGCGGGAGAGAATAGGCTCCATTTTCTTCCAGAGAATCATTTTCAAGCAATTTCTCTCCTGCCATGAAGTTAGCCAGATCTGTAGGTCGTTGCACCCGCACACAACCGTGGCTCCGCCAGCGTTCATTTTTTGCAAACAGGTAACGGGCGTTGGTATCATGCAGGTAAATCGCCAGCGGATTTTTCAGTTCTACTTTTAATAACCCCAGCGAATTATCTGCTCCGGTATCCTGTCGTAATCGATACGGAAATTTATTTACCGAAAGAGCTGCCCAGTCCACATCTTCGGGATCAATGCGATTGCCTTTCGAGTCAATTACCTCGATATTATTTGCTTCCAGAAAGCCTGTATTATTCTGAATTTTGGGCAACATCTCCTTTACTGCAATGCTACGGGGCACGTTCCAGTACGGATGCGTAATGATCTGCGTAGCTAGGTATCCATGCCCGGCGTGGCCTTGTCTTTCTTACCAGCCACAACCCGCATTTTTAAATCTACCTTGCCCGACGAATCCATTCCTACCAGATAGGCTCCCCGAATGTTAACCAATACTAAGCGAGATGACTTTTTCGCCTGCCGATGAATCCATCGATACGCGTTAAGCGATTCGGCTACCCATTGAGCACTATCTGATTTATTTTCCGTCAGCAAGCGAGTATATTCCTGTTTCAGTCGGTCATACGCTGGATAGTTCGGCTCCAACTGCTTCATAGCATCGGCTACGTCCACACCCTGTACGATACTCCAACCCGCCATTCGTACGGCAGCCGAATCAATGGGTTGTACTTTCTCAACGTACTTCATGTACTTGGGCTTATGTCCAAAACCGATTTCAGAGAGTAAGGCAAATCCAGAAGCTTCTGGATCGGTGAAAGTCTCCGTTTCAATACCCTTTTTCTGAGCATATTCCACCAGCTTTGCACGAACTTCCTCTTCATTCAACTCCTGCTTCAATGCCTCGTCGGTTCGTTCAGAAGCTTTTTCGTATTTCTTTTTACAGGAGGTTATTAAACTAATGCAAAGAAGTATAGGTATTAGGTATCGCAGTGGTCTGTTCATGGCTTCGTAACTAAAGTTTATTGCTATTTATTATCAAATAGTTATGCTAAAATCCAGCCTGAACATTATTGCTGATTATCAATTAGTTAATTAACATCCTTCTTTAATAATATGTGTACAATATTCCCCACTTGTCTTTTTAGCTAAACCGTGACGGGCAAAGCGACACTCTGATACAAACGCGTAATTTTCTCCCGAAACTGCTCAATTAACGCTTCAGGACTGATAATCCGCCCGTGCTCGGCATAGAGTGTAAACCAGCGAAGAATAGCTTCGGGCCAGGCCGTAAAAAAAGTCATTTCGACGTAATCGCCTACTTCTGTCTGATCCACGAAACCGTATTCGTATTTCTGCGTTTCCAGGTATCTCATCATCGTCTTTTCTACCTCAATAACTACCGTCTGAAGCTTGCGATTGGAAGCATTTTGCTGGAGATATTCTTTCAATAAGGGGTGTTCCCGGCTAAAGGGAATGGCGGTAAGGTGTAAATTACGAATACGATCGACCCGGAAGTCACGGTACTCTAACCGAAGATGGCAATATGCAACCACATGCCAGCAATCATAGGCATAAAAAATCCCGATGGGTTCGATCAGGCGATCGGTAGACTGCTCTTTATTAAAAGCCTTATACTGAACCTGAAGGCTTCGTTTCTCTGAAATACTTTGAAGAATGGGATGCAGAAACGCATGTTTTGCATTTGCCAAACCGGGCGGTAATGGTTTCTGCCGGATTTCGATGCGGTTCTCTATGTGCTCGAGCAAACTCTTCTCCGAACTTCGTAAGACCGATCTCACCTTATACATCGCCGACTGATAACTCTCCCGAATGGAATTGTCGGTTAGCTTCTCAATGAGTTTTTCAGCAGTCAAAAATGCCGTTGCCTCTTCGCGGGTAAACATCACCGGTGGCAGCCGATACCCTTCCATGATGGAATATCCCACGCCTGCTTCGCCAATAATCGGCACTCCTGCTTCGCAAAGCGTATTGATATCCCGATAAACCGTTCGCAGACTAATCCCGAAACGATCGGCAATGTCCTGAGCTTTCACCACCTTTCGGGATTGCAACTGAATTAAAATAGCGGTTACTCGGTCAATACGGTTCATGGCAGGCAGATGGTTAAATCAGGGCTTGTTCATCCCTACCCCTAAACTACTAATGGCTGGCGAAGATGCCAGCCATTAGGGTATGTTTTCCTCTAAAATAGATTTAGAATCTCATTAATCGTTCGCCAGTTTCGAGTAGTGGCTTTTACTTTGAGTTTACTTTCCAGAAAAGGATTACTCAGTTTGGCTCTACCATAGCCGTCAGGGAATTGAAGGAAAATATCTTTATTCTTCAACACTAACTGCTCCGTTCCCAGGTCTAACGAATGTAAATTAGTCCACCTTTCGGGCGAGGGCTTTTCTGCCAAAAACGTGACGTACACTGCTTCAGTGGTTTCAAACGGATTACTGTTTATGACTTCTTGTAACTCAGCCGCAGTTCGAATGAAAACCGTTACGTCAAACCCATAAGTAGCTTCAATGGTACGCTCAATTTTCTGTTGAATAAGTACTTGATCTTCCTGCTCGGTTTCAAAAACGACATTACCACTTTGAATGTAGGTTTTCACGTTTGTGAAGCCTAACTCTTCGTATAAAGTCTTTAAACCAGCCATCGGAATTTTTTTATGGCCGCTGACATTAATTCCCCGAAGTAACGAAGCAAATAATGGCATCGAGTCCTTAGGCGTGAGGCATTTTAGAAGCTAATACATTTACCTGCTCGATGATCGGGGGGCCTGCCAGCAAGTGTGGAGCATTCGCTAAGAGTGCTTCGGCGATCTCACCCGAAAGGTGAGCCTGACGGCCTTTTTCGTGCGGGAACGTATCAAAAATACCGAACGTTGTGGGTGAAATCTGAATGGCGTACCAGCTAATAGTTTCCGTTTCTTCTTCGGCCAGATGTAAGGCGGCTTGAATAAAATCTGCTACTTCCTGCTCTTTTCCGGGCTTCGCTTCCAGGCGAACCAGTAATGCTACGTTTACCATGATCTTCTTGTTAAATGTCATTAAATTGTGCTTTACAAAGAACTAAGAAATAAGCGAATAACAAATATTCTGTGCCAGAATTTAGAATCTCTGCAATTCTTGTGATGATTAACTTTCAACTTTTCTGTTTAGCCTGGCAACGGGCTTTTCACTTTTCTGGTTAAACCCTGCTTTTATCGCTCCTGCCTCGTAATCTTCCGATAGAAATCGGTTTATTTAAGCGATGTTTTACTAATCCTATCTTTCATCATGGAATCAACCTCTATTTCTACAAGACGGCTTAAGGCAATTCTTGGAGGTTCCGTCGGAAATCTGGTGGAATGGTACGATTGGTACACCTATTCGGCCTTTGCTCTGTATTTCTCCTCGGCCTTTTTTCCATCCGCAGATCCTACGGCCCAATTACTCAACACTGCCGGAATCTTTGCCATCGGTTTTCTCATGCGACCGCTCGGCGGCTGGCTTTTTGGTACCATCGCTGATAAGATTGGCCGCAAAAAATCCATGACCTTTTCCGTATTACTCATGTCACTGGGTTCATTACTTATCGCCGCAACCCCAACCTATCACACCATTGGCCTGGCAGCTCCGGCGATATTACTGGTCGCTCGCTTATTACAGGGCATTAGCGTGGGCGGAGAATACGGCGTTTCGGCCACCTATCTCAGCGAAATGGCCACTGCCGATCGTCGGGGCTTTTATTCCAGCTTTCAATACGTTACCCTCATCGGCGGGCAACTCATGGCTTTAGGCGTTCAATTGATTCTACAGAAGCTGTTATTAACCGAAGAGCAAATTCACGACTGGGGCTGGCGAATTCCGTTTGTGATTGGAGCTCTACTTTCAGTCGTGGCCTTATACCTCCGACAGCATTTGCATGAAACCCACGCTTTCGAAAAAACAGTAACAAAGAAAGAAAAAGGAAGCATCCGGGAGTTATTACGGCATCCTAAAGCCGTTTTCACGGTGATCGGGTTAACGATGGGCGGTACCCTCGCGTTTTATACGTACACGACTTATATGCAGAAGTTTCTGGTTAATACGGTTCATCTGACGAAGGGCCAGTCGACCCTGATTTCGTTTTTGTCTCTACTGATTTTCGCACTGTTGCAACCGCTCTTTGGGTTACTGTCTGATCGCATTGGCAGGCGGCCCTTACTGCTAGGTTTCGGTATCGCTGGTACACTCGCCACGGTTCCTTTGTTAACGGCACTCAGCCACGCTACTGGCCAATGGGAAGCCTTTATACTCTTACTCATCGCCCTCCTTATTGTAAGTGGTTATACCAGCATTAATGCCGTAGTGAAGGCCGAGTTATTTCCCGCCGAAGTTCGGGCTTTGGGGGTAGGCTTACCGTACGCCCTGACCGTAGCCATCTTCGGTGGCACGGCTGAATACATCGCTCTGGATCTGAAAAAAGCAGGGCACGAACCTTATTTTTACTGGTACATCACCGGAGCTATTTTCATTTCGCTGCTGGTGTATGTATTTATGAAAGATACGCGGGATACTTCAAAACTGAAGGAAGACGCCTAGCTATTGGAATTCATCTTTTTGTAGAGACGCGACTTCATCGCGTCTAGCCGGAGGCGAAAATAATTGGCTAGTAATAAGTATCGCCTTTGTTGGAACATGTAACTCATTTTGAATCATCAATAAAAACCGCCTCTACCCAGACGCGATGAATCGCATCTCTACCTTACTTGCATTGCTTTTTCACGTTTGTGATCCCTGATCGTTAGGTAGTCAACTCAAAACTTCCGCCGTGGTTGGTGTCTTCACCAACCATTAGGCTTAGTAATGCTGGTGAAGACACCAGCCACGGCGGAAAATTATTTTAAATTAGCACCAAAGCCATCTCTACCCAGACGCGATAAAGTCGCGTCTCTACATTATTTACAAAACCCTAAACAACCAAAACTCTCTTCCTTATAACCATGATTAAAACTTTATTATCTGTCCTTTTTTTCTTTTGGGGATTCGTTACTGTTGGTGCCCAAACTCTTCCCGTCGTTCTTAATGAACGAACCCGTGCTGCTACCGTTGATGAAATTCTGGAAGACCGTTTTGAACGGTTACTACCCCGATTGATGCGGGAAGAAGGCGTTGACATGTGGGTAATCATCTCGCGGGAATACAATGAAGATCCGGTTATGCGAACCATGTTACCCAGCACCTGGATTGCCGCCCGCCGTCGTACGATTATGGTTTTTTATGATCCGGGAAAAGACAAACCACTGGACAAACTCGCCATTGCCCGTTATGATGTCGGCACCTTACTCAAGGGCGAATGGGATTTGAGTGCCAATCCTGATCAGTGGGAAGCGTTAGTCAAGGTTATTCAGGAGAAAAATCCGAAGAAAATAGCTCTGAATTATTCTACCACTTACGGCCACGCCGACGGCTTGACGTATACCGAACAGGGCGAGTTCATGAAGAAGTTACCTCAAACTTTTCATGCCCGCATTCAGTCTGCCGAGCGGCTGGCCGTTCGCTGGCTAGAGACGCGTTCGGAAAAGGAAATGGTGATGTATCCCCTGATTTGCCGTCTTTCACACCAGATCATTGACGAAGCTTTTTCGGAAAAAGTGATTCAGCCGGGTGTAACCACGACAGAAGATGTCGTCTGGTATTTACGGCAGCGAGTGACTGACCTCGGGCTGGACACCTGGTTTCATCCCACCGTGGACATTCAGCGGGCGGATGAAGCAAAGTTTGATCATTTACGCACCTTCTCCAAACGTCCCGGAACGCAGGTCATCCTGCCCGGCGATTTATTACACGTAGATTTTGGCATTACCTATTTACGCCTCAACACCGACCAGCAACAACACGCGTATATTCTAAAACCCGGCGAAAAAGAAGTGCCGGATTACCTCCAGAAAGCCTTCCAAAAAGGAAATCGATTACAGGATATTCTAACGGAACGATTTAAGACGGGTAAAACCGGGAATGAAATTTTGGCGGAAGCTTTGCAACAGGCTACTCAGGAAGGTATAACTGCCAGTATTTATTCGCACCCCATTGGTTTTCACGGGCACGCCGCCGGACCAGCCATCGGGATGTGGGATAACCAGAAGTCGGTGAAAGGCACGGGCGATTATCCACTTTTTAAACAAACGGCCTATTCCATTGAGTTAAATGTATCGGTGCCGATTAAAGAGTGGAACAAGTCTGTTCGGATTATGCTGGAAGAAGATGGTTATTATGATGAGAATGGGTTCAGGTACATCGACGGTCGTCAGCGGAACATTTTCATGATTCCCCGAAAATCTGAATCCGTCCGGTAGAGACGCGGCAGGTCGCGTCTACAGGGTTAATCGTAAAAGTATTTTCACCCAAAGACGCGACCCATCGCGTCCCTACGTATATAGATCTATTCATGAATAGTTTCTTACAAAATCTTTCCCATCAAATGCCCGATTATGCATGGAACTTATGCGTGATTGCATTTTCCATCTTAATCGGCGTTATCGTGAAGTATCTGGTCGTGCCCGTCATTAAGAAATTAACGGCGAAGGAGTTACCTTATTCCGTCTTCCGTTCTTCGATCCGGCACTTTAAATCGATTCTGATTTACTTTATTCCTATTCTGGTTTTCAATACCTTATTTCCATTAATGCACCTGGAAAAAGGAACCCGATTTGTCATTAACCGGATTCTGGAAATCAGTATTATCCTTTGCTTTACCATCATCTTAATCAAAGTAGTCCGGGTCGTTGAAGATTATTTATACCACCTGTTTGACTACAATAAAATTGACAACCTCAAGGAGCGGAAACTTCGAACACAGATTCAGTTCATCCGAAAATTTGTCATTTCCCTGATTATTATTCTGGCGGGCTCGGCGATTTTGCTCAACTTCGAAAGTATGCGTAAAATTGGAGCTGGGCTATTAACGGGCGTTGGCATTGGCGGGATTATCATCGGCTTTGCTGCTCAGAAGTCGCTCGGTAACTTACTAGCCGGCTTTCAGATTGCCTTCACCCAACCCATTCGAATTGACGATGTAGTTATTGTAGAAGGAGAATGGGGAAAAGTAGAAGATATTACCCTCACCTATGTAGTGGTTAACATCTGGGACAAACGCCGGTTGATTTTACCGATTACCTATTTCATTGAAAAGCCCTTTCAGAACTGGACCCGCACAACGGCTGAAATTCTGGGTACCGTTTTTATTTACACCGATTATACGCTTCCGGTAGCTGCCGTTCGGGCGGAACACAGCCGATTGTTACGAACAAATGCCTTATGGGACGGAAAAGTAGACGTAGTGCAGGTAACTGATTTCACCGAAACCAGCATGCAGATTCGCTGCCTGATGAGCTGTCGGAATTCGGGCGATGCCTTTGATTTACGCTGTTACATTCGGGAGCATCTCATTACTTACATTCAGAATAACTACCCGGAAAGTCTGTCCAGAACGCGGATTAGTCTGGAAACCAATAAGCCAGAAGGTTTTATTCCCTAGAACCCTTGGAACATCCTTTTAGAGTAAAGCAGGCTCAGCTTCTTCTCTAAACGTATGTGGATCGTTTTTGCTCTTCTGGCTGCCTTGTCGGCTGCTTGTGTCGTTGTGCTTTCTAAAGTTGGCATTAAGAACGTCGACTCCAGCGTGGCTTTCGCCGTACAATCGATCCTCATCATTATTGTAGCCTGGAGCGTAGTAGCCTGGCAGGGCAATCTGGTTGAGGTTACGCGAATTGAACGCAAAAGCTGGGTGTTCCTCATTGCTGCCGGCATTCTTACCTGCTTTTCTTCCCTGCTGAGCTTTCGAGCTTTAAAGCTAGGCGATGCGGGTCAGGTTTCCCCTATCACGAATCTGTCCTTTCTGCTGGCTCTGATTTTAGGGATTATTTTTCTGAAAGAAAAGATCAATTGGGTGGTGATTGCCGGAGCCATTCTGATGGCCATTGGTGGCGTCATGATCGCTACGGCCCGGCAATCGTAACCAACTTTATTCGTTAACCAGAATGTCTCCGTGGCCTTTATAGACACAGCTTCCGTCAATGAATTTATAATAAAGTCGTAAGGTATCTTTAGGAGCCGAGGCGGTCAGATCAAAAATATTGATCCCATTCGGAATACTATCCCGCGACAGAATTACCTTAAATTCTTTATCAACCAGGCGTATTTGCACCTGCGTGGCCTGAAGCTTCGTAATGTTTAGCTTAATCAGGCCTTTATTGGGATTGGGAAAGGCAAAAATGTTGTGATTGTGAGCCTGCGTACAGGAGGCTTCCCCCGCGGTTGGGAATAATTTAGCTTCCTGTTCAACCCAGGTGTCGTTAAATCTCCAATCCGTAGTATCTCTCTTCGCAATAATGCCGACATCGTTCGATTCGGTAATGCCCGTGAAGTAAATCTTTTTAGGGGTTTCTTCTTTTTCAGGTTCAGGGTCTTTATTACAAGCCAGCAGGGTTGCAAAGACTAGCAAGTGCGTTAACTTTTTCATGGCGGTAAGCTTATAGTGATAACTGAAGGTAATACTTTATTACTTGAAAAAAGAAACGGTCCATCTAAATATCCGTCCTCCTTTCTTCGAAAAATTTAACGCTCTTTCAGAACCATATCAATGGTAATCGCAGTAGAAACAATGGCGATCTTACGGGTATCTTCGGCTACCGACTCTTCGATAGAAACTACGTATTTATCGGCTGAAGTAAAGATTTCTCGCATCGCCCCGTTCCATTTTTTGGAAATGCTTCCAATGGGCATGGCATGGGCGTCGGTGATAGTGAAATCCCAGGCTTTCCAGTCGCCGTTTATTTCGGCTATGGTCTGGTCATCTTGATCTGTAATAATAAATCGGGGCTTGAATAGTTTGAACTTCTGCTTAATTGAACCAATAGTTACCCCATTCGAATCAGTAATACTAATTTTAGACAGGAACAGCGTCCATCCCCGACTAATGGTAGCTTGAACCATCCCATTTGTATCCAGAATTTCCAGGGTAAAGGGCATCATCTTTTTCAGATCACCAATGACTCTTAAGGCTTTGTGGAACCCGGAAACTCTCTGCTGAATTAAGCCAATTTCTTCGCCTTCCCTGTTAAAGACTTTGTAAGCATTAGAGAATTTAAAAAGGCCTATTTTTTCGTCAATAACAAATTCGTTGTAGTCGAAGAATTGGGGATACTTGGGTACGTTCATAGCAAATGGTTTAAGGTAAAAGTAAAGCCCAAGTATACTCAAATTATCTGAAGATAATGTAAAAAGACCTGCAAGGTTTCCCTCACAGGTCTTAACAAACAGGCAATAAAATCCAAAAAACTTAGCTCAGTTTAGCTACTGCGGCTTTGATACGATCACAAGCTTCAGCCAGTTGCTCGTCAGCAGCAGCGGTAGAAATCCGCATACAGTTAGGGGCACCGAAACCAGAGCCCGCTACCGTAGCAACGTGAGCCTGATCGAGTAACCAGTTGCAGAAATCGTCTGAGTTATGAATAGTCGTCGTACCGTCAGACTTACCGAAGTAAGCACTGATGTCGGGGAAAGCATAGAATGCTCCGTCGGGTACGTTTACTTTGAAGCCGGGAATTTCTTTCAGCTTACCTACCACCAGTTCACGGCGACGCTGATACGCTTCTTTCATTTTCTTGGCATCGTCCAGAGGACCGTTGAAAGCCGCTACGGCTGCTTTCTGAGCGATAGAGTTTGTACCCGAAGTTACCTGACCCTGTAATTTTTCAACACCATCGGCAATCCATTTGGCGGCTCCGATGAAACCAATCCGCCAGCCGGTCATAGCATGGCCTTTCGCTACACCGTTCACGGTAATCACCCGATCCTTAATTTCAGGAATCGAACCGATGCTGAAGTGACCTTCAGCCGTGAAATTGATGTATTCGTAGATTTCATCCGCTACCACGAACACGTTTTCATGACGAGCCACTACGTCGCCAATCGCCCGTAATTCCGCTTCTGAATAAACGGAACCCGTGGGGTTATTGGGAGAGGCAAACATTACTACCTTCGTTTGGGGCGTAATGGCTGCTTCGAATTGCTCGGCCGTAACTTTGAAGTTATTATCAAAAGCACCGTCAAGAACCACTGAAGTTCCTTCGGCGAGCTTTACCATTTCAGAGTAACTAACCCAGTAAGGAGCGAAAATTACTACTTCGTCACCGGGGTTTACCAGCACCTGTAATACATTAGCCAGCGAGTGTTTAGCACCCGTAGACACTACGATATTTTCAGGTTTCCAATCAATATTATTATCACGCTTCAACTTATCGGCAATGGCCTTCCGTAAGTCGGGATAGCCAGCAACGGGTGAATAACCGTGGAAACCATCATCGATGGCTTTCTTGGCGGCTTCGCAAATGTGTTGCGGGGTTTTAAAATCGGGCTCCCCAACGGAAAGGCTAATCACCTTGTGTCCTTGGGCGGCCAGTTCGCGGGCTTTTTTCGTCATGCCCAACGTCGACGACTCTTCCAACGCGTTGATACGGTCGGCTAGTCTCACTTCCTGTTCTGCCACTGCCATTTGAATAAATGAATTTGTGATTAATTGATCGGTAATTGCCGTAAGGCTAAATCGGCGGCAAAGGTACGTGTTTTCAAAACAAGATTAAACGAAGGACTGGCTGATTTTTAATAAAGAAATTAATTATTTACCAAAGCGTTAATAAAATGCTGTCTTTCTTAAAGATATGAAAAAAAATGGAGCCATTTCCAGCCCAGATTTACGAGGACCCGCTTTATAATAATTCTTCGACAGCCTTCCGAATTCCATTGGAAATATCGTCCGTGGGTAAATCATTATAATCCTTTCCGAAAGGATCTTCAATTTCCTCCGCGATTTCCTCCAGACTGGTTAATACGTAGAAAATAAACAACACCATCGGGATCACGGAGTAATGCAGGGAAACTACGTAACCAAAAGGCAGCGAAAGGCAGTAAATGGATATAAACTTCTTGAGGAACAGGCTATAAGAAAAAGGAATCGGCGTTTTCCTGATTCGCTCGCAGGCTCCGCAAATATCAGTAAAGGACTGAAACTCGGGGTTCAGTACCAGCAAATGTTCAGGCCGAATGATTCCTTTCTGGTATAACTCATCCATTTTTCCGAAAATTCGCATGGCCATCTGGTTCGGTAAATGATTTTCCTGCTTCAAATCCGTGGTCCGAAAACCGGGAGCTTCTTTCAATTCTTCGGCAAGAAAATACCCTCTTAAATGATTTTTTAAAGTAAAGGCGTAATTAGGAATCATGTAGCGAAAGAAAGCCCGGTCTTCTTCATCGGTAGCAGGAATAATGTGGGCTAGCTTAATGGCCAGGTTGCGGGAGTTATTGACTAGTGAGCCCCAAAGTTTTCGTCCTTCCCACCAGCGATCATAAGCCGAATTAGTCCGAAAGACGAGTAACAATGACATTACAAAGCCCAGTAAAGACTGCACAGTGGCAATGCTTTGCAAGTGATAATTAGGTCCGGGTTTCCAGAACTCTAGCACAACGACAGCAACAATCGTTGTGTAAACGGTCATTGCACCTAACAGGGGAGCGAGCCGATTGATCGTTTCGGCTTTATGAATCCGAAAAACGGCCTTGAACCAGTCTTTGGTATTATACTCAACCATGATTTTGTTGTTGGTTGTTGTTTCGTAAGTGATTAGTTGTAAGGAGGGACGTAATAATCATTGTAAAAAATCATTCAAGCACCTAAACATACGAATGGTTCTGGTTTAGTAACCGTTCATAATCGACACCAACCAAAAACGGATAACCCGCATCAAATCTAATCTTTCGGCTATAACTTGCATCTTATCATATACGACATCAACTCCTTTGTACATGCGGCATCTATTATTGACTGCTCTGGGAGCTTTGCTGCTGGCTCAAAGCCCGGCTCTGCGTGCCCAGACTCCCCCTGAAACCTTGCTATTACGGCAGCCCACCTTATCGAAAACGCACATTGCCTTTACTTATGGGGGTGATCTCTGGATTGCGAATCGGGACGGGTCACAGCCTCGTCGATTGACCATTGCTCCCGGAACGGAAACGGGCCCTTTGTTTTCGCCCGACGGCCAGACCATTGCCTTCACCGCAAATTACGATGGTAACGTTGACGTATACACCATCTCCATTAACGGCGGCGAACCTAAGCGTATTACCTGGCATCCCAGTGCGGACATCGTACGAGGCTGGTCACCCGATGGAAAACATTTGCTGTTTACATCCACGGGGGAGTCTATGACGCCCCGTTATGCCAAGTTATTTACGGTTTCGCTAAATGGTGAGCTACCTCAGCAATTACCCTTCATCATGACGGGTAACTGGGGCAGTTATTCGCCCGACGGCAAAACGCTGGCTTATACCACCATTTCCGATGCCTTTAATACCTGGAAGCGGTATCGCGGGGGAATGACAACGCCCATTCGGCTCGTGGATTTGAAAACGCTGGAATCGGAAATTATTCCGCACGTGAATGCCTCAGATGTGCAACCCGTCTGGATTGGTTCGAAGATCTATTTCCTGTCGGACCGAAACCGGATCATGAACGTCTTCGAGTTTGATCGTTCTACGAAACAGGTTCGTCAGGTTACCAACTATACGGATTACGACGTCAAAACACTGACGGGCAATGGCTCGGAATTAGTGTTCGAATACGCCGGTCGCCTCCACACCCTCGAACCCGCTTCGGGCAAAGCGACAGCCATCCCTGTTAGTATTTCTCCCGAAATTCTGGCCTTACGCCCCACCTGGAAGAACGTATCCAGCATGATTCGCAGTGCGAGTCTGTCGCCCAGTGGCGTTCGGGTTGCTCTGGAAGCTCGCGGCGATATTTACACCGTTCCCGCCAAAAAAGGCGATTGGCGTAACCTGACTCATGCGGATGGCTCCCATGAACGGAATCCAATCTGGTCACCCCAAGGAGACAAAATTGCTTACGTTTCTGACGCTTCCGGTGAGTATCAGCTGTATCTGGTGGATCAGAAAGGCGAGAAAGAGCCCGAAGTTATTTCGCTCGGCGATCCTTCCTTTTACCGACTTGATGAGTTTTCTCCCGATGGTAAAAAGATTCTCTATCAGGATAAAAAATTAAATCTCTGGTACATGGATTTATCGGCGAAAAAACCCGTAAAAGTCGCGACCGATACCTATGGTCCCAGTAACAGTCTGGAGGGACATTTTTCACCCGACAGTAAATGGATCGTCTTCTCTGAAAAACAGAAAAACTATTTCAATACGATCTTCCTCTACGAAGTGGCGACGGGTAACCGTACGGCCATCACGGATGGAAAAAGCGACGTCAATAATCCGGCCTTTAGTCGCGATGGCAAATATCTGTTCTTTACCGCCAGCACCAATACGGCAACGACCGTGAGCGGCCTGGACATGAGTGCGTACGACCGCCGGGTAACGAGCAGTATATACGTAGTAGTATTGAATGCGAAAGATCCTTCCCCATTCGCTCCCGAATCGGACGAAGAGAAAGGTTCTGACTCGGAAAAAGCGAATGATGAGAAGAAAGCAGACGAGAAGAAGTCCGATAAGAAAGACGACAAAAAAGCTAGTAAGAAGTCCGAAGACAAGAAAGACGAACCCAAGAAGGATGAGTCCAAGAAAGATGACGCGACGCCGAAGGTCGTCGTGGATCTGGAGGGCATTGGCCAACGCATTCTGGCACTCCCTATTCCGTCGGCTGCTCTCGGTAATCTGGCCGTAGCAGACGGTGGTAAGCTATTCTACGTCAATTATGGTGACGCGATTACCAGTCCGGCTCTGCATCGGTTTGACCTCAAAGAGCGTAAAACTGAACCTTTCCTGCCCGGAATAGGAAATTATACCCTCAGTGCCGATGGCAAAAAGCTGTTGTACTTTGGAGGTAGCTCGAACATCGGTATAGTTGACGTTGGCGGTAAAGCGAACCCCGGCGATGGTAAAATTGAAGTAACGAACCTTCAGGCCCAGATTAATCCCAAGCACGAGTGGAAGCAGATGATCGATGAATTCTGGCGAATCGAGCGGGATTACTTCTACGTGCCCAACATGCACGGAGCCGACTGGAAGGCCGTAAAAGAAAAATACGCCAAATTTCTTCCATACGTTTCACATCGCTCAGACCTGAATTATGTTATTGCGGAAATGATGGGTGAAATGGTTGTGGGCCATAACTACGTTTCAGGCGGTGATTTTCCCGAAGTAAAACCTATTCAGATAGGTCTGTTAGGGGCTGATTACGAAACGGATAATGGTTTTTATCGCTTTAAGAAAGTCTACAACGGCGAAAACTGGAACCCCAACCTGAAGGCTCCTTTAACTCAACCCGGCGTAAACGTTAAAACGGGAGAATACTTAATTGCCGTCAATGGCCGACCTTTAAGAGCCACGGATAACGTATACAGTTTCTTCGAAAACCTAGTAGGTAAGCAGGTAGTCTTAACGGTTAATACTAAACCATCCGAAACCGGAGCCCGGAAAGTAACCGTCGTGCCGATTTCTAATGAAATAGGGCTTCGGCAGATGAATTGGGTGGAAGAAAATCGCAAAAAGGTAGATGCGGCCACCAACGGAAAAGTAGCGTACGTCTACTTACCTAACACGGGCGGAGACGGCTATGAGTTCTTCAATCGGTATTACTACAGTCAACTTGACAAAGATGCTGTCATCATTGATGAACGCTTCAACGGGGGTGGCTTCGTAGCCGATTACATCATTGATATGCTTAATCGACCCCTGCTTAGTTATTGGGGTAGCCGCGAAGGCCGTCCGTTCTCCTCTCCTGCCGCTTCCATTTATGGACCTAAAGTAATGATTGTCAATGAGTACGCAGGTTCGGGCGGGGATGCTTTACCCAACTTCTTCCGCCGCCGGAATTTAGGTACTATTATTGGTAAAAGAACCTGGGGAGGACTGGTCGGTATTTCCGGGTATCCTTCTTTAATTGACGGAGGATCAGTGACTTCCCCCAGCTTCGGCATCTTTACACCCGATGGCAAATGGGAGGTTGAAAACATTGGGGTAGCTCCTGACATTGAAGTAGAAATGGCACCCAAAGACACCCAAAATGGGAAAGATCCGCAACTGGATAAAGCCATTGAAACCATACTAGATCAGTTGAAAAAGAATCCAGTGAAGCGTCTGGAGACTGCTCCGCAACCAGACACGCGTGCTAATAACTAGATTAGATTATTTAAATTATCAAAAAGAGTTCGTCCAAAAGGCGAACTCTTTTTTGATTAATTATCCTCATATAATCGGTAATTATACTAACAAATGTTATTGCAATTTTAGTATTAAGTAGCGATTAAAGCCTACCTATTCTGACTCGCATTTAATTAGAGCTATTTACTAAACGTTTTCTTTTTTTAAAAAATTAAATACAGATTAAAAATAAAATACGTGCAATTATTAATAGACTTAAATTATTGATAGTCAACGAATTACCAAACATACACACTTATAAAAATATCATTTATAATGACTATATTTTTATTTTCAGAGCGTACCTTCAACAAAAATGGTGTGCGATTAATGCATACTTAGCATTTAATTTATGATCTTTGCGGCCAATTTATCATTCGAACAATCAGCTCTTTAGAGCCTGTTTATAAAGCACAATACCTAACATCGTTTACTCCAACCTACTTGTATTGATTCGTCATTCAAGTAAAACGATGTTCATTACTGGCGGTTATCTGACAAACCATTATTCACATGAATAATGGTTTTCTTTTTAATTAGACTTTTCTCCTTTTACTTACAGAATAGAGCAAGACTTAGGTTTAGTATTCAAATAATATCCTTTATCTTATATTAAATGTGATTTTCTTTAATCTATCATTTCTGGTTATTTTCACTCATTCCTAGTATCTTGCTTCCTACCTCTACCATTAATCTATTTTACCAGTGCGAACTACTGCTGATTTTCAGTCGGAGCGACTGATTTCTATGGACGTCTATCGGGGCTTTGTAATGTTCCTGATGATGGCCGAAGTATTACAGTTTTCCCATATTTCTGAAGCCTTCCCCCAAAGTACGTTCTGGGCTTTTTTAGCTCATCACCAAAGCCATGCAGAATGGCTGGGCTGCACCTTACACGATTTGATCCAGCCGTCTTTTACCTTTCTGGTGGGTGTGGCTCTGCCCTATTCGTTGGCTAGTCGGCAGGCCAAACAACAACCGTATCGGCTTCAGCTCCGACATACCATTCAACGTTCGCTGATTCTGGTCCTATTAGGTATTTTTCTGCGTTCCGTCGGACGTAGTCAGACTAACTTTACTTTTGAAGATACCTTAACCCAAATTGGCTTGGGTTACCCTTTTCTTTTCCTCTTAGCCAATCAGCCCAAGCGACAAGCCTGGAAAGCCTTATTCATAATACCCTTTTTGTACTGGCTGGCTTTCCTGCTTTTTCCCGTTCCAGCTATTGATCCCCAAACCGTTGGTGTCCCCTCCGACTGGCCTTATCATTTCACGGGATGGGCTGCCCATTTTAATAAAAATACGAACCTGGCCTGGGCTTTCGATACCTGGTTTCTGAATCTTTTCCCTCGTGAAAAACCCTTTCTTTTCAATCAAGGCGGTTACGCAACGCTGAGTTTCATTCCTACTCTAGCGACTATGATTCTGGGCCTACAGGCGGGAAAATGGCTAAAAGCAGGGTTACCCGGAGAACTCTTAATGCGAAGATTTATTTTTATGGGTATTGCGGGTTTAGGACTGGGATGGCTATTTACCATCACCGGGATTTGTCCGTCTGTCAAACGCATCTGGACTCCCTCCTGGGTTTTGTTCAGCGGAGGCTGGTGCTTTCTTTTACTCGCCGGATTTTATTACGTTGTAGATATGCTGAAGTTTCGAAGCTGGGCTACCTTTTTTGTCGTCATTGGCATGAATTCCATTGCCGCTTACGTCATCGCTCATCTCTTGGAGCCCTTCATCGCCGACACCTTCCAGACTCACTTAGGGCCTTCCGTCTTTTTAATTTTCGGGGAAGTTTACGAGCCTTTAACCAAGGGTATTTTTGTTTTGGCGGGCTACTGGCTCATTTTGTATTATCTATACCGAAAGAAAATCTTCATACGGATTTAATCTTCTATTTCGATCACTAATAAAAGGGCATGGCTGGAAAGAGCTTCAAATTCTACTTTCCGGCCATGCTTCAGTGATAAGCCATCCCGACTCTCAAGCAGGCGATCCTGCACTTCAAACGCTCCTTCAATGACGAAAACAAAGACACCGGCCCCCGGCTGAGTGATTTGATACTCCGACTGCATACGTCCATCGTACTTACCGATAAAGGCCCGATAGTTACTGACATTCGCTGGCTTTTGTAGAGGTAAGAATGTATTCCTTTCTGTGAGGTCAATCTGTTCAATGACCAATCGCTCTTCAGCTTTTGGATTCTTAATCCAGACTTGCAGGAAGTTAATGAGTGTATCCGGGTAAGGATTCGTAATTTCATAACTTCCGGCCTGCGTGGACAGGTGCAGGATTTCGCCCGGCGAAGCGAACCCTTTTCTACCATCGGCCAACCGATATTGTAAACCGCCGGACAGGGGAATAATCATCACTTCCGTGCCCTGTTCTACGTGCATACCCAGCGTCGCTTCTGCGGCCAGTGTATCATCATTCAGCACCTGCAAGACTCCAAAAGGCATGCGGCCTTCCGCCTGATAGGTGCCGAAATTAAACGTGTGCAAACTTCTGAACCAGTCCAGTCCGGAATACCCTCGCTGACCAGATAGGTAAATTCTAGCCTCGGAGGAATCATTCATTACCTTAGCACTCATGAGCTTCAATCGAATGAATAGTTAAAAAGGGTTGCAATGGGATTAAATCCGTTTCGACCTCCTCGCCCTTCCTCAACGCTTCCCGCCTATCTTCATAGGCAATAAGCAGGTTGGGGCCAACGGTATCAATCCATGTGAGCGGTTCGGTATAAAAGTAAATCGCAACGGCGTGCTCTTCTTTTCGCTGCATGTGCGAATGAATGATCTCAAAACGAAAGTTTTGAAAGGGAAGACACCGCTTTCCATACGCATTACTTACATCGGGAATCAGGCCTTTTAACTGCCGGATATACCCAACCGCTGCCGTGCTCACCAGGGAATGCAGGCGATCGGCCTGCGGAATGTGGGTTACTAACTCAGCAAAGGTTTGATACTTACCTTGCTGATCGTAAAACTGAGCCTGCATGAAAAACTCCCGATGAGTATCTTCAAAAACCTGCCGATCCCAGGCCTTGTCCGAAGCCGCATTAATCACCTTCCGATAACCTAATCGTATCATACGTGTGGTCCACATCTCTAATCGCTATGTAAAAGTCTGGATATAGTTTCTCCAGACCTTCCTGTAAATTTAGGCACTTACCACAATGGTATGAGTAATAACATACCCCGCAGCAATACTGCCCGTCAAGGTACCCAGCTCCAGAGAAACCGAATCCGAGAATACATTATCTCTGGCGTTGGTAGTGTCCTGCTTTCCTTTTTTATAATAATTGGTTGCGGTGGTATAAATCGTGTTGGTAACATCCTCGGGGAAGGCGATCTGGGTTACTAATAACGACTTGCCGCTGGCGTTATAAATGTGCACATGAATATGCGTAGCCCGACCGGAATACCAACCGGGAAAGATTGACGTAAACGTGACCAAACCCGCAGTATCCGTCGTCTGGCGACCACGTAAGAAATGTACCGAAGCATAATTGGTTGATTGCATCTGCGTCCCCCCGTATTCGGAATAGTTACCGTCGGCATCGCAGTGCCAGATGTCTACTAAAGCTCCGGCCAGGGCGGCACAACTGTTATTTTTGTTCTGAATGGTAATCTTGATCGTGAAAGGTAAACCCGTACGGTCGGAACGAATGTCATTAGTAACCAGCGAGCTGGGTGATTTCGTAGGAAAAGGGCCTTCCGTTTCCGAAGGCGTGGAAGTACAACTGCCCGTACTGGTACCACTACCCGATCCTGAATCGGTATCAGGGGTTGTACTTTCGGTATCTTTTTTGCAGGAGCCAGTTAGTGGAGCAACAGCCATCAGGCCTAAAGCGGTAAAACCTTGTTTTAAAAAATCTTTACGTTCCATCGTTTGCGTATTGTGAGTAGTTCAGTGAATAATACGTTCAACTACCGGGCAACGTTGCAAGCCTTTGGAGCTTTGAGGTAAACACCCGAAATGTCTCGGTAAATGACTAGTTGCGGAAGCGTTTCTGGAAGTCAGCTTCGTAACTGGCTCCAATCGGAATCTCTTCATTGCCGAGTACAATGATCTTATTCCGCACCGATTCAATCCTGGAAAAAGGTACAATGAACGAGCGGTGAACTCGGATGAATTCATCATCGGGTAATTGCTGCATCAGGCTTTTCATGGTCAGTCGGGCGACGATGGGCTTACTTTGCTTTAGATGAATTTTCAGGTAATCGTCCAACCCTTCGATGAATAGAATATCTGAAACATCAATTTTATGTACGCTGTAATCAGCCCGAATGTAGAGGTAACGCGAAGGTTCCGATTGATTCAGAAAGCGATAATACTCGCTGGCTTTGGTAACCGCCTGCTGAAAACGTTCAGCCGTAAAGGGTTTCAATAGATAATCGACGGCCTGAAGATTAAAACCCTCCACGGCGTATTCTGCGTAAGCCGTTGTAAAAATAACCATGCATTTTTCGGGTAAAGTTCGGTAGAAATCAATCCCGGAAATGGCTGGCATATTAATGTCCAGAAAGAGCAGATCGACCGAATTTTCCTGCAAAAATTGCCATGCTTCGGCGGTGCTGGTGAACGTCTTCAAAAGCTCCACTTCTGCCCCCTTACTGCAAAAATGGGTAATAATGCGAAGGGCAGGCGGTTCATCATCAATGGCAATCGCTTTCATAACTTTAGGGTTAATTCAATCGTAAAAGTGTTCTCGGTATCCTGAATTTGCAGATCATGGCGATCTGGATAGAGTAATTCCAGGCGGGCTTTGGTATTTCGTAACCCAATCCCACCAGCATTTTCGTCGGAGGGTACAAGGCGTACTTTCTGGTTAAAAACGAACAACCGTAACTGGTGTTCGTCCACCCTTACCCGAATGATTATTTCCGATCTTCCTTCCGGGTTTACTCCGTATTTAAACGCATTTTCAATGAATGAAATCAGTAGCAACGGAGCAATTTTTTGCTGAGACGCTTGTCCCTGATTGCTATACTGTAGCTGCACGGTATCATCCAGCCGGATTTTCTGAAGAGCCACGTACTGCTCAATATAATCCAGTTCCTTTTTCAGCGGAACCAGATCATTCTGAGCATCGCGAATCACGTACCGCATAAAAGAAGATAACTGCACAATGGCATCAGCGGTAGCATCTGATTTTTCGATCGCCAGCGAATAAATGCTGTTGAGGGTATTAAAGAGAAAATGAGGGTTTATTTGAGCTTTCAGGTAGGATAACTCCGTCTGCAGACGATCCTGCTCGGATTGCTGCCAGCGGTCGTTAATGCGAAGCGACAAGGATAGAAAAAGGGCCAGCAAAAACATGAATAACTTCTGACTCAGGGCAAAATCCAGCGGTGGTTTTTCCCAAAATTCCTGCGGTGGAGGCAAATTCTTTTCCTCCCCTGACGGCATAACCCAAGACCGCGAGAATTTCTCCTGGCGGGGTCGCTCCCGTTTAAAATCTTCCCTGGGGAATGTTCCAACAATGCATAAAAAAGCCATGAATGAGAGGCCCGCAAAGACTACGTATTTCTTCGGAAAGAAAAAACGGGGAATCAGGACGAAGTAACTCAGGTAAAAAAAGGCAACGATTAATACCGTTGAAACCAGGTTACTCCGCTCGTGTGGATTGGTGCCCAGTTGTAATAACTCAGGAAAACCATACGGCGAAAAAACGTAAGGCAGAATGAAAAATGCTACGCCGGCGATTACCAGTCCCAGCGTTCGATAGATACTTTTTTTCATGCCTTTGTTTCGGATTGTATTTCTGATGCTGAATCTACAAAAGTGAATTCCAAAGCAAAAATCTGTACGGTAAACAGCCGGAATCCGTAGGTTTGTAGCTTTCTGATCTTATACTCTACTCCTATGTCTATTGATTTGGCTCCCATTACCCGACACCTTCGGGCCATGTACGGCTCCCGGCTACTGGTGGCGGCAGTTAACCACTTTCAGATTTTTGAATTATTTAAAAAGGGTCCGCTTTCTTTTTCTGATTTACAGAAAAAATTAAAACTGAAAGATCGTCCCGCCTACGTACTTATCCCCAGCTTATGTGCAATGGAATTACTGGCGTATACGCCTGAGGGTACGCTCGAACTCACGGAACTGGGCACCTACCTGAGCGAATCAAATCCGGATAATCTGATTGGGTATGTAGGACTTGAAAAGGATGATTCGGGCGTACTGGAAATGGTTACCCGCCTGAAAAATGACGGTCCTCTGGATACTTCCGAAGGATTTTCCTACGTAAAAGAAGGCGAAGGCCCCTCGCCAATGGACGATGCCGAAGCAGCCCGTTTCTTTACCCTAGGTCTGGCTGGAAGAGCCCGGAAGCTGTCGCCGCTGGTAGCGGCCCGCTTACCTCAAAGTCAGGGGCATTTGCTGGATGTAGCGGGTGGTTCGGGTTATTATACCTTTGAATGGTTACGGCTGAATCCGGGAGCAACGGCCACCTTGTTTGACCGTCCGCAGGTGCTGGAAGTGGCGAAAGAGTTACTGGAAGAATTTAGTACGAGTGGAAAAGAAGGAGCCGATTCAGTCAAAGAACGCCTAACTTTCCACCCCGGCGACATGCTGACCGACGAGTTACCCGAAACGGATGTATTACTGGCCGCAAGCCTTTTTCACGACTGGCCTACTGAAACCTGTTTATTACTAGCCAAACGTTTTGCGGCGGCTCTACGGCCCAACGGCGAAATCTGGGTGCATGATACATTTTTGCATGATACCCTGGATGGCCCCAAACCTGCAACCGACTATTCGGCGGCCTTGTTCTGGGCGACCAAAGGACGAATTTACAGTCGGCAGGAACATGGAGAATGGTTTAAATCGGTTGGTTTAACACCCTTGGGTGATGCCATCCCCACGCAGTTGGAATACGGTTTGATTGGAGCCCGAAAAGAGGATTAACAAGCCGAAAAAAACCGGGGCTATTTCATTTTAGCAAAAAATAACCCCGGTTTTTTATTAATTAATTGTGAACGGGAGCCACCGTTTCAAAGGCTTCCGCTAACAATTCAAACGTCCGTAAACGATCTTCGAAGTGGTAAGTCATGGTCGAAGCCATGATTTCATCGACGTCATATTCGATAGCCAGACGGGTTAATTCTTCCTTTACCTGATCGGGCGTTCCCGATACCACCCGGTCGGCATGAACGTAGCGAAGTCGGTCTTCTTCAGCCAGTGTAAACTCGTAATCTTTGATGGTTTCGTAATCATCTACACCTTCAAAGCGTCCTTTATCCATTTGCACCAATCTATAGTCCAGCACCTTACGTAGTTGCCGAGCTTTCTCTTCGGTATCGGCACAAATGACAAACAGAGCCAGTAAGGCAGCGGGCTCTGCCATCATTTCGGAAGGTCGGAATGAACGTTTATACTGCTCGACAATTTGCGGCGAAACTTGTCCATTGATGAAACGGGCCACGGCCAGACCCATGCCATACTGGGCGGCTAACTGACTACTGCCGCCGCTTGAACTTAAAATCCACTGAGCCGGAATCGTATCCGCCTGCGGCACGGCCAGGATGGGACCGTACTGCGTTCCGGCGGAATCTGTGAAGAAAGTTTGCAGATAATCGAGTTGTTGACGGTAACTTTGCTCACTGAAGTCGTTGGATGGATTAAGTAAAGCCGACGAAATGCGGTCTCCACCGGGAGCACGCCCCATCCCGAGGTCAATGCGACCTGGAAAAAGTGATTCGAGTAACCGGAAATTTTCCGCCACTTTTAAAGCACTGTGATTGGGCAACATGATCCCACCGGAACCCACCCGAATGCGTTCGGTTTCGTCAGCCAGCTTCACCATCAAAACTTCAGGAGCAGACCCGGCAATGGCCGCAGCGTTGTGGTGTTCAGAAACCCAGAAACGGGTATATCCCCACTGATCTGCCTTTTTAGCTACAGTTATGGTTTGTTGCAGGGCATTGCGGGCGGAACCACCTTTGCGAACAGGAGATTGATCCAATATGCTTAGTCGAAGAGGCTTGCTCATACAATTTGTATTAATCGGTGTTTTAAGTACATATTTTCAATACACTAAACACAAACAATAAATATAAATGAAGCTGATTATGAACAGAGTATAAAAATTTTTGTTCTTTAGAAAAGAGAAGTTGATTTTTGTACTAAAATTCGATTTGCCCGTTTGATATTTACAATGAGTAGAAATACGAAATCAAGCATGTAAGTGCTCTTTTTCCCATTTTTAAACAATTAACCATTAAACGTTTTCGAAAGCCATTCGTTCCTCTTCGGAGTTTTTCCGAAGGAAGTGGTTCAGTTTTTTAGGCTTCGAGCGTTGTCCATCGCTTTGTCAAATGCTTGATTTAAATGATCTTTCGCTAAATATTCCTGAAACCACCAAGCCGCGTGTTGTCATCATTGGAGGTGGATTTGGAGGAATTAACCTGGCTCAAAAACTTCCCGGGAAGTCTTTTCAGGTGGTTATGCTCGACAAACAGAACTATCATGGGTTCTGGCCTCTCCTCTATCAGGTTGCAACGGCAGGTCTGGAAGCCGACGCGATTGCAGAGCCTCTTCGGAAAATGTTTGATGAAGAGTATGAGGACTTTCACTTTCGTCCGGTTCGCGTAACGAGCATTAGCCCCGAAACAAAAACCATTACGACGTTAATTGGTGATTTGAAATACGATTATCTGGTTATCGCCACTGGTACGAAGTCTAACTTCTTCGGTAATGATCAGATCAAGCAGAATTCTTTTCCGCTGAAGAAAATTACGGATGCACTGAACCTGCGTAGCCAGATTCTGCAAAGCTTCGAGAAAGCAAACATGACGACTAACGCCGAGTTACGTCAGAGCTTGCTGAACATCGTGATTGTAGGTGGTGGCCCAACGGGCGTTGAAACGGCAGGGGCCTTAGCCGAAATGCGTAAACACGTATTACCCGGCGATTATCCAGGCATGGATTTCAGCAAAATGAACATCTATCTGGTGGAAGGTCTGGATCGGGTATTACCTCCAATGTCACCCGAGTCGAGCCAGAAAACGCAGAAATACCTGGAGAAAATGGGCGTAATCGTAAAAACGAAAACGCTAGTGGAATCGTACGACGGCGAAACCGTAACCTTTAAAGGTGGTGAGCAAATCAAAACACAAACGCTGGTTTGGGCGGCGGGTGTTTCCGGTGCAACGATTAAAGGTATTCCTGAAACGATTATCCAGCGTGGCGGTCGTTACCCCGTAAACCTGTTTAACCAGATTGAAGGGTATACGGACATTTTCGCCATTGGTGACATCGCGATGATGAAGTCAGAAAAATATCCAAATGGTCACCCCGGCGTAGCTCAGCCCGCTATGCAACAGGGTGTGCATTTAGCGAAGAACCTGAAGCGGATGTTAGCCGGACAGGAAATGACGCCATTCAATTACTTCGATAAAGGTTCACTCGCCATCATTGGTCGGGCACGTGCAGTAGCGGATTTACCCGGTAAAATCAACCTGGGTGGTATTATTGCCTGGTTTGCCTGGCTATTCGTTCACATTTATTACCTGATTGGTTTCCGTAATAAACTGGTAGTGTTGAGTAACTGGCTGTATCGTTTCTTCACTTACGAACGCGGTACCCGTCTGATTATCCGTCCGTTTATTCGGAAGGGGGACAAGGCTACGGAAGTATTTATGCATAAACAGCAAGCTGATTAAATTTTGGCTTACAGCTATAAAAAGGGATTCGGTGTCATTACCGAATCCCTTTTTTTGTTGAATGAATGGTTAATAGTAAACATTTTGTAGGCATCTGTCCGATTTGAAAAGTTATTACTTATCCAATCCATTACTCCTACACAACTAACAACCATCAACTACTTTAAATAAATGGCTCGAAAATTCTTCACGCTTTCCGCAATTTCGGGGCCGTTATTTTCCCACTTGTATTCGTATTCTGCTGAAATCGGGCCTTTGAATTTCTGACGTTTCAGTTCTGCAATTACTGCCGGAATATCACATACGCCCGTACCCCATACGACGTCGTGTGTTTTGGGGGCTTTCTCTTCGAGGTCCTTGAAATGCATGCCTAGTACGTGACCTTCTAGCTTTTTCAGACATTCCACGGGATCTAATCCCGAACGAACCCAGTGACCAATATCCGAGCAGGAACCCAGGTAAGGATTAGTACCAATAACCGATAAAACCGAATCGGGATGCCAGTAATGCGAAGGCTTGGGATGATTATGCAACGCGACGTTAATCTTGTATTTCTTAGCCAGTTCGCCAATGTATGAAATCTGTTTAACGTCCGGCTCGGTGTTGATATTACGAATGCCCATTTCCTTCGCAAACTCAAAGAGCGATTTCCATTCGGCTTCGTCTTTTGCCCGCACCACGCCATAAGCGACCAGCGTAAGTCCCCGATCTTTCAGTAACTTTTTCACCGCCTGACGCGTATCCGCATCCATCGTGAAATTCATAGTTCCGGCAATGCCGCCCCCAATTTGCTGGGTGGGGAAAGCTTCGACGTATTTCAGGCCGCAGCTATCAATTTTTCGTAAGGCTTCGCTAAAGGGAAACAATCGAAACGAGTAAGACTGAGCTCCCAGCATCCAGCCCGATTTAGATTCGGGCGTTTTCTGAGCGAAGAGGTTTCCCGTCAGCAATACCGTACATAGTAAAAGGAAGGCTTTTTTCATTGAATTTAGAGGTATAATGAATGTCCGATAAATATCAGAACTATTTCCAGAATAACCATAACGCTAATAAATGTTAAAATACGGCCTTACCACTGCTTATGGTATAAACTTCTACGTATCTAAAGTATCCAATACCCGTTAACTCACTAGCTCTGAATTTAACATTTTTTAGGTAGCAAATCCACCATAAATTACTCAACTTTAAAGCTTTAAAAGAATCATCGTCGATTCATACCAGCCATGAAAACATCCCGAATCATCGCTTTGGTCTGCTTGCTAACCACTGGACTGGGCATTGCCTCGGTCCAGGCTCAGCCGGGCGTCAATATATCTTTTGCTACCTTCTATAACGAGCTTTCCCCCTACGGTGAATGGATTCAGAACCCTGAATATGGACAGGTCTGGTCACCCAACGTAGACCCCGGTTTTCAGCCTTACGGAACGGCTGGACGTTGGGAAATGACCGAGTATGGGAATACCTGGGTATCAGATTATCCCTGGGGCTGGGCTCCTTTCCACTATGGCCGTTGGGTCATGGCGTACAACCGCTGGGTTTGGGTTCCCGATTATGAGTGGGGACCAGCCTGGGTAAATTGGCGGAATGGCGGCGGTTATTACGGCTGGGCTCCGCTGGGACCGGGCATGAACATCAATGTCAACATTAACCTTCCTTGGAATTACTGGGTATTTGTTCCCCGTCAGTACTTACTAAGTCCTCGTATTTACTCATATTGCGTTCCCCGGACGCGGGTTGTCAATATTTATAATAATACGACAATCATTAACAACGTCTATCAGTCGAACAACCGGACGTATGTGAGCGGTCCGAATCGTCGGGATATTCAACGTGCTACAGGCCGTCCGGTAGATGTGCGTCGGGCGGATGATTTTGGTCGCCGAGTTGGCTTTTACAACCGGGATTACACCTCCAATAGAGGGGATCGCAATGGCAATTGGGACCATACGAATGGAGGAAACTGGAATCGTCCCGGCGACCGGGATAATACGCCCAACCGTCCTGACAGAAATGGTACTCCCGATTATCAGGGAAACCGTCGTAACAATGGCATGAATGGTTTTGACGGAACCGTTCGTCCTGACCGTGGTGGTAATAACAATACCCCCTGGACTTCAGGACGAAACGAAAACGTTCCCAACCCTCAACCCGGCCAGGAATCTAACAACCCGTTTGGCGATGCAGGGAATCGGGCCAGACGTGGATGGAATCAGAATCCAGGAGAACCCTCAACGCCCAATCGGGATAATAATCCTTTTGGTGATGCGGGAAATCGAGCCAGTCGTGGATGGAATCAGAACTCAGGAGAGCCTTCAACGCCCAATCGGGATAACAATCTCTTTGGTAACAGTCAGCCCAGCCGTCAATGGAACCCAGGCCGCAACGACTCGCCCAGCCCTACTCAACCAGGTCGGGAAAGCAATAATCCCTTTGGTGGCATGAGTCGTCCCGACCGTGGTGGTTCACCTGACTTCCGCTCGAATCGTCAGCCATCCATGAACCAGCCTTCTGCCCCTTCCATGGGCGGCAGTCGGATTGAACGAAATGGTGGAATGCCTTCGGATGGAGGCATGAGACAACCTTCTGAGAACCGGGGTGGCGGATTTTCTCCCCGGGGCGGCGGTGAAAATGTGGCTCCTGGTAATCCAGGAGGTGGTGGTGGGGCTCGTTCCAGAGGAAGCAGAAATTAACCCAATGATTTGTTTATTGCCGCAAAGCCGTACTTCGAAAGAGGTGCGGCTTTTTTTAGTCTCTGGTTTCAGTTAGGGCTCATCTGACTTCCTGTAATGTTTTATGGCCTATAAACTTTGTTGATGACTGTAATCATTATCTTCGTAACTCTTGAATTTTAAGCTCAGTTGCACTTGATAACATCTATCAAATTTTATGAAACGAGTAACGGGTATTGGCGGCATCTTCTTCAAAACGAAAGATCCACAAGCGATGCGTGACTGGTATAAACAGCATCTGGGCTTTAATACCAATGAATACGGAGCCACTTTTGAATGGAAGGATAATCAGACAGGTGACATCACCTGGAGTCCTTTTCCTGAAGCAACTGCTTATTTTAATCCATCTCCAAAAGAATTCATGCTTAATTTCCGAGTAGCTAACCTAGAAGAGTTAATAGTAGTTCTTAAGGAAGAAGGCGTGAAATTTGTTGGCAACATGGAAGTATACGAATACGGCAAATTTGCCTGGATTCTCGATCCAGAAGGTAATAAAATCGAACTTTGGGAACCGGCTAATGAAAAGGAATGATTTGTTCATTGCCGCAAAGCCGTACTTCGAAAGAGGTACGGCTTTTTCACTTTTTAGTTATTTATATTCGGTTTTCAGTTGAGAAATTTTTATCTCCCGCCCTGGCTAGTGAAGACACCAGCCCTTACTAAAAGCCTAGTGGTTGGTGAGGACACCAACCAGGGCGGAGTTTTCGCCCCCTTTCATGTCCCCCCTATTTCCAGTTACCTTCCTATTTTACTAATTTTTGATTTACTTACTGGGATTGCCAATCCGAAAGAGCTTTTAAGAACGATGCCATTAAAAATGTAGAGACGCGACTTCATCGCGTCTAGCCTAGAGATGGACCTAATCTATGCCTAAATCGTATCGACTAGGATTGCTAATCCGAACGTATGTATCACGCCATTTTTGATATTCATTAACTTATGAACGAAGCGTTACAGAAACTTTTTCTAGCCGATCAGGAGGAGCGAGTAAATCACCCAGAAGTGGGGACACTTGCCTATGAATCCTTACGGCAACGTGATCAGGAACGACGCAAATGGGTCCAAAAGATGGTGGAAGAAAAGCAGGTAATTACCGCTCAGGACTATTACCATGCTGCGTTAATTTTTCAGCACGGCGACACCATCGATGAAATCTGGATGGCTCATCTCTGGGCTTTGACGAGTGTTGAATTGGGTAATCCGGCTGGAAAATGGTTGGCTGCGGCGGCCTTAGACCGTTGGCATATGTATCAAGGACAACCGCAGAAATATGGTACCCAACTGGTTCCTGACGGTATTCGTTACCGACTATGGGATATCGATCCGGCTACTACCGATGAAGAGAGAGCCCAATGGGATGTGCCTAGTTTAGCCGAAATGGAGCAGCGAGCCCGGCAACTAACCTCCGCCAACCAGGGCAAAATGCCTCCCCTGGATAAGGCTCCAGAATGGTTAAAACAGGCGATCGAAAAATGGAACAAAGTGTAGGTTTGTAGTCCCCATTAGCAAAGGATTTTGTCCTCACTGTTTTCATCAAATTATAGATCTGAAAAAGCGTAAAGTGTACCGTTTACCTTGTAATTCTGCATCCTAACTCATCGTCCCTATCATTCCTGCTTTGCTATCTCAGCTAACATCGGATGGAATCACATTCAGCATATTTCGGATTTTATGACGGCCTGCGATCATAGAAATTTGTCTCACAAAACGAACGATCATGGAAACACAGGCAGCCCTTAATTACAGCCGAATCGCAGAAGCGATTGCGTACATCAAGGATAACTTCAGAGCACAACCCAATTTAGACGACGTTGCCGAGAAGGTTCATCTAAGTCCGGCCCATTTTCAACGGCTATTTACCGAATGGGCAGGAACAAGTCCCAAGAAATTTCTGCAATATGTCAGCGTAGAACACGCGAAAAAAATCTTAGGAGAAACCCGGACTACGCTGATTGATGCCACCTTTGAAACAGGACTTTCCAGCACCAGCCGTCTGCATGATTTGTTCATCAACATTGAAGGGATGACACCCGCTGAATATAAAAATGGCGGTAAAAATCTGCGGATTAATTTCAGTTATGCCGAAAGTCCATTTGGCTCTTTACTTGTGGCCTCCACCGCCAAAGGCGTTTGTTACCTGGCTTTCGAAGAGAACGAAGAAGTCGCCTTTGCTAAACTTAAAGCGAAGTTTCCCAATGCTGTATTTCAGCAGAAATTAGACGTCATGCAGCAAAATGCTCTATTCATTTTTCAACATGACTGGAGCAAACTCAACCAAATTAAACTGCATCTGAAAGGCACCGATTTTCAGTTAAAGATCTGGGAAAGTTTATTAAAAATTCCCATGGGCAAGCTATCCACTTACGGCACTATTGCGGAGCAAGTGGGCAGTCCAAACGCTTCAAGAGCCGTTGGAACAGCTATCGGAAGTAATCCTGTTGCGTTCTTAATTCCCTGCCATCGAGTGATCCAGTCCTCGGGAGCTTTGGGCGGGTATATGTGGGGTACCACCCGCAAAACAGCCATCATTGGTTGGGAAGGAGCCCAAATGTATTCATCCAAAGAATTGGAATTATGAGCACTATCGTCCAGAAAATAGAAGCGTTAGACTGGCCAGCCCTTACCGAAGCCATGCATCAAAAGGGGTATGATACCCTCTCCAATTTGCTTACGAACGAACAATGTGAAGCATTAAAAGCCAGTTATGATACCTCAGCTTTTTATCGAAAAACGGTGACAATGGCTCGCTATCGTTTTGGATTGGGAGAGTATAAATACTTTAACTACCCCCTTCCTGATCTTATTCAAACCATCAGAGAGACCCTTTATCCATACCTTGCTCCTATTGCAAACACCTGGTTTAAAGTGCTGAATATTGACACGGTGTTCCCTTTAACCCACGCTGAATTAGTAAAACAGTGCCATCAGAATGGGCAGACAAAAGCAACGGTTTTGATTTTAAAATACGGTACAGGTGGCTTTAATACCTTGCACCAGGATTTATACGGAGACGTTTATTTCCCTATCCAACTCGTGTTGTTTTTGAATGAACCTAACAAGGATTATTTCGGAGGGGAGTTTGTCTTAACCCAGCAAATACCTAGGGCACAGTCCAAAGCCATTGTAGTAAGTCCCCAAAAAGGAGATGGCCTGATATTCACTACCAACTTTAAACCCGAAAAGGGAACCAAAGGCTATTATCGGATCTTTATGAAACACGGAGTAAGTGAAGTAAAAGCAGGCGAACGCCACACGTTAGGAATCATTTTTCATGACGCCATAAGTTAAATCATGATACGGCATTCAGACCTATCTCCGGCTACGATAAGGCATATAATCAGACGTAGAGAAGTAGTTTTAGCCGGGAATATGAAGCTAAAAATTTACGGAGATCTGGGTTGCTCGTCAGGCAAAAGAATGAGAAAAGAAAACCGGGTATTTTTTCATTCCGAGGCAGAAGCCCTACAGCATTACTACCGCCCCTGCGGGCATTGTCTGAAAGAAAAATACAAAGCCTGGAAATTAGATCATAAGAGATAGCTACCCATTTTCGTACATGCGTTACCAAGATTCCGTATGATGAATTTATTTGATTACGAACCAGACAGGCAGAAAAACTGGCTTCCTTACGACGGAACGGTAAATTATTACGGCAAACTCTTAAGCCAATCAGAGGCTGATTTTTTCCTAAACAAGCTATTGGAAACGATTCAGTGGGAAAACGACAGGGCTGTTCTATTTGGTAAGGAAATCATTACTAAACGGAAGGTAGCGTGGTATGGGACAGAACCCTACCAGTATACGTATTCCAATACGACCAAACATGCCTTACCCTGGACGCCGGAATTGCTGGTATTAAAAACGCTAGTCGAAAAAGAAACGGGTGAAACTTTTAATTCCTGTTTACTTAATCTTTACCATACCGGCGAAGAAGGAATGAGCTGGCATAGCGATGCCGAAGCAGATTTGAAAAAAGACGGAGCTATTGGTTCATTAAGCTTTGGAGCTGAAAGAAAGTTTGCGTTTAAACACAAGCAGAGCAAAGAAAAAGTAGAGCTTTTGTTAGAGCATGGAAGTCTGTTGGTTATGAAAGACACTACGCAAACCTTCTGGCTACACAGACTCCCTCCCAGTAAAAAAATAGCTACGCCAAGGGTTAATCTAACGTTTAGAACAATTGATGAATAAGCTCATTGCGAAAGTAGAATACCATTTAACGTTTCGGATGATGTTAGGCATTCCATGTCTGACAAGCTTAATATACTTCTGTTGCAAGATTCTATCTCATTCCTAAAAAACGGCAGGTTCCCACCCACCTGCCGTTGGTATTTATTACTACCCCCCAAACTGTTTCGGGTGATTCCATGTCTACTAAGCTTAACACCTGCGACCATTTGCTTTTTCCTATTCTTGAGAGCATCTAACATAACGGCCCGGCGTAGTCCCAGGATCGCAAGTTCGAAAGAGCATGAGTGGGATTAATTTACGATTAAACCCGTTGCTTCCAGCTTTCATCTTATTGACTAGCTTTTATCTTGCCCCCGTTTCAATAGGCTGATTACTCTAAATCAGCATGTAAGTCCTTAGTGATTTCTTAGGAGTCCCTATAGGTTTACCTCAAGGGTTCTATAAGATAATACGCTAGTAATAGATGAATAACACTCTGAATGCTCATTGTCTTCAACCTTTGTATTCAGGATATTAATACCTATACCATCATGATCATGCGACGTCTTTACTCACCGTTAGCTGGCTTTTTTCTACTTGCCATTCTTCTTACCGGATGTATGGCTTCCCGACAAACTAAATCAGCCCTTGCTAAAGTGGCTACTGACAATTGCATTATTGATTCCAGTGGTACTTCGGGATACGTTTTTCATCCTACTGATTTACAGGCGGGATCAAGCGATGACTCCTTACTTAGACATCGCTATGGCGACCGTGGCTTGCGAATGGCTCAGGCCGTAGGACTTACCCCATTACTCGTACGTGCCACGCAGCTAGAGCAGCAGCAAAATCCTAGCGAGCCTGCCTCTAATGAGTATCTGACCATACGGCAAAAAATGACCGACCAGCTTCAACTGGCCAGCTTTGATATTGCGACGGCAGTTGCACTCGTTGACTGCGACAGTAAAAGAGCTGCCTTGACGGCTACCTTACTTACCCGGCAGGAAAACAGTCGGGAAAAACGTATGACGATTAGTGCCATTACCACTGGGGCATTAACGGCTCTGATGGTTGGTTTTCTCAAGTTGGGTGACCATGAGGATGCAGGCGAATGGGTGGGTATTGGAGGAGGACTAGCCGAAGCTAGTTTGGGTATTACCTCTTTACTACAAAAACCACCTAAGACTGATTATCGCCACTTAAATAATCCATTGCGGGATATATGGGTACATCCGGTTACGTCGACCGTTTTTCCTCCCTTGGTTTGGTATTACCTCAACAAACCCAAGTCTGCCAATAGTCCTTCTTTGATTGAGGGTTTACGAAGCCGTTGGGAAATTCTGGTTTCGCTTGATGCCGATGCCAAGCAAAACCGTAAGCACAAAGGTCATGAAGTCGATTACTTTGGCACGGGAGATCTCTATACCACGGAAGACTTAACGGTCCGCTCGACGATGCTGGGGCAACTAGCTACTGAACTTCAGTTGATGAACAATGACCTGACTATCTTGCTCAACGAAATTGTTCGGTCACCCCAAAAGCGGTAATACGGTTAATGGTTGATTGGCTAATCTTTCACAAACGGCCATTGGTATAAAGCACAAAAAATACTTCAGGCATTCCTTTACTTTCAAACTTCAGCCTTATTCCTTCTGGTAAGCCCGGCGGTATTCCACCGGAGTTAATCCCGTAATGCGTTTAAAATGGCGGTTGAAATGCGAGAAGTTCGCGTAACCGCTTTCGTAACAAACCTGAGCAATGGGTAAATCCCCGGAAATCAGAACTTTGCAGGCCTGGCCAATACGTACCTCCGACAGAAACTGTGTATACGTTTTTCGAACCCGACTTTTGAAATACCGACAGAACGAATGCGGATTGAGAGCTACCTCCTCCGCAATTTCTTCCAGCGTAATTTTTTGGGCGAAATGAGTAAACGTGTAATGGTAAATTTTCGCCAGACGCTCAGTATCATTACCATCTACAGGTACGGTATAACCCACACTGGCCAGTGGCGTTAGCTCTTTCGACAGAGCCAGTATTCGCAGAATGTCCATTAACCCCAGTAATCGGTATAAATCATCCTGCCCCGTAAACTCCAGCATCCGTTTTTGAATCTGTTCTTTGGTAACACCCGTTACTTTTAAACCATACTGAGCCTTTTGAAATAAGTCCCGCAGGGGTTTGGTTTCGGGTAACTGCGTGAATTCTTTCCCCGCAAAATCTTCCGCAAAATGAATTGATAAGGAACTACAAAGCTCGGCATTATCGGGATGAAAATAGGCTTCGTCGGATCGCCAGAGGTGGGGCACATTAGACCCCAGCAGGATTAACTCACCACTTTCAAAAGCCTCCACGTGATCCCCGACAAGCCGCGTACCGGTGCCCTTCTGAACCCAGGTAATTTCAAATTCAGGGTGGTAATGCCAGCGATTATAGAAGTAGGGTTCTACTACCTGTCGCAGTCCAAATGATGAACTTCCTTCAAAATTAAACCGATGATAAAGGGGCTTCATGATGCGTAGTTTTCAAACCTTCCCTGACAATTACGAAAATTATGCAAATATAGTATCAATTAAAGACAAGCTCTGGTAAGTTTTGTATGCATGGATTGCCCAATTTTGTTAGGTTAAACGAGCTTTCTAACCTGATTCAGTACCGTGTCCACTTGTTCTGACCAAATTTTATGGAATGCCTTACTGGACGGCGACGCCGATGCCTGGGGTATTTTATACAGTCGACATTACCGACCCCTGCGTTCCTGGGCCCTTAGACGCTTTGCGGATGCAGATATGATTGAAGATGCCATTCAGGATTTATTTCTCTGGATCTGGCAGCATCGGCAAAATCTGAATCGAAATGCTCCCTTAACCCCTTACCTGAAATTCTCGCTTCGGAATCAGATTCTGAAACTTTTGCCCGCCCACCATATTTCCCTGAATCAGGAAATGGAAGGGATCGACTTACCCGTGGAAGATTGTCCGGAAAGTCGTATGATCGAAAAGGAAGTAGATTTTTCCTGGCAAAGCTTCGCTACTCAATCCCTAAACACCTTACCCCGCCGCAAACGGCAGGTGATGGAATTACGGTATAGGGACGGGCGATCCATCGAGGAAATTTCGGAACATACCGGGCTTCAATACCAGTCGGTAGTTAATGCCGTTCAGCTTTCGGTTACGCATCTGCGAAATCAGGCGATTCTGGCGGGCTATAATTATCAGGTATTTCGACGAAAATCCCGTTAATCCGCAAACAAACTTCCGGGCTAAAGACTTTATTCATAAAAATCTGACCATGAGTCTTTATCTAATATCTCTGGTTTACGTTGTGGCCGGGATTCTGCATTTTATCCGTCCGGAAACGTACGTTCGCATCATGCCACCCTACATTCCGGCTCCCCTGACGATGGTTTATCTCAGTGGAATTGCTGAAATAATCCTGGGCTTTGCCGTATTGATTCCCTCCGTCAGAGCCTGGGCGGCCTGGGGCATTATTCTGCTGCTGATTGCTGTTTTTCCCGCAAACTGGTACATGGCCATTTCCGATAAGTTTTCCCACATTCCCTCCTGGATTTTATGGGCACGACTCCCGCTTCAGCTCGTGCTGATTTACTGGGCCTATACCTTCACTAAAAAATAAACGCAGACAGGTCTGGCCCATCTGCGTTCATGAAGATTCGAGAGTTACCTATTGCCAGTTACTCGCCTGATCTAATTTTTCAATCGCTTCTGTACTCAACGAGATACTTACGGCTTCTTTAAACGAATTCAACTGATTATCACTGGTAGCACTGGCAATCGGAGCCGCCACGGATGGACGAGCGATAAGCCAGGCCAGCGAAATGGCCGCCGGACTTACGTTGTATTCCTTCGCCAGTTCATCCAGCACGCTTAATACAGTTAAACCCTGTTCGTTCAGGTATTTCTTTACCCCCTGCCCCCGCTGACTTTTATTTAAATCGGCTTCGGAGCGATATTTTCCGGTCAGAAAACCACTCGCCAGAGCGTAATAGTTAATCGTGCTGAGCTGATGTTCCAGAACAATCGGCTCGTAGGCTTTTTCGTATTCTTCCCGCTCCAGCAGATTATAATGCGGCTGTAGAGTTTCGTAACGCGGGTAACCGTATTTCTTGCTCGCTTCCAGCGAAGCTTTCAGCCGTTCAGGACTCATATTAGACGTACCAATGATCCGTACTTTCCCCTCACGTACCAACTGATCGTAAGCTTCCAGTGTTTCCTCCACAGGCGTTGCTTCGTTGTCATAATGGGTCTGATATAAATCAATATAATCGGTTTGCAAACGACGAAGTGAATCTTCTACCCCTTTCAGGATATACGCTTTACTGACATCCGGCTGGCCTTTACCGTTATCGGCTCCGATCTTAGTGGCAATAACCAGCTTGTCGCGATTGCCCCTAGCCTGCTGCCATTTTCCAATAATCGTTTCCGATTCTCCGCCAATATTACCCGGTACCCAGCGGGAATACACGTCTGCCGTGTCAATGCAATTAAATCCAGCAGCCACAAAAGCATCCAGCAATTGAAAAGATTTCGCTTCGTCAATTGTCCAGCCAAACACGTTACCCCCAAAAATCAGGGGTGCAATTTCCACCTCCGATTTCCCTAATTGTCTCTTTTGCATAGGTTTTCAAGTTTACAAAATAGAATACACTGAAAAATCAATTCCAGCCCGGAATGAACCAAGCCTATTTAGAAACGATGAAAAAGGAAATTTCCGTTCATTATAAATGTGGTAGAGACACGACTTTATCGTGTCTGGCTTCCCCACCATGGCTGGTGTCGCACCAGTCGTTTGTACGCAAACCGTGGTTGGTGAGACACCAACCACGGCGTAAAGTTTTGAAATGGTATAGACACGGCTTTATCGTGTCTGGCTCTCCTCGCCATGGCTGGTGTCTCACCAGCCATTTGCACGCAAATCGTGGTTGGTGAGACACCAACCATAGTGTATGACTAGTAGTAAAACCGTCTCTACCTTGTAAAAAACAAAGGTTCGGCCCATTGCGGAGTCGAACCTTTTGAACCTTACTATCTACTATTAAACCGTAATTTTTCGTTTTCTTGACAGGATATTCCATTCGTCAACGACCTGCCCATCTTCCACCACAGTGGCGGTTTCGTGTAGAGCAACGGTTGGGCAAACGTGGTAAGGAATGGCATATAATACGTCGCCTACCTGAAGTGATTCCCAACTGGATACTTTTAAAACCCCATGCTCTTCGCTTTGGCCGGTTAATTCATAATCCACCAGATTGAGGAATTTTACCCGACGGTCCACCGGATTCTCGGCAGCTACGGCTTTGTGCCCTAAATCAATGGTAATGATGCCTTCGGTTGGCTTAGAGACGACCCGGGTAAGAAGCACGGCAGCCCATTCGAACGGCTGTTCTTCCAGTAAATCGTCATACCCCCAATCCCAAAGCAAACAAGTCCCCGGGCTCAGGTAGTTACCTTCCCGCAATGCATGAACCGTAAACGAAGGTGTACCTCCGGTAATAACCATCCAGTCTTCCCGAATTTCAACCGCTGTAATTACCCGTTCATACGCTTCATTGACTTCTACTTTACGTTCTTCAAAGTCTGGATTACGGAGGTGTCCGTCGTAGATGTGGAGTCCTTTCAGCTCCAGGTTTGCCAACGATTCAATGTGTTCCACCAACGCAGGTAAGTCCTCTACTTCAGCTCCCGTACGGTTCATTCCATTATTAACATCAATGAAAAGCGATGCCTTTTGATGTTCAAAAAACGTATGAATCGTATCTGCTGCGGCGATGTTATCTACCAACGCAGAAAACTGCGTTTCGGGATATTTCTGCATTAACTCGTAAAAACGAGCGATGTTGGGACCCACCAGCGGATAGGCCAGTAACACCCAGGGAGCACCTGCCAAAGCTGCCATTTCGGCTTCGGCCAGGGTGGATACTTTGAATTTAGTAATCCCTACTTCCAGTTGCATTTTCAGCACCTCAACCGTTTTGTGGGTTTTGGTATGGGGTACCAGTCGCTCGGGACTTCCCGCGATGGCCACCATAATGGCAATGTTTCTACGAATCCGGTCGCGATAAAACACGATTCCGGGTGACGCTACAGCGTCGGGATTTTGCAGGGAAAACCAATCTTCCATGAATGATATGGGAATAATGAAACGGCCGCCAAAGCGGTTTGGAGTTAATTAACCCCGCCTCTTATTTTGATGAATGACTAACTAAGCAGTTGATCGTTTTTAGCGGCCGCCGCTTCGGTTGTTAGTTAATAGACTATTAATCAATATTTTACAACTACAAAAAGATACTATCAAATAATTACAAGAGCTTATTAAGCAACCACTTAAATAAAGGCGTCCAGAATTAATACGCCGAAAAGACCAATAATGGATACCAGGGTCTCCATGACCGTCCAGGTTTTAAGCGTTTCTTTAATACTAAGATTAAAATACTCTTTATATAACCAGAAACCGCCGTCATTGAAATGCGAACACATCAAACTCCCCGCTCCGATGGATAATACCATTAACTCTGGCGAAACATCGGGACGAGCCACTAATATCGGAGCAACTAAACCCACGGCGGTTAGTCCGGCGACAGTCGCTGAACCCACGCAGATACGAATCAGTCCGGCAATGAGCCAGCCCAATACCAGCGGGGAAATGGGCAACATTCGCAATTGCTCTCCAAGGTAGGTACTAATTCCGGCGGCCTGCATGATTTCCTTCAAAGCCGAAGCTCCGGCAACGACCAGAAGAATAACCGAACAGCCTTTAAAAGCCTCTTCCAACTGACCCGTTACCTGCTTCATGCTTTTGCCGCGAGCGATACCCAGGGCATACATGGCAACCAATACCGAAAGAAACATGCCAAAATAAGGCTCGCTGATGAGCTGAATGGCTGGATTGGGTGGTAAATAAGGCCGAAAGATCGTAGTTAAGGCCAGCAGAATGACGGGTAATAAGGCCGTAAACAAACTAATGCCCAAACCGGGTAACTCTTCGGCTGACATCTTTTTTACGGAAAGCAAATCGGGATCCAGTACCGGATTATATTTTTTTAAGGTTCGTCCGAAAATAGGGCCAGCAATGGCAATGGCTGGAATAGCGATTGCTATTCCGTATAATAGCACCTTTCCTAAATCAGCATTAAACCGACCCGCAATGGCCGCTGGCGAAGGATGCGGTGGCAAATACCCGTGAGCCACTGACAGGGCCGATAACATGGGAATTCCAACGGTTAGAATGGGAACCCGAGCCGAAACCGAAACGGCCACGATCAGCGGGAAAACGATGACGAAACCGGCATTATAGAAGAGCGGAATACCAATGACAAAACCTGCCAGAGCCATGCCCCAGGGTAGGTTTTTCTTTCCGAAAATCTGAACAATGGCATCCGTAATTCGCTGAGCAGCCCCGCTTTCGGCCACCAGTTTTCCCAGCATGGCTCCGAAGCCAACGATTAACACCAGATCACCCAACGTGTCGCCAATGCCTTTTTTAATGGCCTGGCCCACAGCGGCCACTTCCATACCACTCGCCAGACCGAGGCCGATACAAATGATGAGAAAGGACAGGAAGGTGTCCAGCCGAACATAGGCGATAAAAAAAATGAGTAACGCAATGGCCAGAAAGGTCAGGATAAGAGGCATTTGATCAATAGCTAGAGGTTTAAGTCTTTCAAAGAAAAGAATTTTTTAATCGAAATTTCTCTTGAATGCTTTAGATTGAAGGCAGGTTTTGTTAGTTAATCTAATGTTTGGAGTTTAGAGTTGGGAGTTTAGGGTTAAAGCTTGGCTATCCAAACCCTTTACTTTTGTGAAAAGATCGATTCATTCTGTTCACGCATAACTCTAAACCCAAAACTCAAAACATATTTCCATGATCGAGTCACTGCCTCAGCGAGAGAGGGCTTTTTTGCCTGCTGCTTATGAATTAACCGACTGGACGAGCGTTCAGCCTTATTTTGATGAACTGAAAGATCGCATCGTCCTGAATGCCGACGAATTACGAACCTGGTTTCAGGATCGTTCGGAACTGGAAAGTTACCTTTCCGAAAATTTCGCCTGGCGATACATCCGTATGACGACTGATACGAGTAATGAAGCGTACGTCTCGGCCTTCCATGAGTTTAACGAAAATATTCAACCGCACTGGGCTGAAATTTCCAATGTTTTGGATCAGAAAGCCCTTGCGAGTCCTTACGTAGATGAACTGAAAGACGAAGGATATTTCATTACCCTTCGGGCCATGCGTCGGCAAATTGAAATTTTCCGAACGGAAAACGTGCCCCTTTTCACCCAGATTCAGCAATTACAAAGTCAGTACGGAAATATTGCCGGAGCCATGACGGTTACCCTGAACGGGGAAGAAATGACGCTTCAGAAGGCAGGCGATTTTCTGATGCAACCTGATCGGGCCGTACGAGAAGAAGCCTGGAAAACTATTTGGGAACGTCGTTATCAGGATCACGAAGCCCTGGACGACTTACTCAATCAGCTTCGTGACCTTCGGCATCAGGTAGCTCAGAATGCAGGCTTTGCCAACTTCCGGGATTACATGTTTGCCGCGATGGGTCGCTTTGATTATACCGTGGAAGATTGCTTCAACTTTCACGATGCCATTGCTCAGACGGTAGTTCCGGTGTTGAACGAACTTTCAGCGGAACGCAAACAAGCTTTACAAACGGCTGACTTGCGTCCCTGGGACAAGCTGGTAGATCCAACCGGGCAGGCTCCACTCAAACCCTTCGCGGGCGGGGAAGATTTATTAACCAAGACCATTGAAGTTTTTGACCGACTTGATCCTGAATTGGGCAGTTACCTGCGGGTGATGCGAACGATGGGCCGCTTTGATCTGGAATCCCGCAAGGGTAAGGCTCCGGGCGGGTATAACTATCCGCTGGAAGAATCAGGGGTGCCGTTTATTTTCATGAATGCCACTTCTAACCTGCGGGATATGGTGACAATTCTGCACGAAGGGGGCCATGCCGTTCATAGCATTGTTACCCGGGACTTAGCCCTGAATAGCTTCCGTAATGTGCCCAGCGAAGTAGCCGAGCTGGCTTCCATGAGCATGGAGTTAATTACGATGGATCACTGGGATATCTTTTTCCCGAATCCTGAAGACTTACGTCGGGCGAAGCTGGAGCATCTGGAAGATATCATTGAGACCCTACCCTGGGTAGCTACCGTTGATGCCTTTCAGCACTGGCTCTACGAAAATCCTACGCATTCCATAGACGAACGCAATGAGGCCTGGTTACAAATCTTTGGTCGATTCAGCGATACCATTACCGACTGGAGCGGACTGGAGCGTTTCAAAGCGTATCAGTGGCAACGGCAATTGCACATTTACGAAGTGCCTTTTTATTACATTGAATACGGCATTGCTCAGTTAGGAGCCATCGGCGTTTGGAAGAACTATAAGGAAGATCCGAAAAAAGGGTTGGAAGGTTACCTGAATGCTCTAAAACTGGGGTATACCCGCCCGATGGGAGAGATTTACGCAGCGGCAAATATTCCTTTTGATTTCTCGAAAGAACACATCGCCAGTTTGATGAATTTTGTGAGAACGGAGATTGAAAAGCTGAAATAGTTTTCGGGGTCTTTTTACGGTTTTCCGTTATATAGAAGCTACTGTACTTCGATACGGTAGCTTCTATAACCCAAGAGGGGTTAAATATGAATAGCCCCAAGCTAAAATTTATGCCGGAATGGATATATAATGGGTATCGCATTTTTCCCCGGATTATCATCCGGGGCTATCCATATTGAACCCCTCCGGGGTTATACCTCCCATTTCAAACAAATCCCTTACCTTTATGGATTTTCCTTTCCAACTACACACTCACAC
>NZ_NHPP01000027.1 GCF_002838835.1 Siphonobacter sp. SORGH_AS_0500
GGTATGGCTTTCATCGTACGTATTCGCCCGATACGACTGTAACTGTCCCCCCACAAGCCGCCAAAATACATATAAGCTACGCCGTCATCATCCACAAAAACCGCAGGATCAATGGAATAACTTCCCTGGATGGCTTCGGGTTGCGGGGTAAAGGGTCCGGCGGGAGAATCGCTGACGGCGACGCCAATCTGAAAAATGCCGTCGGCTTTTTTCGCGGGAAAATACAGGTAATACTTCCCTCCTTTAGATGCCGCATCGGGTGCCCACATTTGCCGTTCTGCCCAAGGCACCTCCTTTACGTGCAAAGCCAGTCCATGATCAACTGCGGGTGCATTCGGCGTTTCCATGGAAAAAACGTGGTAGTCTTCCATGGCAAAATGGCTTCCCAAATCGTCAAATGGAATACCGGCATCAATATCATGCGAAGGATAGATGTAGATTTTTCCCTCAAATACGTGAGCCGACGGATCAGCGGTATACATGTGAGAGACCAGCGGCTGGGAAATCGCCTGCGTACGGAGTTCTGCAAAATCAATATGCTCAATTGAATCTTCTGGCATAGCAAAAATTAGTTATGGGTTTCTAGAAGGGCACTACGTCTGGCCTGAAGGTCTAATTCAAGCTTATCCTCCATTTTTTTATCAATGCGGTATCCGAACAGCAGCGTTGCTCCGCCCATGAAAATCAGGCCGGGAACCAAACTCACCAGTAAGCGAATGCCCTGAACGGCACTTTCGGTCTGCACAGCCGCCTCGGCATCGTAACCGAAGGTACTGAGCAACCAGGCGGCAATGGCTCCTCCAAAACTCAGGCCTACTTTCAGACCAAAAATCATGGCGGAAAAATGATGGCCGTTGCTCTCCGGTTGTTCTTCCATTCACTGTAATCGGCTACGTCGGCTATCATCGCCCATAAAAGCGGCGTGGTGATGCCGTACAGAAAGCCATGCAGCGTCTGTAAGGCAAAAACGGTGGACACGGCGGTCTGCGGAAGGAAATTGATGACCAGCAAAGTCATTCCCGAAAGGGTCAGAAAAATAGCATACACATTTCGCTTTCCGATTTTATCAGCCAGCGACTTTGAACAGATGATGCCTACAATCATAGCCAGGGTACTGGCCGCACTCACCACACTGGCCGTGGCGTAGGGAGCACTGCCGGGCTTGCGAAACTCAGCCAGAGCCGCTTTACCCGTGATACTTTCCAGGGAATTGAGCAGGCTTCCAAAGCCCAGATTATCCAGAAAAGCAACCTGACTGGCGGTAGTTAAGTAATACTTGAAGTAAAAAATGTTCATTCCACCCTTGATGGCCAGGGTAATAAATACCAGAACGGTGAGGCCCAGCATAATCAGCCAGGGCCGGTTATGAATCAAATCCGACAAGTCCTGTACCAGCGGCGTCTTCTGTTCTTTAGGCGGTGAGACGCGTTCTTTGGTGGTGAAGAAGGTAATCAGAAAACAGATTACCCCGGTAATGGCAAATACGGTCATTACCTTTTCGAACCCGGCGGCCTTATCGCCTTTACCAATCGAAATGACCAAAGGCAATAACAATACCTGTACGATAAACTGAGCAATCATTACCGCCACAAAACGGTACGAAGAAAGGCTGTTGCGTTCTTTCATATCGCCCGTCATTACCCCACTCAGGGCCGAGTAGGGCAGATTATTAGCCGAATACACCATAACCAGAATCAGGTACGTCACGAACGCATACGCTATTTTCCCGCTTTCGCTAAAGGAAGGCGTCGAAAAAGCGAGCAGAGCGATGATGCCGAAGGGTACAGATGTCCAAAGGATCCAGGGCCGGAATTTGCCCCATTTCGTCTGGGTTCTGTCGGCGATGGCTCCCATCGCCAGATTGAATATGGCTCCAATAAACCCACCCGTGAGCATAATAAAGCTGGCACTTCCGGGCGAAATTTTATAGACATCCGTATAGAAAAACGTAAGAAAAGCCATCAGCGTCTGGAAAATAAGGTTCGCTGCCAGGTCTCCCAGGCTATATCCTATTTTTTCGAGTACTGATAATTGAGGTGAGGGGGATGGTCGCATGGGTTAATTATTGATGAGCCTGAATGACTTTATAAAAAGCTGGTTTGGGATTGTATTGCCGGTCGAACAGCAAGGGATAATTGGTTCTTCCCCGCACGGGCCAGCCGTTAAGCCAGCTTTGTCCATCATGCACGCCCCAGAAAGTAACTCTCGCTATTTTGTCTTTGTGCTTCACAAACAGCTTAAACAGCGACTCGTAATCACGGGCCAGTTGTTGCTGAAGTGAGTCGGGTAGTCCGCTGGTATAAGGGTTCAGGCCTTGCTCATTACTCATCCGCTGGCTGACTTCAGCTCCCTGAAAATCACGTTTCAGTACCTCAATGTCCAGCTCCGTGATGGCTACTTTAACACCCAAAGCCGCGTACGCCAAGATGCTTTCTTCGATATGCTGTAAGGGGATTTTACCTACGTGCCAATGGCCCTGAATACCCACGCCGTCAATTCGTACGCCTGCCGCCTGAATCTTTTTAATGATTTCAATACAACCTGCTCTTTTGGCGGGTTGCTCATTGTTGTAATCGTTGTAGTACAGTTGCGTTTCGGGGGAAGCCGCCTGAGCCAGTCTAAATGCTTCCACCAGATACCCTTCGCCTAACTTATTGAGAAATATGGATTTGCGGAGTGTTCCATCTTCGTTTAAGGCTTCATTAACGACGTCCCAGGATTGTACTTTTCCACGGTAGCGACCCGCAACGGTCTGGATGTGTTCTTTGAGGAATAACTGAAGGGAGTCCGCACGCTTGATTTTCCGTACAAAAGGCGGCAACTGACTATGCCACACCAGCGTATGAGCATTGATGGCCAATTTATTCTTTTTTCCAAATTCAACCAGCTTGTCTGCATACGTGAAGTTGTATTGATCCCAACGGGGGTGAATCACTTCCGCCTTCATGATATTTTCGGGCGTAGCGGCATTGAATTGCTCCGCGATGAGCTGCGTCTCCTTTGGACTTTTCTCGTCAATCTGCCCCGCATTTAAAGCGGTTCCGATCAGGAAATCGTCCTTATACACCTCTTTCAGTGACGGAAGATTCAACGGTAGTAGCGAGTTAGAATCCGTCGTAAAATTGGTCAGGGCCAGAAAACCTATCCCCAGTAAAGCAATTGGCGTATACTTCAGTCGTATCATATCTATTTATCAGATGTTTCATACCTAGTTTCTTCCGGCCCCAAATAGCTTGGCTCGATGTTCCCAAAGTCCACTACCAGCTTTTGTAACACGACTCCCGGACTAACCAGCCAGAACTTGATCGTGTGTTTGCCCGGTTTGTCAAATCGGTGTTTACTGGGCTTTATGATGATATTGTTAGCCGCCCACTGGTTCCACACGCCCCGGTCACTCGTTTTGTCTTCCTGATTGAGACTGATGAGTTGTGGCGTTTGATCGTCTACGGACAAGGCATATTGCAATCCTTTTTCGGAACCATAGAAGTTCAGACTCGGAGAAAAATACGCGTGAATGGTGGCCTCTCCGTCGGCATACGTATAAATGTCATACGCTACGTGCGGGGCGTTTCCTCCCGGACTTTGTTCGGAGCCTGTTACGGGAAAAGCCGTCAGGGCCGAACCCGTTCGACCGTGGTCGGGCAGCACTTTCCAGGTTACTCCGTTGGAATGAACAACGTGGGTAAAATGATCCGCCTCTATGGAAACGCCCCGTTTTTCATCCTGATAGAAAACCGGGCTTTTTACTCCTGCCGGAATTGTTGCCTGACGCGAGTTTGCGGTTTGGGAGAAAGGTTTTTCGCTTCCTTCTCCATCGGACAAACGAAATACCTGAGGCATGCGTTGTCGTTCAGGCTGTTGCCAGTAGGTGTAACCAATGTGCGTCTGGCTCATGAAATGATTCCACTTACCATTATTAAGCTGGTGATACCGTTGGGTGATCAGTGAATCTTTTTCGTATAATTCCCTGACCCGTTCAGCGTACGCATTGGTTTCTTTCCATTTTTGTTGATACGCCTGATGATTGAGTGCGACCTGGTAATACATTTCATTCAGATTGGCACAGGCCTGAATCGGATGTAACACCAGTTGAAAAAATGCATCCCGATATTGCGTTGGAAGTTTGGCATTCAGCTTCTCGGCTTTGCCTAACAGATCATTATAATCGGTTACTACCGTTTCCCATTCTCCATTTTCTAGTCTGTACGTTTTTGCGTCCAGTAGTTCGGGTTTTCTGCGGGCATTATACTTGGCGTAACGGGCCAGCAGGAAGGCAATTTCAGAAGCGTCCGCTTTACCAAACTGAGCCGCTGCCCATTCCTGCGTATAGGTCTGTAACTGGTCAGGGCCTATTCGCTCTGGATTCCAGGCATAATCCAGGAAAAAAGAAATAGGAAATTCCATGGGTTTCAAGTCACCCACATTCACAATCCAGATGTTTTTAACCTGATGCTCCCAGGCCAGATGCATCTGCTCCCAGATCCGGGGTAGTGGATTGGTATTCAGCCATTTGTAATTTCTGGGTCCGCCTACGTAATCAAAGTGGTAATAAATCCCGTATCCTCCCTTCCGGCTACCAGCCTTTGGAGAAGGGAGCTTTCGCAGGTTACCCCAGTTATCGTCGCACAGCAATAGAGTAACGTCGTCGGGCACCCGCATTCCCTTGTCGTAATAATCCTGAACCTCTTTGTACAAAGCCCATAACTGCGGCGTTTCTTCGGCCCGTTTTCCGGTTACTTCCGAGATGATTTTCCGTTGGTCATCCACAATTTTTTCCAGCAGGGCAGTCGCCGTTTCTCTCGACATGGGTTCGTCTCCATCTCCCCTCATGCCGATGCTAACGATTTTCTCATTGGAAGCCCGCTTCATTCCCTCCCGCCAGAACTGACGCAGTTGCTGTGAGTTGGTTTCGTAATTCCAGGCACCTTTCCCTACTCGTCGCCACTCGTCATGGGCCCGCATTAAGGGTTCATGGTGAGACGTTCCAATCACGATGCCATACTTTTCAGCCATTTTGATATTCAGTGAGTCGTCCGCGTAAAAAGCGTTTCCCCACATGGCAGGCCAGATATAGTTCCCTTTCAGACGAAGGATAAGTTCGAATACTTTTTCGTAGAACTTATGGTTAAAGCCGCCAAATTTTTCTTTAGCCCATCCGGATAAGGCGGGGGCTTCATCGTTCAGAAAAATGCCCCGATACTTCACTTGGGGAGCATCCTGTAGCTGCGTATTTTTCTGAATGTATACTTCGTTCTGCTTTTTTACCGGTACATCAGCCCACCAGTACCAAGGAGACACGCCCAACTGACGGGATAATTCAAACACGCCATACGCGACTCCCCTTCGATCATTACCGTTGATGACTAAAGCCTGAGAAATGGTGGGAGAAGGATTGCTTATAAGTCTGATCTGGTATGCTTCCCAGGTATCGGTCATACCTGAAAGTTTCTGGGCCGTTGCTAATTGGTTCAGAAATCCAGATTGTTCCATCGTGCCAATGGCAATGACGTTTTGACGAATCTTGTCCAGCGTATGGATCAAGGGCACTTTCCGCCCCGTTACCCGTTCAATATCCTGTTGAAGCAATTGAGCTGAGGTCTGAACCAGCTCTGCTTCTTTGGTATCCACATAGATCACGGCTTTCGTGACCGCAAAATTGGTAGGTTTCTCAGATACCATTTGCTGAGCATGGCCCACCGATAACCAAAGTATGCCTACTGTAATGAGTATTCCTATTTTCATGATGAATGGGTATCCAATGAACTGACTTAGGAGTATGGGTAACTCCTCTCCTGTGAAGTAGTGATGCTGGCAATTGTCACGATAGAAAGGCCAGATCATTAATCAACTATCGCTTGTGCAGCTTCATTAAGCAGGCCAAGTGTTGCCCGACCCAATTCATGACTTTTCAAAGAAATAGTTTAACAAAAGTAAAATACAAGCTTTCGCTGCTGTGAGAACAAATGTATAAAAGAGTGAAACAAATGTTCAATAATCTGTAACGTGTACTATTATACGTTACCCAGGTCCATAGAAATGTCCTCTTCCTAGATTCCCTTGTTAATCGAAGCATTCATGCTTCCCAGTAGGGAGCTAAAAGGTATAAACCATTTCATCGTCCAGATTTTCTTTTTGACAAGGATTCAGTCTGTAAATATAAAGTGTCAATTGAACATTTATTTTCTGACCAACCCGTCTAAAATCATAATTATATTAATAAATAATTACATTTGTCTTAGAGAATACCTCAAAACATGCTTTAACTAAGGTAGAAAGGCACGAAAGTTAGTCTCTCCCTGCGTTCGAGCGGATGAAGGGAAGCGTATACAATTCGTCAAAAAAGCATTGATAACGATTCGCATGACCATCCGTACCTAGTCAAGGACGAACAGGATCTCAGCGAAAGGGAAGGAAATATATAGGGCATTTTTAAGGCTTTTCTTTTAACGATCATACATGCGGATTAAAAACATACTTGCTACCATTTTACTAAGCTGTACCCTCCTGTTTCCGACATTCGAGACATGGGCTGGACCGCAGCCCATGATGTTTACCTCGCTTACCACCAAAGACGGTCTTTCTTCAAACACCATTGCCGCTATTCTGAAAGACAAATACGGTTTATTATGGTTTGCGACGGAAGATGGGCTTAACAAATACAATGGTTCTAATTTCACGGTATACCACCATGAGCAATCCAATCCGAATAGCCTGGGCTCCAATGAGGTTTCTGCGTTGTTCGAAGATGCTGCGGGTCGCTTGTGGATCGGAACCATTGAGGGTTCTCTCCATTTATACGACCGGAAAAAAGATTCATTCATTCGGATTAATGTTGGGTTGAACGTGTATTCCATTTGCAGCGATCAACAGGGGAGGCTGTGGGTAGGAACGCATTCGGGTGTGTTTAACGTAGACCCCCAAACGTTAAAAGTGACTCGACCTCCCATTAAAAATTATGCCTTAGTAGACGGAAAACCCTGTCGGCGGGTATTCGAAGATCAGCAAAAACGTATCTGGATCACTACCAATGATGGGCTGGTTGTCTATCAGAAGAAAACAAACCAGTTCAAAGCCTTTTTCCACGATCCCAACAATCCTAACAGTCTGGCGAGTAGTACGACGATGTGCATTACTCAGGACAAAAAGGGAAGAATATGGGTAGGCACTCAAAACGGTCTCAATCTGCTTTTACCTGACGAAAGTGGATTTAAAACGTTTCGTTACCAAAAGAATGATCCTGCATCTCTCAGTAACAATACGATTTATGCCATCGAGCTGATGAAGCCAATCGATTATGGATTTGTACGGAAATGGGTCTGAACATTATGGATGGGGAGACGGGCAAAGTAGAAAGATACCTGCCAAACCCGAACGTACCGTTCAGTCTGGCCAATCGAGCCGTCAAGTGCATGTTCATTGATCCTATGGGCATTACCTGGTTAGGAACCTATCAGGGCGGCATTAACAAGTACGACAAAAATCTTACACTATTTGGTTTACAAAAAAGTCGGCCCGGTGATGCCGCCAGCCTCAGTGCCCCTTTTGTTACCTCTTTCGCCGAAAATCCTAACGGGGATTTGTGGGTCGGTACCGACGGTGGAGGATTGAATCTCTACCACCGCAAAACCAATCGATTCAGCCGGGTCAGGCTTTATTCAAACGAGGGAGCCGAATTACCTAACCTGGCTATTCTCTGCATGACCCTTGCTCCACATAATCAGTTATGGATTGGTACATTTCAGGAAGGCTTGTTTTTGCTGGACGTTGCCACGGGAAAATGCCAGCAGTTCAAGGCAGGCCTGCCTCATGCCACTATTAATCACAATGATATATTCTGCTTAAAGACGGACAGAAGTGGCAAAATCTGGATAGGCACAAACGGAGGCGGTCTCAATTGTTTCGACCCGGTTCGAAAGGAGTTTACGTACCTCAACCCTCCCTCCCACGCAGGCCCATCCGTTATTCCGTTAAATGCTTACATACGAGCCATCGAAGAAGACCAGCAGGGTAATCTCTGGATTGGTTCGTTTGGAACAGGTCTTGCGGTGTTGAATCCCGTGACTCAAAAGGCCATTCGGTATGACAAGGGGAACAGTAACCTGCCTAGTAATCGCATCACGTCCATTCATGCCGATGCAAAAGGTTCCCTCTGGATTGGAACGAATGGGGAAGGACTGGTCCGATTTAATCCAGCCAGCCGTTCATTCATTCCCTATGGGGCCCAAAAAGGATTACCCAACGGCATCGTTAATAAAATTCTTAGCGATGGAGAGGGAAGACTTTGGGTAAGTACCAATAAAGGCATCAGCAGCCTGGATGAAGGAGGCAGCCGATTTACGAATTATACCGCTCACAATGGTCTTCAGGATGACATTTTCGCGTATGGATCGGGCTTATTAGCTTCAGATCAGACTTTGTTTTTTGGGGGTATTCAGGGATTTAATTTCCTTACTACCAGTACTATAAAATCAAGTGCTTTGTCGTACCCCATTCAATTTACCGATCTGAAAGTGGGTAATAAAACCATTACGGCGGCTGACTCAACCATTACCACAGAGCATATTTCGCTGGCAAAAGTTATTCATCTGGATTACAAGCAGAATTTCTCCATTAGTTATGCCTCATTGAATTATACCAACGCCCATCAGAATGCGTATCGGTATCGGTTGAAAGGCTATCAGGAAGACTGGTACTATGCGGGCAAAACAACCGTAGCTCATTATACGAATCTCAATCCCGGTGAATACGTCTTCGAAGTACAAACCAGCACGCACGGCAATGTCTGGAACCCGCAGGGGCATCGATTACCATTGTGGTTCACCCCCCCTTTTATCTGACTATTTACGCCTACCTCTTCTATGCCTTCGCCCTTGGATTCACGATTTGGTACCTGCGTCGTCGTGGTATCCAGAAAATCAGGCAGAAATTTACGGAGGAACAGCAAAAGCGGGAGGTGCAACGCATTCGCGATCTGGACCAGATGAAAATTAAGTTCCTTACCAACCTTAGCCACGAATTCAGAACCCCTATTTCCCTCATTCTGGCTCCGCTGGAAGGAATTTTAGCTAAAAAACACGAATCGGCTATCGATTCCCAGTTTACAAACCATTGAAAGAAATTCAAAGCGATTGCTCAATCTGGTGAACCAACTGCTGGATTTCAAGCAAATTGAACAGCAGGAACAAACCCTGCATTTATCGACGAGAAACGTCGTCTCCTTCGTCAAAGAAACCTGCGATTCCTTTCAGGATCTTTCGGAGAAAAAACACATTGATTTTGTTTTTGAAAGCTACGCGGCTGATCTGGAGCTTACGCTTGACTTCGACAAAATTGAACGAGTGCTTTACAATTTACTTTCCAATGCCTTCAAGTTCACGCCTAAAGGGGGAAAAATCAGGCTTAAAGTTTTCTCCCAGATGGATGAACAAAATCCAGACCAGCACTGGCTCTGCGTTTCGGTCAAGGATACGGGCATCGGCATTGCTCAGGATAAACACTCGCAGATTTTTGAACGGTTTTATCAGGAAGAAACCCAGAATTCCATCATGAATCCAGGCAGTGGTATTGGATTATCCATTGCTCAGGAATTCGTCGTGATGCACGGCGGAAAACTTCTGGTTGACAGCGAGCCGGGGAAAGGCAGTACCTTCATCATGTATCTGCCTCTGGTGGAAGCTCCTTCTTCGCAGGTGGTTTTTCTTCAGGAAGAAAGGGCAGAGGCCGCCCCTCTGCTTACCGAAAATCTGGGATCGGACCCAGTGGCATTGATACAGCCGAGCGATTGTTAATTGTGGAAGACAATGACGAATTCAGGCATTACCTCATGGAGAGGCTTAAAGTGCATTACCACGTTTTTGAGGCGGCAGATGGCCGGGAAGGCTGGCAGAAAACGCTTTCTATTCACCCTACGCTCATTATCAGCGATGTAGCCATGCCGAATGTAGACGGCATTGAGTTTAGCCAGAAGGTAAAATCAGATAAAAGAACCAGCCATATTCCCCTGATTCTGTTAACGGCCTCTACTGGCGACCAGCAGCAACTTAGGGGCCTGTTATCAGGGGCCAATGATTACCTGACCAAGCCGTTCAATTTTGAGATTTTGAACGCTAAAGTCAATAACCTGCTGGCTTTGAACCGCGTTTCAAAAGGGTATTACTCCAAACGAATCAATCTGGTGAAACCGGAGGTTGAAATTGAATCGGGTAATGAAAAGCTGTTGAAAGATATTGCCTTCTTTATTGAAGAAAACTTGAATAACTCGCTGCTCAGTGTAGAGAATTTAAGTAAACACGTGGGCATGAGCCGGGGAACGCTGTACAGTAGGCTTCTGGAGTTAACGGGCAAGACCCCGGTAGAGTACATCCGGTCTGTCAAACTGGAAAAGTCAGCAATGTTGTTGGAAAAAAGCGATCTGAATATCTCTCAAATTGCTTACTCGGTGGGTTTTCCCAATGCTAATTACTTTACCAAGTCGTTTAAAAGCCAATTCAATATGCTGCCTTCGGAGTATCGAAATGCTAAACATCTGGCGAATGAAGTCTAAAATCGTTCTGTAGAAAGCAGCCAATTTAAGACTTCATTCACCGGAGCATCCTAGATGGTAACGCTTTTGCCCGAACGTACCGATTTATAAATGGCTTCGACCACTCTGATATCCCGTAACCCCTCTTCGCCCGGGGCCATGAGGTCCGTTTGATTCATGAGGGCCAGGCAATCTTCATCCAGTTGTTTGGCCTGCTGATTTTTAATGGGAAAGTTGATAATCGTCCCGTCAGACATACTTCCTTTATTACCCAGATAGCCCGACTGCGGTTCGAGTTTCAGCCAGCCCTTCTCATAGTTAACCTGCAAATAGTTCATATTGATGCCAAAGCTCGTCTGGCAGGCAGCCCGTGCCCCACTGGGGAAATCCAGCATGAACATCATGGTTTCTTCGACTTCTTTGTAGATGTCAGGCCGCGTGGTAGAAGCCTGGGCGATCACACTGATGGGCTCTTCGCCCGTAGCCAGTCTGGCTCCCTGCAAGGCATATACTCCCATATCCCCCATCACACCACCCCCAAGGGCTTTCTTCTGCTTCCAGTGGTCCGTCCGACCATCGAAATACCCGGCGGCACTGTTAATCATCTTTACTTTTCCGAATTTCTGTTCTTTGGCCACCTTCATCACCGCCTGAATATTCGGATCGTGCTGACAGCGATATCCAATGGCCAGTTTCACCTTGTTGTTTTTACAGGCGGCAATCATGGCTTCACAATCTGCTACGGAAGGGGCCATAGGCTTTTCACAAAACACGTGTTTGCCCGCCTTTGCAGCCCGAACGACAAATTCCCGGTGCATGGATGGCGGAAGCACAACGTAGACTACGTCAATGTCAGGGTTATTAGCAATCTGATCAAAATTCTGGTAGTTGTAAATGTTTTTGTCCGGGATCTTATACTTGGCTTTCCAGGCCTCTGCTTTGGCAGGCGTACCCGTTACAATTCCGGCCAGGTAGCACTTTTCAGTCATTTGAAGAGCCGGTGCCAGCAAGTCCGTGCTGTAGTAACCCAGCCCAACCAGGGCAATGCCTAGCTTGTCTTTCTTCGGTGCTGTGGCGGCTATTAACGCGTTTCCGGAAAATAAAGTGGCGGCACCCGCCAGTGATAAGGTCGTTAAAAACTCCCGTCTTTCGATTTGAGTCATATTTTAAGTGATTTTGATTCAGAGCTTTTCACTTTCCCCTGCACTTCCTCTGCTCTGCTTTTTCGGTTTAGATTTCTACGAAAGTTACCCATTCCATCTGAAATGTACCTCTGCCCGCTGAACCAGAGCGATGCTAACAAATGAAGAAAGAGGGAGCACCCCTCTTTCTTCACATCAAGTACACCGTATTAGCTTCCTTTCCTGGCATTTAATCCAGAAAAGAACCAGCGTTTATAAATAGCCTGGATTCTGATAAGTGGCTTTTTCATCAGCCGACATGTCCATGTTATCAAGCTGCCCCTGAGGAATAGGTCTGAGGTAGTGATAATTTTCGATCTTTCTATTGAATGTAGAGGGCGTATGATTTCCTACCCCTGGCCCACAAATCGTATAAGTCGAGGCAAGTTCTTTCCATTTCTGCGTACGAACCAGATCATACCAGCGGTAGCCTTCCCCGTAGTATTCACGCGAACGCTCAGCCAGAATGTAGTTAACATCAATCGTAGCGGGAGTCGCCGCAATCATGGCGGCACTATTGTCCTGTACTTTGGACACATTCCCCTGATTATACCAACGCCATTTACCTGCTCGTGCCCGGATCACATTGATGAGATCCCTTGCCGTTTGTCCTGCCTGTGTCGTCGCTCCTTTTACTGCTGCTTCTGCCGCAATGAAATAAAGTTCTGAGAATTTAGCGATGTTAAAGGGACGGGTACTTGCCGCATTGGGCTGACCTAATCCGTTACCATTATCCGTGCGATAAACACCTAACTTCCAGAGGCCTGGATAGACCAACCGACTGATGCCACTGGGTCCTACTACGTAGTCGGCCCGACCTGGCAGTACGCCCAGGCCCATTCCACTCTTGTATACTGAATTAGAATAGTCGATGGCTGTCGATGGCTCCTGATCCAGGAAGGTCATAATCGCATCTCCCGGACGAACCTGTAGGTTGTTTGCATTATATAAGAATTCGTTGGTAACTCCAGCCTTGTTCCAGTTACCCCGGTAAGCCGTAGTAAACGTACCGTCGTAGCGGGAATCGTTGGTTTTATCGGCAAACGTTTTGTTAAAAACCTCGTGAGGAGGAGCCATGCGTACCCAGGGGCGTCCTAAAGACTGAGCCGCTTCCCGTTGCACGGAATTAACCGTGCTGGGGGCACTCCAATTGGTCTTTGAGCTCGTAATGCTGGTATAATTCCAGGTTAACATCCACACGGCAAAGTTATCCGCATCACCACCACCGGCATACGTCAGGCTTGAACCATTAAACAGCTCACTGCTTTCGGTATGATCCGCATAGAGCAACAATTCACTGTTCCGATCGTTCGAACCCAGGTTTACGTCATAATAGGTACTCTGTAATCGGAAAGGACCAGGATTATTGATGGCCTGTGTCGCTACATCATACGCCTTCTGGAAGTACCACTGAGCATCGTGTCCGTCTGGGTCAGTCCGATTCGTGGCTGGGTACGTAGGAATATTATTTGGATTTTGCAGCCACCAGCCGTAGGTTAAATAAGCTTTGGATAGGTAAAGACTAGCCAGCGTCTTGGTTACTCCTCCGATCACTCGTCCACTCGCAGGCAGGTCATTTACTGCCTTCACCAGATCAGGAAAAATAACTTTAGTGTATACTTCAGGAACCGTGTTGCGTTTCGACGTTCGGAGCGTAGAAATGTTGAAAGCTAACTCACCCGAGCCCAGATCCAGAGGCACGCCTCCGAAGGTCTGAACCAGCATGAAGTAATCAAAGGCCCGAAAGAACCGTGCTTCGGCAATTAACGCTTGCGAAATCCCAACCGCAGTGGCATTTTCAATCACCCCATTGGCGGTATTGATATTCGGGAAGGCATTGTACCACAGGTTACTGGCATCACTCGCCAGAGGCGTAATGAGTTGATCCGTAGACAAATCATGCGATTGAAAGTTGCTTCCGCCCCCACTGGCACCCCAGGTTGCCTCGTCGGTTCCGGTCATGCAGGAATTATAGAAATAGGCATTTCCGAAAATCCAACGCAGGTGAGCATACATCCCCGTTAATCCACCGTATACTCCTTTTTCGGTTTTGAAATATTCAGGGGTGTAAATGGCTCGTGGCTTCTCGTCTAAAATTTTGGTACAACTCGTAAACAATAGCGTCAATACGGCTGCTGCTTTGAGATTTTTTATGTGTAAACGTTTCATAGTAATGCTTTTAGAAAGTCAGATTGACACCTACGATATAGTTTCTGGTCGAAGGCGTGTTCGTGCCAATGGTCAGGATGCGTCTGAGTGCAGAGGATAAAGGCACCGCCGCGTTTTCGTTACCATACGAGTTGGTTTCTGGATCCATTCCTGACTCGCGGTGATAGGGCGAGAACATCACGAATGGGTTCTGAGCGGTGAAGTACACGCGGAGGGTATTCATCCCTAGTCTTCCCAACACCTTGCTGTCTACGTTGTAGCCGAGCGTCATGGTACGGATTTTCAGGAAAGAAGCATCGAAATAGCCCAGTGTACTGCCATATTTCGGGTTGTCACCACCAATACCACCGGGTGCGGGGTATTTCGCTCCGGTATTTTCTGGGGTCCAGTAATCCACTCTTACGTTGTTTCCAGCCCGGGCATTCAGGTTGTTCAGGTAACCCGAAGAACCATAAAGGGTGCTGTTAAGCAAGCCGCCGCTTTTGAAAACGCCTACGATGTTCAGATCAAATCCTTTGTAAGCAACCCGGGTGTTCAGACCTCCCTGAAAATTCGGTTGCATGTTAAGAATCTGGCGATCAGAGGCATTGATGGCCCGCGTTGGAGCTCCATCCGAGTTATAATCGCCGGTGTATTTCACCCGAATCATCCCCGCATTACCACCGGGTTCGTAAATATTGCGGAATTGATCATTCTCCTGCCAGAGCCCTATTTTTCATAATCGTAGATTACATTAATCGGATGGCCCACAAACCACCAGTTTCCTTCGTCACGCTGTTGACCGGAAGACAGAGATACCAGTTTGTTGCGGTTGGCATACACGTTGAAACCTACGTCCCAGGTCCAGCCATTCGCGTTTTCCAGCACCGTTCCGTTCAAGTTAAACTCGACACCTTTGTTTTGCGTCTGACCAATGTTGGCTGTATAACCGCCTACTCCAGAGGTGGGAGGCAAACCAACGCCGAGAAGTACATTCTTCGTTTGCTGTTCGTAAAGTTCGAACGTGCCTGACAGCCGGTTATTGAAGGCTTTGAAATCCAGACCAATATTGATCGTGTTGGAAAACTCCCATCCTAAACGAGGGTTTGGAGCATTAGACACGTAAAATCCGGTAGCGTAGTTCGAACTGCCAAAGTTGTAAGGCCGGGTTGACAAAAGTCCCAGGGTTTCGTAAGGGTTAACGGCCTGATTAGACGTTTGACCGTAGCCCACTCTCAGCTTTAACTGGTTGATTTGGGTAACGCCACTCATGAATTGTTCCTTGGAAATATTCCATCCGGCTGAAATCGCGGGATACGCATTCCATTGGTGTCCTTTGGCTAAGCGGGATGAACCATCCGCCCGGAAAGTCACACTTAACATATACCGATCATCGAAAGAGTACATGACACGACCCATGTAGGACAACAATCCCCATTGGTTATAGCCCTGATTCGCTGGGTTTACGGTAATGATTCCATCGGCCCGGCCCAGGTTATAGAACTGAAAGGCATCGGATGGAATATCCCGGGCCCCAATAGAAGACGAATTGAAGGTATTCTGCTGAGCGGAGTATAACCCTACCGCGTTAATCTCATGTTTCCCAAACTTGCGGTCGTAGCTAAGCAAGTTTTCGATGGCCCAGTTGAGGGTATGAGAATTACCAATCCCCGCCGTAGATACGTTCAGGGGGTTACCACTGAAAACGCCCTCACCGGTGTAGTTTCCGCTGGTACTCTGCCGGTAGTTCAACCCTAAGTTAGCCCGGTACTTCAATCCCGTAACACCAGGAATCTGTATTTCGGTGAACAGGGTGTTGTAAGATCCATAAGCCCGCGTCTGATCAATGTATTTATCTCCCAGTGCATTAAACCGCTCCAGCGAAGGCACCCATTGAGGACCAGACGTTTGCTCCTGAATGATGGTCTTCATTGAACCATCGGCATTGTAAGGATTGGCAATGGGAGATCTTCCCAGGGCCATTCCTACGGCAGGCACACTGTTTCCGTTACTCACCGTAAAGTTGGAGTTGGTCGAAAAACCTACCCGGAAATGCTTGTTAATGTCCTGCGTAATAGAAGCCTGAAGCGAATAACGCGAGAAATCCTGAAGAGGCACCACGGCGTTTTCTCTGTAATAACCCAAGCCAAAGGAATAGTTTCCATTTTCAGAGCCACCCGATACGTTAATATCATGACTGCTCATCAGGCCGGTTCTATAGATTTTATCCTGCCAGTCGGTATTTACATCGTTGGATTCGTCAATTGTATTTTGGAATTTTTGCAAACTTGCAGCCCGCAGAGCGGCAAATTCAGGCCCGTTCATCATCGGATACTTGGCAAAAACGGTCTTGGGGCCGTGAAAACCATTGTACGAAAACGTAGCTTTCTGTCCTCTTTTACCCGTATTTGTGGTAATCAGAATGACACCGTTTGCACCCCGGGAACCATAAATCGCCGTCGCCGAAGCATCCTTCAGGATGTCAATGCTCTTGATATTGTTCGAGTTAATATCCGTGATGGACCCTGAGAAAGGAATCCCGTCCAGCACGATCAGCGGAGCATTATCTGCTCGGAGAGAACGCTGGCCACGAATCAGAATATCCATGGCAGCTCCGGGCTTAGTGGAAGTCTGTGAAATCTCCACCCCCACAATCCGGCCCTGTAAGGCCTGAGATATGTTCGCCGAAGGAATTTCCCGCATCACATTCCCGGTCACGGAAACAACCGACCCCGTCACGGCTTCCTGACGCTGAGTACCGTAACCTACTACGACTACTTCGTTGAGGACTTTATCATCGTTGGAAAGCACTACATTCAAAACGGTCTGTGATCCTATCGCCACCTCTTTGGGAGCATACCCTACCAATGAAAAGATCAGCGTCGCGTCGCCTGGGCGGATGGTCAGTTTAAAATTACCATCCTGATCGGCGGTGGTTCCACGGGTGGTTCCCTTAATCAGCACGTTTACGCCCGGAAGTCCTTCACCATTTTCCCCGGTAACTTTCCCTCTGATTTCAGTATCTACCGCGACCTTCCCCCGCGGCCCTGCCTTCGTAACCTCACGGAGGCGAACAGGGCTGTTAGGTTCGGCCATACTGGCGTGAGTCAGCACAACCATCAATACTACTTGCAGCAGCGGAGATTTTAAATCCCTTCTGCGGACCTTCCGAATGGTAGAAAATCGATGCATACTTTTTTTATGATTTAACAATTCACTTGAGATTTAAAGGCAAAATCTTCCTGACCATTCCTGCCTGGGAATGGAACCGTACGATCAACCATGCGGGTTGATCAATCAGTCAAAGGGGTTAAATGGCTACGTTGCCACTAGCGATCTGGACTCGCATTACTTCGATCAAAACTGTTTTGAGTGTATGGATTATCAGTACAAAATCTACTAACTTTACTGAATATACGTAACCTTAACTTACATTCCTGTTCCCAATGATTTACGAGTGGAACCTCGGCTTACGTTACAATGGATTTAAAGCGTTCGGAACGGATATATTTAAAAATACGATCTTTTTCGCTCTGCTTTATTCCCTTTAAATGAGTAGAAAAAGCATAATTTTTTTGATAATATTTTTAACTAATCATTGAACAAATGTACTTCTAACACGAAGAATGAAGAGAGAAGATTTGTATAAATAAATGCTACAAATGTTCAAAAGAGCTCTTTTTATAAAAACTGACCTATAAAATTAGAACGGAACCCGGATATCCGACCCAGAATCGACAGTTTCTTAGGGGATACCCAGCCTTTTTTGACAAATACTTAACAAGATTTTAAAACAGGATTACCAAGGCGATGCCAATCCCATCGCCTGCATTAACCTGACTTATTTCAGAAACGATTGGCCTGACTATACTGACTGGCACTCTGCCCCGTAATTTTTTTGAAGCTTCGTGAAAAGTAGGATAAACTTTCGAAGCCTGTCTCTTCGGCAATTTCTGATAAGCTCAGGGAAGTCGTCAGCATTAAATATTGAGCCCTTTCGATTCTTCGCTGCATGAGGTATTCCAAGGGCCGCTGACCCGTCGCCTGTAAAAAAGTTTTAGAGAAGTAATGAGCACTTTGATTAACCTCCCCGGCGAGCAATTCCACCGTCATCGGTTCGGATAAATGCGTTTGAATATACAATACCGTTTTCTCGATTTTAGGCGATAGTCGGCCCCGTTGGGATGAAAGAAATTCTTCATCCGTTAAAAATCGGGATAGTAATTGTAGAATCAGTCCGTTCGTTTCTACGTATGCCGCAAAGGAGATGTCATTATTCTGCTGCTGGAAACCCTTGAGTAAAGGTTGGTTCTGATACTCTCTGGGGTCATCGCTTCTTCTCAAGTCACGTCCTGGATTTAATTGCAGCAGACGCTTAAAAAGTAAGAAATCTTCGGGTATCGATGGTATTTTCAGTACCCTTCGGCTATAGGTAAAAAGCGAAAGTCCGGTTGGGTTATCTTCTAAAAAGTGTACGTAATACTGGCTTAAAAAATCCCGGCACGAATGATCACACCTGGTAAAACTTGGAATCAGATACAAGTATCCCTTCTCCAGAAGCAGGGCCTGATCGGTGTCTCCCAGCGAACCTGACCCGTCGTCAATGAGGTAAATTCGATAAAAGGGGCTCATTACATCTTTGTAATTCCACGATTTGTTCAACTGAACATAATCTGTATGCAATAATGAAAAAGTAGCTTTAAAGCCCGTATTGTGCATAAATAGCTGTTATATTAGGTCTAGTTAAGTAAAAAATGTACGTAAGTAATTTTTCAAAATTATTCATAAAACCCGATTTGTTAAAATTAAAAGCCTTTTTGTACAATTTAAATATTTTATTATACAATACATTTGTATCGTTGAAAGTCTCCATTGAACATGTTTTGCATTAGCCTCAGGATTTACTTATGAATCGTAGAACTGCTCTTAAAAGTACGCTTGGTTTATTACCCGCTTTAAGCCTCTCTAATATTGCACTAGGCTCTATAGCTGATCAGATCACCAGAAAAGGACCTTTCTTACCTACCTGGAAATCGCTCGAGCAGTTTCAGACGCCTAATTGGTTTAAAGATGCGAAATTTGGGATGTGGGCTCACTGGGGACCGCAGTGCCAGCCCGAAGCCGGCGACTGGTACGCCCGGGGCATGTATCAGGAGGGTAGCCATCAGTATAACTACCACCTCAAAAAATATGGACATCCCTCCAAATTTGGGTTCAAAGATGTCATCCACGAATGGAAGGCGGAAAACTGGGATCCAGAAGAGTTAGTAGCTTTGTATAAGCAGGCTGGAGCTCAATACTTTATGGCCATGGCGAATCACCACGATAACCTGGACCTGTATAACAGCAAACACCAGCCTTGGAATTCCACCAAGGTCGGTCCCAAAAAAGACATTATTGGTGGCTGGGAAAAAGCGGCCCGTCGGCAAGGCCTTCCGTTCGGCGTGAGTGTGCACGCGGCTCATGCCTGGAGCTGGATGGAAACGGCTCAGCGGAGTGACAAACAAGGGCCTTATAAGGGCGTTCCTTATGACGGCAATGTGACCAAAGCTGACGGAAAAGGCAAGTGGTGGCAAGGTATGGACCCACAGGAGTTATATGCCCAAAATCACCCCTTGAGCAAAAACAGCTGGGACGATGGTATGATTCACAGTCAGTGGAACTGGGGCAACGGTGTAGCTAAACCAACCAAAGCGTACTGCGATAAGTTTTTAAAGCGTACCATTGATCTCATTGATCAGTACAATCCCCAATTCGTCTATTTCGATGATACAGCCCTACCACTGTGGCCCATCGATGACGCTGGGCTAAAAATTGCAGCTCACCTTTATAACAAAAATATAGATAAGGATGGGAACCAACAGGCAATTGTGTTTGGCAAAGTGCTCGACGAGCAGCAACGCAAATGCATGGTTTGGGACATCGAAAGAGGACAGAGCAATGCCATTGAACCCCTGCCCTGGCAAACCGATACCTGCATTGGGGACTGGCACTACAACCGGGCGGTGTACGATCGGAAAGGGTATAAATCGGCGAAAATGGTCATTCAAACCTTAGTTGATGTAGTCAGCAAGAATGGAAACCTGATGCTTAATATTCCGGTACGGGGCGATGGTAGCATTGATGAGCAGGAGCGGGCTGTAGTGGTCGAAATTGGTAACTGGATGAAAGTCAATAGCGAAGCCATCTATGGTACTCGCCCCTGGAAGGTGTTTGGCGAAGGACCAGCCCAGGAAGGAGCAGCCCCCCTTTCGGCTCAGGGTTTCAACGAAGGCAAAGGCAAAGCTTTTACTTCCCAGGATATTCGGTTTACGGCCAAAGGCGAAGCTTTGTACGCGACGCTCATGGGCTGGCCTGATGATAAAAAAGTGGTAGTCACCTCACTGGCATCTGGTAAGGGCTTACATACCTCCCCCATTCGCCGCGTTTCGTTGCTTGGAGGTAATGATTCACTGTCTTTTGAGCAAACCAATCAGGGTCTTGTCGTTCAGCTACCCGAAAATAAACCAGCATTGTCCTATGCCAACGTGTTGAAAATTGTCTAGACCCGCGTATGAAAAAGTTCTGCCTTGCTCTGGATTTGAAGGACGATCCCGAGCTCATCCGCCAGTATGAAATCTATCATAAATCCGAAAATGCCTGGCCTGAAGTCACCCAAAGCATGCTCGATAGTGGCGTGACCGCATGGAGATCTATCGCACCGGCAATCGGCTCTTCATGATTATGGAAACAAAGGATGATTTTGACTTTCGTGTGAAAGAGCAAATGGATCGTAATAATGCCAAAGTCATGGAATGGGAAGCCCTCATGTCACAATTTCAGCTTCCCCTGAGCTGGTCAGCTGAACATGAAAAATGGGTGCGAATGGATCGTATCTTTACCTTAATCCCTGCTTAACCTCTGGGTCACCAATGTATACAATCGTTCTATTTTAGTAACGTATATTTGTAAACGTTACTAAAATAGGGCACGACCTATTTTCTAAATCCTCATGCTTAATGATCTCCTCCGAAGGCGAAGCCTCCAAAATTCAGGATAATTTCTCAAGCTATTCCTTGCATACTGTCTATTATACATGACTGAATACTAAAGTATTAGGTTTTGATGTCAGTTCGCAATAGAAGAGGTAAATAGTACGAAAAGCATAGGCTCATGTTTTCAATAAGTCAACTTCTCACCAGCCAATGCTCTCGAGTATGGTGCATGATATATTTCTCTCAACTTAACAACGCATGAGTTCATCTACCAATCATCAAAAAACAGGCTTTGCCTTCTTTCTTATTGCCTTTCTTTTTTTCTTATGGGGTTTTGCTCACAATTTAGACCCCATTCTGATCCCCCATTTAAAGCGATCCTTTGCCCTAACTACGACTCAATCGACATTGGTTGATTCTTCTGTTTTTATCGCTTACTTTCTGATGGCCCTTCCAGCAGGATTAGCTATCAAAAATGGGGCTACCAAATTGCATCATCCTGGGTTTACTTTTATTTTCAGTAGGCTGTTTCCTATTCATTCCTGCGGCAAATCTGCAATCCTATTCTTTCTTTCTAGTCGCTCTATTTGTCATTGCCTGTGGATTAACTTTTTTGGAAACATCAGCTAACCCCTACGCTAGTGCATTGGGAACCCCGGAAACTAGTACGCAACGACTCAATTTAGCTCAGTCATTCAATGGTTTAGCTACGGCTTTGGCTCCTGTCATCGGAGCCAGGGTTATCTTAACGAGAAGCTATTCAGACACCGAACTTTCGGCCATGTCTGAATCATTACGAATGCAAGCCTTAGCCTCGGAAGCTTCCTCAGTAAAGCTTCCCTACCTGATTTTAGGAATGATTTTATTGATTATTGCCATCATTTTTAAATTAATAAAACTTCCTCAAATCAATTACAAAACTTCCCATCATCAGAAAAGTCAGTCTATTTTCCATGCGTTCAAACACCGTCATTTAACGTGGGCTGTTGTTGCTCAGTTTTTCTATGTAGGTGCTCAAGTTTGTATATTCAGTTTGTTTATTCTATACGCTACGCAAGTAGCTTCACTTCCCGAAATTCAAGCAGCCGATTATTTGGGAGTTTGTGGAATTGCCTTGCTAATAGGCAGATTCCTGGGTACTTTCTTTATGCGATTTGTAGCTCCGAATCGACTTTTAACCCTTTATGCGGGAATAAATGTTTTCCTGTGTCTGATTGCCATCATGGCCCATGGCCTCATTACCGTATACGCGATAGTACTGATTTGCTTCTTCATGTCAATCATGTTTCCAACCATCTTTGCGTTGGGTATCAAGAATTTGGGAGCAGATACAGAATATGGTAGTAGTCTCATTATTATGTCCATTGTCGGAGGAGCTCTATTACCCAGGTTGTTTGGTTACCTAAGCGATATAACCGGCAGTATCCAAGTGGGATATTTTGTACCATTGCTAAGCTTTATAGTTATAGTCATTTACGGGTTGTATGGGTATAAATCGGCCCCTACTAAAAAGGATACGGGCCCAACGCTCGTTTCTTTTTCTCACTAGCCCTCACTTTTTGATTAGGCTTCTTACTTAAATGGTTACCCAAGTAGTTCCAGTGAAATCTTGGACTACGCCCGACCACCAACAATACATTACCTCTAGCTATTCATCATAGCTTTTTAATCCTTTCTAGTATCAATCACTATGAAAACACTCGTTTGTGTTTCACCGGGGCACTTTGAATATCAATCCACAACAACGCCTTCCATTAAACCGGGCTTCTCCCTGCTTGCGATCAAACGCATTGGAATTTGTGGTACTGATTTGCATGCTTATCAAGGGAATCAGCCCTTTTTCAACTACCCTCGTACCCTGGGGCACGAGCTTTCAGCCGAGGTAGTACTGACGGATAACCCTGATTTTAAACCCGGTGATGCAGTAACCTTTATTCCATACTTTTATTGTGGCCTTTGTATTGCGTGCCGAAGCGGTAAACCCAATTGCTGTAAACATATTCGGGTCAGTGGCGTGCATATTGATGGGGGCATGACGGAACAACTTCTGGTTCCTTCTTACGCTTTAATTAAAGCAGAAGGGCTTAGCTATGATGAGCTTGCTTTAGTCGAGCCGCTGGCTATCGGGGCACATGGTATTCGTCGGGCTAACGTCATTAAAGATGAATTTGTCCTGATCATCGGTGCGGGTCCTATTGGATTAGGAGCCATGGAATTTGCCAGGATTGCAGGGGCAAAAGTCATTGCAATGGACATCAACGACGATAGGCTTACCTTCTGTAGTAAAACCCTAGGCGTAGATTATACCATAAACCCACGGCGAGAAAACCCTCTGGAGAAACTGGAACTCATTACGAATAGAGGTATGCCTACAGTTGTGATTGATGCAACAGGTAATCTGAATGCCATTAACTCGGGCTTTACGTACTTAGCTCATGGAGGCAGGTATGTATTAGTAGGCTTACAAAAGGAAAATATTACTTTTAGTCATCCCGAATTTCATAAAAGAGAAGCTACATTGATGAGCAGTAGAAACGCCACCAGAGCCGATTTTATGCACGTCATGGATTGCATGCGAAAAGGCTTAGTCTCTCCGGCCACTTACATTACTCATCGGGTAGATTTTGATCAGGTACGAGACTGCTTCGAAGACTTCTTAGATCCGAACAATAAGGTTATTAAAGCAATGATTCATTTAAAATAGCTAATGCAGTGAACGACGTACTTAGAAAACTCTTTTTCACGATCACAAGCTTCACGTGGGTTACCTTCGCAGGTATGGCCCAGAATCAACCGCAATGGGGAGCCTGGGAGCACTGGGGAGACCAGAAAAATGGAACCTACCGGAATCCCATCATTCCCAGCGATTACAGCGATCTTGATTGCATTCGGGTAGGAGAAACCTATTACGCCATCTCTTCCACCTTCCAGTTCTCTCCCGGTATGATTATCCTGGAGTCAAAAGACCTGGTGAATTGGAAAATCTGCGGTCATGCCGTTTCGGATCTTACCCAGATCTCCGATGAATTATCCTGGCAGAAAATGAATCGGTACGGCAAAGGCATTTGGGCGGGATCTTTGAGACATCATAATAATCGCTTTTACCTGTATTTCGGAACACCTGACGAAGGGTATTTCATGACTTCAGCGGCCAAAGCGGAAGGCCCCTGGGAACCGCTAACTCCCCTACTCAAGCAACCCGGCTGGGATGATTGCTCGGTAATCTGGGACGAACAGGGCAAAGGCTATTTCATCGGTACTCACTTTGCCGATGGCTACAAAACGTATCTTTTCAACATGTCTGCCGACGGAAAGTCCATTGACCGACAATCGGCCATTCTAGTAAATGCCGGGTCAGGAAGAGAAGCCAGTAAGTTACTCAAGGTCAAGGATTGGTATTACCTCATCTTCAGTGAACACAAGCCCGATAAAGGACGGTATGTGATGGCCAAGCGATCCAGAACGATCACGGGCCCATATGCCGAAGAAAAGCAACTCGCTCTGACAAGTCAGGAAGCCATGGAACCCAATCAGGGAGGAATTATACCAGGGAAGGATGGGAAATGGTACTTTCTGACTCACCACGGTACGGGCGATTGGTCAGGACGAATCGTAAGCTTACTACCCGTTACCTGGATCAATGACTGGCCGATCATTGGCACGGTACTCGGGGATTCGATTGGAACCATGACCTGGGAGGGTAAAATTCCTTCCGCTAATGCTGGCGGCTATTCTCTGGCCCGAAGCGATGAGTTTAATACGCCCGTAATAGCCCAGCAATGGGAATGGAATTATCAGCCCAGAAGCGAAAAGTATTCGCTCCGTGAACGTAAGGGCTGGCTCCGACTCGAAGCTTTCAAGCCCCTGAAAAACAATGAATTATTAACAGCGGGCAATACCCTGACGCAACGTTGTTTTAGAACACGTAGCAATGAAGTCATCGTGAAGCTGGATATCACTCGCATGGCTAACGGGCAGCGAAGCGGATTATGCCACTTCTCCCAGCAACAAGCTGCCATTGGCATTGCTCAAGAGGGCTCAACCCGCTGGATTGAATATCGAAAGAATGGAACAGTCATAAAGGGAGATACCCTTACCGGATCTTCGATCTGGCTACGTTCGGTCTGGGGATTAGATGGAAAGTCTACTTTTTCGTATAGTATGGATGGTAAAAAGTATACCTCTTTGGGCGAGCCCTATACTTTAGCCTGGGGTTACTATCGGGGGGACAGAATCGGTCTCTACTCCTTTAACAACGAAGCCGAAAAAGGATCAGTAGATATTGACTATTTCCATTACACGATTGAAAAGTAGAGCATTCAGAAGATAAAATTATAGTACACGTATTTATATACGTACTACTTGCTTAACCTGTCCGTCTAGGTAGAATTAGAATGAAGCCTGATTCTGCCTACCCAAAACTTAAATCAGGTATGAATAGTATTCGTTATTCTCTTCTTCTCTTCCTGTTAGCAGTAGCTGTCCGTGTGAACGCTCAGCAATTGTATTCGCCTAATAAAAAAATAGAACTGAGCTTATCTCAGTCCAAAGAAAAACCAGGCAGCTGGTTTTTGTCCGTTCATTATCATGGGAAAGCTAAAACCCCCGTATTTTCTCAAATCAAGCTTGGACTCGAAAGGGAAGATCAATCATTTACAGACAACCTTTCTTTAAAGAGCAGTAGTAAGCCTGTACCTATCAAAGAACAGTACACCGCTCTTCACGGGAAAAGCTCGAAACGGGAGAATGAAGCTCAGGAAATCACCTTTGCTTTCGTGAATACCAAAGGTAGTAAGTTGAATGTAGTCGCCCGAGCCTATAACAATGGCATTGCTTTTAAATACGAGTTTCCCGAGAAAGGACAGGGACCACTAGTCATGAAACGCGAAGCAACGGCTTTTGAAGTGGAAGATAAGGCCGAACGTTGGTTACAGAAGTTTGTTACCAGCTATGAAGGTTTTTACCCCGATCAAAAAGACTCTACCCTAACTGGAGAATGGGGCTATCCGGCTTTGTTCAAAACGGGAAATCAAGAACCCTGCTGGGCCTTACTAACCGAAGCAAATGTAGATCGTAACTACTGTGCCACTAAACTCAGTAATAGGCTGAGCAAATCCAGTTATCACCTGGAATATCCAGCCGCGACAGATGGATTTAATACCGGGCAGGTCAACCCTACGCTAACGTTACCCTGGAGTTCTCCCTGGAGGGTAGCTATCATCGGACAACTAGCGGACCTTGTTGAATCTACCTTGGTTGAGGATGTAAGTAAGCCCTCCCAGCTCACGAAGACCGACTGGATTAAGCCAGGAGTTTCGTCCTGGGTCTACTGGGCTTATAATCACGGAACGAAAGACTACAAAAAGCTTTGCGAGTACATTGACTTAGCGGCCCGAATGGGCTGGCCCTATACCCTGATGGACTGGGAATGGGACGAAATGACGAACGGAGGAACGCTCGAAGATGCCGTAAATTATGCGAAATCGAAGGGGATCAAACCTTTGCTTTGGTATAATTCTGGGGGAGCTCACAATGAGGTTACCTCCGGTCCTAGAGATCGACTGACTACGCCGGAATCCAGAGCTAAAGAATTTGCCTGGTTAAAGAAGATTGGAATCTATGGAGTAAAAGTAGATTTTTTGAAAGCGACAAGCAGGATATGATGCGGTATTACCTGGATATTCTGGAAGATGCGGCACGCTATGAATTAATGGTCAATTTTCACGGCAGCACGGTTCCGAGGGGCTGGAGCCGGACCTACCCACATTTAATGAGTATGGAAGCCGTTTATGGAGGCGAGCAGTATAACAATCAGGAATATATGACTACGAAAGGAGCCTGGCATAATACCCTATTGCCCTTCACTCGTAATGTCATCGGTCCGATGGATTATACGCCCGTCGCTTTTACCAATTCCCAGCATGCTCATACGACTACTTACTCCCACGAACTGGCCCTTGCGGTGCTATTCGAATCGGGCATACAGCATTTGGCGGATCGTCCACAGGGCTTTGATCAGTTACCGGACCCCGCAAAATTTATGCTCAAAGAAGTGCCCAATGCCTGGGACGAAACACAATTTCTGGCCGGGTACCCCGGAAAAGAAGCCGTTATAGCCCGAAGAAAAGCAGGACTCTGGTATGTGGCAGGCATTAACGGAGAAGATCGATCGAAAAAAATTTCCATCCCCTTTCATTTCCTGACTAAAGGCAAAACCTATCGGGCTGAACTTATTGCCGATGGTGAGTATGACTCAGGTTTCAACGTCAAATATATAACTGTGAAAGAAAGAGATGCTCTGGAAGTAGAGTGCTTGCCTCGGGGCGGCTTTACGCTGATTTTAAATGAAATGTAATACTTACTTTTTGCATTAGTAAGGCATGTATTTGCCCGAACAGCAGTAAATGATTTACTGCTGTTCGGGCAAATTAGGTGTAAGTCCTAATTACTAGTATTCAGTAAAGTCTGAGAAGTTGTTTAAAGGTTCACGACAAAACAAATAGGAATCGGTCCGATAATTTGGGGTTACTAACTTTCAAATTACCCTGTCATGAATCCAACAGGTTTGAACCATTCCTACAAAGAAGCTATTCCACTACTACTTTCCACCCTGCATTTGGCGACGTAAACGGAAGCACTGCATTCGCTTTATTAGTATTGCTATCTTATGCATTAGTTAAGGGAACTTACGTGACATCAGATACCAAATGATCCCAGCCTAGTCATTAGTGTACGATTCTTCGATTAACTGCTAATGCTTGTACTGAGTTATTCTAGTGGGTGAAGCATATGGTCTGCTTTTGCCATTAGTGCCTTACGAGTAATTAAAATCGCCCCTGGTCTTCGGATGTGACAGGGAGTTCAGCCGTAAGTATTCTGAGTGCAGAAGCTGCCCAACACCTATCCCTCTGAGCCAAACATGATCTTTTCTCTCACCAAACCAAACATTCCTTAGAGAAGTATAAATACCATTGAATAGGATCTATTTAATGAATGATTCCACGCAGTGCTAATTGTATCCATAAAATGAACTCAGTACCTACTTTTGTTTTATGAGACTATTAGTAATTGAAGATGATGACCGGGTCGCTCATCTGATTGGTCGAGGTTTTGAGGAAGAGGGCTGGCGGGTAGACCTGGCTTTTGATGGACAGATGGGTAAGCGACTCGCGTTAACGCCTGATCATGATGCGATCATCATGGATCTCATTTTACCTAAACTCAATGGGCTGGATTTATGTCGCGAAATTCGCCAGGCCCGGCCGGATGTACCCATTCTTATGCTTACCGCTTTGGGAACCACGGACGATAAGGTGGAAGGATTCGATGCCGGGGCCGACGATTATCTGGTGAAACCCTTTGAGTTCCGCGAACTCTCCGTGCGGCTCCGCACCCTACTTAAACGGCAGGCCCGACAGCCAGTGGGGTCGCCGGTTACGCTGCGGCTGGCCGATCTGGAACTGAATGTGGTAACCCATACGGTTACCAGAGCGGGGCAGGAAATACCCCTGACTCCTAAAGAATTCAAGTTACTGGAATACATGCTCCTGCACCAGGAACGCTTGCTGACCCGTGCCGAAATTGCCGAGAAGGTCTGGGATACCCATTTGATACCGGTACTAATTTCATCGACGTGTATATCAACTACCTACGCAAAAAATTGACCGGGATTATGAGCCGAAGCTTATTCACACTAAATCAGGCGTTGGGTTTGTGCTTAAAATAGGCTAGATCGATGAAAATTCGTACGCGTCTGACGCTGCTTTTTACCGCCATTTTTGCTACGCTGTTAGTCACATTTGCCTTCGTGGTCTTCTTCGCCTACAGCCAAAATCGTCGGCAGGCGTATTATGACCGATTACGGGAACAGGCTGTGACCAAGGCGGATCTGTTGCTGGATGCCCAGGTGTCCCCCTCGGTGCTACAGGTCATCTATCGTCATATGGCTTCTTCGCCTTTTCAGGAGGAAGTAGCTATTTATGATACGGCGTTTCACCTGCTTTATCACGATGCGGTCGAGGTGGACAAGGTCAAGGAAACTCCGTCCATGATTAAAACGATTCTCCAGCAGCGGGAACTTCGGTTTGAGCAAGCCAACACCCAGGTCATTGGTTTTTTACACCATCGACGAGGCATTCCGTATGTCATCACAGCGGCTGGTCGTGACCAGCTAGGCTTAGCGAAAATGCGTTCGCTGGGTTTAATTCTAGTACTTACCCTTTTAGGAGCGGTTGGACTACTGTTATTGGTCGGTTATTTCCTGGCTCGAAAGACCCTGGAACCCGTAGCCCAAATGGTGGCTCAGGTCGGTGATATTACAGCCAGTAATCTGGACCAACGAGTGCTCGGAGAAACTGGGCAGGATGAGTTAGCTGAGCTGGCCCGGACGTTTAACCAGATGCTCGACCGGCTGGAACATTCTTTCGACGCTCAGCGACAGTTTGTCTCCAATATTGCCCATGAATTACGGACACCACTGTCGGCCATCGTGGCCGAACTGGATCTGGCCGCTGTCCGGGAGCGAACCGTCCCCGAGTATCGGGCCGTCATTGAACGCACCTCTGCCGATGCCCGCAAACTAGTCCGTTTGTCTAATGGCCTGTTCGATCTGGCCAAAGCCAATTATGACCCCTCGGAAATTGCCTTCCGTCATTTGCGTCTCGATGAAATTCTGTTGGATGCCCGGCAGGATCTGCTACGGGCCAATCCAGACTATATGGTCGAATTATTCGTTGAGCAGGAAGGCGACGATGCCGACGTTATGTCGATGTACGGGAACGAATACTTACTACGGGTAGCCTTTAAAAATCTGCTGGAAAACGGGTGTAAATTTTCTCCCGACCACCGCTGTACAGTAACCCTTACGCATACCTATCAAACAGCCATCCTACGCTTTGACGACCGGGGAATTGGGATTCCGCCCGACGAACTCCTGGATTTGTTCAAACCCTTTCATCGGGGACGTAATGTTCAACATATTGATGGGAATGGCATTGGTTTGCCACTCACCCAACGTATCATCCACCTGCATAAAGGCACCATCCAGCTAACTTCCCGCCTGCAGGAAGGCACTACCGTGACCGTCGAATTGCCCCACGTGTGACGGTTCTTCTAATAGAATTCTAATAATTTTCTGTGAGTTTTCTAACAGCTGCTTCTTAAGCATTGGCCTACTTTTGCCCTCGTTAATCGAAAAGAAAATCGTATGGACGCTGGTCCGAGTCATCGCTCATCTCTTTCTATACTACCGGGTCTGTTGGGGCCAGGGGTCGCTCCGTAGTGCATTATTTGCATGAAGTGACCCATCTGCTCCACCAAAGGCCACGGGCAGATGGGCGGCTGGACGGCTTCGTATTTATCAGAAAGGAGACCTGTGATGACTACGCTAGTATTTGCCGAACGTTTAGCCATGGCCATGCTGTTAGGGGCACTTGTGGGTTTCGAGCGGCAATGGCAGCAGAAAAGTGCCGGGCTACGTACCAATACGCTGGTATCGCTCGGTGCAGCCGCCTTTATTCTCTTATCGGTGGCCATGACCGATGCGAAAGGCGATCCCTCACGGGTGGCAGGGCAGATTGTGACAGGAATTGGTTTTCTGGGGGCGGGAGTGATTATGCGTAATGGTCTGAACGTGCAGGGGCTCAATACGGCCGCTACCATCTGGTGCTCGGCAGCCGTCGGTAGCTTGTGCGGAGTGGGATTGTTAGGCGAAGCAGTGGTCACGACTACCGCTATCGTGCTGACCCACCTGTTGCTACGTCCGCTCGGGACCCGCATTAGTCGTGCCCCCGTTAACCGAGCTGACGAAGCCGAGCAAACCGACTACCTGATTAGTGTCAAGTGCCGTGAAACTGTCGAAAATCACATTCGGGTCCTGCTCATGCAGTACCTAACGGGCGACGAAAATTTACTATTACGATCCCTGACCAGCCATGACAACGGTCACCCCGCCAACGCTATCATCACCGCTGAAATTATAGCGGCAGGCCAACAGGAGCATCGGATGGAACGCATTGTGAGTCGATTAACTATCGAGGAGCAGGTTACCCAGGTCAGTTGGGCGGTAGTAGGCCAACAGGTTGATTTATAAGCATTTTCTAAAGTCGACCGGATTATAAACCTTATCCTTTGCCACCTAACTTAAGTGTATAAAAGCTGAATTTTCATTTAGCCTGACCTATCTTCCTATGCTTTGTTTTAAGTGCATTACTCAGCTACTACTAGTAATGAGTCTGCTATGGGCCTGCCAACCCAACCCCCCCCAGCAGGCTGAAGAGCCCAATCTGGTTATGAAAGGTGATACCGTTGTGGTCCCCGCCAGATCTACCATTCGCTCCCAGCTCAAAACGTATCTGGTCACCCAGGAGCAGTATCGACAGCAACTGACCTCGGCTGCTACGGTGCAGGCGATCCCCAATCAGTACGCCGACATTGCTCCTCCTTTCGATGGCCGTATTCTCCGCTCGTTTGTGCAACTCGGCCAGTCGGTTGCTGCAGGTGCTCCTTTGTTTGAACTCAGTTCACCCGATTTTACCGACGCTCAGAAGGCTTATTTTCAGGCGAGGCAACAGCACCAGTTGGCCGACCTGAATTTCAAACGCCAGCAGGATCTGATGGAAAACGGCGTAGGTACCCAGCGGGAACTGGAAGAAGCACGAACCAACGCGGCTATTCAGCAAAAAGAGTACGAAAATGCCCTGGCCAGCCTCCGGTTATTCCGGGCCGACGCGGCCAAACTCACGCTCGGTCAGCCGCTGGTCGTTCGTTCACCCATTGCTGGGCAGGTGATCCGTAACAGCATTGTAGTCGGACAATACCTGACCGATAATGCGACTCCTGTAGCTACCGTTGCGGAATTGTCCAAAGTCTGGGTGGCCGGGCAGGTCAAAGAAAAAGACATTCGGTTTGTCCACCAGAACGACGAAGTAAGCGTGCAGGTGACGGCTTATCCGGGCGAAAACATTCCCGGTCGGGTTTTTCACCTGAGCGAAACCGTAGATGAAGCAACCAAAGCCATTGAGGCACTGGTGCTTTGCCCTAATCCGAACCGGAAACTCAAACCCGGCATGTACGCCACCATTCGATTCATTGAACAGGCTCAGCCCACCATCCTGATTCCAGCAGCCGCCCTGTTGCAAAGAGAAGAAAAAAGCTACGTCTTTCTGCAAACGGCTCCCGGTCATTATATCCGCCGGTCTTTGGAAACGGGTGATACCCAAAACGGACGGGTAGTAGTCAAATCAGGGTTAAAAGCCGGTGATGTCATTGTATCGACCGGTGCTTTCTATCTACTTCAGGCCGAACAATAAGCCCGCTTCCCATGAATCAACTCGTTCGTTCCGCTATCCAGAAGCGTTGGCTGATGGTAGCCCTGTTTGTCCTGATCGGGGTATTTGGCTATTATTCCTGGACACAACTTAGCATTGAAGCCTATCCCGATATCGCCGACGTAACGTCACAGGTTATTACACAAGTGCCCGGGCTGGCGGCTGAAGAAGTCGAACAGCAGATAACCATTCCCCTCGAACGTGCCCTCAACGGTATTCCGGGGCTGCACGTCATGCGTTCCAAAAGCACCTTTGGCTTGTCCATGATTACCCTCGTCTTTGAAGACGGTGTCGAGGACTACTGGGCTCGCCAACGCATGACCGAGCGAATCAATGGTGTAGATCTGCCGTACGGAGCTACGCCCGAGCTGGATCCGCTGACTTCGCCCATCGGGGAGATTTACCGCTACATCATCGTCAGTGACCGCTACAGCCTACGTGAGTTAAAAGACATGCAGGACTGGACGATTATTCCCCGGCTCAAACAGGTTTTCGGGGTCGTCGATGTAACAAATTTCGGGGGTATCACCACCCAGTATCAGGTCGAGATCGATCCACGTAAATTAACTCAGTACAACCTGTCGCTCAGCAACGTAACGGATCAAATCGGGAAAAATAACGCCAATGTCGGCGGCAGTATCCTTAACCGGGGCGATGAAGGCTACGTTGTTCGGGGTATCGGGTTACTCAAATCACTGGACGATATTGGTAACATCGTTGTCGCCACCAATAAAGGGGTTCCCGTATTTGTCAAAGATCTGGGAACGGTCAAGTATGGTCAACTGGAGCGAAAAGGCGTTCTGGGCTACACAGACCACCAGCATGGTTATCCCGAAAGTATTGAAGGGATTGTATTGCTACTGAAGCGGGAAAACCCGTCGCACGTACTCGAAGGAGTACATCAGGCCGTTAACGAACTCAATCACGGGCTATTACCCGAAGGCGTACAGATTGTACCGTTTAGCGACCGCACCGCACTGGTAAAAACGACTCTGAACACCGTTTCGCACACCCTACTGGAAGGCATTGGGCTGGTCGTTGTCGTCCTGATCGTCTTTCTGGGCAATTGGCGGGGGGCTTTACTGGTGGCTATTACCATTCCGCTGGCTTTATTGATGGCCTTTATCCTGATGCACCTGACCAATATTCCGGCGAATCTGCTTTCGCTCGGAGCCATTGACTTCGGGATCATTGTCGATGGGGCCATTGTAATGATGGAAACCATCCTGAAACAGCGTGAACATCATCCCGACGAGGTATTGGAAGAAAAAAGCATTGCCGAACAAGCCATGCAGGTGGCCCGCCCGATCTTTTTTGCTACGCTGATCATTATCACGGCCTACCTGCCCTTGTTTGCCTTTGAGCGGGTCGAACGAAAACTGTTTACGCCTATGGCCTTCACGGTAGGCTATGCCCTGTTTGGGGCACTGATGGTGGCACTCCTACTGATTCCCGGACTGGCGTATGCTACGTATCGCAAGCCCCGTAAGCTGTTTCACAACAAGTGGCTGGAACGGCTGAACGAGGGCTACCACAACCAGGTTGTTCGAATTCTGGAACGACCCAAGCGGGTGTTTGCTCCCTTGGGAGTCGTGCTGGTCGGAGCTATTGTGCTGACAGGAATGGTTGGTAAAGATTTTCTGCCGCCCCTGGATGAAGGTTCGATCTGGCTTCAGGTGACGCTGCCGCCCGGCCTGACCCTGCAACGGTCGCGGGACATGGCTAACCAGCTCCGGGCTGTTACGCTCCGCCATCCGGAAGTAACGTACATGATGACGCAGGCCGGACGGAACGACGACGGAACGGACCCCTGGACACCTTCGCATTTTGAGTGCTCGATTGGTCTCAAACCCTACGATGAGTGGCCTTCCGGAATGACCAAATACGATCTGATCAATCAACTAGCGGCCGATTACGCCACAATGCCGGGGTATACCGTCGGCTTTTCCCAACCCATGATCGACGGAGTTATGGACAAGATTTCCGGGGCACACTCGGAACTGGTGGTTAAAATCTACGGGAAGGATTTTAAAGAAACCCGGCATCTGGCCGAGCGGGTGGAGCGGGTTCTTCGGCAAACGCCCGGTGCCGTTGACGTAGCTATCGACCAGGAACCACCTTTGCCGCAGCTCCAGATTAAAGTAGACCGCGACGCGGTGGCCCGGTACGGGCTAAACGTCGCAGACGTTGCAGAACTGATTGAAGTGGCCATCGGAGGAAAAGCCGTCTCGCAGATTTTTATCGGCGAAAAAGTGTACGACATCACCTGCCGCTTCACCGAAGACAGCCGCCGAACCCCCGAAGACATCGGTAACCTAACCCTGACAACGCCGAGCGGAACCAAGATTCCCCTCTCTCAGGTGGCTCTGATTCAACTCAACACGGGAGAAAGTACCATTACCCGCGAGATGAACAAACGGCATTTGACGGTAAAGCTCAATGTGCGGGGCCGTGATCTGACATCCCTGTTAACGGATGCTCAGGCTCGTATTGCCCAGCAGGTGAAGTTCGACCCTGTCAAATACCAGATCAAATGGGGTGGTCAGTTTGAAAACCAGAACCGGGCCTACGCCCATTTAGCCTTTATCGTGCCGTTGGCCCTGGCTATTATGTTTTTGTTATTATATGCCGCCTTCGGTACGTTTAGTCAGGCAGGGCTGATTCTGTCGGTTGTGCCGTTGGCTTTGTTCGGAGGAATGCTGGCTCTGAACATTCGGGGTATGACGTTGAACGTATCCAGTGCGGTAGGCTTTATCGCTCTTTTTGGGGTAGCTATCCAGAACGGTGTCTTGATGATTTCTAACCTAAACCGGCTTCGCCGGGAAGGAATGGCCCTGAAAGAAGCCGTATTAGCTGGCACGCATGAGCGATTCAGACCCATTCTGATGACGGCTACGGTTGCCGTACTGGGCCTGTTACCGGCTTCCCTGGCGACGGGTATCGGTTCAGACGTTCAGCGACCCCTGGCAACCGTTATCGTGTACGGCTTGTTTGTGGCGACGGCCATTACCCTATTTGTTTTACCAGCTCTGTATTTTCTATTGGAGTCCCGTTCGTCGAGTCTGACCAAACCCAACGCTGGCGACACTAACTCATCCACCCCTTCCGCCGTATGATTCAGGTTATTTTTCGTCAAACAATAGGTGTTTTGCTGCTCACCGCTCTGGCCATTCCCGCTGTTCAGGCCCAGGTCGATACGACGTTCCGGCGGGAGCCACTGGCATTTGCTGCGTATCTGGGTCAGGTGGGTCAGCAAAACCTAAGCTATGCCAGTCAGCAGTTCAATGTCGATGTAGCACAGGCCGCCATTGCTCAAGCCCGTATTTTTCCCGATCCTACGCTGGGGGTTGGCTATTTTAATAATGGCCAGCGTCGACTCCAAACGGGTTACGGTTTCCTGTTTCAGTATAGCCAAACGCTGGAGCTGGGCGGAAAGCGACGGGCCCGTATCCATCTGGCACAAAGCCAAACCGAACTGGCCCAGGCTACGCTGCTCGATTTTTTTCGGCTACTTCGGGCCGATGCCACGCTAGGCTTTCTGGAAGGCATCCATCGGCAGCGGATTTTTCAGATTCAGCAGATGAATTACCGCTACCTGGTTCAGTTGGCCGAAGCCAACCAGAAACGGAATCGTCTGGGAACGCTCTCCGAAGTAGATGCCATTCAATCGCGGGTGGAGGCCGACAATGCCCTGAACAGCCTGATTCAGGCCGAAGCTGACTGGAAAACGGCCCTGATTGCCCTGGGACAGTTTCGGAGTGGCTTACCCAAAGATACCTTATATCAGCCCGTCGGTGATCTTTCCCGCTTCGATCGCACCTTTGCGTTAGAACCGCTCATTATTCAGGCACAAAACACTCGGGCTGACTTACTAGCCGCCCGACAGGGACAGGATGTAGCCCAAAAAGCCTTGCAACTTGCCCGAGCCAACCGCATGATTGATCTGGGGCTATCGCTCAGTAATAACTACGTCAGCCGGATCACCAACATCATTGAACCCACGCCTTCCTACAATACCCTATCGGCGGGCATAGCCATTCCACTTAAATTTTCCAATCGCTACAACAGTGATATACGGATCGCTCGTTTGCAGAGCCAGCAAGCCGATCTGGCTTATCGGCAAGTCGAGGTACAGATTCGGGTTGAGGTCACGCAGGCCTTTGAGCAATATGGAGCCGCCCGACGACAAATCCAGCAATTCAACAACGATCTATTAACCCGGGCACAGCGGGTGCTGGAAGGTCGGATTTATTCGTACAACCGGGGTGAATCTTCGCTGCTGGAAGTACTGGCTGCCCGGCAAACGTTCAATCAGTTACAACTAGCCTATACCGAAGCCTTGATTACGTATGCCTCGGCTTTAGTAAATCTGGAACGAACGGCGGGTATCTGGGATATTGATTTTTAAGCCATTAGCTATCCAGTCTATGAAAATAATGCTTATTCCTCTGCTGTTGCTGGCAACGGTTGGAGCCACCGCTCAGGTTTACAAGCCCTTACCAGACCAGCCAGAATCTGGTCAACTGACCATCAGTCTGCGTGGTGGCGTGGGCCTGTCTACGGTTGTGGGTCGAGATGCCCACGATAGTTTGTCAACCGGGGGCTCCCCTGGCTACAAGACTGGGTTAACCCTGGGGCTGTGCGTTACGTCCCATCTAAAACCTACGTTCTGGCTCGGACACGAACTCTGGCTTCAGCAGCAGGGGGCTATGGTTCGTCTGAATGACGACAACGGACAATCATACACCAGCCGGTTACGGCTACAGTACCTTACCATTTTTCCGGCCAATTTCACCTGGGTGCAAAGAAGTTTACGGCTGTACGCTGGTCCTTACGTAAGCATGGCATTAGCTGCATCGATCCAACGAAAAGACCCGGCTGGCCATCTGCAAACTGATACCTCGGTATATGGCACCGCTCGTACATTGACTGGTTACGTGTCAAAAATCGATGCCGGATTAGGCTGGGTCTGGATTACGCCATTGGAAGCCGCTGGACGGTTGGGCTTCGTTTCCAGCGGGGATTAGTACCCATCTGGAACGAGAACACGCTCAATCAACGGGGGCAGCCAGCCGTTTACAACCAGAACGGAACACTTACGGTGGGGTATCAACTGAGTCACTAGTGACCTAGCGGTCAATCTTTGCTTATTAAACATGAAGACTCGTTCGTAGGCATTTTTTTGTCCTCAGGTCCACCAAACTCATCTTTAGCCCAGTTTAAGGGTTACATCCAGGACAATCAATTTTCTACTTGAGCTTCTATGGCGATAATCCTTCTTCCGTTGCGATGAGCTTTTCTAATTCGTAGATCACCGTGACGGATTGAAGGTTTTCAGATTAAAGCAAACTATTACCCCTGAAGTGCCCTTAGTCCCAATTCCGTTTTGAACAGCTTCTTTATCCAGAAAAAGGGTATGTTTAAAACGTTGGTACACAAGGGTATAAGAGATATCTAACGAAAATCAAGCGTATAAAGGGGGTTAAAAAGACGTCACGTGCCATGGCATTACAGCAACTTTCGTATCTTCTTTTCCAGACTCCTAGCCTGTTTTTGTGCCTGATCCAGGGGTAACCCGGATGGTAAGCCGGGGCGTTTGTGACCTGTTGCCGAAAGCCAGGCGTTCCTTACTATTTGCTGCTGTTCCGTTATTAGTTTTACTAGTTCATCAGCGTTCTTTTTATCGCCTAATGCTTCAGATAAAGACTCAGTTCTGCTTAGTTTTTCGGAATCGTCTTTCACGAGGTACCTCAGCATTTCTCTGGCCATTAACCAATGGCCCAAAGCTCCGGGATGTACACCGTCTTGGGCCAGGTAAAAAGTAGAATCCCGTTTTTTCTGTTGTTCGAGAAACGCCTTCATCGGAAAATGGAGGTCGATTACTTCCCAATGTTGTCGCTCTCGCTGGTTAATCAACCAGTCCGAGTAATCATCTAACACTTGAGCATAACCCGTTGCTCCTCCTCTACCATCATCGTATAAGGGCGGTGTGCTGTGGATGATTCTGGCCCCGGCCTTTTCTACTTCCTGATGCAACCACTCCATTCCCGACTGAAAAGCCTTGAATCGGGAGGAATCGAAAGGCATATAAATACCATCATTCATTCCATAGCAGGCAAAAACCAAATCGGGTTTGATTTGAGTTAATACCCGCTCAAGCCGTTCGTGCAGGTCGGGACGGGGAAATTTTCCATCCGCATGATTGGGCTCAGACAAACCAGAAACCGTTTCACTGGGCAACCCTACATTGATAAACGTATAATTACTTTTGGGGTAATGCATACGCACATAAGCGATCACATCATTCACATATCTGCCGTCGTACGTTATGCTATTCCCCAGGAAAAGCACCCGGCTAACACCTTTAGGTAAAGGCTGAGCCACCGATACGCTTGGGAATAGGAAACAGTAACCTATAAGAAAGATTAATCGGATGGTGCTTTTCATAAATAATAACAATTTTTGATTATTGATAATAACAGATACTTATTAGTCATTTCCTACCCGATTCTACAAAAACTTTGATTAATAAGGGATAACCTTCTGGTAGATTTAAAACAATTTGATGGAATTATGATTAAACATACGAGCTGTAAGTTAAGAAATGAACCTTTCCATTTCTTAATACTTAACACCCATTCCATTTAATTTCAAGGGACACTATTATTATGACTGAGACCGAATCCTCAGAGCAGTTTTTAGCCGGTGGTGGCGAAATGGGTCAATTAATCCGGTCTATGGACTGGTCGAAAACGCCTTTGGGACCCGTTGAAAGCTGGCCCCAAAGTCTTCGAACTTCGGTGAGTTTATGCCTCTCCTCGACCTTCCCTATTTTAATTGCCTGGGGACCCGAAACTATTCAGATTTATAATGATAGCTATAGACCCATCTGCGGAGCCAAGCACCCGGAATCCATGGGTCAGAATTTCAGGATTTGCTGGGAAACGGCCCTGCCCGTCGTAGGTGATAAGTTTACCCGGGGCCAACAGGGCGAAGGGACTTACATCAAGGATCAACGGATGTTCCTGGATCGGTATGGTTATCTGGAAGAATCGTTCATGACTTTCTCGTTTGCTCCCATTCGGGACGAATCCGGCGAGGTAGGTGGCATCTTTCACCCCATTACTGAAACCACCGACAAAATGTTGAGTGCCCGCCGCACGCAGGTACTTCGAGACGTAGCCGCCGCAACGGCCCAGGCAAAAGAAAATGAGGACATCTACAGCAGCATTGCCTCCATTCAGGAAGATTTTAGCCTGGATTTGCCCTATTTGCTTTTTTATGAGCTTGATTCTGAAGCAGGAAAAGCTAGTTTAAAGCAGACCACTGGTTTGAAATCCCATTATCAACTTCCTGAAGAATTATTGGAATTAGATCTCTCGGCTACGGAATGGCTACAGGATTTATCACAAACGCTGACGATTGAAAACGTTGCCGAACGCCTGAGTCTTATTGAAGGCGGTCCTTATGAGGCTGCTCCGCACACCCTGATCCGGCTTCCGATTTTCATTTCCACGAAAGAACAACCCGTTGGATTTTTATTAGCCGGGGTTAGCCCACACCGGGCCATCGATCAGGATTACCTTAACTTCTACGCTCTGCTGGCCAATACCATTAATACGGCGTTCTCTAACGTTAATGCCTACCAGGAAGAACAGAAAAAAGCAGAAGCTCTGGCGGCCATTGATCGGGCTAAAACGGCTTTTTTTAGCAACATTAGTCACGAATTCCGTACGCCCTTAACCCTGATGCTGGGTCCGCTGGAAGAGTTACTTCGGGACGAAAAGGTACTCGAATCTCCTTACAAAGCTCCCGTAGAAGCCACCCATCGGAATGCGTTACGTTTGCTCAAACTTGTCAATAATCTGCTGGATTTCAGCCGGATTGAAGCAAATCGGGTGCAGGCCACCTACCGGCCCGTTGATCTGGTCGCGTTAACTACCGATTTATCCAGCAGTTTCCGATCCCTGATTGAGCGAGCGGGATTAACGTTCGACGTTCATACGGACCCCATGCCCACTCCCGTGTATGCGGATGCAGAAATGTGGGAGAAAATTGTTCTGAACCTGCTCTCTAATGCGTTTAAGTATACGCTTGAAGGTAGCGTCAGCGTCATCTTAACCACTGAAGGCAACCAAGCCGTTTTACACGTAACGGACACGGGCGTAGGTATTCCTGAAAAAGAGTTACCGCACATGTTTGAACGATTCCACCGCGTGGAAAATGCCGGTGGACGTACCTACGAAGGCAGCGGAATTGGGCTTTCGCTGGTGCATGAACTCGTACGTTTGCACGGAGGAACGATCGGCCTAACCAGTGTGGAAGGTCAGGGAACTACCTTCACCGTTCGAATTCCGCTGGGTAAAAATCATTTGCCCACCGATCAGATCGTCGAAGAAAGCTCTATCGTAGGGATCAGTCATCTGGCCGATTCTTTCGTGAAGGAAGCCAGCACCATGCTTGAGGATGACAAACCCGCAAGAGAAGGTTTAGAAGCGAACTCAACCGACGTTGATAAAAACACGCAAATTCTGATTGTCGATGATAATGCCGACATGCGAGCGTATCTGACACGGTTACTAGAGCCTTATTTCACCATTCATACCGCTTTCAACGGAGCCGATGCCCTTGAAAAATTAAGTTACTCCTTACAGCCAGACCTGATCCTTAGTGACATCATGATGCCCGTCATGGACGGGAAAGAGTTGCTGGAAAAACTGAAAAAGAATGCATCAACGGCTCATATTCCGCTGATTTTCCTCTCAGCCCGGGCGGGTCAGGAAGCCCGCATCGACGGACTGGAAGCCGGAGCAGATGATTACCTGGTCAAGCCTTTCTCGGGTCAGGAATTATTGACCAAGGTTAGAGCCCAGATTAACCTTAATCAGTCTCGTCGCCAGATCGAAATTCGTTTACGTAACCTCGTTCAGCAGGCTCCGGTGGCGATGATGCTGGTCAAAGGCGAAGAATTAACCATTGAACTGATAAACCAAACCATGCTTTCGCTCATTCAGCGGGAGAATGATTTAATTGGTCAACCCCTGCTGGAAGCCCTGCCCGAACTAAAAGGGCAGGATTTTGTGGAACGCTGTCGGAAAGTTTATCAAACCGGCGAACCCGATCAGGCCTATGCTCTGGAAATTCCTTTATTAAAAAATGGAATGCTTGAGGTTCGTTATTTCAACCTTCTGTTGTCGCCTTATTATGAAGGTAATAGACAAACGGGTGTGCTGGAAGTTTGTACGGAAGTAACGGATATTGTATTGATTAACCGGGCTTTACAGGCCAGCGAAGCCCGCTATCGTGACTTATCGAACGAGCTCGACGAGCAGGTACAGCAACGAACGAAAGAATTGCAGGAATCCGTGTATGATTTACAACGGTCGAACGAACAATTACAGCAATTTGCCTACATCGCTTCGCACGACTTACAGGAACCCCTTCGTAAAATACAGTCGTTCAGTACCTTATTAAAATTACAGCATAGTGAAGATTTAGGCGACAGCATTATCTACCTGGATCGAATGCAAACCGCAGCGGGACGTATGTCCACGCTGATCCGGGATTTATTGAGTTTCTCGCAAATCACGACCCAGCAGATTTCAGCCCATCCGGTACCTTTGAATGAGGTTCTGCAAACGGTTATCAATGATCTCGAAGTTACCATTCAGGAAGCCTCTGCCCAGATACACGTTTCGAGTCTTCCAACCGTTATGGGGGATGCGTCCCAACTGCATCAGCTTTTTCAGAACCTGTTATCTAACGGCATAAAATTCCGTAAGGACGACGTTTATCCGCAGATCCATGTTCATTCAAAGGTAATTGACCATACCGAGCTACCGACTCTTATTAAACCGACCAAACATACTTCTCATTATTACTGCATCGACGTTACCGATAACGGAATAGGTTTCGATGAGAAATACTTGAAGCGAATTTTCCAGGTTTTCCAACGTTTACACGGCAAGACTGAGTTCGCGGGTACTGGGGTGGGCTTAGCCATTTGCGAAAAAGTAGCCGCCAACCACGGCGGTGCCATTACTGCCAAAAGTCAATTAGAGCAGGGTTCTACGTTTCGCGTGTTCTTACCCAAGTAATAAGTTTTCAATAAAAAACCCGGTTCAGCGTAAGACCTGAACCGGGTTTTTTATTGAAAATCTATTCAACTGCATGATAAGTGACAACATCAATTCCAATTCCATTGGGATCCGTAAATGCAAAGTGACGGTCACCCCAGGGTTCGTCTCGCAACTCAATAACAATCGGGATCTTCAGATTTTTGATTCGCTCATATGCTTCGTCTACGTTAGGCACTTCCAGTGTTAGGAAAACACCTTTACCGTCAAATTCAGGATGAAATAAAGGATGTTGCGAAGGATGCTCCGGTAGCATAAAGCTGATTTCGGCTTTGCGGTCAGGCGTATGCATAAGCACGAAAAAATCGTTTTCGAACGTAATCCCGAACTGAAAAATTTCCTGATAAAAACGTTTCGTCTCGGCTAAGCGGGAAATAATAATTCCGGCGTTCATTTTGATAGACATATCCATTTGCGTTTTAGTGAGAATGGATCCAAAGGTCTACCCCATCCATGACAGCCTTATGTCAGCAGGAATGACTTCCTTGTGAATTTATTTGAATACTTCTCTCGCGTTTCGCTTATGTAACGGTTATTTCCATTACGGCACTATTTCACCCACCAGTAATAACTTCCCTGCATAACAGGCATTTTCCTGAAAGCGTGACGGATCATTCATAACCTGGTTTCGGGTCTTAAGAATGGCGGCTTTATCCACTTTTTCGTCCGAAACTTTAAATCGAATCACATGCGTCTGATTCGGCGATGTAGGGACAACGAAGAAATTCGAGCGATAATCTGTACAATAAGCATCGAACCGGGCAATGGTTTGTTTGAAGTCCTGATCCACTTCCATACTATACTGACCCGTTCCCGGACCCATGGCATCATACAACCCGCAAGCCAGACCTTTCATTTTTACTTCCAGATAATCACCCGGCGTGCTGGATTTTATTAAGCTCGAAAACCGCTGCTGCAAAGCCAAAGCCACGGAATCCGTATTAGGAGTAATTGTCGTCCAGTTCCCTTGTTTTTTCAATTCGTCCACTGCGATCATACGGGCCGCTTCCCAGTTATCATTCACGTAAGGTTTAGCTAAAACCCGCTTTTGTGGCGTTACTTTCAGGTCCGCCATTTGCTTCAAAGCTTTCGCCAGGGCTTCCGTATACAACCGATGCCCTGTTTCGGGATAAGGATGCACGTTATCGGCTGAAAACACAATTTTGTCCGGTGCATCTTCGGGTTTGCCTTTGAAAATCAGCTTACCTTGCTGGGCCAAAGCTGCCACCTCCAACCCCAGACAAACGCTGGGAATTCCATAATATTCCGCAATTTGTTCCATGGCTAAAGCCGAAGCTGGCAGTTTTCCCTGCTGGTAAGTTGGGGCCAGATCTGCCGTTAAGGTGTATACGAAACAGAGATCGGTATGAGGATTTTGCCGCCAGGTTTTTCGAACGATTCCTTCCATGGCTTTGTAAATCTGCTCTGGCTTTTTACCGTTATCGTTTACAGCAAATTCTACGAAAACCAAATCAGGATTCTGATCGAGCACCTGAGTTTGCACCCGAAAAACACCTAAATCCGAGCCCGTTCCGCCAACTCCCGCATTAATCTGCCGAAAGGGAACCTGCGGATAGGTTTTCTGTAACCAACTCAGTGACTGCTCCCGCCAGCCTTTTCCGGCTTCGGTAATGCTACCACCGAGATATCCTACCATGATCGGCTTTCCAGCTTTTATTTTTTCAAAAAAGAAAGGTAACCCTTCCCTGGCACGAAGTAGCGTGGCATTTTCCAATGCACTTGTTTGGGAGAATACCAAGGTCGGAAAACAGAAGAAAAGCGTAATGATTCTCAGCAATGACTTCATAGGTAACTAGTTCTTTCGGTTGCCTAAACCTACGTAATGAATCATAGCAATGACTATTTTACTAGTAGTAAGTTAATTTTAGAAAAACAATTTTAGTAACCATCTATTTTACAGACCAATAGTACAACAAGAAGTGTTAACAGTATTATTAATCTACTATTTCTATAGATTTTATTTGTTTTATTAAATTCCCCTACTTTACTTTGCATTGTCTTCAATTACCATTGGTAGTTGGGGCTTATACAGAAAGGAGGAGAGACAGGCTCGACGAATCCTTAGCAACTTTCCGACGCGGAATCAGTGCTAACCTGCCTAACATTTTTAGGAACTATAAACCCCATATGCCATGTCATTCCTCCCCAATCTAAGGAACCGATCGGCCTGCTCATTACTGATGAGTTAAGCCTTTCTCTCGTTTGTCACGAGATTCACTTTCATTACCAAGCATCGCTCAGGTTTATTTGATACCTGTGCTCCTTATGTGTCCATTCATTCACCCTTCATCAGCTCTTTTATACCATGAGTATTTATTTAGATAACTCCGCGACTACCGCTTTGTCTCCTGCTGTTTTGGAAGCCATCATACCCTATTTTACGCAACATTTTGGCAACGCCTCTTCGAATCACTGGGCGGGCCGGGAAGCGAAAAAAGTAATTCAATCGAGTCGTCGGCAAATTGCTGATTTACTGAACATTACTCCCGAAGAAATTATCTTTACTTCTGGCGGTACCGAAGCCGATAATTTTGCTTTAAAAAGTAGCATTCAGCACTTTAACATCCGCCACGTCCTTACTTCGAAGATTGAACATAAAGCCGTGCTTTTGCCGCTGAAACAGTTGGAACAGGCGGGGCTCATTCAAGTTCATTACGTCCAGTTAGACGAGCATGGTCGAGTATCCATTCCTGATTTAATCCAATGGCTGGAGAAGCATCACAACGGACTCGTCAGCCTCATGCACGCCAATAACGAACTAGGTACGCTTTTGGATTTGGAAGAAGTGCATTCGTTAACTCAACACTACGGAGCTTATTTCCATACGGATACCGTTCAAAGCATCGGTAAAGTGCCCGTAAACTTACATGCGGTTGATTTTGCGACGGCTTCGGCTCATAAATTTCGTGGTCCTAAAGGCGTAGGATTTTTGTTTGCCCGTCAGGGACACCGATTGCCCGCCTTTATCAGCGGCGGCGGACAGGAAGGGGGGCAACGCGGAGGAACCGAAAATATTCCCGGCATTGTGGGCTTAACCAAGGCTCTGGAGCTCGCGATAACCCATCAAACGCAAAACATCGCCCATCTGAATTCATTGAAACAACAGTTCATCGACGAAATCCAACGGCAAATTCCTGGGGTTTTGTTTAATGGTCGATGTCAAAGCCTCGAGGAAAGTTTACCCGGATTAATTAACGTCGCCTTCCCTATTCTTGACGGCCCCTGCTCATTGGTAGAAGCCCTGGATGCTCGCGGCATTGCCGTCTCCGGTGGTAGTGCCTGTTCCAATCTCGCCGGGGGCTCACACGTACTACAAGAAATTCCCACCAGTTTTGCGAAAGAAAACGTTCGCTTCTCCTTCGGAGCGGATAATACGTTTGAAGAAATCAACGAAGTCTTGTCTATCCTTAGTGAATTGTATCAGACTGAAGAAGTTAGTCTGGCTTCGTAAAGCATTCCCAGTTTGAAAACATCTTCGAAGAAAAGCTGCCAACTCTTATGCTGGCAGCTTTTCTTTTTTAACAAATGCTCCAAACATCTGTCATTTAAGTGTCTCCGGATTTCATCCGGGGACACTTAAATGACGTCTAACTAATTTATCATCAGCGTCTGTCATCCAGAGCGAAGCGAAGGATCTTCCTTTTCTCCAGAGTATTTTGTCGTCAGTAAAACAGTCTGGTTATCATCGTGCTGAGGCTCTAAGCTATCGTTCTAAAGAATAAGCATAAACCCCCGCCCATTTCTTGGCGGGGGCCAAAGAAACTAACTCAACTTCCTAAATTACAAACTTATATACTCAAGCAAGTTCTTGATCCATTCGAAAAAGCAGCGACGGAAACTACCCATCAATGGATAGTAATGCTTTTAATACCCTCTTCCAAAGCAACTTCTTTTCCGACAATGGCCTGCCCTTCTGCTCGAAAAACGCCCATCACTTCAATGCCAATTGATGTTAAAAAGAAACGCACGTACGTATCAATGAAATCATACGGCTTGAGTTCTCCTTTGGAATAAACACCTCCCGAGGTAATGGCCAGATAAGCCTTTTTGTTTTTCAGAAGTCCTTCGGGAAGTAAACCATTACCCGTGTAATGGAACGTGATTCCGGCTCTGGTTATGTGATCAAAATAGGCCTTTAATGTAGACGTGATGTTGAAATTATACATGGGAGCTTCCATAATAATAATGTCACTTTCCATTAATTCCGCAACGGCCTCATCCGAATACTTGATGCTTTGCTCCTGCTCCGTTGAGAGATTTTCTTTAGGCGTAAAAAAGGCATTAATATGCGATTCATCCAGATGAGGAGCGGGTTCTTTATATAAATCGCGAACCTTTACCTGATTGATTGGATATTTTTCCTGAACCTCTTTCAAAATAGCAGCTCCCAGTTTTCGACTGACTGAGGCTTCATCCTGAGGACTGGAAATAATATGCAGTATATTTTTCATTTGCTTCGAATTATATGATGATCGCAAATGTATTTATATTAACTACGCAAAAACTAGTACTAAACAAAACCTTAGCAGTAAGGTTTATATTACTATACTATCTGAAAAGAAGATGAACGATCCCCTAATATTTTACTCCGAAACGCAGTGTGCCCAGAATTTAGCGGCCGTAGAAGATGCTATTTATGTATTAGGTGGCAAGTGGAAACTCCGCATCATTATCGCTTTAGTAAGCGGATACACCCGATTCAATGAATTACAACGAACCATCAAGGGCATTTCGCTACGGTCCTTTCCAGTGAATTGAAGGCTCTGGAACAAATGGATTAGTAAACGAGTCGTGCATGCAGAAAACATACCGGTCATTGTTGAATACCAACCACCGAATACGCCGAGACGCTGAAAGAGCTTGTAACGTGC
>NZ_NHPP01000028.1 GCF_002838835.1 Siphonobacter sp. SORGH_AS_0500
CTGCAGGGAAGCGGACTTTTGCTGGCAGTCGCCGAGTTCGACGCGGATGCGTTCAGCCAGGCGGGCGTTTTCGGCCTGGAGGTCGTTGACCTGGGTTTGTAGGGCCCGGGCTTTTTTCTTGCTCACGCAGGAGCTGGTCATTACGGCTGTGGACAGAGCCAGCATTACCCAAATTTTTCTCATAATGTGGATACTAGTTTTAAAGGGGATTTAGCAAATTCAGTTTTCAAGTGCAAATATACCAGACTGTTGATGAGTATACCATGCAAACATATACGGTATTTTAACGAAGGATGGTTCTAAAATAGCCGAATTTGCTAAAGAATAGATGAAATAGGCAGATACCCGTCCTCGCCTTTAAAATCAAGGGCTATTTTTTGAAAAAAACCGTATTCTTACGTTTCTGAGGGGATTTACAAAAAACTGACCGGGACAAAATTTTCCCGGTCAGTCCATTCCCAATTTTCTTTAGTACTAGTAAAGAACCTTAAAATTCCGCAATTTCAGTAACAATTGTAGCCTGGAGGCAATTAGAATTTTGTTAGAATTTTCAGGAGCTATTTAGGGGAGCAGAGGTGAGGCCTCAGCCAGTGGATAAGCTCTTACTCTCATTTCAGGTGTAAAAGGGATGGAGTAATTACGCTAATGTAGTTAAGCATTTAACGAATAATAACCGATTGGTAGTAATAACTACGAACCTATCCTAATAGAAAGAATGAATGCTAGTCAAAGTTATTGGGTTACAATTTTAGATGCCTAGTTTCTTTAGGCTTAACAACCAGATAACTCTCTAATTTTCTTAGTCTTAAATGCCGGATTACACTTTTCCTGCCCGTTAAAGTCATCAGGAAACACCATTAATAACTAATTACTAAACAATGTTGAGAAAAATCAGGTGCTAGCCATAGAGACAAAAAAGAAAAGGTTCAGCTTTTTACAAAGCCGAACCTTTTCTTTTTTACTCATACTTTACTATTCTTCTTCAGAACTAGTAGCTGCCGTACGAGGAGATTTTTCTTTTAATGATAATTCATATCCGCTGATACCTTCTTCTTCATAAGTGAAAGGTTTGATATCAAACGTATAATCGAACGTTTTGTAATCCAGGCCAATTCTATCGAAAATTGCTCCTAAGGCAATACCATGACCACGACCACTTTTGGCAATTGGGAAAGCATCTGTATCTGCCTCATCTGCCTTCACTAAAAAGAAGGAACCAACGCCTCTTTTTCTTTCTTCTGTACCTACTTTGAATGAGCTGGTTGCAGGGTCTGCTTCCAATAATTCAAGTACAGCAGGAGATAACAACAGCTTTCCTTTTTTGGAAATAGAAGTAGTTGGGGCCTCTTTCGTTTTGGCTGACTTTTTCTTTTCCTCTACATTGTCGTTAGGAGAAAAGAAAAGAATTGATTTTTTTTCATGAATTGATAAATAATTAATTGTGCTGCTTGTGTATAATAACGAAACAAATATCTGATTTATGCTTTAAAAAACAAATCATTGGTATCATAAATCGGTAGGTATGGATTTTTTAGAAGCAAAGTTGGATAAAATAGGACCTTAAATTTACTTCATTACTCTAATTACGTAACTCCATTAAGTTGACGTTTGTTTTTAAAAAAGAGTTTTAAATGGGGCGTTATCTAATAAATACCTGTTCAGACGAACTGCCAAATTAGACTAAATATGTACAAATAGGTTTAAGCTTGGTGAAACTAATAGTACATAATTTCTAATTTATTTAGCTAATAAAAATTTGTTTTATTAGCAATTATGAGGGTATACTGACTCGAAAATATACTTTTAAAAAGTAATGTAAAGATGTTTTACATTAAGGTAAATACTCATTGACTAATCTTTAGGTACCTTATTTTAGATGTATTAAATTATGTATTTTAGGCACGAAAAAAATATTCTATCAAGGTATTTGCCAAAAGAGTGTTTGGGTAGGTTAGTAGGTTATAATGCTCAAATAATAGGAACTTTATAAAGATTTTATTTGTTTTTTATAAACACAGAACCCGATTGGATATTAATTTGAATGGCTAATTACTAGGGAGTTACGGATATTTTTTCGTTATCTTCGGCTTGTCTAGGCCATTCTTCTTTTAATCGGCAGTTTTCTTTACCAAATCCATGAAAAAAACTCATTTATTGCATTATTCTTCCCAAGCCTTGTTGTGTTTGATTACTTTTTTCGTGCTGGCTTGCGGAAAAGATCCCGAACCAAATCCAGGAGAAGTTGCCGATAAGTATTTAGTTAAAGTTGAAACTATTGATTCTCTATCCGTTGATAAGGTAAAATCTTTGGTCGCTACTTCTAATCCCTTATATGGAACCCTGGTTTCTTACGGTGTTAAAGCCTATCGGATTACCTATAAAACGAAGAATACCGATAATCAGGAAATTGAAGCTTCAGGAGCCATCGTCATTCCTGCGTTAAGTGCCAATGCAAGTGCCGTTCCAATGGTTAGCTATCAGCACGGAACAATTTCGACGGAAGCCCAGGCTCCTTCTAATCTAAACCCCAGTGCTGGTAACGATGCACAGTTGGTAATTCTGTTGGCAGCCCAGGGGTATGTAGCTGTTGCTCCCGATTATATTGGTTACGGAGCGTCGAAAAATCTGGCACATACGTATGAACATCGTCAGGGTTTATCGCAGGCGAGCCTGGATTTGCTTCGGGCAGCAAAGGAATATTTTGCGAAGAAAGATACCCGTTATTGGGATAAGCGTTTGTACCTTACAGGTTACTCCGAGGGCGGATACGCTACGATGTCCTTATTGAAGAAAATAGAAGAAGAAGCGGCTTCAGAGTTTAATTTAAGAGCAGTTTCGGTGGGCTCAGGAGCTTACAATAAGACTGAGTTTATGAAGTATATCGTTAATAATCAGGCTACCACGACTGTAAGTTACAATCGCTTATATGCCTGGGTATTATTGACTTATAATCGAATTTATGGATTAAACCGCCCGGCTAGCTATTATTTCAAAGAGCCTTATGCTTCGCAAATTCCACCGGAAGTGAAACATCAGTCGGATTTATCTTCCCTGGTTATTAATACCAGCATTAGCAATACGTTTACGGATTCGTTTAAAAAAGGGTTGAATGATGGAACGGATACGGGTTTTCTGAATGCGGTGAAGGATAACGACGTTTATGACTGGAAGCCCAATACTACGCTCTGGATGTATCACGGAACGGCTGACGATCTGGTACCGGTTCTGAATTCTCAAACGGCGTTTGCTGCAATGAAAGCAAAAGGAGCTGTAAAAGTGCAGTATTTCCCCGTGAGTGGTGCAAATCATACTTCCGCTGTCTTGCAATATGCGTTGGGAACACTGACCATGATAGGATCTAATCCTTAAGACTGAGATGAACAGCCATAAAAAATGCCGAATGAACTTCATTCGGCATTTTTTACTAAGGCATCTTTTTAAGTCCTTCCCATTTTACTTTCCAGTGCCTGGGTAAACCAGGGTTTTCTTTGATACTTCCATCGAAACCGGCACACAAAAGAGCGACAGTGGCCAACAAACCTCCATTGCCGGGAAGATAAATACGTGTTTTTCTGAATGGGCATTAACAATGCGTCAATTGCTTTTTCGGGCTAATAGAGTCGAGTAGCCGTCATGGCGGTCATCGGAGAATCCTAACCCCAGGTGTGGTCCCAGTTCCATTTTTCCCAGATCAAATCCAGCGTTCGGTGCATGATCGTTGAATCCATTCCAGTTTGCTGGGGCATTACGCCTAAAGCTCCTAATACGGCTGGGTGATCAGTCATCCAGTTGGGATTGGTATAGGAATCTGGAGCACTTTCGGTAGCCAGGTAAACGCCGTCTTTTTGAGGCAAAGGCGAAAGTTTCTGAAGTACATCGTCCCATTCTTTTTTACGACCTAGCTTTTGCCGTTCCCGCCATTGCTGGGCTGTTTCCAGAGCCCAACGCCAGTAGGTTAGTTCGAATGTAGGGTTAAAGGTTTCTTCCTGATGAAAACATTCCTGAGCGGGAATCAAGCCTTTGCCCAAAACATAACGGTTCCCTTCAAGGGTGGCATAGGAGGCCATAAAATCAGCCGTAGCTTCGACCAGATCAGCATATTTTTTCAAAACTTTGGCATTAGCTTTATCCCGGTAACCTAATTCAGCCAGGTAAATAAAATGCGGCTGTTGCCAGATCAGGAAAGCTCCGACGGACGAAGGCGTTTCATTACCTTCGCGGTCCGTCATTTTCGGCCACCTGATGCCCTTATATCCTTGCCGAACGGCGATAGCCTTTGCTTGATTTACCGTTTTTCTGTACCAAGCCAGACTTCTTTCCATTAATTCTGTTCGCCCCCAGAGAGCAAAATGGACCCCGTGCCACCAGTGCATTTCCAGGTGAGGTTTGCCGTACCAACTGTTATAGGTCAAGCCCGTTTCCTGCGGCGGCATGGACTGGGCACAGTTAATCTTGGTTAGGTATTGGGAAAGAATAATGCGGCGTTCAAGTTCTTTCGCTCGAGGATCAGTGGTTTCAGAAAAATCAATGGCCGCTCCAGAGGTCCAGAAGCTTTTCCATCCGTTACGACTACTGGTCTGCGTTTCTGCGAAAGTAGGAACCTGAGCTTTTTTGGGGCTAAATAAGGCAGATAATGTCAGTGTCGGTTCGGTTGAAGTAAGCAAAAATTCATGGGATTGTGCGGACTGAAGCGTGGCCTGCCCATTCCAGTTCAGATGAACAAAATATTGATCCTGATCCAGCTTATGTTCAAGCAGGGCGGAGTTCCCTGATTTAGTAACTATTCGTGACGTATGTTTAGTCGACTGCTCATAATAAGCTCCAGCATCGACAAACTGATTCGTAGGGTAGGGAAAGCGTAACCGAATCCTTAGACGCTTTTGAGCGAACAATGGGGATTTGATTTGAGCCGCTACGGCGTCTTTGCTTTGGTGACCGTAGGTTAACACCTCTACTGGCGTACCTTCTAGCTCAAAATGGCTTTTAATGGCTCCCGTCCACATGTTCAATTCCTGACGAATACCCGTCAGATCCGAGGGTCGGGCTTCGCTTCCATCCTTCTTGAGTAATACCAAGCCCAGATTACTCAACTGAAGGCGGTGCGGATTCTGGCGGACAAAATCAATGACTGCTTTTTCGCGGGCCGTCGAGCCTTTCTGAACCGCATAAGTTACCTGTCTTCCCTGTTGCGGGTAAGGCTTCAGCGATTCTTCCAGTTTGTACTTGTCAGGATTAGGGAAGCTATGCCAGCCCCATTCCGACTGCGTCCCCAGGGGAACGCCCTGAGCGTAATAGGCTGGAAACGTCTGTAAACCCGTTGCATCAACGGTAAAGGCAAAACGACCATTACCTACCGAGACCGAGGCCAACGTATCCATTTGGGTAGTAATAACCGAATGACGCTCTACCAGTGCTTGTCGGTTAATCCGTTGGGCAAATAATAGATCGGGTAAGAGCACCAAAGTCCAGAGGTATTTTCTCATCGATTTAACGAGTAAGTTATCGAAGAGACGGTGGAGAGGCGAGATAGCCCTGTAGGAAATGAAAAAAGGCAGACGCTGCCGTCTGCCTTTTGATTTATTTACGCTTGGAATGAAAGCTTAAGCCATATTTTCTAATTTCTTCATGGGCTAAAGCTAACTTTTCGGGAAATAAAACCTTTCCCCTGAATTGCTCATCAAGTTCAGGATTTTCCTTGACCTTGAGTTGAGCGAGCTGCTTGAGAGTTAACGGAGTCGTTTTCATATCGGAATACAATGCGTATTATTTTATAGAAAGAACTTACAAAGGAGTTTTAGGTCCTATACAGAAAAAATAAAACCCGCTCTAAAGCGGGTTTTATAAAGCTCATCTAAACTAAATATCGCGATTATGATCCACACATCTCGCAACCTTCAGGATCATCCAGCGAGCAGGCAATAGCTGCCTTTGCATCTTCTTCTGACCACTTGATAGGCTCCACCTCTTTCGTCATCACAGGTGTTGAGAGAGCAGCTTGTGCTTCAGGCGTTGCTAAGTAGTTCATTGCCTTCTCGTGCACAGTGGCCGTACTGGGCTGAATGGCTACCTGAGCCTGCGTTTCTACCGTGAACTTGATGGCATCGGCAGCGGCTTTGGTACGCAGGTAATACATACCCGTTTTCAGTCCCCGCTCCCAGGCGTGGAAGTGCATGGAAGTGATTTTACCGAAATTGGCATCCGTCATGTGAATATTCAGCGACTGGCTCTGGCAAATGAATGCACCGCGGTCTGCTGACATATCAATGATGGTTTTCTGCTTGATTTCCCAAACCGTCTTGTACAGTTCTTTCAGGTTAGCAGGAATTTCAGCAATGTTCTGTACGGAACCGTTGGCTGCGATGAGTTTATTTTTCATCGTTTCGTTCCATAAGCCCATTTTCACGAGGTCACGCAGCAGGTACTTGTTCACTACTACGAATTCGCCGGAAAGCACCCGACGTACGTAGATGTTAGAAGTAAAAGGCTCGAAACACTCGTTATTACCCAAAATCTGGCTCGTCGAAGCCGTTGGCATCGGAGCTACCAGCAGGGAGTTACGTACCCCGTGGGTTTTTACTTTTTCACGCAACGATTCCCAGTCCCAACGGTTCGAAGTAGGTTTCACACCCCACATGTCGAACTGGAAGATACCCTGAGAAATGGGACTTCCGGCCCAGGTTTCGTACGTGCCGTATTTCTGAGCTTCTTCCATCGAAGCCTCCATGGCTCCAAAATAGATCGTCTCGAAAATATCTTTATTTAACTGGCGGGCCTCTTCGCTTTCGAAGGGCATGCGTAGCAATACAAACGTATCTGCCAGACCCTGTACTCCTAAGCCGATCGGACGGTGGCGTTTGTTCGAACGTTCAGCTTCAGGGACGGGGTAATAGTTAATATCAATGATCTTGTTGAGGTTACGCGTAGCTACTTTCGTAATCTCATACAGTTTTTCGTGGTTGAAACGCAGGAATCCATCCTCACCTTTTTCCACGAACTTAGGCAGAGCTAAAGAAGCGAGGTTACAAACGGCTACCTCATCAGCTGCGGTGTATTCAATGATTTCAGTACACAGGTTCGAAGACTTGATCGTACCCAGGTTTTTCTGGTTCGACTTGCGGTTTGCGTGGTCTTTGAACAGCATGTAAGGAGTGCCCGTCTCGATTTGCGATTCCATGATCTCGAACCACAGATCCTGAGCTTTTACCGTACGGCGAGCTTTGCCTTCACGCTCGTATTTTTCGTATAAAGCTTCGAATTCATCCCCGTATACATCCGATAAACCAGGGCATTCATGGGGGCACATTAATGACCAAACGTCATTGTCTTTCACCCGCTTCATGAATAAATCAGGTACCCAGAGGGCGAAAAATAAATCGCGGGCCCGGAGTTCCTCTTTACCGTGGTTTTTCTTTAACTGAAGGAATTCAAACACATCGGCATGCCAGGGTTCAATGTACATGGCAAAGGAGCCTTTGCGTTTTCCACCCCCCTGATCTACGTAACGAGCCGTGTCATTAAACACGCGAAGCATAGGAACGATACCATTGGAAGTACCATTCGTGCCTTTGATGTAACTACCCGTGGCCCGGATGTTATGAATGCTCAGACCGATACCACCCGCCGACTGCGAAATCAGGGCACACTGTTTCAGCGTGTCATAGATACCGTTAATGCTGTCGTCCTGCATGGTTAACAGGAAGCAGGAAGATAACTGAGGTTTCGGCGTACCGGCGTTGAATAACGTTGGTGTCGCGTGCGTGAACCAGCGTTCTGAAAGCAGGTTATAGGTTTCAATAGCCGACTCAATGTCGCTGCCATGAATACCAATCGCTACCCGCATCAGCATGTGCTGAGGACGCTCGGCAATTTTACCGTTTACTTTAAGTAGATATGATTTCTCAAGCGTTTTGAAGCCAAAGTAGTCGTAACCGAAATCACGATCATAGATGATAGTAGAATCCAGTAATCCAGCATTTTTCTTTACTACATCATACGTATCCTTAGAAATCAAAGAAGCATTTTCATTCGTCTTGGGATCGACGTAATGATATAATTGCTTCATCGTCGCCGAGAATGACTTCTGCGTATTTTTATGCAGGTTAGAAATGGCGATACGAGCTGCCAGGGTCGCATAGTCGGGGTGGCGAGTCGTTAAAGAGGCCGCCGTTTCCGCTGCTAGGTTATCCAGCTCTACGGTGTTGACACCATCGTAGATACCAGAAACTACTTTCATTGCCACTTCAACGGGTTGAACGAAAGCCGGGTCAAGTCCGTAGCAAAGCCGCTCGATGCGGGCGGTTATTTTGTCGAATTTTACCGATTCGCGTCGGCCGTCTCGTTTAATAACATGCATATTTTCAGCGAGTTAGAATATTTCGGGAATAACTTAAAAACTTGGGTTGAGGTAAAGATGCTCACTAAGGGAGCTGGTAAGTATTAAGCAAACATGAAAAGCCGAACTGCATATCTTCTACAATCGTTCCCACCGAACCTTAACTTTTCAAATGTGAAATTAATGTTAAGAACGTGGACTTGCAACTGCCTGAAAGTTCATGTAACTCACTAAAATTCCGTGCCGCGAAGGCTTCTCGAACGCATTGAATTCAGAGACAAAAAGTTACGACTCGAATGATTATTCGCCCACTGGAGCGATAGAATGGAAGAAACTTTAAAAAGTCCAATAAAAAGATTTTCAGTGGGATAGCTAATAAAAAACATTCTAGTAAAATTTTGTAACATTCCCAAAAGATGATTATTTTTGCGGCCCGTTCATAAAGAATCGTAACTGACTAACTATCAATATAATGGCGAAAGCAGACATTCATCCTGGGTACCGCGAGGTAGTATTCTGGGACCTTTCAAGCGACTATAAATTCCTGACCCGTTCAACTTCAGACACGAAAGAGACGGTAGAATTCGAAGGAAAGACGTATCCTGTAGTGAAAGTTGAGGTTTCTTCACAATCTCACCCTTTCTACACTGGTAAAAACGTACTCCTCGATACGGCTGGACGCGTTGATAAATTCAACAAACGTTACGGTAAGAAATAGTCCGTTTTTAACGAACTCCAAAAGAGGCGGTTACCTGTTCGGGTAACCGCCTCTTTTTATTATGCGGCTGGAAAAATGGGTATATGTTACTAATGCCAGCTTTTTCGCTATTAGTATCATTTATCAAAAAATGGATTTAATACAAAAGAGCGTAGGTTATGGTCTGCAAAAAAATGGACCATTATAGGTAACACAATTCCGCATTAATTACTTCTGCTCTCCTTTCCATTTAAATACCTGAATAACGCCCAGCCCTTTTTTGCCTTCACTGGAAATATATAAGGTACCGTCAGGGCTAAAGCAAAGGCCTTCGGGCTGCTCTAATGCTTTCGGATTTAGTTTTTCTACGTGGATAAAGTTACCGCCCTTGCGATCTAGTACTAGTAGCTTCTGACCGGAAGCAGCTAAAATGTACACCTCTTGGGTAATCGGATGCACCGCGATGGCAGAGGGCCGAAATTTGGCGTCTTCACCTGTAAACCCCACGCTCTCGAAACTCCGCTTCCGTAAAACCAGTCCCCGGCGGGATTCTTTTTGTACAGGATCGTAGAAATAAACGTAACGACTGTCTTTATCCACGCCTTCGCGTTTGGTTTCTTTGGCGGCAATGAAAAAGTTTTTTGTTTTGGGATCAAAGCAAAGACCTTCGAGTTCATTTTTGTCGGGCAAACTAAGATCCAGCATTTGAATATGGGTAGACTTATTCGTCAGAAAACCGCCCGGCTGTGAAGTTTGCCCGAGGGTGAAGACGAATAAACGACCGTCACTTCGGAGCACATAAAATTTACCTTCGTGATAGGTAATATCTTCGTAATCTCCCTTCGTCCCCCACATTCGCTGATCGGTCACTTTTCCGGTTTGGGCGTCGATGAGAAATAAATCGCCCTCTTCGTCATTAATTGCTGCCAACTGACCCGCCTTTACATAAGTAATGCCAGAGATTTCCTTAAGCGAAGCGGGCATTTTAAAAGTCTGAATGGGGTTTTGCAGATCGTAACTCAGGGGTTCGAGCGTACGCGACTCCGTTACTATTTTAACTTTTGTTTTCTGAGGCTCCTGCTTCGTTTCAGCAGTTTGACAACTTAAAAAGCACCAACTTAAACTGGTTATCAACAGATACTTCTTCATAAAGGCTGAGTGGTTAGTAAGTATGGAAATTCTTGTAATAAATAACAGACGGTTGCAAAGTATTGAATATCAGTTGATAGTTTGGCAATCGCAGCGGCTAAAAACCATCAACTATTAATCAGGCTTTCTTGTCGGAATGACCGAGGGGTTTTTCGGGAGCAATCAGGTCGCGGACCTGCTGTTTTAGTTCTTTTATTTCGGGAAAACCGCCCGCCCGTTTCCGGTCAAAAATTTCTTCGTCATTGATGTAAATCTTGAATCGACCAGAAACTTCGGCGGGCCTCAGGGCGACTTCCCCCAGTTCTTCCGTAAAGGTGGTCAATAACTCCTGTGCCAGCCAGGCCGAGCGTAATAGCCAGCCGCATTTGGGGCAATATTCAATGGTTAATCGGGGTTTCATGAAGCCAATCGTTGGGTTTACCTTCAAATCTTGCCATCTTTCCTTTACGTTCCACCAACCTACCCTAAATTTTGTGTTAACCACGACTCAATTAGGCCAAAAAGGCGAAGCACTGGCGGCTCAGATCCTGCAAGCTAAAGGTTATGAAATCATTCACCAGAATTATCGGGCTGGGCGGGCCGAGATTGACCTGATCGCTCGAAAAGACGACTGGATTTTGTTTGTCGAAGTAAAAACCCGAACCAATCTTTCCTACGGTTATCCTGAGTCGTTTGTCTCGCCTAAAAAAATAGAACGCATCAAAAAAGCGGCGGATCAATTTGTCTACGAAACCAACTGGCGGGGAAATATCCGGTTTGATGTCATTGCCATCAGTATGAGTCGAACAAAAACTGAAATCGAACATTTTGAAGACGCCTTATAGAAAACATTAATCCTCAGAGTAGGAATTCTATTTCGTACTCTTTTGTACGTACATCTCTATTCCTCTAAACACATGAAAAAAATCTTCTTATCGCTCTTACTCCTCTGTTCGATGGAAGCTTTTGCCCAGAAAAAATACGAAGCCAACTGGGCTTCTATCGACTCCCGGCCCATTCCCGGCTGGTTTGAGGATTCCAAATTTGGAATTTTTATTCACTGGGGTTTATTCTCGGTGCCCTCTTTTGCTCCCACCGCCCGTGACATTGACGGCGTTTACGACCAGTATTCTGAATGGTACTGGTGGAAATGGCAGGATAAGAAAGGCCGGACGTCTCCTATTTTCCAGAAATTTCATGATCAGGTATACGGAGCGGATTTCAAGTATCAGGATTTTGTGAAAGATTTTAAGGCCGAGTTATTTAAACCGAATGAGTGGGCGAAAATCATTGAGCAATCGGGAGCCAAATATGTGGTCTTGACTTCCAAGCACCACGAGGGTTTTGCCCTTTGGCCCAGTGCCCAGTCCTGGAACTGGAATGCCGTAGATGTCGGCCCACACCGCGATTTGCTGGGGGATCTAACGGCAGCGGTAAAAGAGAAAGGTTTGCATATGGGTTACTACTATTCGCTGTATGAATGGTATAACCCCTTATATAGAAATGATGTGGATAAGTATGTGGATAACCACATGATTCCGCAGTTAAAAGACTTAGTGACTACCTATAAGCCCGATGTGGTTTGGACGGATGGGGAGTGGGATCATCCATCAGAGGTGTGGAAAAGTACGGAGTTCCTGGCTTGGCTTTATAATGAGTCGCCTGTGAAGGAAACGGTAGTGGTAAATGACCGCTGGGGCAAGGAAACGCGTTCCAAGCACGGAGGCTTCTACACTACAGAGTACGATTTAGTGCACGAGGGTAATGCAGATAACATGAAATTCAGCCGTCCCTGGGAAGAATGCCGGGGCATTGGGGGGTCATTTGGGTATAACCGGTCGGAGATTTTAGAAGATTATTCGTCTTCCGCTCAACTTATCCACATACTTGTGGAAAAAGTAGCTCGGGGAGGAAATTTACTACTGAATATTGGCCCCACCGCCGATGGACGAATTCCAGTCATTATGCAGCAACGGCTCAAAGATATGGGCGATTGGATGAAAGTGAATGACCAGGCGATCTACGGTACGCGTGCCTGGGCACAGGCTCCAGCCTTCAGGAAGGGTAACAAAGTTTTCTTCACCCAAAAAGGAAAAGATATTTATGTACTGACGACAGAATGGATGGATACCATTCCCGTAGAAAACATTAACACGCCGAAACGCGTAACGCTGCTAGGGTATAAAGGCGAAGTTAAAACCAGTATGAAGGGTAGCAAACTAAGCATTACGGCACCTAGCCTGACCCCAGTGACGATACCTTGTCAGTATGCCTGGGTATATAAGCTCGAAGGAGCGGCGAAGTAATAACTAAAAAGGCAACTGACTCAAGCAGTTGCCTTTTAGTTATAGGGATTTTCGAAGTTGTACCCTGCGGTCTAACCAGGTCTTGGGGTGATTTTTCCAATAGGATTCCAGCCCGGCGAAAACGACTAAAGTGGTTACTGTTCCGATGATGGAGCCGACGTAAATGTCAACCACAAAATGCTGAAATAAATAGACCCGGGAGTACGCTCCCAAGACGCTATTGCCAGAAAAAGCCAACCCCAGTTTTTGTTGGTAACCAGAAGCGTTAATAAGCAGCAAAGAGCAAAAACCGAGGTAGAATGGCCCGAGGGAAAGCTGTTAACGCTGTGCAGGTTCAATCCTTCAACCGTGTGAAAAGCCCAGCCCGAATTTTTGTAAAAAGCACTGGGGCGTAATTCGCCTTCGTAAAAAACGTGTTTAAGAAGTTGCGTAAACTCGCCCGCCAGCAGGAAAGATAAACCCGCCGCTAAAGCCCAGCGGAAGCGGACGAATAATAAACCCACGGTTACACCAAACCCAGTGGCTCCATCGGCCAGATCGGTCAGGTAATAGAAAAAACGATCCCAGAACGGATGATTATACCCGTTTATCCATCGCATGAGTACGGTTCGGTCCAGTTGCGACAGCATACTTCCCACCACAATCAGAAGGATTACATAAGGCAGAAAAAACGAATAATTCTGACGAATCAGTCGGAGAAGCATTTGGGTGAAGTTGTAAGTGGATGGTTATTCGTTGTTGGGTGAATCGTTGATAATCAGAGTAGTGACTGGTAACTCGATTGAACAAGTAGCCTCATCACGCAAAGTAGTAGGTGGTTACTAACAACCCAAAACTAACAACTAACCTAGTTATCCATATCATTTTTATACTGTTCGAAGGCCTGGAAAATGGCTTTTGAGAGCTTATCCTGCCCTTCTTCGCTGGCCAAAAAGGCTTCTTCCGTAGGGTTAGATAAATACCCCGTTTCGATCAGTACGGACGGAGTAGCCGTTTCCCACAGAACCAGGAATCCAGCCTGTTTTACGCCGCGGCTAATGCGATCTGCTCGTTTGAAATAACGTTCTACTTTCGAGGCAAAATTAAGGCTACTTGACAGATAAGCATTCTGATAGTTTTCGAGCATGATTGCTCCCAACGGCGAAGAAGGGTCGAAGCCGTTATACTTCTTCTGATAGTTGGCTTCCTGAAGAATTACGGCGTTTTCTCGCCTTGCTACGGCCAGGTTTTGTTCGGATTTGTGCAAACCCATTACGTAGGTTTCCGTTCCGTAATAATCCCGGCGAGTGAGGGCGTTGGCATGAATGGAAATAAACAGATCCGCCTTATTTCGGTTAGAAATAGCACTACGTTCGTGTAACTCTACAAAAACGTCGCTTTTTCGGGTATAAATAACTTTGACGTTGGGGTAATGATCTTTAATCATCTGCCCAACACCCAGAGCAATGGCCAGTACGACGTTCTTTTCACGGGTTCCATTTTTGCCGATAGCCCCCGGATCTTTGCCGCCATGACCTGCGTCAATCACTACCGTCCGCAGGTTTTCTTCACTGGGAGCTGTATGGGTAGGGATGGGTCTTTCGGACGATTGATTCGCCTGAAAACTAAAGAGAAAGATTACTAAACCCAGAAGGGGCCATACATTAACACACTTTAACTGGCTTTTTTCACGCATGCTGCAAAAGGTTGGAAGAGTTACTCTGTATTTTTGCCCGACAAATTTAAAGGAAAAAGCTATTACATGACCGGCAAAGCCAAAGTCAGTGTCTTATCTTCGCTTTTATTTTAGTTGGGAATTCTCAATGATTTATTAAGTGTCAACGGAAAATGCTTTAGAAAGTTTTCCAATCCCCTGTCTAAAAAACGGGTTCATTGAATGGTTATTAAATTTCAGAAACGTTGAAGAACAGTTTTCTTTTGATCTTTTTTGTGTTGCTCGGTTTGCAGGCCTGGGGACAACGTCCGGGATCAAAACGTATGGCTTTGCCTTTTGGAGGTGTTCGACGACCCGTAGCCGCCGATTCTTTAAAACCGCTTACTCCCGCCGACTCCGCGAAGATTGCCAAACCTGATTCGCTGGCTGATGATAGTGATATACAGGCTAAAGTCGAATACTCTGCCCGGGATTCCACGGTTTCGCTGTTCGATGAAAGGATTGTCGAACTTTTTGGGGATGCCAAAGTGGATTATCAGGACATTCACCTCAAAGCGGATTATATCAGGCTTAACTGGGAAACGAATGAGGTTTACGCCATTGGCCGGAAAGATTCGACTGGGAAAGTTATCGGTGAACCTATTTTCGAGCAGGGAGCCGACACCTACAATACCAGCGAAATCCGTTACAATTTCAAGACCAAACGAGCCGCCATTAAAACCATCGTAACCAAGCAGGGCGAAGGAAACGTGCGTGGGCGAATTGTCAAAAAAGATAGCTCTAATAACTTCTTCCTGCGGGGAGCCTTTTATACCACCTGCGACTTATTACATCCGCACTACGGCATTCAGGCTCCGAGGATCAAGCTTGTGCAGGGGAAAGGCGATAATAGGCAGGTCATATCCGGGCCTTTCAACTTAGTTATTGCGGGAATTCAGCTACCGCTGGGATTACCGTTTGGCTTCTTCCCTTTTTCCGAAAAACGTAAATCTGGTTTTATTCTGGGAAACTACGGCGAGGAACCGCAAAACCGGGGGTTTTATCTTCGGGACTTCGGGTATTACTGGGCGGCTAATGATAACCTGGGGCTAAGGTTTACGGGCCAGCTTTATTCCAAAGGAGGCTGGGGAGCTGGTTCGCAGGGGAATTACATCAAAAAATACAGATACAGCGGTAACTTCAGTCTGATTTATAACCATAACAAGTCAGGAGATGAGATCGGTCCAAACCGTACGATTTCGAATGACTTCAGCGTGCAATGGTCTCACACCCCGCAAACGCTAGGTCGGCCCTATAGTTTTTCGGCTTCGGTTAACATTGCCAGTAGTAACTATACCCGTAACAACGAACAAAACCTAACGACTTCGACCGGTTTGGGGCGTTACCAGCAGAACGTTTTCGGGTCTTCCGTTCAGTATTCCCATAATTTTGGTCAGTTCATTCAAACCAGTGCCAACTTCCGGGTAAACCAGAACGTAACAACGCGGGAACTGACGGCAGGGGTAGGGGTGAATGCAGCAGTTACCCAGTTCCAGCCTTTTCGCCGGAAGAAAGCCATTACTCCGGCCTGGTATGAATCGTTTCGTTTAGGATTGAACTTGTCTAGTAATGTGGATATCACGAATCGCATTCAGCCTCAGATTGTGAGTAATAGCTCCTTTGGCAACGAATTCCGAATTGCGAACTACTTCCCTAATACGATAAATACTACGACTACTTCCTCCGTAGCTCCAACGACTTTAGTAGTAGGTAATATACCGTTCAATCTGGAAAACCTGCCTAAGATTCTGAGAAATAGTCAGGTAACCACTACGTTTTCCATTCCTATCTCCTTGCCTAACTTCAAAATAGCTCGTTACATCAACGTAACGCCAGGCGTAAGTTGCAGGGTAACCTTTATACCAAGCAGTTTAGTTATCGTTATATCAAACCCGGAGGAACTATCTACAAAGGAATGGTATCAGACAGTGGTGGGGTATTTGTGGATACGCTGAACCGAGTTGCTCCTGCGTATAGTTATTCTACTTCGTTGGGCATTAATACACGGGTGTATGGCACCTATTACTTCAAAAATCTAGGTCGTTTGGAGGCCATTCGCCACACCTTTGCTCCTTCCATCAGTTTGAGTTATACACCAGATTTATCGAGTAAATTTTATCAGAAAGTACAAATTAACGAACGGGGCGATACGCGTTTATTATCCAAATTTAGTAACTACAGTGGGGGGGTAGGTCAGGCGGCTTCGGCCAGCTTTAGTTTGACCAACCAGCTGGAAATGAAAGTTCGGGCCAAATCAGATACGGCCAAAGAGGCTTTCCAGAAAGTGAACCTGCTGGATAACTTCGGCCTTTCGGGGAGTTATAACTTCCTGGCGGACTCCTTTAATCTCTCGAATCTGTCGTTGGTGGCAAATACCGTTATCCTTAAAAAGTATAATGTGAACTTTGCTTCCAGTTTTGACCCTTACGACGTTGTTCAGGATGAATACCTGTTGAGTGGGCGAAGGGTGAACCGATTGAGAGTAGCGAGTGGTAAAGGACTGGCCGCTTTGCAAACCATGAATATTGGTTTCAGCACGGGTTTTAAAGGGGGCCAGAAGAAAAATAAAGATAATAAAGACCAGCAAAAGAAGAAAGCCGAAGGCGTTAGTGATGCCGAAATGCGGTTTATTCAGAGTAATCCACAGTTGTATATTGACTGGGATGTCCCCTGGAATGTCAACGTGAGTTACAACTTTAGCTATACCAAATACGGTTTGGCTCGGGCTCAGAAGTTCCAGACGCTGAGTATGAACGGCGATATTAAACTGACGGAAAACTGGGCCATGACGTTTACTACGGGTTGGGATTTCGTGCAGAACGCTCCGTCATTAACCAACATCGGTCTGACCCGTAACCTGCACTGCTGGGAAGCTTCCTTCAACTGGACGCCTATTGCCCAGAACCTGCGGGGGGGGAACTATAACTTCGAATTACGCGTACGTTCGGCCATGCTGAAAGACCTGAAGCTATCCCGCCGCCGGAGTTTCTACGATCAGGGCGGCTTCTAATAGCCTTGAATACAAAGAAAAATCCCCGATCAGCCTAGGGCTAATCGGGGATTTTTCTTTGTAAAGAACTTCGCTTACAGATTCATCAGCGATTCCCGACGACGCATTTTGCCCGCAGGAATGCCAAACATCATTTTGAAGCGACGGCAAAAATACGCGGTGTCTTTGTAGCCTACTTCCGCACCGATAGCCCGAATGCTCTTCTTCGAAGTGCGTAACAGGTTTACGGCAGCTTCCATGCGTTGATACTCGATGTAATCCTGAGGGTTAATACCCGTCAGCATTTTGAAGTACTGACCTACGTAATCTTCCGATACGTTAGCTACGTTCGCTAGTACCTTATTAGACAGATCGCCGCCGATGTTGTCTTTGATGTACGTGAAAATATCGATCAGACGAGGATCTTTGAAGTACGTACTGTTGGTGGCTAATTGCTCTACAAACAGACGGTGCTTCAGGATGTAACGAATGATATTGATAACGATTTCTTCCGTCTTGATCTTGATGATCCGGCCCCGGCCTGCTTCGTCACGGAAATCCTCCGCGAGAATTTCTTTCAGAGCGTGAGCCAGTGACTCCTCGCCTTTGATGAGAAAGGGAGGTACATCTAAGGACGTAAAAAAGTTAACCGAGTCGAAAACTTTAGCTTCAAATGCCACCAGACCAAAGGAATGGGGGATTTTCCCGATTTCAGCAGGGTCACGACGGGAGTCGAAATAGCGTTCCCGGAAGGTCAGAAACTCTTCGTTGGAAATGCTTTTAGGGTTTTCGCTGCTGCCGTAAGTAATGCTTAAAGCTTTACCCCCAGGAATGAAGAGCATATCGCCAGGCTCTGCCCGGATACCATCTTCTCCAAATGACACCTCTCCGTCGTATAGAATCAACAGGGAGTTTTCGATGTCATAAAAGTTTTTGATACGGATGGCTTGTTGCATCCGAATGTGCCGGGCCTTGATAAATCGGACGCCCAGCGACTCAATGATTTTATTGTAATCTTCCATTGCGATGGGGTAAGGCCTGGTGAATTTCGAAAGTGTGGCCTTTCTGAATATAGGACAAAACTAATAATTGTATTTTTAAAAGCAAATTGGACAAAAAAAATAAATGCATTTAGAAATCTGCGTTTATTTTAAAATAATGCCTATTTGTAAAACAGAAAATAGAATAAGGACCTTACAAGACCCTAACGTTTTATTGCATTTCTAAGGTTCCCTGAAGACATTCAAGGTAATAGAACGCAATAACGTGAAATTTATTTACTAGACTATACGTCTTAATGAGACGAGTTTTTTATCTATTAAAAAATTGTTAATTGTTGACTGCACCCGTTGATGACCTTACCGGCCCTTAGCTATTAGAGAGGATTAGCTAATACGAACATACGCCTACTCACATACTCACTCCCGTAGCTTTTTATTGCAAGGACTGATGTTGTGGAAACAGAAGTAGATGGCTGACAAGAAAAGCTTACTCTATGGAAAATGTATGCTTGCATACATTTTTTTAGGCTATCTGATTATAAAGCAATGCTTTAGCAAAAAGTACTTTACAATTTAGTAATGAATGGGAGAGGAAAATTATGCAATCATTTTTCAAAAAAAGAGGTATTACTTTTCAGTAAAAGGTCTGAAACAAAGCGATTTATAATAGAGTATATCTCTCATTATCTTTGGTACAAATTGCCCTCTTTGATTATGCACCAGTATACTCCTTCTGACAGCCTTATCAACTTGTTGTTTGAGAACGGATTTCGTGAAGTGACGGAACAATATTTTCCCCACAGTCACGTCCGTCTTGAACTGAAAGGAGAAGCCTATCATCCCGCGTATTTCCAGCGAGCGTTTCGTCATGGAACGGGAACGGCTCTAATCATTCTCAATTACCTCACCATTCGGGTTCTTTATCGCACCTACGTACTGGTTGAAAGCCGTCGCCTGGCTGAAGATGAAGCACAAGCCATTGTTACGTTCTGCAAGTTACCTGCCAAGCAGCAGGGAATTCTGGCTGGAAAAATCTCCAATCTTTCGGAACTGATGGCTGCGGTAGATCCTGCTAAAAAAATAGAAGCTCCGGTTTCCAAGAGCTTCTATGCCATTAAATCGTAAGGATGAGTGACTAGTTTGCCGCTAGTCCTAGTTTTGACTTGCCGTACCTGCCCCAGCATTGAATTGAATTTGATGCTGGGGTTTTATCGTTACGTTCGTTTTACGGGTAGGAATACATCCAGGACAGTTGGCCGTCCAGGTGGTGTAATCAGTCCAGTCACCACTTTTAGCGGAAATATAGTCGGTAATGACAGTCACCTGTTGAGTCGCGGTAGCCTTACATCCGTACAGGTTTGCAACCGTGAGGGTATAGATACCCGAAGTGGCTCCGGTTACCCCAGTTAAGACTGGATTAGCTACTGAAGAGGTATAGTTATTAGGACCCGCCCAACTGTAATACAGCCCACCAGAGGCCTGTAATTGTAAATTATTTCCTGCTGAAAGCGGAGAATTAGCCGTAATTGCTGCCGAGACACTGCCAAGAGAATTAGGGACATTAATACGAGGAGAGAGTAAGACATTATCATAAGCGTCTCGTACTTTCAGTTGATAACTTCCCTGGCTTAAGGTTGCCTGTGATCCACTAGCAGTGGTATTAACTCCATAATTATCAGCAGTATTAACCCAGGTATACGAAGTCCAGTTTGCATCTCCTTTAACTACCATCTGACCATCAGTACAGAATGGATACAGGCGAGTAGACGGCAAGGCTTCGTAGGGCGTAAGGCTTGAAAAAATGGGATTCAGAGCATCGAGCCAGGCTTGGGCAGCCGCATAATGCCCGGCTCCGCTAAAATGAATGTCATTAGCATCACGGTAGGTATGCGTACTGTCGTTATGAATGCCATCGGTTGCAGGACCAGCGTATACATTCGCGTTGTTTGCAATCAGACTATTCTGTCCGGCAATGATGTTGGGGTTTACCGTTGACGGCCCTGAAATAGCGAAGCGACTGGCTCGAGCCACTACCCAGGCCAGATTAGGCTTATTACTTTGTTGGCGGCTTTGAGCAATGATTTGACTCCAGCGATTGGCAAAAACGTCACTGGGTGTATTCAGGTAGTTATCCGTTTCGCCCAGGTGCATCAGAACGGCTCTGACTCCAAATTGAGCGGCATAGTTATTAAGTGTGATCCGAAGATTGGCATAAGGTTGCCCCGCAGGGTAATTGTATCCAAAGGCCGAAGTAGGAGTGGCATTCTCGTTTAAACTTTCAAACCAGTTAGCGGTAGCTGAACCAGACCAGCCGGCTTGAAAGAAAGCTACCGGAACCCGCAATTGATCCACCAGTTTATCGCCTAAGACTCCCCAATACCAGGAAGAAAGACCAAAGGGAGAAATGGGCGTAGTAGCGTCCAGATGAACGAAAGATGGAATAGCGACCCGATCCTTAACGCTGCTATAGCCCCATCCACTCCAGGTGCTGGGGTCGCCGGGGTTCGGTTCTGGATTGGGCCTATAGCCAATGGCTACGGCACTTACCTGATCGTAACTGGCTGAGGGACCAGTATTATTGGCATCGCCATTGCCAGTAGCGTTAGACTGCCCCGTAATGATGAATACTTCGCCGACCCCCACTTTGGAGAGTGTTACTTCAGAACCCAGCGGCGAGCCGTTCCGATAGGCTTGTACTTTCAAGTCATACCAGCCTCCTTTCACCGTTACGTTCCCTTGAAAGTAACCATTGGAGGGAGTGGTGGTAGTCGTACCCGGAAACTGCCAGAGGGATTTCCAGCCTTCATCTTCCGCCGCATTAGGGCCAATATTCGTACCAGAAGCTATCTGAAAACGAACTTTGATTTCATCAACGGGTTCGGAATAATTTCCTGCAACGGTAATCGTAGCCTGGTTCTGATTGTTACGCTGGTAAACAGACCTGGAAGTTGGAGAAGTGAGGGTTATTTGAGAATGAGAGAGAAGAGGAAACAGAACTAATGAATAGAGAATGAGACAGTAACGATGATACATTTAGATGTAGGTTTTATTAAGACGGGGACAGACAAAAGTACGTAAAAGCCTCCATTAGGCAAGTCTGAAAATCTGCTCTTCTGGAAGAAGGGGGAAACGATTGAAACGTAAGTAAAGCTGAGCCAAAACAACGACGTCTTCCCGGCAATATTCAGCGATTGCGGTAAGGTCGTTTTGCTGGTAATAGGTTGCATTAACCTGGTCGCCGGAAAGATTTTCTTTGCTGGAAGGGATTTCAAATAGAGCCGCTAGTAACTCCAGGCTGGTGAAGTTTTTATAATCGCCAAACTTCCAGAGCTCCATTGTGTCCAGATGGGGGTTGTCATAACGTTTCCAGTTCGGATTCCACAGCGGTTTGGGAATTTTCAAGCCCTGCACCATCAGTCGGCGGCATAGGTAAGGGTAATCAAACTCGCGGCCATTGTGGGCACAAAGGGTCAGTTTGGGTGAGTAACGCTTTTCAATCAGATCACAGAATTGTTGCAAAACTTCGGCCTCCTCATGACCGTGAAACGTGCGGACACGGAAGGTGAGTTCGTCGTTTTCATCCCAATGAAAAAAGCCCAGGCCGATGACAATGATTTTGCCAAACTCGGCGTAAATCGCGGCCCGTTCCGGGTAAAGCTCGGCTTCGGTACGCTCTTCATCGTTTTTTAGCCTTCCGGCTTTTCGAATCCATTCTTTCTGGAGGCGTTCAGGAAGTTCGGTAAAATCGGCTTTCCCGGCAACAGTTTCAATATCGATGAATAATAACTGTTTGGTAAAGGCCCGAAACTCAAGGGGAGACATAGCGTAGGGTGTAGGTGGCTTTTAAATCATGCTCCGAAATAACGAAGAAGCCCCTCTATTGTAAAACCTATTTATTAACTAGTTGATAGTTATTGGTTGATCGATTGGTAGTCAGTACTTTACAGCCGAATTATAGATTATGTAATCGTTACAAGATCTTCAATAAATAGCGGTTTTACCTAAAAAGCGGCTCTTATCTGAATAAGAGCCGCTTTTTAGAGATTGTCTAAAAATAAGATATAAACAAAAGCTGCTTCTCTGGATGAAATCCGGGGACACGATTGTGCATTTAAATCCATTTTATACCTGAAGGACACATCATTACTTATCACCAGCGTCTGTCATTCAGAGCGAAACGAAGAACCTTATGACCTTTTGCGGGCTTGTTGGTTAGGCGGTAACTTGACTAAGTCAGCTCCGCCCCATTCCGCCCAAGGTCTCTCCCTGCATTTGACAGAACAGTTGAGGGTTAATCACTGGTGCGAAATTTCATCTCGTTCCCACGATAAGGCAGACGTTACCTGCCATTATCCCTCAAAGTTTCATAAGCCTTGTTTCTCATGAAGGTCTTCCATTATAATATAAATTTTAGACAGCTTTTAGGTATAAGCAATAAGATTAATCGTGAAGGACGCCTTCGCGTTGCAATTGGGTAATGGAAATCAGATGTTGTTCGTCGAGGCTACCCGGAACGAAAATGAAACGCTTGTCATAAATCTGATTATCAATAAAGTAACTTACCCAGTATTCGTTCGTCAAATGAAAAACGGCGGGGTCAATTAACTCGACTGCCTGATGTCCATTCGCGGGAATTTCTTTATAAAAATGCCGTAAAGTAGAGGTTTGCTGAGGAGCTTCGCCCAACTGATCAGAATTGCTATAACCCCGGGAAGTGACGAAAACATTGGTAATGGGAACCTCATTTTTGTTAATCAGATACACCCGCCATTCGGCTGCATTGGCCTCGTTAATATCGCGGGTGATGGCTACTTTTACTCCTTCAACGGGTAAAAAAGGAATGTCTTTTTTCATTGGTAAACGTATTTTTTCAAGGCATCCAATCTCACATTTCTGCGAATGATAAGCCCCTTCCTGGAAGGACTTATGCGTGTGCCTTGGATTCGATAATAGTCATTTCAAATAACTCGGCCAAGTGCGTTTTTACGCGTTGAGCAACTTCGTTGAAATCAAGCTCATGGCCTACTTCCTTCGCCAACGAGGTAACGGCTTTATCTTCAATGCCGCAGGGAACGATGTAATCAAAGAAAGCGAGTTCAGTATTTACGTTCAGGGCGAAACCGTGCATGGTTACCCAGCGGCTGGCTTTCACGCCCATCGCACAGATTTTCCTTGGGTTTTTCTGTTCCAAATAATCCAGCCAGACGCCCGTCAGGCCATCAATGCGACCCGCGGCAAGACCGTAATCGGCACAGGTACGGATGATGGCTTCTTCCAGCGTCCGCATGTACCAGTGAATGTCGGGTTTGAAATTATCCAGGTCGAGAATGGGGTAACCTACCAGTTGGCCCGGCCCGTGAAAGGTAATGTCTCCGCCCCGATTAATTTTATAGTAATGAATGCCTTTGCTTTCCAGCTCGGGTTCGGTTTGTAACAAGTGCTCAGGTTTACCGCTTTTGCCTAAGGTAAAAACAGGCGGATGCTGCACAAAAAACAGGTAATTCGACGTAGGCACCTGTTCCGCTTCGGGTAACTTTCGGTTCTCTACTTTTCGGGCTACTACTGCTGCTAAGGTGCGTTCCTGCTCGTCCCAGGAGGACTGATAATCCCGTAGGCCCCAGTCCTGAAAGAATACTTCTTTATTCATGATCTTCTTTGCCTTCCATCAATCTGCAAATGTAGCATTCCTGATAAAACGGTTCCGATTCTGGAAAGGTTCGGCGTAAAAAGAATAGGCAGCCGGGATTCCCGACTGCCTGGTGTATTCAAAAATTTCGTAAAATGTTACGAAAATAAGTTACCGTTTTTCAGGAAATCCTGCCATTCGGCGTCGTTACTTCGATACCCATAACGAACGACTTCCCCCAGAACAATCACTGCTGGATTAGATAGCTTGTGTTCTAATGCCAGCCGGGGTAACTCCTGAGCCGTGCCGAGAGCCGTTCGTTGCTCGGCCGTGGTGCCGTTTTGCAGAATGGCAGCGGGTAAATCAGCTTTACCCATTTTGCAGCAAAGCTCAGCGATTTCTTCCAGCTTATTCATGCCCATCAGTACCACTACGGTTGCGGTGGTGCATAAGGCCAGGCAAAGATCACGAGAGAGCGAACCATCGGTTTTTGTGCCAGTAATGACCCAGAAACTCTCGCTTATGCCCCGGGCGGTCATGGGAATTCCGGCAGTTCCGGCCACGGCCAGAGCCGAAGAAATGCCGGGAACATAATCCGTTTCAATCCCAAACTGACGGGCATATTCGATTTCCTCCTGACCCCGACCAAAAACGAAAGGATCGCCGCCTTTGAGCCGCACGACGTGACCCGACGCATAGGCTTTCTCCACAATCAGATCATTGATACTTTCCTGTGAAAAACTCTGTCCGGGGCGTTTGCCAACGTAAATCTTCTCCGTATCGGGAGAACAATGGTCGAGTAATACGGGATCAATCAGGGCATCGTAAAGTACTACCTGAGCCTGTTGCAGGACTTTTACCGCTTTCAGGGTGATGAGATCGGGGTCTCCCGGCCCTGCTCCAACGACGGTCAGTTTAGGGTTTATTTTTTTGCTCATTCGTATAAACTCAGGCCTTGGTAGCGACGGCTTCTTCGCGTACGCTACGGGCCCGTTGAATAAATTCAAGTGCTTCGGCCAGGAAACGAGCTGCGAATTCTGCCGAGGGTTCATTCTGGTTGATTTGCAGCGTCTTTTCGGTGAACGTTTTACCACCAAAGGTAAATTCTCCCGTCTCTACGTACTGCTTATCAAATTCCTTAATCACCGCGTGCTGCGTGCTAACGTTTACGCTTTTATCAAGTAATAAAGCTTTCGCTCCCGAAACAAAGACGCTGTAGCTGTGGTAAATCGAATCGGCGTAACGACCTTCTTCAAAAGCGGCCTTGGCCCAGTCGTATTTTTCTTCCGCTTCAAAAATCAGCGTTGCTACCAGGTCAATAATGACGCTGGCACATTCTCCAACTCCAATTTCGGTGGCAAATGCACCCGTCTGGCCCCAGTCAACGAAATCGCTGTCAACTACGGTAGTCAGATCGGTCAGGGGTTTGAGTAAGCCGTAGAAGTACTTTTCGCCCTGACGGTCATAATAATTGTGGAAATATTCTCCTTCTTCGGCGTTGGCATCGTAATCGCTCAGCAACCAACGCAGGGCCTGCGGACCGCGTTTAGATGGAATCTTGATGACTTTGTCAGCCACCCGGCCTTGTCCATCGCCAAGCGTCGCACCGCCGAGTAATACTTGCAGAGCCGGTAATACCCGTTTGTCAGGAGCTTTCATCGAGCTGCCATGCAGACCGATGTGAGCCATACTGTGTTGACCACAGGCATTCATACAACCCGAAATCTTGATTAACAGGTCGTTATTAAAAATCAGATCAGGGAATTCGTTCTGAATGACTTTTTCCAGTTCCAGTGAAATCGAAGTCGAATCTGAAATAGCCAGGTTACAAGTATCCGTTCCGGGGCAGGCGGTGATATTGGCTGTACTGTTGGCTCCTGCCTGAGCAAAACCATGAGCCGCAAGGATGGTATAAACCGTTTGTAAATCTTCACCTTTCACAAAGCGAAGTAACAAGCCCTGATTAATCGTAACGCGAACGTCATCAGCCACGTAAGGACTCAGTTGTTCAATCAGACTACGGCTTACTTCGGAACGAATATTACCCAGGGGTACGCGAACAAATACGCCATAATAACCCGCCTGTTTTTGAGCAAATACGTTGGATTGATACCAGTTGGTCAATTCAACCGAATCGAAGGCAGGTTCCGTCGTCGCTAAAGGAGCCACTTCGTTTTCTGGGGCTTCAATTTCAAAAGTTTTGGATTTCAGGGCTGTCCATTCTTCTTCCACCAGACGCTTGAATTCATCCAGACCAATTTTAGCGAGCAGGAATTTCAGACGGGCCTTATGACGGCTATTCCGCTCGCCATGACGATCAAAAATTCGTAAAACCGCTTCAATTGTTGGAATCAACTGATTAGCTGGCAGGAATTCATAATACAGATGAGCCAGAGCTGGTTGAGCACCCAATCCGCCGCCTACATATACCTTGAAGCCCCGCTGCCCATCCTGAATTTTAGGAATAAAGCCTAGGTCATGCATGTAAGCTAAGGCCGTATCCTCGTCTGTACTGGAGAAAGACATCTTAAACTTACGACCCATTTCCTGGCAAATCGGATTACGCAGGAAATAACGGAAAGTAGCATCTGCGTAAGGGGTTACGTCAAAAGGCTCCTGGGGATCGATACCCGCGGTTGGAGAAGCCGTTACGTTTCGAACCGTGTTTCCACAAGCTTCCCGGAGGGTAATATCATCTTTCTCCAGGTTAGCCCATAGTTCAGGCGTACGATCCAGACTTACGAAGTGAATCTGAATATCCTGGCGAGTGGTCAGGTGAAGATTTCCCGTTGAATATTCATCCGAAATATCAGCAATCCGTTTCCACTGTTTGAAAGTCATTTTGCCGTAGGGCAACTTAATCCGTACCATCTGAACGCCCTGCTGTCGCTGTCCGTAGACACCACGAGCCAGCCGCAGACTTCTGAATTTTTCTTCATGAATCTGGCCCTCCCGGAAAAGACGGATTTTACGCTCTAAATCGACGATATCTTTTTCAACCAGGGGATTTTCAAGTTCAGTGCGAAAACTTTGCATATGCAATAAGGCTTTTATTCTATCGAATAAATAGAATTATCTTACAAACGTAGGACTCTTACTCGTAAAGCCCAAACCCTAGTACGAATATTTTAGTGCGGAATAAGGAAAGTATTTTCTTAAAATCAGACGATTAAGAAGCTTAGTTGTCAGTTGGCGGTTTTCTGTTTTCAGTTCAAATACTTGCCTAGGTATGGTCTCTAATATCCACAATCACTCCAATGCTATAAAATCAACAGGAAAACGAAGAACAATTGAAAACGGAAAACAGCAAACGGAAAACTAACCTCATCTACTCAAAACAACTTTTCATCGATGAATTATTGAAACGGGTCATAATCCGTTTTTGAGCCTAGTAAACCTAAACAGCCCTTCCCTATCAGAGAGTCAATTCAGTAGCAAAAAAGCCTTCTATGATACACCCCTGGTGTTAAACAATGAAAACGAAATCCTATCTCTACTTACTTATAATCAGTCTGAATTTCACGGCTGCTATGGCTCAGCAAGGAGCCATTTCGGGCCGCGTAACGCAGCCTTCCAGCAAACCCGTTGCCGAAGCTAAGGTAGTTCTCATCCAGCCCGCAGACACGACCAAGCGGCTGGCAAGTCAGACAGACACTTCCGGTAAATTTCTATTCAGAGGACTCGAATACGGGCCAGCTTACCGCTTGCGGGTAGCTAAGGCGGGTTTTCAAGCCAAAGAAGTAGAGGTAGCCCCTTTGCGGGTACCTACGGATGTCGGCGTGATTCCCTTAACCACGGTGGGCGGCAGCGTTACTACAGATACGATTAAACCAGCTTCCACTCCGGTATCGGCCGTGCCTTCCAACACGCCTGCGGTTCCGGTAACGTCCGCTCCTGCGAATGTAACCCGTCAAACGGCTCCCCGCGATACCACGCCTACGCCCGACGCCACTACGCCGCCTCCGACGGTTCCGGCCCGAACGACGACCCCTGCAACGGCTGGTCAGGGCATTGAATTGAGAGGTCGGGTGACGGATAAAAATGATAACTCTTCGCTTTTCGGAGTAACGGTTTTATTAATAAATGCCCGCGATTCTACGCAACGCAGTGGCACAACGACGGATGCCGATGGCCGATTTGCCTTCCCCAACCTGAGCCGTGGAGCGTATCGCTTACGACTTTCCTACATTGGGTATAACACCGAGCAGGTTCAGATTCGTCCCTTTAACAGCGTGCAGGATTTGGGAACTTTACAACTTTCTTCCAACTCCAGAAACCTGAAAGAAGTAACGGTCAAAGGCATGCAGGAACGCGTGGAACAAAAAGCCGATACGCTGATTTACAACGCTGATGCCTATAAGGTAACCAAGGATGCAAACGTGGAGGATTTGGTAACAAAAATGCCCGGTATTACCATTGAAAACGGTACGATCAAAGCTCAGGGACAGGATGTGAAACGGGTATTAGTGGACGGTCGGGAATTTTTTGGTGATGATGCTTCGCTGGCCTTGAAGAACTTACCTTCCGAAGTTGTCGATAAAATTCAGGTCTTCGACCGCCTGAGCGACCAATCCCAGTTTACGGGTTTTGATGACGGTAATGCTGAACGGACGATTAACATTACTACGCGTACGGGTAAGAACAACGGTCAGTTTGGAAAAGTATACGGCGGGTATGGAACCGACAACCGTTACTCGGCGGGGGGAAATATCAACTTCTTCAGTGGAGCTCGCCGGATTTCTCTGATTGGCTTGAGTAACAACGTAAACCAGCAAAACTTCGCCATGCAGGACTTACTCGGTGCTCTGGGTTCCAGTGGTGGTGGCGGTCGTCCTGGCGGTGGTGGAAATTTTGGTGGTAATCGCGGCGGTGGGGGCAACCCTGGTGGTGGCGGAGGAGGATTTGGCGGTAACTCCGCCGGTAACTTCCTGACGGGTCAACAGGGTGGTATTACCTCTACGAATGCTCTGGGCTTGAACTATACCGACAACTGGGGTAAAAAAATCAAGGTAACGGGCAGTTACTTTTTCAATCAGGCCCGGAATACTACGGAAAGTGTGTTGCAACGGACGTATTTTTCAACGGCTAACAGAGGCCAGATTTACGATCAGTCGAGCTTTTCTTCCAATAATAACCAGAACCACCGGGCTAACTTGCGGCTGGAATATCAAATCAATTCCCGTAGCTCGTTAATCTGGACGCCGCGTATCAGTATTCAGAATAATAACAGCAACAGCAATGTAAGCGGGATAAATACCGAAAGCGAAACCGGAGCCAAGTTAACGGAAACGAATACCAATACTTCGGCTCATAGCAATGGCTACAATTTCTCGCAAAACCTCTTATACCGCTATCGTTTTGCTAAGCCCGGACGTACGATTTCAATTGGGGTAGGAACAACGCTGAACACGAATAACCGGAACGGTTTCCAGCTTTCACAGAACCGTTATTATATCAATGACTCACTCGCCACGATTAATCAACAATCGGAAACGCATACGAACAGTAATAACTGGTCGGCTAATGTGAATTATACCGAGCCGATTTCCAAATCGAGCCAGTTACAGTTCAGTTATAACGGTTCAATTACCAATAGTAAGAGTAACAAAGAAACGTTTGACTATAACGAACAAGCACAGTCCTATTCCAATCTCAACACGATTTAAGTAACCGCTTCGATAACCAATACACGACCAATCGAGGTGGCATTTCGTATCGGTTACGCACGAGCAAAGCGTTCCTGACCTTGGGTGGCGATTATCAAATGGCAGATTTGTCAGGTAATCAGGTGTATCCACGAGAATTTTCGGTGAATAAAACGTTCCAAAATTTCCTGCCAAATGCGGATCTGAACTACAAGTTTACGCAAACGAAAAACCTGCGTTTTAACTACCGTACTTCGACCAACGCTCCTTCCATTACGCAGTTACAAAACGTGTATGACATCACGAACCCGCTCTTTATTTCCAGTGGTAACCCTGAGCTGAAACAGGAGTACAGCAATAACTTATCGCTGCGTTACAACAGCACAAACGTCGCTAAATCGGTGAACTTCTTTGGGGGTTTGTTTGCCACGTTTACGCAGAATAACATCACTAACTCCACCTTTATTGCCAATCGGGATACGACGCTGGCCGAGGGCGTTCTGTTAACGCGTGGGTCCCAGTACTCGCGTCCGGTAAACTTGCAGGGCTATCGCAGTATGCGGGCCTTTATGAACCTGGGCTTACCCATTCAGTCCATCAAAAGTAACCTGAACCTGAACGGTGGCGTAAATTATACCCGTACGCCCGGTTTAATCAATCAGGTATCAAACATTTCAAATAATTACGCCTTCAATGCTGGAACGGTGCTGAGCAGTAACATTAGCGAAAACCTGGATTTTTCGGTGTCGTATAATGGTTCTTATAACATTGTTCGTTACTCCATTCAGCCGCAGCAGAACAGTAACTACTTCTCACACACGGCTCGTTTCCGTCTAAACTGGATTTCTCGCAAGGGCTTTACCGTTAATCCTGACGTTACCAATACACTTTACAAAGGGCTGGGAGCAGGGTACGACCGTAGCTTTACGCTGGTTAATCTGGGGGTTGGACAGAAGATTCTTAAAGATCAACGCGGCGAAATCCGTCTGACGATTTTCGATTTACTGAAACAGAACAACAGCATTAGTCGGAACATTACCGCGTCCTACGTAGAAGATAATCGCACACTGGTGCTGAGTCGCTACTTTATGCTGACGTTCACGTATAACCTGCGAAATTTCAGAGGAAGTAATGCCTCGAAAAATTAATTTAAGTCATTAACCCAAAGGCCGCTGAAGAAATTTAGCGGCCTTTTTTATTACTCTGGTAGAGACGCAATGAAGTCGCGTCTGGGAAAGAGGCGGTTTTATTACCTTTCAATTAGTTTCATTTCCCAGCTAAGACGCTATAAATGGACGTCTCTACAGGCTGTTAAAAACAGAGTTCAATAAAATGTAAACTTCTTTAAAGTAATTTCTCCCCGCCTTCGTCTTCTCCTTTGTAACCGACTATTCAAGCGGACTGATTCATGGCTGAAACCTCCACGCGTACTGTTCTTTCGACCGTAAAACAATACGGCGGAAAACTGCTGGGGTTTATCCGTGGGCAAGTACGTAACGACGAAGATGCGGAAGATTTATTACAGGAAGTCTGGTATCAGCTAAGTAAGGTGGTAAATCTGGATGAAATCGAAAGTATCAGCGGTTGGCTCTTTCAGGTAGCTCGTAACAAAATCACGGACTCGTACCGAAAGAAAAAAGAAGAACCCCTTTCCATGTACGAAGAGGACGAAGACGACCACCGCATTCGGCAGGTTTTACTGACGGAACCTCAGACGCCGGAAGACCAGTTTTTCAGAGATCTTTTCTGGGAAGAATTAATGCAGGCTTTGGATGAGCTTCCCGAAAAACAGCGACAGGTTTTTATCTGGAATGAACTGGAAGATCAAACCTTACAGGAAATTGCCGATGAAACAGGCGAAAACCTGAAAACGATTATTTCCCGGAAACGATACGCCGTACAGCATTTACGGAAACGACTGGAAAAGCTTTATAACGAACTGAATCAACTATAAGTCATGGGACGCCGACGCCTTTTCTTTCCCCTGTTTTTCGTGGCCGCTTTTTTCGGACTTTCTTTCATGGTACAGACGCTTTGGAATCATATTCTGGTGGATGTAACCACAGTGAAAGCCCTGACGTATCCACAGGCCATGGGGATTTTGGTATTAAGTAAAATTCTATTCGGGGGCTTCGGGCCGCGACCTCAACGTACGCCGTTTGGTGGCCACCAGCGTTGGCGGGAGAAGTGGAAAAACATGGATGAGGATGAACGGACTCGTTTCCGAAGCGAATGGAAAAGGCGATTTGGAAGAGATGAATAAAAAATCAACATCAGTTAAAGTAATTCTTTCGCAGGTTCGTCCTCCCCTTTGAAAACAAATGATACCATGAATAACACCATCTTAAAATCTATTCTGGCGGGAATATTACTGGGCGGTGCCCTGTTTGTCCTACCTTTTTTTCTGCTGAGAATCGCTCTCTTTTTCTTATTCATCGGAGCCATTTTCAGACTCTTCCGTGGCCGTCGTCACTGGGGACATCGCAGCCCGTGGCGTAGTGACTTTACCGACCGAATTCGCCAGATGAGCGATGAAGAATATGCCGAGTTTAAACAACGAGGATTTTGCCGTCCTTTTGCAACTACCAATCTACAACCCAACGCATGAAACGTAACCTGAATCCCTGGATTGTCGCTGTAGTGGCTATCCTTACTTTCGGTGGATTAACGGCCGTAATAGGCCCCCGCCGATTCGAATCTTTCCGTCAACAAGGCATGTTTCATGATACCTGCCACGAACGGTATTACGGACATCCATCGCCGGGAGATTTACCCCGAGATAAGTAACTAAATTGAGTCTTTCAAAAGCCATGAAAACAAACGGGACTCTGCGTTAACGCAGAGTCCCGTTGCTATGAATTGCCACCGCAATTCTAATCCTTCGCTGTCATTTGGAGAAGAACGTTTACTAAACTCTGGTCGTAGTATTAGAATGGTTTTGTTGCTGATGAATTTCTTGCGTAAGGCGGCCAGAGGCCTTCAGCTAGGTCGTCACTCGGCAGAGCCGAGCGACTGCGGAGAATCTTACTTTAAAATGGTAGGATGGGTTCTTTCTGGAAATTAACTAGTCTCTGCCGAGTGACTGCAAAGTTTTTATACGCCTTCTCGCACCGCCAGTACCGTATGATCCTGCACTAATGTATTGAGGAAAACCCAGTCGTCGAGATCCGTTTGAATGCTGGTTACCTGCTTCACCTGTTCGGCGGTTTGAGCTAACAGATCGAAAGTGTGGTGTTGCTGCGTTTTTCGAATCACTTTTCTAATGGTGGTAATATCACGGTCAGACAGAAGCAATGCCTGAGGGAATGTAACTTCATAATCTGGGTACTCGTTTTGAGTAGGCAGCAGATCACCCAGCTTGACGGGAGCTCGAAGCTTCACCACTGCCGTCTTGGCTGCCCGGTCGCCGAGGCGTTGACCACTGAAAATGGCCATGGTAACCAGCCCAATCATCCCTGAAAGCACCCAAACATCCACGAGGCGTAACAACCAGCGAAGCAGATAATCGCTGATGGTAGTCGGCGTTCCATCCACCCGAACCACCCGTAGCCCCAATACTTTCTTGCCAATGGATTGTCCATTCATGAAAACCTCCGAAAGGAGACTGTAAAACATAACGGGTAAAGCAATGAATAGAAGATATAGGCTGATGGTCAGGTTGCTGTCCATAATCTCACCGCCGATCAATTTCCCAATCAGTAAAGAACCCAGCAACACCCAGGCTCCCATGATGAGCGAGTCAAGAAGAAAGGCCAGTATGCGGTCGCCGATGCTGGCGGGAAGAAATTCCAGGGTAACGTTCTGATTCGTCTGAAAAGCAATGGTCGGATTCATGGGTAGCGTTGAGCGTTTGGGATTTAGAGCAGAGAGTTAATGATGATCTCTCTATGGTTTAAGTACACTTTTCTTTGTTTAACAATTTATACTGAACGCTAAACACAAAATGCAAAACTCTAAACAGTATCACTGAGCGAAGAGCGAATTACGAAAAAGTTTTTGCTAATTTGGCTCGAAGGCCAAATACTTTACTCTTATCACAGGTCTTTCGCTGGATTCTTATGCGGGAAGCAGTTTTTATCAAACAGAATACGGAAAAGTGGAAACACTACGAAGAAGATCGTACCCAGAATCCTGATGAGCTGGCCGAGCAGTTCATTGAGTTAACAGACGATCTGTCATATGCCCGTACCTTCTACCCGGACTCACCGGTGACGCGTTACCTCAATACGCTGGCAACGCGGTTTCATCAGAAAATTTACGCCAATCGGAAGGAAAAGAGTAATCGCCTGTTTCGCTTCTGGGCCTATGAACTGCCTTTCCTATTCTATAACTCCCAGCGACAACTGCTCTATGCTTTCCTGTTTTTCTTTGCAGCGACAATTCTGGGTACGGTTTCAAGTTTATACGACGAAAGTTTTGTTCGTCTGATTTTGGGGGATGGGTATGTTAATATGACCCTCGATAATATTCAGAAGGGCGACCCGATGGCCGTCTATAAGTCCCAGCAAATGACGGTTTCGTTTCTGACCATCACGATCAATAACATTCGGGTGGCGTTTGCGGCTTTTGTGTACGGCATCGTGTTTTCGGTGGGAACGGTTTACGTTTTATTTCAAAATGGAGTAATGCTCGGGGCTTTTTTTACTTTTCTGTTTCAGCAAGGCGTGATTCGGGATGCCTTATTAACCGTCTGGATTCACGGAACGCTGGAAATCTCGGCTATTATCATTGCGGGCTGTGCCGGGTTAACCATCGGTAACAGCATCCTTTTCCCGAAAACGTATTCTCGCTGGGAGTCTTTTCAGCGGGGAGCCCGACAGGGAATGAAAATTGCCATTGGCCTGATGCCGATTTTCATAACCGCGGGCTTTCTTGAAGGCTTTGTTACTCGGCAACCTTTATATCCCTTGGTTAGCATTCTGATCATAACCCTTTCGGCTTGCTTTATACTTTGGTATTTTGTCTGGTATCCCATTCAACTGAACCGCAAGGCTCAGGTAAACCGATAATCTTCTACCTTAATTACCTACCTGAAACATGCGTCCGATCCGACTTCGCGAAGAGCGAGATTTTAGTGAAATTATCAACGTTACGTTCCAGTTCACTTTTCAAAACCTGCGTACGCTGGGACCCGTTTTGCTTTACTTTGCGGCTCCGTTTTCTCTGATTTCGGGCATTGCTACGGGCTTGTTTCAGTCCCAACTTTTCAGCCTAGCGAGTGATCGCTACGGCATGGCTTCCTCCTTCAGTACGGCGGGCTGGGGGATAGAATACCTGCTGAGTATGCTTTTCAATCTACTGGCACACATCGTGATGTCGCTGGTGGTGAGCACGTACCTCGTTCAATACCTCAACACGGACGGACCCATTGAGCCCGCTGACATCTGGCGGGTGGTTTCCCGTAAACTACTTCCCGCCTTAGGAATGTATATTCTATATGGCTTGAGTCTGTTGCTGGGAGCCATTCTCTGCTTTCTACCCGTTGTCTATCCCTATACCGTCTTCAGTATGGGAACGATCAGTATGGTGCAGGAAGATTTATCGCCCATTGGGTCCTTGCAGCGTTCGCAGGAACTGGCTCAGCTTAGCTGGAGCGATGGACTGTCGACGTTCGGAATTCGGATTCTGGTAACCATTGCCGCGAGTTTTCTGGGAGCGATTTTATCCGTTCCTATGTACTTGATTATGTTTCTTCAGGGATTGAAAGTATTGGGAGAGAACCTGCAATGGATTATGATGTTAACTTCCATTATTTCGGTTGGCGGTGCAGCCATTCTGGGCGGATTAGTAGATGTTGCTCTCGGTTTTCAATATTTCTCTTTGGTGGAGAAGAAAGAAGGCATTGGCTTAATGGAAGAAATCAGTCAGATTGGTATCCAAACCAGACGCGATGAAGAAGAGTAATATTCAGTTTATGGTTTTCAATGGAGGTTAGGTGCTGTATATCCTATGGCTTAACCGCAGAGTTGCACGGAGTTCGGCACAAGTTACGCTAGGGTTAATGCTCAGTTGAAAACCGTAAACTGAAAACAGATAATTGAACAAATGAGACGTTTAATACTATTTTTTATAATCGTTACTCAGTCCGTTTGGGCTCAGTCGGGCAGCGATTCACTGGGGGTTGGAAAGAAAGTCCTTCCGGTAGAAGCGGCTCGTCCGGCTTTGCGTCAGCCGAATGCTGAAATCTGGAAAGACATTACTACCTCCCGCGATTACAAATACAGCTATGATCCTGAACCACCGACGGGTTTTCTGGATGAAATCTGGCAGCGTTTTCTGAGTTGGTTATTTGACTTTCTTTATAGTTCTACTACCCGCACCGGTCGCGAATGGATTCAGATAGCCTTTATTGCTGCCATCGTTGTTTTTGTAATCTATAAATTGATCGGCATGGATAAAATGGGACTTTTCAAACGAAAATCCGACGGTGTTGCTTTGCCGTATGATACGCTTTACGAGGACATTCACGCCATTAATTTTCAGGAAGCCATTGAAGAAGCCAGTAGCCAGCGAAATTTCAGGCTGGCCGTGCGATTATTATACCTGCGTGCCCTCAAAACCCTGACAGATCAGGAGTTAATTGGCTGGCAGATTAACAAGACGAACCGCACTTACGTCTACGAAATAACGGAACCTTCCGTACGCAGTCGCTTCGAGCAGTTAACCTCTTCGTTTGAGTACGTTTGGTACGGCGACTTTCCCATTAATGAAGAACGGTATCAGGAAATAAAGCGGGAGTTTGATTCCTTCAAACCCGTAACTCAGTAAGAATGATGAAACTGAAAAATTCCAAATTTAGCCTCATTCTGCTGGGCATTGTGGCTCTGTTCATCGCAGTAGAATATTTCCGCCCTCGCCCCATTGACTGGACGCGTACGTACCGTAATGACCAGAAAATACCCTTTGCCGCTGAAGCTATTTTTGATTTATTACCCGGCCTTTTTCCCAGCCAGCCGGTTAAATCAGTACGGGTTCCTTTTTATAATTTGGAAAAGGAAAACGAGTGGCCGCTGCGAAGTACCTATCTGTATATCAATGAGAATTCTACGTTTGAAACGCCCGATATTCGAGCTTTATTCCGATTTATAAAGCGGGGTAATGTCGTGTTTTTATCGGCGAACAGTTTCCCGAAAGCCATTCTCGATACACTTCACCTGAAAACGGGGACGCATAACCTGATCGATTTCAATCGGGCGTATCAGAGCCAGCAGGAGGCAGAAGAAAGTCAGGAGTCCTTTTACAACCGGTTTCGGCTGGATACGATGACTATTAATTTTCTAAACCCAGTGTTTGCTCAGGCAGGGCAGGGGTATGTCATGGAAAAAGAAACGGCTGAAAACCATTTTATTACCACGGACTCTACCCGAATGGGAACAGCTTTGGGGGTAAACCAGCACGGGCAGTATAACTTTCTGCATTTTCGGCTGGGGAAGGGCGAGCTATTCCTGCATTCGGCTCCTGAAGTCTTTACGAACTATTATGTATTAAAACAGGGTTCGGATAATTACGCCTTTAGAGCTTTGTCGTATTTACCTAACCTGCCGATTTATTACGATGAATACAGTAAACAGGGCCGCGAAGGTGAACAGAGTTTGTTACGTTTTCTCTTCACTACCCCAAGCCTGACCTGGGCTTATTACCTCACGCTGGCAGGGCTGGGATTATTCATGATTTTTGAAAGTAAACGCCGCCAACGGGTCATTCCGGTGATTGAACCCGTCAAAAATAAATCGCTGGAATTCGTAGAGACGGTGGGTCAGTTATATTACCAGCAGGCCGATCACGCCTCGATTGCGGAGAAAAAAATTCAGTACTGGCTGGCGTATGTAAGACAGCGATTCAACATACCTACTACCGAACTGGATGAAGAATTTAAAGAAACCCTAACGGCCAAAAGTGGACTGGAGCGGTCCGAAATTGACCGTCTGTTGGGACGGATTGGTCAGGTACGATACTTTTCGGGAAATCTTCCTGAAAATCAGTTAGTAGACCTCAGCAATCAGATTGAACAATTTTATCAGCGTACGAAGTAATGACAGACATTGAGGAGAAAATTAAGCGTATTCAGCAGATTGCTCAGTATTTACAAACACTGGAAGCAGACGATGCGGCTTTATTTTCCCGATTGAATGAGATTCCAAAAGCTACCGTTGAGGAGTTACTGGAAGATTATAAACAAGTTACTCAGAATTTTCAGCCCATTAACCTTTTACGCTACGAAGTATTAAATCAGCTTCAGGAAGAGCGTCCGCCGCTGAGTGCTCAGGACGTGGATTTTTACCGCGAACGAATCGAGCGGAAAGACACGGATTACTTTCTGAAATACGGCGTTAATGTCGTGGATGGTCTGGCTAATCATACCAAGAAAGATTCCTTTAGCCTGTACCGCAAACAGGGAAAGCATCTATACTTTCGATTATTATACACGCTCTTTTACCGGCGAATTGAGTCCCAAAAAATTCACCAGACTCTACAGGACATTGCCGAAACGATTGCTGACGAGCTCGGGATAGAGAAGTATAAAACCCACCACGTCGATTTTAGGGGTAGTACCAACATGGGTACGCTCAACTGCTGGTTAGCGTTGTTTCCTAAAAACTGTTCTTCGCACCGGCATTGTCACCATTTGTTTATTACTATCGAAGCAGAGGGACTAAAAGCAGGCTTATGGTCAGGAGAACAGAATAAACCTTCCTTTGAAGGATCTGTGCAGCGTTTTCATACCTACGAAACAGCTTTGGCCTTTCTGAAGCGTCTGAAAAGCGACTATTATGCCTGGAATCAGCGGGAGCTTCAACTTCAGGAGAAAGTAGCTTTGGTTCCGATGGAGGTAATCCAGCCAGCAGTAGTAGAAGAACCCGACGTTCCCTATGAAATACCGGCGTATACCCAGTCCGATGCTCAGGCTGAGTTATTTCTTTCGGACGAACGTTTCCGGGAGTTGCTGGAAGCCTTGCATTACAAGCAGAATGTAATCCTGCAAGGGCCGCCCGGAGTAGGTAAAACCTTCGTTGCCAAGCGGCTGGCTTATACCTTACTGGAACAAAAAGACGAAAGCCGAATCGAAACGATTCAGTTTCATCAGTCCTACGCTTACGAAGATTTTCTACAGGGTATTCGCCCGGACGGCGGCGGAAATTTCTATTTACGTAATGGTGTTTTTTATGAATTCTGTCAGCGAGCCCGTCAGTCAACGCAACCTTTTGTCTTCATCATTGATGAGATTAATCGAGGAAATCTGAGTCGGATTTTTGGTGAAGTATTTCAACTCATCGAAAGCGACAAACGAGGTCCCGAAAATGCCATTACCCTGACTTATTCGGAAGAGCGTTTCTACGTTCCGGCAAATGTATATTTGATTGGCACCATGAACACCGCCGACCGTTCGCTGGCATTGGTGGATTATGCCTTACGCCGTCGTTTTGCCTTTGCAGACTTATCCCCAGAGTTTGGGGCTGATTTTCAGAAGCATTTGGAAAATCAGAACGTATCTACAGGAGTTATCCACAAATTAGTGGATAAAATAAAAGTTATCAACGAAGTTATCCACAATGATCGGCAGTTGGGCGGTGGATATCTCATTGGACATAGCTACTTCACCCATCCGCAGGAGCCTTTTCAGGAATGGTATAAGCGGATTATTAAACTAGAAATCGCTCCGTTACTACGGGAATACTGGTTTGATCAGCCCGAATTGGCGGAAGAATACATCCAGTTTTTGTTGAAGGAATAGCTAGGCTATGTCGCTACTTTCGAAAGCGGCTGTAAGGGATTTATACTTTCGAAAAGCAACGATAACCACCTCTTACCCAGACGTGATGAAGTCGCGTCTCTACATTACAGAAAAAAACATCTACCCGCAGTCGCTCGGCTTTGCCGAGTGACTGCTAACCTAAGCTACCGTGCCAAGCACAGACCTTCGATCGCATTCGTGCACGAACAAGAAATAGCGGTTGTAACTAGCTTGACCCACTCCCGATATCCCCAGGTTTCGGAGTTATCCACAGTTAGTATGCTTGGTGGTTTCATTAAAAAACCAAACTCTATTTGGCAAGCCCGAGGGAAAACTCGAATTTTGCGGCTCTAATACTAAAATAGTTACTGGTTTCAGTGGAAAGTCTTTCGATGAAAGCTGCTGCGAGTTGAGTTCCGACCCCAATTACTTAGGACTTAGACTTCCACTGATTATGAAAAGCAAACTCGGATGAATCTGTATTCCACCAAACACCAGAGTCCAGACGTTAGTCTTGAAGAGGCTGTTTTCCGGGGACTTCCCCCTGATAATGGTCTATATATGCCCGACCATATTCCCACGCTTCCTCTTTCGTTTTTTGAGAATATTCAGAATCTGTCCTTAACCGAGATTGCTCTGGAGGTTTCAAAAGCATTAATTGGTGATGATATCCCGGAAGCGGATTTAAAGCGAATCATTGACCAGTCCATTACCTTTGATGCTCCCGTCGTTGCGGTGGAACCTGACACCTATGTGCTGGAATTATTCCACGGTCCTTCCATGGCGTTCAAGGATTTTGGTGGTCGCTTTATGGCTTCACTGATGTCATACTTCCTGGAAAAATCAGCGAAGGAAATTCATATTCTGGTGGCTACTTCGGGTGATACGGGTGGTGCTGTTGCTCAGGGTTTTTACCAAACACCCGGTATCAAAGTAACGATTCTTTACCCCAGTGGAAAGGTTTCCGACATTCAGGAGAAGCAGTTAACTACGCTTGGAGCCAACGTAACGGCTCTGGAAGTAGACGGTACGTTTGATGATTGCCAGCGACTGGTAAAAGAAGCATTTCTGGACGCTGATTTACGAGCGAAGTTCAATCTGGCTTCGGCTAATTCCATTAATATTAGCCGCTTGATTCCGCAGTCATTTTATTACTTCAATGCCTACGCCCGCCTGAAACACTTGGGTAAACCCTTAGTGTTCTGTGTGCCTAGTGGTAATTTTGGTAATCTTTCGGCGGGGATTATTGCGTATCGGATGGGTCTGCCCGTTCGCAAATTTATTGCCGCTACGAATAGCAATCACATCGTTCCTGACTATCTGGCAACGGGTACCTTTGAACCAAAACCTTCGCAGGAAACGATTTCTAACGCGATGGACGTGGGTAACCCCAGTAACTTCCCCCGTTTATTACTCTTGGGGGGTGGCGATTGGGAAAGCGTAAAAAATCTGGTTACGGGTGTGTGGTATGACGATGCGAAAACGCAGGATACCATTCGTCGGGTGTACGAAAACACGGCTTACCTCGTTTGTCCGCACACTGCCATTGCTTACCAGGGACTGAAAGACGTGGTTGCTGAAATGAATGAGGACGTAACGGGTGTGTTCCTGTCGACTGCTCATTACGCTAAATTCCTTCCAACGATGGAAGCAACCTTAGGAACGACTTTACCCGTACCAGAGCGTCTGGCGGAGTTACTGGACAAACCTAAAGTAGCCACACCCATGACTACCACTTTCGCCGATTTTAAGGCGTATTTGTTGCAATAACCCTTTCCCAATGTATAGTGAAGAGCCGGGCGAAAGTCCGGCTCTTTCGTTTGTATTAAGTAGTAACAGCTCTGGGAAATTGAGTCTTGACCGTGTATAGCAGTCAACGAAAAGTAAGTTAAGGTAATAAATAGAAAGAAAAGTGGGAATTTTTTCCCCAAAAAGCACCTTGTTATTCGTTTGGTATCACTTTTTGATTTTAATAACCTGTTCGTCAACCTGAGACAAAACTTGAAATTTATCACCACGTTCAACCAATCATTTATTCAGTACATCAACCTACAATTGAAATTTATAATCCAACCTACGTTTTATTAATTATTAAAATTATCTTTTCAACCTGTCATTATCATTCAATCCAACCTACGTTATTTTTTGCCATGAAAAAGAGTTTGATGACCATTAGTGCTGCTTTGCTGGTGAGTGCTTTTACGCTCACTTCCTGCGAAGAAAAACCAAAAAGTGCTCGTGAAGATTTAGCCGAAGCTCAGGAAGACGCTCGTGAAGAAAAGGCTGAAATCAACAAAGATCTGGCAGAGGCAGAAAATGATGCAGCAGCCAAGAAAGCGGAAGTAAATGCTGAATTGAAAGACGAGGAGCGGGAATTCATGGCTCGTATGGAAGCTCAACGAGATAACATTGATGCCGAGCTGAAACAGATTAACGCAAGAATTGATGAAACCAAGGGCGAAGAGAAAGCTCGCTGGGAAGCTCGAAAAGACCGTCTCGAAAAACGTAAAGACAAAATCGAAGACGATATGGACGAACTCAAAGGCGGTTTGAAACGCGACTGGAAATCGTTCAAATCAGACGTTGAAAAGACGTTTGATGATGTAAAGAAAGACTTGAAAAACTAAATATATCATTCGAGTTAATTCAAGGTAAAACCATTCAACCATGGCTAAAAACAGTTTATTAGGATACGCAGCTGCCGGAGCGGTAGGCGTACTGATTGGAATCGTAGTTGCTCCTGAAAAAGGCAGTAAAAATTTCAAAAGCGTAAAGCGTTTCATTAACGATTGGGCAACCAAGATGCTGGATGAAATTCAGGCTGGTAAAGACAACCTGGAAGATTACGCAGATGAAGCTCGCGACAAAGCATTTGAACTAAAAGGAAAAGCACAGGCGAAAGCTGAGGATTTTGCTGATGATGTTCGTCATACGTAGCTGACGCAAAATCGGATGTTAACAAATCTTTCTCTTAAGAGAGGCTGTTTATCCAATCCATAAAAAACGTAGCTTGCTTACCGGTTTTTTTTATTGGATTGGATAAATGATGTTAGAACTTGATTCCTATTGCCGCCAGGAAGTTAAATCCGGCTTGTGGATAGTAATAATTTTCAGTAGTAAACTGTCCTCTGATGTATAGCTGAACGTATAGCCATTCGATTCATAAAGTCTATTGAAAACGTTATTGAGCAGTAAACTCAGGTTTATTTCCTTCACAAATTTGGGCTTAATGCTATAAATCGCCCGAATATCGTTTGTGAAGTAACTGGTTAACTTACGGTTTTCATCCTGCGTATTATCTAGGTATTGTTTTCCTACGTACTTCGCCAGCCAGCCTAATTCCAGGTTTGTAACGGGCTTCCACAGTAACTGTCCACCGGCAATGACATTAGGAGAAAATGAGATGTCCGTATTATTGAAAGTAGCCTGCGTTTGGGTAGGACGACCCAATGCGTCGTACACATCGTAATTATCGTAATAAGCCGTAAACGTCTTGATTTTATTCCGGCTAAAAGTTGCGTTTGCATTCAGCGTAAGTGTTTTCGTGAATTGAAACGCTCCTTCTACTTCAATACCAGAGCGGTAACTCTTGCCCGCGTTCGTTCGCGTGGGGCTTCCTACGTCATTCAGCTTTCCCGTTAACACGAGCTGATCGCGGTAATTCATGTAATAGCCATTTACATTCAAAGCCAGCTTCCCGGACTGGTATCGATACCCAGCTTCCCAATCTTGCAACCCTTCCGCCTTGGGGCGACTCTGGATCGTAGATTGCGTATAATCGTCGCGGTTAGGTTCCCGGTGAGCTACGCTAAAGGAGGCATAAGCGGAGTGATGCTCATTGATCTGATAATTCAGTCCAAGTTTAGGATTGAAGAAACGAAGAGCCGCCTGCTGCTGCGTGTTTTGACCGAGGCTTCCAATCCCGTAAAAATCATAGTTTACTTTTCGGAATTGAGCATCCGCAAAGACATTGAGTTGTTCGGTTAACTGGTAATACGCTTTAGCGTAAAAGTTAAGATCGGTTTTACTAGCGTCGTCTTCGTAATAACGCGTACGAATGTTAGAGTTACTCGCAAAACGGGCCCAGATGACTTCCCCAAAATGTTTGCCAGTGTACTTATTCCAGCCCCCACCAATATTCACTTTCAGCTTTTTGAAGGAATCATAATCAAAGGAGAAGACCGTCCCGTAGAAATCATTATCCAGCCATTTCCGACGAATTAACGTCGTAGTGTCTATCGTAACTCCACCAATGACTACGGGTAATAAGCCATAATCGCTTAGGTTTTGCTTAGGCTTGTATTCCTCGAAATACCCACGGCCTTTGGTGTAATGCAGGTTGAAATTGAAGGTCCAGTTGCGGCTCAACTGATGGGAGCTTAGCAACTGATAGTTATCCTGCTGATAGTTATCCGTCTGATTATCGTAAGTAAATTCGTTATACGTCCGATTGGTTTTTAGCAACGCTTCAGGTACGCCATTCCAGGCCTGATAGGTTTTTTCAATACCGGAGAAAACATTCAGACGAACGAACGATTTCTTGCCAAAGTAAGCCCCTGACAGATAAAACGATTTGAGATTAGAACCCGCCCGGTCAATGTATCCATCGGAAGTAAGTCGGGATAAACGGGCATCAACGGTGAACTTGCCGTTAATTAGGCCGGAACCAACCAGAACATTATTCTTGATGGTATGAAAAGAACCCACACTGTGGTTCGTTTCAGCGTAAGCTCCTTGCGAAATTCATTGGTTTGTACGTTTACGGTCGCCCCGAAAGCACCTGCTCCGTTAGTAGAAGTTCCCACCCCCCGCTGAATCTGAATGCTGGTGGTACTACTGGCAAAATCGGGCATGTTTACCCAGAACAAACCCTGACTTTCGGCATCATTATAAGGAATGCCATTCAACGTTACATTAATGCGGGTGGCATCCGAACCGCGAATGCGAAAGCCCGTATAGCCAATGCCCGCTCCAGCTTCGCTTGTACTAACTAGGGAAGGCTGAAAGTTCAATAATACGGGTAAATCCTGTCCTAAGTTCTGCTTCTGAATCTCTTCTCCACCGACATTGGTGAAAGCCATACCCGTCCGCTGATTGGCCCGTGTGGCTGAAACCACGACTTCATCGGCCATGTACGAACTACGAACCAATGCGATCTGAAGTGGTTGTGACGGATCCAGATTAACGCGTTGTTTTTCGTAACCAAGGTAACTAACCTCCAGCGTTTGAGCAGTAGCGGGAAGATTACTTAAGGAGAAAGTACCGTCGGACTTCGTTGTTATGCCTCGCTGGGTTCCAATGACCCGAACACTAGCACCGGGTAAAGGCTGTCGGTCGGCAGCATCGATAACCGTTCCGGTACTATTTTTCTGGGCATAAGTGGTGAAGGAAAGAAAGAAAAGACCGCACAGCAGGACTCTAAGGAAGGCCGTTGTGCTTCTTGCGGAAGTAATAAAAGTCGCATGCATAGGATGTAACGCCAAGCGACAGGTAAAGGGGCTGAATCCCGTCTGGGTTCAGTAATACTAGTAAATGAAACGATGGATGATGTGAAAATTCGGCGGACTATTGACAGTACATGCTGAATTTTCAACGCTTTCCCTTCGACGGCATTATCCGTATCAGGTTCAATGGGTATGATCTCAGCCCGTTGGGTAGGGCACCCCTTTATGCGATCAGTAGAACAAAGGTAGGCGTTTGTGTTTAGTTCAAAGGGTTAAAACCAATTTATTTTATAGGGTAATCGCCTGCGTTCCAACCTTTGGAAAGAATCTGGGGTCTTTAGATGGTCCTTCCATAACCTTACCTACCATGAAAGTTTTCACCATGCTTTGCTTTATGGGCATAGCAGCCTTCCTGGGTATGACGCTCGCCTCTACCCAAAAACAGGTTCAACCTATTAATGCTGTCATTGGCGACGAGAGTTACCTCGAAACGTTTGGCCGTCGCCCGGATAACCAGACTTCGGAAACCTTTCGAATTGAAACCCATCTGGCTTACGTGACCACAAAACTGCGTTCCCGTAATGTCAGTTACCTGCCTGAAAATCTCCAAAAAAAGCGAAAGCAGATGCTGGAATTGTTACAGCAGTATCGGGATGAAGGGCGGTTCCCTAAAAACTACGATCATCCTGACGAACGTCGCCCCTGTTTTATTGATCGCGATGGAGCCATCTGTGCGGTAGGGTATCTGATTGAGCAAACCGCGGGCCGGGAAGTAGCCGAGCGAATAAACGCCCGGCATCAATATGATTATATTCAGGACATGGATATGCCGGAAGTGAAAGAATGGATTCAGCAATCAGGATTAACGGAAGAGGAATGTGCGATGATTCAGCCGAGTTATTTTAGTTATGGTTCCAGTGAGTACGTATCTCGAAATCGTATTTCAACTGCGTACGGAATTAGTTCCGGGATTGTAGGGGGGCTAAGTCTGGGAATAAGTGCTTTGAATATACATCAGCTTCAAACAGGAAGTAATGATAAATGGATACCAGCAATAGGAATGTTATCTGGAGCAGGGGAAATAGTATTAGGATTAATCAATCGGCCAGAGCCTTTAGGTACAGCTTATAAAATTGATGGTAAGTATGTGGATATGAAGAATATGATTTGCGGGGGCTGCTATGGTACACTCACCGAAGTATACTACACAAATCGGCATCAGGAAATACTCTCTTGGGCAAACGTAAGTTTAGGGGCCTTAACTATGGCTTTAAGTTCCTGGAATCTATTTCATAAGAAAGAAGAGAATCAGAAGCACTTTCAAACAAGTACCCGGTACGGGGTAACCGCTTTACCTAAGTCTGGGATTCGAATAACGATGTTGAAAAGTTTCTAATTCCCTCTGTAGAGACGCGACTTTATCGCGTCTGGCCGGGAGAAGAAGATAAATAAAAGGGTATCAAGACCGCTTCTTAACCAGACGCAATGGATGCTCGTCTGGCCGGTAGGTGAGAATGAATGAGAGGTAAGAAAAACCGCCTCTTACCCAGAGGCGGTAAAGTTGCGTCTAAAGTTAAGAGGGGCGTTCATAAAAAACCCCGGCTCACATATGAGTGAGCGGGGTTTTTCACGTGTATCCTCCTTCAAGGAATGCCTTATTTTTTCTCCAGCAACTGGAAGAATTCATCCAGACGTGGGGTGAGGATAATCTCGGTTCTGCGGTTGACTTTACGTCCGGCCGCACTCTTGTTAGAGTCCTTGGGTTCGTACTCACCCTTGCCAGCGGCGGTCAAACGAGCGGGATCGACCTTGAACTTGCTTTGCAGCAGGCGTACCACGGAAGTGGCCCGGCGTACGCTTAGATCCCAGTTATCCTTGTTG
>NZ_NHPP01000029.1 GCF_002838835.1 Siphonobacter sp. SORGH_AS_0500
GTATTATTCGTATTATTCGTATTATTCGTATTATTCGTATTATTCGTATTATTCGTATTATTCGTATTATTCGTATTATTCGTATTATTCGTATTATTCGTATTATTCGTATTATTCGTATTATTCGTATTATTCGTATTATTCGTATTATTCGGCTGGTTAAATTTGGATTTATATTTTATATCATAATTAAACCTAGCCTGATCATCCATTAGACAGACATAGGCTTCATTGATCCTTTTAAAATGATCTTCAAAAAACTTATCACCATCATTTTTATCAGGGTGAAACTTTAAAGATAATTTTCTATAAGCTTTCTTGATATCTTCTTTTGAGGCATTGGTACTAACCCCCAATATTTCATAATAATCTTTCATTGATGCTTTGTCTTCGTGTTAATTCTCAATCTTGTCCTGTATATTCTGATCCAACTCAGTAAAGAAGTTAAGGCCCGTCCGGCCTTCCAGCTCCCTTACCTTCAGCTCGTAGTTCCTCCAGCGAGTACCAGAGACATCCTGGCTATTCGGCACATCGATTGCAATGATTTCTGACTTTACACCACTATTGAGACGAATCACATCATTAATACCCTCTGGCATGATGAGAATAACTTTCCAGCAACGTTTGGGTACAGTAACCTTACCACTGGATATGGATGCGACTTCACCATTTGAACCCTTACCCCCCCCCCGTGCCATATCCTCCGGCATAGATATACGCCTCATAGCCTAATTTGACCCGAGTGCGGCAATACTCTTCCAAATCACTCCAAAGACCGCGGTTTAAGCTTGGGGCTTGGGGAATCATGTTAGTCATCAGGAACGTAGCTGAGTTATCAATCTCACTGGCCGTACGATCAACCGGATGGACATACATGGCCCCGATCAAATCCGGATCCGCTATAATCTGTCGGCCGTACCTTTATAGCATCCGAGGGCAAAGACTCATCCAGTCTAAAATCATCCTGACGGTCAATGTCTCCTAGATCACTCGTCTGTAAATGCCAGCCAACCCAGCGAGGGATACCCTGCTTATAGAGATAAGCCGCTACGTATTGCTTTTTGAATAGCGGTTTCTCATGATCAATAATTACGTAGGTCTGAGTATTGTAAGAAGGATAGCCAAGAAGGATCTGATCAGAGAGAAGGCTCTCTTGAATAGGCTCAGTTGGGTATACAGTCTTACAAGCCCAAATTGTTAAAGCTAGTGTTAAGATTACAAGTGTACTTTTGGTAGGTAGGTGTTTGGTCATATTTTCAAAGTTACTTCGCTAATACAAAGGCGGCTAAATAAGCTAGATGTATCAATCCAATTACATAAATGGTATAGATCAATAAAGCAATCCATGGGTATCTGCGATAATCTACCCTAGCATGGTCTACTCTCCAACTAAAGAATACCAACGCTGTATAAAAGAACACTACCTTAAATCGTTCCAAGAAACTTTCGGTACATTCTTTAATAACTAATTCAGTATCATGATCTGAATTTGGAGAGTAAGCTCGAAATACTTTCTTATATCCAATGAAGACTATCAACAATGAAGCTAAAAAAGCCCATACAATATTAAGCAAGATATTACTTCGCTTATACCCGAAACCCCACCAATAGTCCTGAAACTGAACTATAGATTCACCGAAAATACCGTATTTATGCCTAATTTTAAATATTTGGTACTGGATATCAAATCCTTCAATACTTTCCTCCATGTTCAATTCACGACATGTATTAATAACTTTCTCGTAAACTGTTAGCATTTCATCATATCTAAATAAACTATCATACTCAATCCAAAATAACTTAGAATCAATTATAACGTTACTTGCATTGTCCGGGGATAACGTAATTAAGCATTTACCAAGAGGATTCTTATTAAAATATTTAAATTGTGCACTGTCCATTTTACAGTAAGTAAAATTCAATTTATAATCTGCTGTTTTAAATTTGTTATTCTTTAATTTAAAATATACAGGAAGCTGTGTATCACTTAAATCAATGTCTGAATTAAATAAATTATTACTCCAATCCCATCTATATTCAGAATTATAAGAATAAATATCTAATTTCTCATTAATTGTATTATCTTTTAATGTAAAATAATCAGAATCTAATAATCTTACTAAAACTGCTTTTTTTATTAAATTTTTCTTTAAAATAATATGAGCAGCTTTACCATTTAGTGTAAAAATATCATTAAAATCGCAATATTCGAAAGAAACATAACCTTTAGATGTAGCATCAAAGTGACAGGAATTTATTAATTTCAGACTATGAACATCAATGTTATTTGCATAAATACCATCTGCTCGTACAAAATTCATTTCAGAATTACTAATCGCAAAATCTTTCTTAAAATATACTGAAAAAAATCTGATATATAATTATAATTTTTCACTTCTAACTTAAACTCTTTTTCGACGATTGTTTCTCCAATACCGATACTTTCTACACCACCTAAATAAATCAGATCACTAAAAACTTTTCCATTTGTAATAGTATCCTTTTTAAAATCTTTCAAATAAAATATCATTCTAGTAGTACCCCTTCTGAATGCTTTCAAATCATCATAGTAAAATGTTTGACCTATAGAAGTGGTGATACCAACTACGAAAATTAATAATACTGTAATCAGCTTATCCATAGTCGAATGATCTTCAATTGGTGATGTATTTTACATCTTCTTCCTAATCTGCACTTTCCTTCCGTATCGGACCACCTCATACCCTATCTCACCAACTTGTACTATATAGTACGGCTTGTCGCCCATCTCATTGACAATCTCATTCTGCTTGCGGTTGAGCTCATTGGTCAGTGGGATAAGCATCTCACTTTGGTCCAGAGCAAAAGCGGTCATGAGGTCTTGAATACCTAGGTACTGGGCAGTGAGATATTCGATTTGGGTCATGATAAAAGAATAGCAAACTCAAAACTGTCGAAAACCGATTTAGCCCTAGTGAACTGACCAATGCTAATGACTTGTTTTTCAGCTACGTGTACAACATGGCTTTTCTTCTTAAAATCACTGAGAATCGGCTTATCTACTGCACATAAAAATATCTGCGATTCTTCTGGTGTCGAATTAGAAATCAAGTCTAACATAGACTTGTAATTTTTATCAGATTGATCCTGTTGTTGAGGTGTATCAACAATTAAAGGAGATATAATTTCCTGACTGTGTTTATTAATCAAATTATACAATGCAATATAATAAGCCAGTCTACTTCGTATTTTATCAGCTTCACTTCCTTGCTTACCTAAGGTCTTAAAGTCGGTGGGCTCCTTTGTCTTATCAGAGAGTAAAGATTCAACATCTACCTTCTGAAAGAATTCAATCAGGTAATTTATGAAATCTCTATTAATGTCCTTCTGATCGTTTTTAGTATTCTTTTGATCTAGTTTAAAACTTTTTATATCAATATCTATCTCATGTATAGCAGATAAGCTTGTACTACGGCTAGTATTGATTTTAAGCCTCAATGATTTTGAAGAGTAAGATTCAATTACATTCTCCAAATCTATACTCTTATCCTTATCTTCAATCAAATATTTATCTTGTAATTTTTTAATGTCATTTTTTATATCATCTAAGCTTTTTCTTGTTTCAAGAAGATCATGTTCATATTTTGAAATTTCTTGCTTTAAGTCTTTAGCCAAATCTTCCATTTTAGACTTGTCTTTTAGAAAATCTAGCCTACTATCCATACTGTTCTCATGAATAGTACCACATACAGGGCATATCAACTCATCCTCTAATTCAGTACTTGCAAACTCATAATCTAGCTGCAGATCTTCAATACTATTAAGTACAATTTCGTATTGACTTTGCAAATAAGATCTCTCACCTTCTTGAATAGCCAAATCATTTAGTGTCAATTCTTGTTTTCGAGTTAACTCAAATAAATCATTTTGCAATTGACTTGTCAATAACGAAAACTCTTTTTCACTAATTGATAAAATAGTTTCCGGCACTATAGCCCCAATTATTTCTAACGTAGTATCATACTTATCAACATATTTTTTTGATTCTCCTTTTCAAATTTCTTTTCATTTATTTTAATCTCTAAATCATAATACTCTTTCTTCAATATACCTACATGTGTTTGTATAATTGGCTTTTCCCAATTAGGGTATTGAGTAAGATTTTCAAAATTTATAAAAGAGGACACCCAACCTTTCCATTGCTCGATATAAAATGGCGTAAAGTAATAAGCTGGAGGAGGAACTTCTAATCGATTACTATAAGAAGGTAACAGAGCAGGGAAATTAACTATCTCAGCAAATCTAGATGAATAATCACCCGTTATTTTATCATAAAACTCTACCGAATTATCATTTACTTGAATCCAGACACTATTCAATATCCGTTGAAAAGTAAAGGTTGTTTCAAGTATTGTAAAAGAAACGATTGATTTACATTTTAAATTTTTCCAATCATCATCAAAAAAGGGCTCACAACCTAGTGTCCATAATAGCATTTTTATTATTGCTGACTTTCCATAAGAATTGCTATCAGATGTTATTAGGTTTAGGTTCTCTCCGAATTCGTAATACCCCCCTTTCTCTTCTGTAGTTGATAGAATCGACAGCCTTTTGAATTTTAAGCTCTTCATGTTTCTTATTTCTTAAATTTCGAATAAATAGTTTGTAGTTTTCATTTGCCATCTTTTTGTAATATTAAGTATTCGCAAATAATTGCACAATTTAGTTTATCGTCAGACTCAAAAGAAGTTACACATTCATTCGAAAGAATTGCTTTAACTAATGACAATAAAACAATAATATCTTCTTCCTCTTTATCTAAAGTATTTATAATAGCATTCCTTATTTCTTTAATTAATGACAATTTAGTTAAAGTTAATGAATATCTATTTTGATAATAGTTTCTAAAAGCATTTTTAAATTTTACTGCTTTCATACCTTTAAATTCAAAATCCACCACTAAAAGATCAAAGTCTTCCATGATAGAAGTTTCTTCTTCGGAGACTATTAAGCTTTTTATTAACTGATCAACTGTAGTAAATGTTACCCCTTTATGAAATACAAATTCTTTCCATTTTGGATAATCTCTAATGTCTGTACCTTTTCTATGTAACTCAATTGCTAAACTTGCAAATATACTATGTGATTTGTAAGAATATTTTGGGTAAACATTCTCTATCATTCTACTTAAATTACCAACTACTGTACTTTCACTTGATGTAATAGGTAATGTGGAGTTAATAAAACCTAAATTATCCGGAAGCTTGTCCAATTGCAATTCTGAATTTAAGGCTTTAATAAAATAGTCAATTACATTATCAGTCAAATGGCAGGTATTAATGCATGTCAACTTAAGTTCTGGATCTAACGTACGTATCTTAAAACCACTGGCTGAAACTAAATTTATATTTCGAATCAGTTTTCTGAATTTAGGTTTACTCGAACTTATAAACATTTTCCCTAATACTGAATTCTTATCTTTTTCTTCTATTTTAATTAATTTATGTTCCGTAAATTCTTTTTCTGTAGCTTTAACTTGGTTGAAATCAAACTTAACTTTTTTAGGATCTATTGAGTCTGCCAATACTACATCTTCATGTGTTTCCATGAAAATAATGTACTCTTCTCCTTTATAGTGAAGCTCAATTATTTTATCAATAGCCCAATGGTATTGATAATCGAATCTTCCTAATGAAATTGAGCCCATTTTCTCTCTTTGTGGCTCAAACAATGGATTATCTTCTTCCAAAACCTATATGTTAAGATCTAAAATTCAGCAGTGAGAAATTCAAGACTAGATTTTAATGTCCATTAGCTTCAAGTGCCTTCAAACCTTCTTGAAAAGAATCATAATTCGCCGATTGTCGGCCTCCGCTTTTTTGAGGCATATATAATGCAACCATTCCTAAAGATGAGCTAACTCCTACCCCTACAGTAACAGTACTGGATACTCGGAAAAAGTATACACCGTTGGCTGTACCTATTGGTTTATATCTTTCTAAAAAGAAAGTAGCAACTTCTTTGGCTATTGCAGAATTTGATCCAAATACTAGGGTCGAAGAGGTCAATGCGTTATTTTCAAATAGGTATATAACATTTTTGAGCTTCGAGTTTTCACCCGTATAAACAATTCCCGTAGACGTACCCGTGCCATATTGAGTCCGAGTTTCTTTACTTTTTAGGGCGGCTTGGGTAATACCAAACTCGATAATAGGTTCTTTACAAGTATTATAATATGGTATCACCTTTACTATACTTTCCACTGTTTCGGATCCATTTTTTGATACCGCAGTTACTTTGGAGTCTCCTACTATGCCAGCATCGAGTTTGCCAGAAGTGCTAATTTCAGCTACATCGGTGTTGGAAGATTTCCAGGTATAGTCAGTAGCTGCAACGTCCGATGCCCCTTTTTTAAGAGTAAACTGATGCGTCTCATCATAATGAAGCGATAATTCCTGAGAATCTATTAGGGTTGCTGGTTCTTTTTGTTCCTTATTACAGGCAAGAACAGTAAGGGCAAGAAAAAGGATGGGGTAAAATTTTGCGATGAGCATAGTTGGGTGGGTTAAAATGTAATAATAAATTTTTACTATAAAAAATATAATAATCTCAATAAAAGATCACATATATTACTCAAAGTATGTGTTTTTTATACATATCATAGTTTGTTTGTGCATATTTATTAACTAATTTTACATAACTATAAACCTTTGATAAGTATGCCCTCTGAAACATCCACTCAAGCACTCACTGAATTATCTCAAATTCAAAGCCCTTCTGAATTTGATACTGATATTGATCTACTTATCGCCTTAGCTTCTGGAAGTAAGCATTTTAAGAAACTTAAGGGCTTAGAACGAACTAACATTCTTTTGAAAGCTCAGGCTTTATCAAATTACTTTCGAAGTATCAAGCATTAACGAGCCCTGCCCCGCCAGGTAGGCCTATTAACCTTTGATCATTTCCTTTAGCATCTCATTCTTAGAATTGCATATATCCAATTCTCTGCGAAGGTTATCAATGATCTCGTTCTTTTCAGCCAACTCTTTCGTGGTCTCGTCAGACTTACTCATTATTTCTGTGTACCCAAAAAGCCAATCTAACGATACATTAAATACTTCGCATATCTTCTTTGCATTCTTTAAGGATAAAGACCTTGTGCCATTTTCGATAAAAGAAATACTCCCCCTATCTGTACCTATCAAAGAAGCAAACTCTTCCTGTGTTTTATTACCACGCAATTCAATAACCCTCTGAGCCTCAATTGATTTCATAATCGACAAAAAATTATGTAAAAAATTGTAGCTAATAAGTATCTTAATAATACATTTTTGCTACATTTGTCCTGTCCTTATAACTAAGCTTAAACAAAAGTACACATATAAGCATAGCATAAGGGCTGAAAGGTTATCAAGCAGCATAGAAAATTGTAACATTTGTTACAAACATGTTTGAAAAATTGCACGGGTCTCTGGCGGAATTGGCAACGCACATCTTTCGAGGTGGTACCAATAAAGACAGAAAGTGCACTGGGCTCTTAGCTAGGCTAACAGCCATCCAGGTTCGAGTCCTGGGTAGTCTTGGCCGGGACGATGTAAAGTTTCAGGTATTCATAAGACCGCTTACCCTTGATATAGATATCAAGGTAAAGGCTTTTGACTCCGTTTTTAAGATCTTTTTCCCTTAAGCGTACTGCTTCTTTAGAGGAAGATTTTCTAGTTGCCATTTTTGTTTCTTTTGTTTCTCGGTATCCGTTGAGGCACAAAGGAGAAACAAAAATGACTAACTAACAAATGAGAAAAATGTAACAAAATGATATTAACTAACCTCATTAGATGCAGTATAAATAATTGTATATCAATTACTTGTATAATTATTAATCATTTTATTATATTATTATAGTGCAAACTCTATTTCCCGATACAAAACTTAGAAAATATATTCTCCAACAAATCATCCGTAGTAATTTGACCCGTAATTTCTCCTAGATGTAGTAAGGCCTGACGGATATCCATGCTAGCCAATCTTGGGTAATGCCCGCATCCAGCCCATTTAATGCTCTTTGCAAAGAAGCATCGGTTGCGGTTAGATGTTCGAAATGGCGTAGATTTGTTACTACGGTATCGTTCGTACGATGCTGATTAACCCGATCAAGTAACCGCTGTTTTAACTCTTCAATACCTTGTCCGGTCTGGGCGGAGATGGCCAGATCGGCGTTACTCTCCTCGGATAAATCGGCTTTGGTATGAATCGAGATCACCCGGCTTGGGTCTCCTACCCGCTCTGAAAAGAGTTCTTCAAATTCGGTGCTGGCCACGTCTGGACTGCTTAACTTCAAAATAATCTCGGCTCGGTTGAGAGCTTCTAGGGAACGTTCTACACCGATGGCTTCCACCCGGTCATTTGTGGTGCGAATACCCGCCGTATCCAGAATGCGGAATTTGATTCCGCTGATAATTAAGGTATCTTCGATGACATCGCGGGTGGTTCCGGCAATTTCAGTCACGATGGCCTTTTCCTCGTTCAGTAAAGCATTGAGCAGGGTTGATTTTCCCGCGTTCGGCGGCCCGACAATGGCTACCGGAATGCCTTCTTTCAGGGCATTTCCAAGCATGAAGGAATCAATAAGCGGCTGTAAGGTTCGACGGATGGCATTAATTAAACGGCGTAGCTGATCCCGATCCGCAAACTCCACGTCTTCTTCGCCAAAATCAAGTTCCAGTTCGATGAGTGAAGCAAAGTGAATGAGTTGCTCTCGTAGCTGAGCAATGTCTTTCGAAAATCCCCCGCGAATCTGGTGAATAGCAGCCCGGTGACTGGCATCATTGTCAGAAGCAATAAGATCGGCAACGGCTTCAGCCTGGGCTAAATCCAACTGACCATTCAGAAAAGCCCGTTGCGTAAACTCTCCCGGCTGAGCCATCTGACAGCCATTCTGGATTAGTAGTCGCAGGATTTTCTGAATAATATAGGCCGATCCGTGGCAGGAAATCTCGATGGTATCTTCACGAGTGTAAGAATGCGGCGTTCTGAATAAGCTGAGTAATACCTCATCCACAATGCCTCCATCTTCATCCCGAAGGGTTCCGAAAACGATCGTGTGGCTAGCCTGATCCGCCAGCTTTTTACCTCGAAATAGTTTCTGAACAATGGGGAAAGTCTCGGCACCCGACACCCGAATCACGGCAATAGCTCCAATTCCAACGGGAGTAGCCAGGGCACAGATGGTAGATTGAGCTATAATCGACATGATTAGTTTACTGTTTGGGATTTTGAGTTTAGCGTTATTTACACTCTACTTCCTAATACAAATTCTATTATTTTCTGAACATTTAAATAATTATTAGACAGACTATTATCCATCTCTTGCTCATCTAATAGTTCATCACCATTTATTTTCTCATTCCATCCTTCACTCATTCAAAATTATAAAAAGCAAACCCTGACGAATTGGTTCATCAGGGTTGCTGGACTCTTGAGATTAAATCGCTGAGATTTAGAAAAGATCCTTCAATTTCATGGCGAGTGACATATCACCGCTGATGTTAATTTTTCCGAACATCAGAGCCGTCATGGGATTCAGATCGCCCGTCATCAGCTTGCTGAGGTCTTTTGCACTGATTCCGATGGTAACGTCGCTTTCACGATCATCGTTGTAAACGGTTCCATCACGGTCAATCACAATGTTACCTTCGTCAGTCTGAAATTTTATAACGTCACCGGTTCCGCCCTTCTGAGCCGCCAGTTGCTTGATTTTCGCGTCTACTTCTTGAAATGTCATAGATGTCTGTTAAATAAAAAGGTTCAGCGTTTCTAACTTCACCCACAAAAGGGCCGCAAGTTGCTTAGTTCTGATGAAATAATCAACCCTGACTTTTGAAAAATAGTCCAGAAGGAATCCAGGGAATAATCTTCTTCTCGAAAGGAACCGCTGGAACTGCCAACTGATCCGCCCATTCATCCCCCAACAAAAACCGCATTTGGGCGGCAGGTAAGCTTTTTAAAGCTTCTGGAATATCTTCCTGCATAACCTTCAACAAGGCCCGAGTTAATAACTGTCCCTCCGTTGAGGCTCGGAATAAGTGACGGGAAAGCTGCTGACTCAGGATATACGCTTCCCGTAAATTAATGGGGAGCAATTCTTCAGCTACCCCACTTAAAAAGCCAGCTACTTTCCAGAAATGCAGGTAGGATTCTTCCTCTTTTTCATCCAAATGAACGTTCATTTTTCGGAGCCCCAATACTACTAAATAACTGAAAGACAGATTCGTTCCAACCATATCTTCCTGATTAATGGGCATTCCCCACGCAGGATTCCATTTGCCAGAATGAAGCGAAAACCAGCGAACGGCGGCATGAATTAATCGTACGTTCAGAAGGCGTTCGAGTGCTTCGGGGGAATCTCCCTTCCAGGCGGATTCATCCAGAATGCCAAAAACAAATTCACCCGTTTCTTCCAGTCTTTTACGGGTATCGTTCTGCATCCGCTGCGAAAGCATTAACACCTGAACGCCATCCGCCCCCAGGTACGTATAAGGCAAAGACATACATCCTAACAATAAGGTTACGATATCCTTATTCTTTTGAAACAACTGACAAGCCTTGTCTATTTGTCGCTGATCCGCCCAGGCCGGTAACTGATGATGCGTTTCGTAAAAATCCTTACAGTAAGGATCGTCCTTTAGCTGAATGTGTCCTGCCGTCCGCTCCAGCAATAGCTGCCGAACCCCTTTCGCTCCTCCTTTTTCTGCCATAACGGACACTACTGCATCAGCCGCCGGATCCATTTGCTGGCGATACTGATTAAGCAATTCCGTTGAGAAAAAACGAGTGGTTTTGATGATCCGGGTGCTCATAGGCTAGTTGATGCGGTGTTCTTTGTAATTAGCAGCAGAAAGTACATTACCTAGTTCCGAGAATTCTTCGGGACTTAATGTGGCCTCCCCCGCTTTCAGGGCGTCTTCCAGTTGCTTCAACGTTCGAATGCCGACTACCGCCGCAGCCACCGCTCTCGGAAACAAGGCATAACGAATCGCCGTAGCCGCTTCGTTTCGCTCTGCTGAACTTAGGGCTTTTATGGCTTCTGCGGCCTGTTGAACCTCGCTTTCATTATAATTCAGGTACGGTTCCGGCGTTTTACCCGCCAGTAAACCTTTCGCCACACTTCCGCGAGCAAGAACGCTGATGTTGTGCTCCGCGAGTAAATCCAGTACATTTTCTTCAGGCCGACGATCCAGTAAACTGTACTGCATCATAACGCTGGCAATGTTCGAACGCTTGACGTATTCATTAATGACATTGGGACGAATGGAAGAAATGCCGTACGCCCGGATTTTTCCCTGATCTTTCAGTAACTCAAACGCCTCAATGGTCTCGTCTATCGGATCTTCAATTGTGCCGCCGTGTAATTGGTAGAGGTCAATGTAATCCGTTTGAAGCCGTGTCAGGCTTTTCTCAACCGATTCAAGAATATAGGCTTTGGTCGGGTTCCAGTCCCAGCCTTTTCCATCTGCTCTTTCCTGATTACCCACTTTGGTGGCCAGAACAATATCTTTCCGGTGCGAACGCAGGGCTTCTCCTATCATTCGCTCGTTTTCTCCTTTGTTATAAATATCAGCCGTATCGAAAAAAGTAATTCCTTTGTCAAAAGCCTGCTGAAGTAACTGCGTAGCAGTCTCCTTTTCCAGCGACATGCCGCCAAAGGCAATTTCGCTGACTACTAAATCGGACGATCCAAGTCGGGTATAATTCATAGCTTACTGATCAAATAATGACTGGCGGAATCTTCAAAAAAACTCCGCCAGCCAAGGCCTCACACGCCACGACCACAGATGCGGGCGTAATCGCAATATTCACAGGCTTTAAGGTTTTCCGTTTGAATAAACGGGGTTGCTTCGTTCAATAACTCATCCATAAATTGAGTCAGAATCAGCTCACTATCCTCAATAAACGTTTCAGGGGTTTCATCGGCTCGGAACCGTAACTGTTCCTGAGCCATAAAACCTTCGGCAAGATTTCGGAAGGAAATCATTCCTGGCTGAACCATCTGCGAAGCGGATAAGGCTACGTCCCCAATTTGCTTATGATTTTGTTTGATTACCAGGTATTTATACAACCATAACTGACGTAATACTTCCCAGTCTTCGTTCGTCAGGAATTGCTGATGCAACTCCTCCAAATCCTGATTGGCTTTCACATCCAGGTTTTTGGCTTCTACTTTTCCTGTCTTATAATCGACAATGCGAACCTGTTCATTCACTCGTTCTAATCGGTCAATTTTACCGGAAATCAGTACCTGGTGACCTTTATATTCGAAGCTAGCGGTGAGTTTCTGTTCGGGAGCGAGCATTTCCACCACCATCCCCGACTTTAGTTCCTCGATACGCATCTGAAAGTAATTTTTCAGATTGCGTCGGGCAATGTTATAGAGTAACAAATTCTGGCCTTCGTCCATAACCTGGCCTTTGAACTTGTCCTGAAAAACCGCTTCCAGTCGAGCCGGAATTTGTTTTATAAACTGTTCGTAATCCATTTCCTGATAGATACGAACGTCACGGTCAAGCATTTCCCGGTCAATGCGTTCCAGCACTTCGTGTACCCAAACCCCAAAATCATTCGCCTCCAGTTTTTCGGATACTTCCTCTTCTTCAGCCACGCCTGCAATGCGTTTGAAGTAATACTGGAGCGAGCATTTGTAGTACATATTCAGGTGCGTGGCGTACACCCCTCGCTCGGTAAGCGACTTCAAAATTTCCTGTTGAATCCGGGGTGTTTTATGAATCAAGAGTTGCGTTACTTCCGCACCCTCACCCTGTGGGGCCTGAAATTCAATCGATTGCGTTTTCAGTTTGGATTGGGAGCTATTACTTTCCTCCCACTCATGCTTCAGTTGCAGCAGAAAGCGACTTTTCTCCGATTTAGGGCCTTCACCACCGGGCTGGGTATAGAGGAAGACGACTTCTTTGGCCCGCTGAATCAGTCGGAAAAAGTGGTAACTCATTACCGCATCCGCATCCATGTAAGTAGGTAAGCCAAACTCCTGGGCGGCGTCAAAAGGAATGAGCGAATTTTGCTTCTTCCCCGTTGGTAAGGTGCCTTCGTTCACGGACAGAATAATTACGCGATCAAAGTCCAGACACCGCGTTTCCAGCATCCCCATTACCTGCAAAGGAGCCGCTGGTTCCCCCGAAAAAGGAATCTTGGTCTGGCGTAACAACTCCAGCAAAAAGCGGCGATACGACTTGATCGACACGGGAGCTTTGCGTTCGGCCAGCAGGCGTTCCAATCGCTTCAGAATGGTATAAAACTCGTAGAGATATTCCGTTTCAATGGCATCTTTTTCATCATAAAGTGGCCGCAGAATATCAATCAGGGCGTACAGGGCATGCGTAGCCTTTTTCGAATCATTATCCCAACGGGTAAATAAAGTCCGAACCAAAGGTTCATCATTAGCTAATTCCCGTAATTCCTTTTCATCAACGAAGAGTCGGTTTTCGTTTTTCAGCGTTCGTAATAACGGTCGAAACGACTCTTCCTGCTGCATCCAGTAGTTCTGAATGAACGGATGGTGCAGGATTTTCGCAATGTGCTTGTAACTGAACTTCGGCACCATAACCGTCCCAACGCCGTCCTTTTTTCGAAATTCAATTACGTTGCGTTGTAATTCAAACAAGCTTTCCACCAATGAATACAGCAAACTGCTTCGCATGGAAACGCCCATCGTTACGTTGAAATCATCGTATTTTTCGGGAATGGAAGCCAGCATCGGCATCAGCAGGTTCTCGTCGCCGAGCACCACGGCTGTATGGGGCCTGTAGACCGGATTACCTTCGATCTGCTCCCAATTCTCCATCAAATAAGCCGTTACTTTGGGCTGCATGGTGGCGTTTGGAACGCCCATTTCCGTGAATGCTTTGGGCTTGATAAGTAACTCAGCCGGAAGCTCTGGAGCCATCGGGAAGGACTTATAGTGGCGAAAACGCTTATTCCATTCACCCCGACTTAAGTCCGCGTCAGCGAGGTATTTACGAATGAATCGTCCGGCTTCGTGATGGCCTTTGAGGTAATAGGCATCCGCATCCCAAAGCATTTCGGCCCGGTTCAGCGAACTTAGTTTTCGTAAAATCCGCTCTTCAGAGGCACTCAGGGCATTAAATCCGAGGAAGTAATAATAGTCGTGGCTGGGATTATCAATGAAAATGGACTCGACGTTTTCGGCCACTTTACGATAAGCCATGCCCCGATACGCCCGGTCCTGCTGTTCCAGCCTGACTTTTAATTGATCGTAGACATGCAGCAGGTTTTCAAAAAGTCGGAAATAATTCTGGGTATACACCTGATCTGTAAATTCCCTATCCTTTGTTCCCCAGCGTTCAATGGCCTTCTCGGCCTCTACCCAGCGAAAAACTTCCCGGGCATTACAACCGTATAAATCAATCTGATCGAAATCCCGCAAAACGACCGGAGCCCAGCTTGTGAAGCGGTCAAAATCCAGATGTGGATCAATTCCTTTGAAGGTGTCGTATAACTCGAATAATAAGGCAACCGGGTCAATCTCCTGCACACCCGAACGCTCCATCACAAAATCATCCATTGCCATGACCTCTGGGGCCAGAAAAGGACGATCCGACAGAGCCGCCAGTTCCTGTTTGAAAAAGTAAACCGCCCGACGGCTGGGTAATACCACGCTGATTTTAGAAATCGTTTCGGGCGTATATTTTTTCCAGATATAATCAGCCGATTCAGAAAGGAAAGACATAGGAAGCGTTTTCTGTTTGGGGGTTTTCAATTCTGAACGAGTAAATCTATGTGATGCATGAGTGAATGCTATACTTTACTGTCGCTTACTCATTTTACCCGTAAAGCTTTAGGGTAATAACCCCAACGTGAAGTAATAACAACAAGAACTGAATAGAATTCAACTATTCATACAATCTATTTAGTTACCAATATAATCATTTATATATCAACACTTTAGTATGCTATCTTTCTAAACGTTAGTCTCAAGTTATTATATAATTTTACCAGCCCGGTTTCCAATGCCAGCAGAAGAATGAAGGAATAAACCACCATAGCTAAAAAATAAACGAAGCCCTCTAGGATGCCGATACCCGCTTTTCCACTAGCATCACTAGTTACACTAGATCAAACAAAAATGTCCTTGATCATTTACCCATCGCTTCATCTAAACAACTAATATTCATTCCCTTCATTCATTCAAAATTAATCAAACAAAGGCCAGCAGACGCCGAAGCCGAAGGAGCGTTTCATGCCGGGGTAAAAAGGAGTTGGCATGAAGTTTCGGGGGATTAAGCCATCGGCAGCGTTTTTCAACTGCACAAATACCCTTACCCGATTAATCCGAACATCGGCGAAGGCATCCAGTTGAACGTAGCCATTAACTTTGAACTTGTTATTGAGGTAAAACTGATTGGAAAGCGGCTGGTACAAATCCGCATAATATGCCGAACGGTAATGGGCATCTATGCCCACCTGCACATACATTACTTTCGAGTACACAAAATCAAAACCTACTTTCGAGAGGGTCTGAACTTTGGGCATCCGAATCAGATCCGGGCCGGAAGTGGTGGTTAGGTAGGCCAGGTGTGACGTGCTGAACTTACCTTTTCGCCAGGAAAGATTTACTCCCGCCCGATACACGCTAATGGGGCGACTTTCCTGCTGAGCCACAGAACTCGAATCAAAGTAAATATGGTTTTTAGTCAGACTGTAATGAATATTGGGTTCAATCAATAAATCCTTGATTTTAATCGGTGCCGAGGCCTGAATCTGGTTTGTAAAGACGTTCGAAAGATTTTTGTTCCAGTTCAGAATCGGGCTATAAAACTGCTCCTGTAACAAGGTTGGCGAGTTAAGCGTACTGGTAAACGTAGCCTTAAACCATTTTGCGTAATAGTTGCCGTGGAGACGATAATCCGCTCCGATCAGATACTCTCCTTCCGCTTCCAATCGCGTACTGTCTTTGAAGTAATAGGCCAGCCAGACTCCCAGAAAGTTTTCATTCTTGCGGCGACTCACGTGATCTGCAGGGTAATATTGGAAGGCGTAAAACTCTGGGTAGTGGGGTAAGTAACCCCACCAATCACAACCGGAACTGTGGTGATATAAGTAGAATCGGCTCCCACGACGGTCGTTCTGGAACGTTGATTCACCTGATAATCCCGACGTCTGAGGTGTACCCGGTAATTGAAACCCTGATAAGCTCCTTTCAGGCCAAATTTATTTTCCAGTAACCAGTAATTAGCCTCGGCTAATAAAGTATCCGCCTGTAAACGCCGATCTGTCAGGTTATTATAAAAGCCTGTAGTTGTAGCAGTTAGGTATCGGTTGTCTCTAAATCGGTTGAAACGATTGGTATAGTCCCCCACGTGATAGACCTGAAAACCTTTTACCGGCACGTATTCCTGATAGACGTGCACCTGATTCCGACGATCCCGGCTACTGGCTGCGGGTAACATTTCAATGGCATCGCTCGGGCTTTCCAGGAAAGTATTCCAATTGGCCTTGACTGGATCTGTACCGGGGTAAATACCCCCCGTTTCCCGAATGCTATGTTCAAAAATATTGGTATGAGCCAGAATAGCGTATTTGTTGTCTTTCGTATGGTAATTGGTATGAACTACAAAGTTCCAGAAACCCCCTAAATCCCGCTGGGCACGTGTCGTAGCTGCCCCCAGAGCAATTTGCCGCCGACTAATGTTCCGCTCCACGTGTAAACCGATGTTCCACTGCGAGTTAATGTTACGCGACAAGTCGAATTGAAGCACACTCTGGCCATTTCCTCCCTGCACATAATACGCCTGCGTGAAAGGCGATTTGGTGTCATAATACTTTACGTCGTAGGGCTTAATGGTATAAGGCGTATAGGAATCATACCCCAACTGAGCTCCAATTTGCTGGGGAGCCTCAAAGAATAAGGGCCGCAGAGCCGAATTCATCACCCCCAGATCTGTATACCATTTATTATTCTTGAATTCGTAACTGAATCGATGGAAATTGACATAATTCGTATCAATCGTATACAGGGTCTTACGATTGTTGAAAACGTCTTCTTCGAGAAAATAACGGGAAGTGGTTGGACCGTAAATCTGCTTGGTAGAATCATCCAGAATTTTACCGCGTGCAGCCGGATTGTCTCCCGGTTTAGGGGAAACTTCGCCGGGAGCGTTAGGTAAAGGGGCAGGCGTGATTTGAGCCATGGCGTTGAACGACCACACCGTCAGAACAACTGAGAACAGGTATTGATATAGTTTCACGATTTCAAAAATACGAGCAAAATTTCGTTGCACGGGGACTTAAGCTTTTTTAACGTCAAAACCCAACGTTTGAAGTAACCAGTCGTCAAAATGCAATGGGTTACTTTTTAGAAAATACACTTCAATCGGTAACACATAAATAGCTGTACTACTGTTACTTACCGATTTCAGTTTCACATAATCTTTTTCTGTGGTTAAGACCCAGGCTTCAGGACTGCCCGTTTGCTGGAGTTGGGTTTCAACCTTCTGCCAATCGCCTGCGGTATAGGCATGATGATCGCCAAAAGCTAAATGTTGGGCCAGTGTATACTTCGATTGGGCATAGGTTTCCAGCAGCTCCGGTCGGGCCAGTCCCGACACTAACACTGCCGGAGCCGCCGGAGGCGTTTGTTGCTGGCTATTCCGGGGGGTAGCATAGCGAATGCCGGAAAAGAAAACGGGAGCTTTGGAGTATTTTGCTATTTTTTTTATAATTTTTTTCTGCCCCTCTGCGTCTAAATTTTCCGGGCATTTGGTCACGATGATGGCATCTGCCCGGGCGGCTCCGTGTCTTCGTTCTCGCAGGTTTCCAGCTGGAAATGGATAATCCTGATAAAAGAGATGATAAAAATCTGTTAAAAGTAGATTAATTTGGGGTTGAATCGCCCGATGCTGATAAGCGTCATCCAGTAAAATCAGATCCGTTTCCGGGTGAAGTTTCAGTAACTTTTCGGCGGCTTCAGCCCGCTTCTCCCCAACAGTTACCCGTATTTCTTTCCCAAATTTTTGGTATACTTGCAAAGGTTCATCGCCTAGCGTTGCAGCCGTATCCTGATTAGTAGCGATCCGAAAGCCTTTTGTGTCCCGACCATACCCACGACTCAAAGTAGCCATCGAAGCGAACGGTTTCAGTAAACGAATTAAATATTCCAGATGAGGGGTTTTCCCGGTTCCACCCACCGTAAGATTTCCCACGCTAACTATTGGAACCTCAAACGTTGCAGAGGGTGACATACCCCGATCATACAGGCTGTTTCTCCAGTCGGTAATGAAGCCGTAAATCCAGGAAAAAGGAAGCAAAACTCTACGCAGGAAAAGTATCAAGTGACCCATAGATGGGTAAAAGTAAATGAACAATTTTTGACGCTCCGAACGGATTTAATGCGGCAAAGATCGACAAAACGCGGCTAAATGTGTAGTTTTGCCCCCTTTTAAACTAATCACCTCCCTTCAGTATGTCTCTTAAAGTGCTGGTTCACAAGCATATTCTTGACTTCCGGTTTGCTGCCGGCACGTCCAGGGGTACTCTTACCCAGCACACTGCCTATTACCTAAAGGTTTTCGATGAAGAAAATCCTTATGTTTTTGGCCTCGGGGAAGCTAGTCCACTGGTGGGTTTAAGTCCTGATTATGTCAATTTTGAACATACCCTGCATAAGGTATGTCAGGCATTTAATCGTTACGAACTCGAAGTTTTTCACTGGAACCTTGATCTTATTCTTAGTCAGGTTATTGATCAGCGTTATCCTGCCATTCGTTTTGGCTTTGAAACGGCCCTGCGTGACTTGTTGAACGAAGGGAAACGGCAGGTTTTTAAAAATACTTTTTCTGAGGGTGAGCGGCAAATCCCAATCAATGGGTTAATCTGGATGGGTAAGAAGGACTGGATGCTGGAACAAATCGAGCAGAAGCTGGATGCTGGGTTCAAAACCATCAAAATGAAAGTCGGAGCGATTGATTTTGAACAGGAGCTGGAATGCCTGCAATTCATTCGTCAACGGTATTCCGCCGATGACATCACGCTGCGAATTGATGCAAACGGAGCCTGGACCTCCGATGAAGCCATTGAAAAATTGAATCAACTGGCCGATCTCTCGATCCACTCCATTGAACAACCCATTCAGCCACGGCAGCCCGAAGCCATGGCCGATCTTTGCGAAAATTCCCCGATTCCCATTGCCCTCGATGAAGAGCTGATTGGCGTTACTGACTACATGGATAAAATGCGGCTACTGAAGAAATTACAGCCGCCTTATATCATTCTGAAACCAACCTTGCTGGGTGGCTTTACGGCTTGTAAAGAGTGGATCGAAATTGCGAATCGTCTAAAGATTAAATGGTGGTTAACCTCCGCTCTGGAGTCCAACATCGGCCTGAATGCCATTGCCCAGTTTGCGGGTGAGTTCCAAAATACATTACCCCAAGGACTCGGAACGGGTAGTTTATATTTCAATAATATTCCTTCCCCCCTCCAGATTCAACGGGGTACTATCATTTCTGATCCCCAGCAGCTCTGGGATTACAGCATTTTTGAAAAGTCCTTTATTACCCAATAAATAAGTCAAGACTGACGCGGCAATGATTCGTTTTTTCGTGAATTGCCTCTATTTTTGCCCCGTCACTCTGATTTTTACACAAGACCTTATGAACACTCAGGCACTAAACGATACTTTACTAAATCTGTTATCGAAACGCTTTGCTCTTCGTGAGATGGGATACGATCATCCCGGATACGATGACGCCGAAGAAACGCTGGAAGCTCTGGAAGACGATTTTGTAGATGAATACGGTGACGAATTTGAAGGCATTCTTCAACGGGTGCACGCCAATTTCTGTCCAGACACCGACGTATTACTTCCAACGGCTTATTTACCCCGTACGCAATACGAAAAAGTAATCAACGAGGAAACCGGACTGGAAGAATTTGAAATTGGCCCCGGCGATGGCGTTTGGGTTACGCTGAAAGACTTCCCGAATCTGGATGCAAAAATGGTTCTGTTACCTTCACCTCCACGTCTGGAAATTCTTTCTATGGGTGGTAGTCAGGAAGTATGGCGGGCCGAATAATTTACTAATATTATCCGAAGGTACTTTTATATTAACTCTGTCAATGGTCTGATTTTGTTAGACTATTTGCAGAGTTTTTTGATTTATACAAGGAGATTCGTACAGTTTTTTTGATATAGAGCTGATCCTTAGTTCTTTTGTATAGATGAGAAAAGTACCGCCGATTAAGATGAGTACGCTCCGTGTCATTGTATTAGGGTTGATGGTAACAGGCTTGACACGTTCTCAACCAGAGCCGCCGCCCTTTATTTTTGAGTACGAGCAGTCCCATAGTATCCCTGCTGGAACTATAGACGAAGCCTCAGGCATGGCCGATAGCCGTTCGATGCCCGGGCACTTGTGGGTGCAGGAAGATGGCAATAACCCCAACCGTCTTTCATTAATCAACTACCGGGGCCAATTGAAAGGCCGGGTTGATTTACCGTTTCCCAACCGAGATTGGGAGGATATGGATCTTTTCTTCGACAAAAAGGATAGCACTAATTATATCTATCTGGCCGATACGGGCGATAATCTTCAGCAATATCCTGAATATTACATTTATCGCTTCAAAGAGCCTGAATCCGTTGATTCGAAAGTAGAGAAATACGACCGGATTGTTTTTTATTACCCGGAAGGCAGCCGAGATACGGAGGCCATTTTGATTGAGCCCAATACGCAGGACATTTACGTCATTACCAAAAGTCCAGGGCTTTCAAAATTGTATAAACTGGCTTATCCCCAGCAGTTTGAGAAGCCTATGCCGGCTATGTACATCTGCGATTTACCCATGTACATGATCACCAGCGGAGATTTCTCTGCGGACGGTAAGCAGATTATCCTGAGAAATTATACCACGATGTATCTCTGGAATCGGGATGACGTGAACGAACCTATTCAGGACGTTATCTTTTCCAGTTACAAACTCATGCTACCCTATGTCTTTGAACCTCAGGGAGAAGCGGTGTGTTTTGAAAAAAATGGTAAAGGGTATTTCACCTTAAGCGAAAAATTGAAGTACCTCCCCTCCCAGCTTTTCTATTTTGCCCGAAAGAAATAATCCTGTTAACAATCCCGAAGCAATGCTTCGGGATTGTTTGTTTTCTGCCAAGGAAATAAGATTTAAGACGCGACTTCATCGCGTCTGAGTAGAGGCGGCTTTGGTTACTCCTTCCATGGCTGGTGTCTGCACCAGCCATTATTAAAAGCCCGTGGTTGGTGTTCTCACCAACCACGGCGGATCTTATCATTTAAATGATATTCATCTCCCGGCCAGACGCGATGAAGTCGCGTCTCTACCTTTTAAACCTTACAATCCATAAAAAGAACGGATAAAAGCGTTCACTTTTTCCGATTCGCAGGAGGTGGCCAAGTGCCCGCAGTTACCCGTCAACTCGACTAGCGGAGCTTTCGCAAACTTTGCAAATTCCATCGCTGAAGCCGGGTTAACCATGTGATCCTGCGTAGCAACAATAATCATCATTTTTGCCTTTACTGCTTTCGCCGTTTCCTCCAGTGATTTTCCCTGCGTTACATCCTGCGTCAGCATGGCCCGAATCTGGCTGGCCCAGTTGTAAGGATTAATGACATCCTGATTTTTTTCTACGCCTTCGATATAGCTTATGGCCTCTGTCAGAGGTCGTTTTTTCTGACTATACTCAGGCGTCAATAAGTTTAGTTCGTGAATGAGACCTGTCGTTTTCATGGCTTCGCGGCTGTAATGACCCCGTTCCAGCGTACGTAATTCCAGATTCCAGAAAAGTACATCGTAACTCGATTGCCGCGGCGTTCCAACAATGGGTACCACGCGATCCATAAAATCCGGGTAGCTTACTGCCCATTGATACGACTGCATGCCTCCCATCGAAACACCCATTACTGCGTATAGATGGGGCAGTTTCAGTTGCTTCGCCACTAATTCATGCTGGCTATTCACCATGTCTCGAATCGTGAACAGCGGGAATTTATCATTCAATTGTTTCGGGGAATTAGAGGGCGAAGAGGATACACCGTTACCAATGGCATCTACGGTAATCACAAAGAAATGAGTGCTGTCGGCCATACTTCCGGGACTAGCCATGCCTTTAAGATTCTCACTAACTCCTCCAAACCAGGTGAGAATTAGAATCGCATTGCTTTTCTGAGCATTCAGCTTTCCGAAGGTTCGGTACCCCACTTTACAGTCTTGAATAACCTGACCATTTTCCAATTTGAAATCACCCAGATTAGCAAATTTCTGCTGAGCCCGACTAGTCAGTATTCCCGCACAAAATGCTAGTAATGTGAGAAGGTATGAAGGTTTAGATAACATTAGATTGATGTCTGAGAATCCTTTAATCGAAGAAATATTAACTAGGCACGCGGCTACTACTTCATGGATAATCCGCTCAATTTCTTCAACAACTCAATTCCATCCAGCCAGGGACCGTAGCCAGAAGCCACGTTTATATGCCCGGCATCGGGTAGCCAAACCAGCTCTGAACCCCACGAATCGGCGAAAAGCTGAGCCCTTTCGGGAGTTACATAATAATCGTTAGTACTTGCTACGACAAGTGATGGAAAAGGTAACGTGGATAAAGGCATGGGTACAAAACCCGTAGTTCCTTCGGGATAGGTAGTGGCTTCCGTATCGCTGGGAGCCACCAGTAACGCTCCTTTGATGGGACGCTTGTATTTTTCAGCCCAGTACGCAATCGTTACGCAGGCCAGGCTGTGTCCCACCAGTAGTACTTCTGAACTACCAGCTTTGAATACCATTTCATCTAATACCTCTACCCAATCCGTTCGCTCTGGCGTGTCCCAGTTTTCCTGCTCAATTCGACGAAAGCCATACTGCTTCTGCCAAAGTGTTTGCCAGTGGCCCTCCCCGGAATTACCCAAACCCGGAAGAATCATAACTTTCGATTGAAACGGCATCGTGCAATGAGTTTGAAAGTAATTTGAGATTTGATGATGTTTGAGGGAGATAGATGAAGCTTGAGAGGGTTTGATTCTGTTTGAAAGGTTTGATCGAAACGTTTTATAACCGCTCAACCTATAGCATACTACGTTATATCAAACCTTCTCAAACTCAATCAAACCTAGTCTATTCTATACATCAATTTCAACCTGATTTCTCAGAATATCGTCCATAGTCTCGCGTTGGCGAATGAGGTGGGCTTCTCCGTTCAGAATTAATATTTCTGCCGGACGAAAACGGCTGTTATATTGACTACTCATCGCGAAACCGTAAGCTCCGGCATTGAGTAAGACCAGAATGTCACCCGCCGTAACTTTATTCAAGGGGCGACCTAAAGCGAAGTTGTCAGTCTCGCAGATGTAACCTACTACATCATACGTTTCCTGCACACTGGCGTCAGGATTTGACGCATTTACAATGTGATGATACGCATCGTACATCATGGGACGAATCAGGTGATTCAGCCCAGAATCTACGCCTACAAACGTACGGCCAGGGGCTTGTTTCACGACATTGGCCCGAACTAGCAAGTAACCGCATTCGCTGACCAGGTATTTACCCGGCTCAAACCAAAGTTGGAGTTTACGACCGTATCGTTCGCAGAATTGCTGGAAAAAGCCCGATAACTCTTTGCCGAAGCTTTCCATATCCGTTGTATAATCGCCCTCTTTGTAGGCCACTTTGAAACCACCACCGAGGTCGATGCATTGCAAATCAGGGAAGGCCATGGCAAACTCAAAAATCCGGCTGGCGGCTTCAATGAATGCGGAAGCTTCTTTCACATCCGAACCCGTATGCTGGTGCAATCCCACGATTTTCAGGTCGTATTTTTCAACCAAAGCCAGAATTTCTGCCTGCTGACGAATGTCAATACCGAATTTGGAACCTTCGTGAGCCGTCATGATTTTCGCATTTCCCCCCGCCGCGACGTTGGGCTTAATGCGAATCATACAGGGTTTGGAAGAACCGTATTTTTGTCCAAATTTTTCGAGGACATCAAGATTATCGAGGTTCACAAAAGCTCCATTTTCTACGGCAAATTCGATTTCCTCAAAATCAACCCCACTGGGCGTAAAGTTAATCTGGCTACCGGAATACCCAGCCCGTAGGCCAATCTGCAATTCCTGAGGCGATACCACGTCCAGCTCTACGCCGTGTTTACGCATCAGCTTGAGTACGGAAATAGAAGTTAATGCTTTACAGGCATACTTGATTTTCAGGTCAATACCTACAAATGCCTGTTGTAATTGTTGAATCTGTTGTACGATTTTTTCGCCATCGTACACATAAAGCGGCGTGCCGAACTGGGCGGCAAGATCAGTAACTTTCTGATTCTGTATGTAATAAGAGCCTTCTCGAACTTGCATGGGGAAGTATTAAATAAAGTTGCAAATTGGCAGAAAACCATGTATTTATCAAATCTGTCTGGATGGTTTGAGAAGGTTTGATTTTAGTTGGAGTCCGTTTGAAGAGCTAAACCACTGCCAGCGTGGCCCGGCCCGCTTTTTCGCTGGCAGCAATTCTTTGGTATGAAAATGCCGTCTGCCAATTAAAATAATTGATTCAAACAAAACTCAAACCTCCTCAAACTTCTCCTTTGTAATTTAGCATAACCCCTAATTTTGTAGCCAGCAAGTCAACGAGCTATTCTTCATTAAAATTTAATACTTGTTCTTATGCAGAAATCGATACGATTCTGGTTGTTAAGTCTTCTTTCCTGTTTCCTCCTGCAAGCTCAGGCTCAGCTCAAAAGTGGCCCTATGCTGGGCTACTCCGATTACATGGAAGTAATGCTTTGGGCTCAGACTCAGAAGCCCGCTAAAGTGAAAATTGTCTATTGGGAAGTAGGCCAACCCGGTCATAAACGTTCAACGGATGAAGTTACTACCGAGAAAACGACCGCATACATTGCCCGTATGTACGCCGACCAGGTAGAACCCGGCAAAAAATACGATTATGAAATCTGGGTGGATGGCAAAAAAGTAGCCCGCCCCTACGCTCTTCAGTTTCAGACACAGAAACTTTGGCAATTCCGCACCGACCCTCCGGCTTTTAGCTTTGCTTTCGGAAGTTGTGCGTATTTAGGCGAACCTGAATACGATCGACCTGGTACGCCTTACGGTCAGCAATACGAGATTTTTACTAAAATTGACAGCTTGAAACCCGACTTCATGGTTTGGGGCGGTGACAACAATTATTACCGCGAAGTAGACTGGAATACCCGCACGGGCATGCTCCGCCGGATGACGCACGGTCGGGCTTTCCCTCAGTTACAGTCGCTGATGGCTCATACCCACCATTACGCCATTTGGGATGACCATGACTACGGCCCGAACGATGCTGACCGTAGTTACTGGATGAAACGGGATGCTCTGGATATTTTTAAGCTTTTTTGGGGTAACCCTAACTATACCTTTGAAAAAGAAGGCATTACCAGTACGTTTCAGTGGGGAGATTGCCAGTTTTTCATGCTGGATGATCGTTGGTGGAGAGCTCCTAATGATCTGGAAGGAAAGAATAAAGATTACCTCGGCAAGCAACAGCTAGACTGGTTAATCGACGCTCTTCGGTTCAGTCAGGCGACTTTCAAATTTGTTGTTTGCGGAGGTCAGGTAATTAATCCAACGGCTCAATTTGAAAATTATTCGGTATACGCTGAAGAACGGGAAGAGTTACTGAAACGCATTACCGAGCAGAAAATTTCAGGAGTAGTATTCCTTTCGGGCGACCGCCACCACACGGCAGTACACAAACTAGAGCGTTCGAAAGCCTATCCTTTCTACGATTTCACCATTTCGCCGTTTACCTCGGGCCCAGCCCGTCAGACGAAGGAAGAAGCGGTTGCTCCTACTTTATTACCCGAAACAGTTTTACAGGAACGTAACTTCGCAGTCATGTCCCTCTCCGGCTCTCGGATTGAACGGGTATTAACCGTAAAAACCTACAACACCCGCGGCGAACTGAAATGGACGAAGGAAGTGAAGGCCAGCGAATTGAAGTAGGTTTCCGTTAAGAGTTTTTTTTCAGTTATTGACGGCCCAAAAGTTTGATACTTTTGGGCCGTTTTTTTAAACGTAATTTTCAGCCCCAGAGGAGTTAAACACAGCTACTACAGTCTGGTGAAATTAAATAATGATTCTAAATTTTACCCAAACTCAACTAGTGCAAGATTTCTCTCTTGTACTTACCACTTCGGAAGGTTCCTACCTTCCATAATACGAAAACTAAGCAAATAGAAACGGGTAGAACAGCCCTTCTATTCCCAAAATCTGATTCATCACTATGCAATACCTCGACATCATCGGGCGATCTTTAGCCGTTTACCTTTTTATTATTGCGGCAATCCGGCTGTTTGGCAAAAAAGAGCTGGCTCAGTTATCCATTGTCGATCTGGTATTTATCTTACTGATTTCCAATTCAGTACAAAACGCCATGGTGGGTTCGGATACGAGCTTACCCGGTGGAATCATTGCGGCGGGTGCTTTATTTCTGGGTAACCTGATTCTGAAACGGATTATCTACAAGAATCAGCAGTTTAGCCATTTTCTACAGGGCGAACCCATTATGCTGATTTACAAAGGCAAGGTGAAAGACAAAAACCTGACTCGGGCCGAGATTAGCGTAAACGAACTAGAGGCCGCCGTCCGCGAACATGGCGTTCTTAACCTGAAAGATGTCGATCTGGCGGTATTGGAAGTAGATGGAAACATCAGTGTTATGTCGAATGATTTTCAGAAAAAAACGTCCCGAAGACATAAGAGTCACCGTTCGTTAAATAATCCAATGTCTTAAAAACAAAGAACTTATCCCTTGCACGATAAGCTTTTTGTTATCCAGGCACCACCCGCTGTCGCTCGGCTCTGTCCGAGGGTATGTAATCCTGTTTTTGCTTGGGAAAGGTGTTCTCTGATCATCTACTAGCTCGCATCCTACCGGCCAGAGGCCTACCGTTAGGTAGTTACTCGGCTAGAGCCGAGCGACTGCGGGGATAATACCTTCTTCACACACCTTAATTTGTGCTCTTGTTCTTTGACATAAAAATACCCCCAAGTAGTGTCTAACTTCTAGGGGGCATTCCAGGGAGGAGAAGCTCTTTATTGTTGAGAGATGTAGGTGATTAATCCCTTTTCAAAATCATGGCGGATGCCTGAGCAGTGGGGAAAATTAGAATGTCGGCCAGCACTACGTGCGGAGGACGGGTTACTACAAACGTAATCGTGTCCGCAATGTCTTCGGCACTTAAAGGCGTAAAGCCCTGATACACGGAATCAGCCCGTTTTTCATCGCCTTTAAAACGCACCATTGAAAATTCCGTTTCTACCGCACCGGGAGCAATATTTGTGACTTTAATTCCGTAAGGATTCAGGTCCTGACGCATTCCCTGACTAATACTTTCCACGGCTGACTTTGAGGCACAGTATACGGCTCCATTCGGGTACGTCTGCTTACCCGCAACGGAGCTGATATTAATGATATGACCGCTCTTTCGCTCGATCATGCCAGGCATCACCAACTTTGAAACGTACAGAATTCCCTTCACGTTACCATCAATCATTGCGTCCCAATCGTCGGGATCGTTATCCTGAATGGGTCCTAGTCCGTGAGCATTACCCGCGTTATTTAGCAGAATATCAATCGTTTTCCACTCGTCGGGAATCTTCGAATAGGCCTCTTCCACATCCTCCCGGTAACGTACATCAAAGTTCGTGGTATACACCTCGACTTTCGATCCCAGTAATTCTTGCAGTTCATCCAGCCGTTCCTGACGGCGACCGTGCAGTAACAAACGATAACCCAAATCGGCAAAAGCCAGAGCCGTTGCCCGGCCAATTCCGGAAGTAGCTCCGGTAATAAAAGCAGTACGAGACATTAATTCAGTTGTCAGTTTACGGTTATTAGTTGTCAGTTATGGGTATTTCTGTGTAAGCATCAACACTAATTTGCTCGACAACTACATTAATTTTTTCGGCAATACTACCAACAACCAGTAACGAACAACCTTAATTTAAAGAATGATAAAGCAGGAAGCTTAACAGCCTTTCAAAGGTTTGTTGTTCGTCGATGCTGGCTCCTAACTTAGCTACCTGTAATCGGTAAAGGTCAATGAGCCGCAAAAATCGCTCATTATTGGTAAATCTGGCCGCAATGATGCCTTTAAAACAACGGTGCGTCTGATTATAGAGGTATTTGCAGGGTTTAGACGGCTCTTTATTGAAAAGTTGATCGAGAGCTTTCAGGCCGTCGTATTTTTGCATAAAGGCAAAACCCGTCTGTACCAGAAATTCCTTAATCTGATCACAAACATCATCCAGGTCGTCCGTTCCGTGCAATTTGTAACGAAAATACTTATCGTCATTAAATTTACCGATTGAAATCACGAGCGTATTAGCGTCGTCCCGGTATTCTTCGGATATATCCAGAAATTGCTGAGCCAAAAACTCAATTTCCTGATGACGCAGGCCAATACTTACATCCAACCAGGTTTCCTGACCTTGGGAAGAAGTAGAAAAGATCACATTGTGAAAACCAGTTGGGGTTTGTTTTCTGAATTGCTTCCGATCCGACAGCAATTCAAATCCGTGCTGAGCGAAAAAAACGCTAAGTTTTTGATAAAGCTCGGTTTCAAAAGGAGTAATGATCATAAGCAACTAGTTTAATAATCGTCTCGTCGGGTACATTTATTCTGCTTTTAATCAATCATAGGAAGAGATTTTCTCTTCTTTTGGAACGTGCCCGCCATCAACGAATAATGAACAAATGATTTCAACTGACTTTCAGTGAAATTGCTGATGAGCGGCAAGGTAAAAGGATACTTTAGAAATGAAAAAGATTTTATTATTTTCTGATACCCACGGTTGGTTCGATGAAGCCCTGGACTCCCACTGTAACTGGGCAGATGAGATCTGGCACGCAGGCGATTGGGGTACGGGTGTTTACGAACGCCTCCAAAGATATGCCAAGCCCATCCGGGGTGTTTACGGGAATATCGACGGCCCTCCCATTCGCGGGCAGTTTCCCTTACTAACCCATTTTACTTGCGAAGGCGTTCACGTAGGCATGACGCATATTGCCGGAACACCGGGACGTTACAAGCCTGATGCCCGTCAGTTACTTACCGAAGGACGACCAGATGTACTGATTTGCGGTCATTCGCACATTTTGCGGGTTGAACGCGATCCGAACTATCAGAATATGTTATTCATGAATCCCGGAGCAGCGGGAAAAGAAGGTTTTCACCGCATCATGACAGCCCTGCGTTTCAAAGTCGCTGACGGTCGAATTTTCGACGTAGAAGTGCTGGAATTGGGCAAACGAGGCAAAATTCCTGACAATTTTACCGCCTAGTTTCGTAGGGAATATTCTTTTTTGACCCGAAAGTATTACCAGAATTTTACGAAAATGAGTACGCTGGACGGCATAAATACCCTCAGAAAAATAATAATGTCGGGCGACAAAGTGCTGGTTCGCCCCACGAGTGATCAACACAAGACCCGCTCGGGTTTATACTTACCGCCTACCGTTACGGAGAAAGAAGACATTCAGCAGGGTGTGGTTGTGAAGGTAGGCCCTGGCTTTCCAATTCCGGCGGCTAATGACGAAGATGAGCCTGGAAGGAAAAAAAGGAAGCTTTGAAATACATTCCACTTCAGGTACAGGAAAAAGATCAGGTTTTATTTCTTCGTAGAATGGGTACGATGTGGAAATTGATGGCGAGAAATACCTCATTATTCCTCATTCTGCCATACTCTTAATGGTTCGGGAAGATGAATTGAGCGAGCTGGGTCTCTAGGCCTTCTCCAGGAGGTGAACATTTTCTCAGAAAAAATCGTTATCTTTGTGCCCCGAAATTAGTCCAGAGTTTATCGCTAGGTAGATTTTACGATTAATCAGGACGCACAATCATCCGGGGACGACGGGTATTGACAGCGGGCTGAGGTTGCGGGTGTAAGCATGTCGGAAGTTGGAAGAACCTTCCGTGTAAAATTCTTCTAAAACAATAGCTGGCAACAATAGCTACGCTATGGCTGCTTAATCCGGAGGATTAACCATTAGCCATCGTCCCGCCGAACCATCACACTACTGGGTCGGAGTTCGGGGCGTCGAAAGGTAGTGTCGGAGGGGCCGATTTCGCTGAGCCCTATCTGTACTAGCGAATACGGAATTAATTCGGTTTGTTGTCGACCTGATTAGTTCCCGACAATCCAAGGACAACTAAGCATGTAGAAGACGCGTGGCGTCCCTGTTCTGGACGAGGGTTCGAATCCCTCCGTCTCCACAGTTAAAACTGTAAATCAAATAGTTATGAGATTTACACACAATTAAAAGGGAACCTCTATTCGGGGTTCCCTTTTTTATTCTCCAGCTCTGCTATTCGCATATCAATATATTTTGCCAAAATGTACCGAAGGGGTACCGACTAAACTGACAAAAGTTTTATTGAAATGGATTCAAATGAAAAAACCCGATAATACATCGGGGTTGACTTATTATATGATCAATAGTTTATTGAGACATCTGAGATGAGCTTTGGCGATTACGCTCAGCCATCTCGACAAAGTTAAGAGGAGGCAATAGAACCGTTGGAATTCCAGCCTTGCTAGTTATTGATGCTATTGTTTCTCTAATAAATGGATAGAGAATAGCCGGACCATTTATTTGAGCAAAGTTTTCTATTGATGAGTCTTCAACCTTTCCTACAATTTCAAACATCCCAGCAGTGTTTACCGCCATTTTAATCAATGGATTCTCATCCTGGCTCTTAGTCAACTCTACCAATACGTTTACCTGATGTCGTTGAGCAACGGACTCAATCATACTTGTTATTCAAAGTCAGAAACATTATCAGGTAACTCGCCTTAACGGAAGGAAGAAGTTCAATTCTATTAATGAAATTGACTTGGGGTTAATAGAAGCCATATGAAATATCATGATATTAGTTAAGCAGCCATTGCATGGCTATCTTTTCCGGGGTTGACTGAAATATCATTGAGATTAAAGCTGCTAGAGACTGATTCTGCTTTAATCTGATTAACATGAGGTCTTTTGTTGTTTGTTAAGCTATTAAATAAATCTTCAATGCTTAAGCTATCAGAGTTAAGATAGCTTTGCTTCCACCTTATACAAGGGAGACTCCACAGGAAACGTATCTTCAGAATTAGTAAACAGCATAGCTTCATTTGGGGTTTTTCGATCCGACTTGTTATAAATTGAGAGTCAACATAGATTTTTAAGATAACGATATGAGGTACTTTTTGCGAGGTTTTTGAAGTCTTGTGTAGAGTTGTGTAAATGTTTCACATAACTGGCGTTTGACGAGATGGTGCATAAGAGCGGAGCATCTAGAAGGGCAACATGTCAGGTAGAGTGATGATCCACACCATCAAAGATTTATTCTCTTCATCCGACTTTAAATCAATTCATTGCCAGCCGTTTATTGGCTATCAGCTGGACAAAATGGGATAAGCTTTTGGGGCTAATGCTCCAGTTAGGGGGAGAGATATTGCCCCAAACTTTCGGATTATCCATTAAGTTAAAATAACAGACACCCGCTATTTCAGGATGCTGGTTGATTGTAATTGCGGCATCTTCAAGCCATTTTTGTTGATAAGCTTCTGGCCCCTTAACCCCAAATTCGGTTATAAAGAAAGGCTTGTTGGCAAATCGCATGCGATACGATTTACGATCGTAGATCCTCCGAAAGGTTTCCTGTTGGGCAGGGTCAGTAATATTTTTGTCAGGCAGACCATAAATAGCTATACTGATGTAATCAACGGCATCGTCTCCCGGCCACCACTCCATCGAACCCCGGTCGCCCGCTGGTCCCCACACTTTTTTCACATTAGAAGCGTGATTCTTGTCAAAAAACATAAAATAACGGAATGCCTTGATATATAATGCTGGATCCTGACTTTGCCAGGAATATCGGTAAATAGGAATTTCCATTTCATGTGCAAAACGCAAATAAACCGTCTGATTAGTAGCCGAAATAAGGGTATAAAGCTTACTAAATTCTTTATCGTAAACACCGTGAAGGGTATTCAAGAGCACGTTTGTATCTTTTCTGGCATAGGTATCTTTCCAAGGCTCAAACGTTACGATTACATCATGGTTTCGGCTCAGGACATCGTTAAATTCTTTTTCAAAAGAGCCATTTTGTATAGCTCCCAGATCGGTAAATAGATGTTCAACGTGCACGGATTCGTTTTCAACCAGTAACTTCTTCGGGTCATAAACGCCGATTTTAAGAGGAGTTGTCGTTTTGTCGTTGGGTTTTAACGCAGGTTGAACGTCAGATGACGGTGAGAAGAACATGCGTTCTTCCTTTTTAATTGATGAATCGCTTGATGGAATGACTTAGTAATTATGGATACGCCCTTGTTCTTTATTGTTTGTGGTCCCAACACTAAGACCGGTTTGTTCATAAATCTCATTCTATAGATTTTTCGCCTAATGGCAATTGCCTGATTCACCGGTCGAGGATAGGCATTGGTCAACTCCTCAGACACCCCCTTTAGTGTAACACTAATTAAATCGACTACTTCTTTCCCTGGCCAATACTCTTCAGCACCAGGGTAGCCCGCTGGTCCCCAGACAATCTTTATAGCTGGGAAAGCGGCTTTACACAGTTTTGACACATGCTGAAATGCCTCGTTGTATAGTTTGGGCGATTGGTATTGCCAAGGGTAAACATGAACCGGAACTTCCATTTCCGGGCACCATCTGAGTAAGATTTCTCTATTAGATTTGGAAAGTATACGGCAATATGTCGTTAACGTTTGATCATATTCACCTCTTAGAGTTTCGTTGAGACAATTTTCGTTACAATCACTCAGTACAAGGCTTAGTAGATTCGTTTTGTCTAAGGCTATTTTCGACGAAAGAGCCTCCACGATATCACCTTCTACAGCCTTACTTAATCGTAAGTAGGTATGTTGGTAACCAGGTTTGCCTACATCACTTTGCTTATCTGTCCGATCAAAAATGCCAATAACGCCCTCCTCTTGATCCCGGTTGATTGAGACTCTGCGGTCCAGTTTGGCCGCGGACAGAACCCTGTTTACCTGTTGTACATGGCCGTATTCGTGAATTAAAAGTACTAGCCCTAAAATGACGGATATTCCTACCAGGTAATAACTGACTTTTAGCTTCATTGACTTAACTAATTTCAGAGATGAAGTTGGAGAGCGATCTAATTTGTGGATCCCAAAAGAATTTCTTATCTATTATAAGTTTACATAAATTTATGGTAACAAACTAATTTTAAATAATAGACATATAATAGTTACTTGTGGGAACTCACGTCAACAGAGCAATCGCTATGAATACGACCTCCCGTTACTCATTCCTTGCCTGTATCCCTTAAAGTACAGGTCGATGGCTCTGTTCCAAAAATTCATCAGCGGAAAAACCTACTAAAGCAGTTTTGCTGATCTAGTTCTATTTATAAATGCAGAGCCAAAAATCAGCAGAACGTAGATGCTCTTTACAGGCTGTGCTAGAAATGACTCAACCACTCTTGGTTAGCCATTAATTAGGTCTAAGTTTTTAAGTATAGATCGACTTCGTGAAAAAAGCCGAGCGTATAGCACGAATCACTGGTCTGTTTTAACCATCAACTGGTTTGCTTCATGCTTATAAACACCTTTTTTTTGTAAGCATATTGGTTAAACTTGTAAATCTATCTATGGCTTTTAATGAAATCATTCCTCCTCATACTCCCGATAATTTTTATTTTTTCAACCTGTAACAGCGATAATGAAAACAGTTATTCCCCAAAAGTAAGGATTGTAAAAAGCGAAGGCAAGTACATTTTATATCGAGATGGGAAACCATTTACAATCAAAGGAGCGGCAGGCTACTCGCACTTCAGTGAGCTAAGAAAAGCGGGCGGCAATGCTATCCGAATCTGGGATACCCTACATTTAGCTACTATTCTGGATAGTGCATGGGCCAATAACCTGTCCGTTATTGTAGGGCTTCCCATTCCTGACAATAAAGACTACATGATTTATTATGATAATCCGGATAAAGTTGCTTCTCAACTTAAAGCCTATAAGACCATCGTTAATACGTTCAAGGCTCACCCGGCAGTTTTAATGTGGTGCGTTGGCAATGAGTTGACGTTTCCTTATGGGCCTGCTTATAATAATTTTTATAAGGCATTTAATGAGTTAGTCGAAATGATTCATCAGGACGATCCCGATCATCCGGTTACTACGACTATTTTGAATTTTAATGAAAAATACATCTTTAACCTATCTATTCGTTGCCGTATTGATCTTATTTCGTTTAACATTTTCAGCTTAATCAATAAATTAAGGGATGATTTAAACGCTTTTTCTTGGTTTTGGGATGGCCCCTATTTATTGACGGAATGGGGCGTAGATGGCCCTTGGTCTGGTACTGAACAAACGGCCTGGGGGGCCTATATTGAAAATACAAGCACTAAGAAAGCTGAAATTGTCCTGAATCGATATCGACAATTTATGCCTGTCGACGACCCACGTTTTCTAGGTGCTTTTGTGTTTTTTTGGGGACAGAAGCAGGAAACGACACCCACCTGGTTTAGCCTATTTGATGAAACGGGTGCCCGCTCGGAACTGGTGAACACTATGCACACTATATGGACCAGAAAACCTGCCCTCTACCAGGTGCCAGCCGTCAAATATATGCTGGTCGATCAAAAAGGAGCCCGGGATAATATTCTTTTAAATCCCAACCAACCCGTATCGGCCGAAGTGCTGATGGAGTCGCTAACCGACACCATAAAGGCCGTTAAATGGCAAATTTTTAACGAAGATTGGTACGCCGAAACGTATCGGAATGCCCCAGCAAAACCAACCCCACTTTCCCTGTTTACAGCCCAAAGTCGCTTAAAAGCGACCTTTGTGGCACCTTCCAAAGAAGGGCCCTATCGCCTGTTTGCGACGATTTACAATCATAATGGAAGTTATGCAACCTGTAATACGCCATTTTATGTGGTAGGCAAACCATGAAACCAATGCTTTCGGCTAAACCTCCTTCCCGAAAAGAACGAGTTACTTTTCGCCTGATGATTTTACTAGGTCTGATAAGTATGTTCTTCTTTTGGGAGCGGATGCTAGACGAGGGGACCCAAAGCCACAGCCTTCTATATGGATTACTCATGGTTGCCCTTGGTTTTAGCTGCTTGAAGATTCTCCATGAATGGTATCACTATTTCAGTATAACGGTGCCGAAAGCCCCGGCTTCAACGCAGGTTTATACAGTGGATATTTTTACCACCTTCTGTGCCGGAGAACCGTATGAGATGATTGTCGAAACGTTGACGGCCATTCAGGACATCTCGTATCCACATACAACCTATCTGTGCGACGAAGCCGATGACCCCTATCTAAAAAAAGTATGTCATCAATTAGGGGTCCATCATATAACCAGGACCGAAAAAAACGATGCCAAAGCGGGTAATATCAACAACGCACTCAAACAATCATCGGGCGACTTATGTGTGATCTTGGACCCCGACCACGTTCCTTTTTCCCATTTTCTGGACCCGATCGTTCCCCATTTTAATGATCCCCAGATCGGTTACGTTCAGATCGTGCAGGCCTATAAAAACCACGACGATAGTTTGATTGCGAAAGGTGCAGCCCAGCAAACCTACCAGTTTTATGGGCCGATGATGATGACGATGAATCGATACGGAACCGTGCCAGCTATTGGTGCTAACTGCACGTTTCGACGTTCTGCACTGGAATCTATTGGCGGGCACGCAGCTGGATTGGCTGAAGACATGCATACTTCCATGCAATTACATGCCAAGGGCTGGAAGTCCGTTTACGTTCCGGCCGTTTTGGCTCGGGGTCTTGTGCCTTCCACCCTTTCGGCTTATTACAAGCAGCAATTGAAATGGTCGAGAGGTGTTTTCGAGTTGCTGGTCAGCACCTACCCCAGGCTTTTTAAGCAGTTTACCTGGCAACAGAAGTTGCATTACGGTGTTATTCCGCTACACTATGCTTCCGGCTTTGTTTATCTGATCAATTTTGCCATACCCATCCTGGCCCTGCTGTTTGGACTTAGCCCAGTCCATATCGACTTCGCCCATTTCGGTTTGATCGCCTTACCATTCATTTCGGCGGTTATTCTCATTCGACACTTCGCTCAGTGGTGGGTTATGGAAGACCAAGAAAGGGGATTTCACGTGGTCGGCGGCTTATTAATGATTGGCACCTGGTGGGTGTTTATAGTCGGCTTCGTCTACACAATTATCCGAAAAAAAGTCCCCTACATTCCCACGCCCAAAGATAACCGGGAGGCTGATAACTGGCGGTTGAATATCCCCAACCTGGTCGTGATTGGGCTTTCGATGGTTGCCTGCACATACGGATTATACCGGGACTGGAATCCTTATAATCTGATTATGGCCAATTTTGCTGGTTTAAACGCATGTATACTGGGCTTTACCATATTGGCCAGTCGAGAACAACAGTTCGGTAGAGTTGTCAATCATTTTCCCTGGCTAGCTGAATTAACAAGCAGCCTCAAAACGCTTAAGATTAACTTTTGGCTTGTTCGACGCCGGATCTACACGGCTGTGCGGAGTACCGCTTCTTTACTTACCATTAGTCTATTGAGTTGGATTACCTATATAAGCTATCTGGGCGAGAACGAGAATTGGCTTCCCTCTCCTACGAATCAGTTTCGATTAGATCCCGTTTTGTCCCAAAAGCTACGAACTATTTCCCGTTTGTTCGACCAGGAACAATCTACCCAACCAGTTCCTTTCACGATTGCTCCCTTGTCCATTACCTGGGGAAACATCTCGAAAAGCGTTGTGCCATTCGCAAGTCTGGACTCAATTTACCAGCTGGGTTCCATTCCGATGATTACCTGGACGCCTATCGTAAACAAATCCGATGTAGCCAATCCGCAAAGAGCTACTGCCATTGTTGAGTCTGTCCTGCGTGGTGATTATGACGCCGATCTACGTCGCTTTTCACAGCAGATTATTGCACTGAAACGTCCGATCTGCCTTAGCCTTGTCCCTGATATAGACATGAATACGGCTTCCTTTGAGGCAAAAACATTTAGAGACTATTGGCAATACGTACACGATTATTTCACCCGACAGGGAGTATATAATGCCATCTGGGTATGGGATCTTGGGAAAGCAAACCGTTTGAATACGTATTTTCCTGGCAAATCCTACGTGGATTGGATCTCTGTGACAAACTTCTCGGCCGGATTGTCATCTAAACTACCTTACCGCCCCATCGATCAACATCCTCTTTTCCGGTCCAGAATCCCTATTGTGTTTATCAGTTCGGGAACTATTTCATCAGCGAATAATCGAAGCGAAGGCTCGGTCACCGCTTTAACCGCTTCGAAGAGCAACTATCCCGCTATGAACAGTTACCTGATTGTGCATCAACCAGGTCCTCACAAATCGGAAGCACCAAAGTCAGCCGAAATACCTAAGCTCATGCTACTAGCTCAGCCGTATACGGATTCAACGAGTGTAAAGCCGAAAAACTTTGTAGGATCCCCTATAGGTGTCAGCTATAAAAAAGGACAGAATTGGACGAAAAGTCTTCAGGCTTTCACCCAAAAAGAGCTTATGGCTGATTTCGAAGCCATGAAGCAGGTTGGCCTTAACACCATCCGACGGTATGGCCCTACTATTTATGACTATAACATCCTAAAGGCAGCTCAATCCTCTGGTCTCAAAATTCAATATAGTTACTGGATTCCGGAATTGGTCAACTTCCGACAAGATCAAGCTCGGTTGACTACCTTGAGTCAGCAGATTCTAAGCAGCGTAAACGACCTGAAAGAAAAAGAGACCATTGTATCCTGGCACCTGGGCAACGCTATTCTACAGAAATTAAGTCAGCAGTATGCCAAACCCGAATTGCTTTATCAACAAGACGCGTATTTGAGTTGGCTCAGAAAACTAGTTATCGCCATTAAGCAAATAGATCCGGCTCGACCGGTAACGGTTGATGTAGAAGTCAATGAAACGCTTGCCCAAACAATTGAAATACTCCATCGGGTGATTCCTGAAATCGACTCCTATGGATTACTTGTGGAGGGACAAATGACGGTAGATCAGCGTCGGATAATCAGGCAAACAAGGCTTCCTTATTTTTTTAGTTCTATTAGCGTTTCATCGTATGCAGAGTTCAGATCCCTAAAGACCCCTGTTTTTTTTCCAACTGGCAGGATGAGCAACTGGTTGACCAAGTTAGTTTTAACGGCCTTAGGGATCATCGGGGCCGGAATAAGTTTTCCCTTTTGCAGTTGCGTCAGCTCCGAAAGGGAATACCCTTACTCGATTCACAGCCCACGGTAAAAATCCTGAGGCCAGCACTAGCTACCGAACCCAATACGCTACTATCTTACCATGTCCTGTTAAATACTGGAGGTAAATGGAGGTTGGCCAGCGATACGCCATCCACTTATTCCTTTGAATGGAAACTAGTTAAGCTTGATCCATTGGGTAAGCCGATTGCTATTCAGGCTAAAGGTAATGGTCCAATCCTTACCCTGAGTATTCCCCCCAATCCATCCTCTTACCGATTGATGCTATACGTATTATCCGGGTCGGATGTAGTCAATGTGGTAACATCTTCACTTAATACGCCCTTGTTGTAGGTATATCCAGAAATATCCAGTTCGTCGCTTAAAAACGCTCTTTTTGAACTATACTTGTAAAAGGCTCTTTCGAGCCTTTTACTATTTTGTACAACTACAAACGTCCATTTGCTTGTGTACATCTTAACAAAGCTATAAGGGTCATTTGTAAAAGGTTATAACCGAATTATTACTACACACAAATTCAAGATTATAAACGTAACAACTCAAAATATGCCCGGTTATTCCCCGCCTATGACGACAAAGGATTTTGGGGCCAGTTCAATAAACCATAATTCAAATTAAGCAATTATTGCAGATGCCTTCAAAGTCCAGTCATACGTATAGGTACATTCTCAGTAATCAATACACCAACTTTGTTCTTACGCTTTTCAAGAAAAAAGGATATACTCCTTTTGAGTTCAAAAATGGAAGTGCTCATAGTTTGCAAATCATATTCACACACACTTTTTGCTTTATTTTATATTATCCTATTAATATTATATTTAAATATAAAAGCACCTAATCTGCTGTAAATGAGCATATTTTAACAATCCACTTGGCTATATCTATAGAGCCTCCGTCTCCCCAGAAAAGCCCTTCGAGAAAATCTCGAAGGGCTTTTCTGGGTATTCCTGTTTTGGGAATTGTTGGTAATGCTTCGATCAGTCCCACCAGTAACATCAAAAATTATTTATTTAAAACAGAACAGGTTTTGTTCTTGTGCATGTTTCTTTTTCATTTGGCTCCTTCCCTGATTTCTCCACCTATCTCTGTCAACAATTTTGATTCAAAAAGCTAGATGAATTTTCAATGAATCTCGCTAAGGGGATTAACGCTGGAGGTTTGCAGATTCAACTTAATATCAGCATAATACTGTTCAATTAAGACGATTGGCTGAATTCATCTATCATCTTGCGTTAACGAGCAAGGGCATCTATCTACATGAATGTAAAGTAGCCGTATGAATCGCATTAAACGGGTACCTTTTATTCCTGATCGCCAAATTTTGTAAATATCCTTGAGTATACTATCTTTTGGTTAATATGTATCATTTGGAATGAAAAGTAACGCTACAGAACATGTGATGAACCTGAAAAAACACAAGCCTTCTTACAATCTAACTTTTACGATCAAACGGTTTGCTTATATAGCGTGCCTAATGTACCTCATGGGCATGACTCATTCTCTGAAAACATATGCAACTCATCTTGGAAAGCCTAAAATCCAACCAGATTCACTATCAATTCAAGATGAACGTGATCACATTTTTTCACTCCTTGCTTATGCATTAGTTTATCAAGACTGGCAAGGGGAACAAGTGCCCCGGGAAAAAAGAAGAGGATATAACATTGGAGCTTTGCTAGTGAATGAGCAAAATGAACCCTTAGCCTATAACTTAAATTGTATTACTTCTACTAACAATTCAACCCAACATGCAGAGATTCGCATGATCACAAAATATTTGGAAGGCAGTCATCAATACAATTTAAGAAACTGCACGGTATATACTACATTGGAACCCTGTGCAATGTGTGCAGGAATGATTCTAATGACAGCTACCAAGCGGGTTGTTTACGGACAACACGATATCGAATTTTCAAAAGCATTTGAACGCCTAGCTGCAGATCACCGGGCAAGCGGAGGACTTGGCCCCTACCCTAGAACTGTTCAGGTCTCTCCTTCCAGCATTCCTCTATGTCAGCAACTCGATCGTCAATATGAAACCTTTCTTCAATCAGATGCTGAAAAAGTACTAGCTAAGTTCTTAGCGTCCGAATCGGCGAAAAGCATCTATCAATCAGCTCATCCTTTACTAGAACAATTTAATGTACTGCACCCCGAAAATATAGGAATTAAACGAGTGGCTCTGGCCTTCTACCAGAAGATTTTGCATTCGATAGATAAATAAGACATCCTATTTTATAATGTAATAAGCTACGACAAGGATGTTATATCTACAATCAAAAAACGAATTCAATATTCTCCTTTTCCAAACGTATGAATAGGTTTTAAGACTGCTAAGTTATTTTCCAATACCTTCTGGCTGGCATACTCAATTTTTGACGTGGTAGGTAAATTAGCTGTACTTGATTTATTTTCAATATTCTATCTGGCAAATTCGACTGCTTTACCCAACTTGGTATCCTGTTAACACTAGGGTTCGTATACCTTATTCTCATATAAAATGGACCAGTCAGCTACTTCATCAATCATTAATTGCCCCATTTCATCAAGTTGCTCGAGAAGTTTGATAAAAAAACAACCCTGTTCTATACTCGAAAGTTTCGGGAAACAATCCTTAAGGCGTTCGATGGCTAAAACCTGGTTCTGGTAACGCGTACTAAGCTTTTTACCATCCTGATGAAAATTTATAGCGATTAAAATAATAACAACTGCAGGTAAAAAAGTGGCAATTCCCAGCAAAGGTGGACCAAATATTTCTGCGAGTATAGAACTTACTTCTCCAAACCAATGGAAATGCTCTGCCGTTTCCAATAGTATCTCAAAGCTAACAACTCCCAAAACCGTTTTACTTAGAAACTCAGAAGCTTTTTCAATTTTGTGAAAAATCTGGCTATACCTATTCGAAACCTTCATATAATAATTAATTTGTTCTTGATACCACCAATGTTTAATATTATCTGAATAATCAATTACATCCTTAGAGCTTAATTCAAGTGTGTAAGAGAGGGTTACTTTAAACACCGAAAGTATATCCTGATATTTTTTTCCGCCGGATTTTTCCTCAACTGGGTCTCGTCGTGCTTACCAATAGTTGGGTTTATAGGATTAAATAGTCCACCAATAACAGAATATTGGTTAAATTTCAAACGCTCGGAAAGATAGCGATATTGAATGGCTAAAGCGTTGTAATTGTCTTATTAGATTCGCGTGTATTTATAATAATTATTGATAAAATAGCAATTTTAATCAAGCCCAAAACAATCAAAGGCCAGTAAATATGATGCCAATATCTTAGAGAATAGATATAATACATCATTGCTAATACTGCTACACAAACAGCTGCCATAGCTGCGATATAATTTAGCATATAGCTCCCTCGATAATGTATTTGAAAACGATTTGCGTTCTCACTAATAGGCCTACGTATATCCTCAATAGCATCATATATTATTTTTAATTTTTCCAAAATAGGCTGTCTGAAATTGGGATCAAATCGGGGCTTTTCTCTATAAAATAATCTTTCAAATACATTCCAAGCTTGCTTTCTGCACTTAAATAAAAGTCCACCACTTGGTTTAATTAAGTAAACATCTGAATCATATTCTGGTCTTATACGCCTCTCAAACCACTTTACCAATTCTTCAACAGTAACAGCGTGCTTATTTAGATTTGAATCATCTTTTAACAGAAATTCATCCACGTGTTGAAATAAGTAAAATTGATGCTCTTGTAGATCGTAGAAAATTACAGGCTTAGCAAGCTTTAAAGCTACAATCACATTTTCCAACGTACCCCCTCCGTTGATGTTTTCACTTCTAGTAGAAGCAGCGATGAAAACATCCGCAAATCGTGCCAAGACCTGCCCTTGTTGTCTGTACGCTTTTACCCTTGCTTCCTTTCCCTCTGCACCCTTGACATAATGGCCATCCAAATGCAATTTCTGCTCGAGACGTTGATAAAGTGCCTCATAAGCAATCAGATCATCCATGGTATCAACGTAATCTGACTGTTGAAAGGGAAACACTCCACCAGTAGACCACAAGTTTTGCGTATTATTAAACGGAGCTTTTAAGACCAGACTAGTAGCAATTTGATCTGCTCCGTCAGCACAACCTGTTAATAGTTGAAAATGAACGCTATTAACCGCTTGATCTAACTTTTGAAATAAAGTTTCCAGTTCGGGCTCAAGTCGATTAAGTTGTTCGTATTTCCTTTTTCCGGAAAAGGAAAGGGTAACATTTTTAGTTATGTTCGTATACATAGGTTTCTAAGCTTACACTTGGGAAGATTTAACACCGAAATCTTTTAATAAGGCTGGTAATTCATCAATTCTGGCAAAGTGCAATTTAGTTTTTTGGTACCCTTCCCCTTCTCTGTTGACATGGAATAAAATACCTTGCTGAACTCGGTCTAACAATAGTTCACTATGTTGTTGTAATAGAGCATCATTTTTCCTTTTTACTATATTCTCTTTATACGTAGGATTTAAACTAAAGCGATCCTTCATAGTAACTAATTTAGGAGATATCTTTAAGGGGTAAATTGTTCTAGGTAAATCGAGAACAATTCCATCAACATGATAGATAAATGCCATTCCTTTCCCATCCTCTGGATCGCTTAGTCGTTCTTCTTTGACTTGATACCCTGCCTCTGTCAGCACATCGGCCATACGTTTCTGGTCTTGTGCATAAGTGTTTAATACGCTATCGGGGCGAACAATAACCAATTGTTTAATCTTATCAGGGTGTTTGGTAATAAACAGGCCATCCCGAAGAAGACGCCCCACAAAATTATAATAATAGCCAGTTGCTAGACCCACAGCTGCACTAATGTCGACAATAGGTAATCCTTTATAAAACTGTGTGATCCGATTATTGCTAAAATTGGTATCGTTATGAATATCAAGAAATATAAAAAGTGGCCCACGGAGATTCCTTTTAAGATCGTCTTCTTTAGGAGAATATCTGTAGATTTTGTAGTTACGAAAATAAAATTGTTGTTCTGTTCCTTCCTCACTCATCATGATACACGGTAAGCCTAATGCGTGTACTAAACCTAGTTCATAATAAACATTAGCACTTGGTGCTCCTTTGGAACTGCCTTTAGGAGTTAGGTTGATTATGACCAGATCAGCAATATCTAATTTCTCTAGAATACCATCAACAATTTCTGTATTATGAAAAGCAGTAGGAACATGTACTTCTGTAGTCATTACGCCAGCATCTAGCAATAGTTCTTTGGCTCGATCTTCTTCTAAAAGTTCCCTAACAACAATACCTAATTCAGTCGTTGAGACATTAATATCATTAGTATTACCCATCGAACCTAGAACCAAAATATCCAGGCGTGCGTCCTCAAAGTAATTTTTCCTATTCATAGGTGATGAGAGTATAATTAGAGGCATGAGAAAAATTCAATTAAAACAACCTAATTTATGAGTACCAGAAAGTTTCAGCCTGATTGATATTCAATTCTCACGCTTTTGCTATCTAATATACTTTTCATCTACTGTATTAAACAAATCAATCAGCAGAGCTTTACTATATGCAAAATAGAAATCCATTTCCAATTTTACTAATTATAAAGCTCAGAAATAAATAAGCTATTCATTTTTAAATCAGGACAAATTTAGTGAATCAAATAGCTCTATTGCATAGCTCTGGAAACACACATTCTCGACCTAAACAGCCTTCTCTATGGGCCGACATACACAATGTAAGTACCTTTTATTGGGTAATTCCACGGTTATGATTGCAATCATAGGCAGGTTTTACCCAGTCTATACTACCAAAGAGCCATGCAACAAAGCCGAATTAAATTAGAAATTGTAATAAATTTTATTAATAGTATAACCTATTGATTAATGTTATTTAGTTTATCAATTTCAAGTTAAATATTATTTCCCTATAAATTGTAAATAACAGACTACATTCATATAGCAGTATGATTTGATTTTACTTAGGCCAGTAGAAATATATTTACACTTACGTATACATCCAAGAGTATTACTGCACCGCTCCAATCATATTCTGCTCATTCCGGGCACCTCCAGTGTAAAGCACCTGGAAGAAAATATGGCCGCGGGAGAGATTTCATTAACCGATCAGGAAATGGAAATGCTTAACCGCATCGCTGAATGAACCGTTTCTGATCTGCCCTAAAACGCCAAGAGGAATCCAGACTGGATTCCTCTTTGTATTGCTTATCAAGTAGTAATCAACTATTGAATTTTCTTTACCCGCACGGCGGATGGTCCCTTGGCCGTATTTTCAATCTGAAATTCTACGCGGTCTTCCATTTCTACGGTTCCTTTCACCTGCAAAATGTGTAAGAAAATGCTTTCCTGAGTCTGGTCATCTTTGATGAATCCATAACCTTTGGCAGCATTAAAGAATGACACAACGCCAGAGTGGATTACTGGATCGTCAGTCACGGGGCCTTTTACCGTAAATTCCCGGGGGGCTTTTGTCTTACGTAACTCAGGGGGCACACTGGTAAGATTGCCGTTTTCGTCAACGTAAACGAATAACTCCTCAACGGTTTTACCCTTGCTGGAATTTTCTTTACGCTGCTCTTTGCGGAGCTCTTTCTCCTGTTTTTTCTGAATTTTTTTCTTGGTGGTTTCTTTCTTACCGAATGTCTCCTTGGCTCTACCCATTAATACGAATTTAGATTTAAGATGATATAACGTTGTAGCACCGACTGTTGAAATAACTGATAAAAGGCTTTGCGGAAGAACAAAAGAATAGCCTAAAATGAAGATCAAGAAGTGCTCTACTTCGTGTAGTAATAGCAAAACTACAATTTTTTACTGATAGTTCCTAAACAGCTCTCCGATCTCTGAAAAGCTTTCCTGACTGATTTTCAAATAAAAAGACTTAATAAGCGGGATTATCCGATTAGTAATCGTACCTTTCCGACTCAATAAAATACAATGCAAGAAGGAACCATTAAGTTTTTCAATGAAACCAAAGGATTTGGTTTTATTACTCCAAAAGATGGAGGTGAAGACGTTTTCGTACATACTACCGGTCTGCGTGATCAAGTTCGTGAAAACGACGTTGTTACTTACGAAGTAACCATGGGAAAAAAAGGATTGAACGCGATTAACGTACAGGTTATCTAAATATCCGTCCTGATTTTAACAGCAAAGAGGTTCGAATGCACGTTCGAACCTCTTTGTGTTTTACAGCCTTCCAGCTTCCAATAGTACAATTTCATCAGCCAAACTTCTGAAAAGACGTAGTTTTCATTTATTTGGTAATCGCAGCAAGTTCTCTAAAATCACTTGCTTTCGTTTTGGCTTTCCCCCCAAGTTTCTAAACAGTGATACTCTCCATACATTCGCTTGTCTGAAAAGAACAGCTCTCCTACTAGTTATTGAATTACTCCCAAACTGGCTACTGACCATTTCATGGTAGTAATCGGAAAATACTGGCCTTATGCCTCACACGTTAGTTTAAACTAATTCTAAGTTAACTTATTCATTGTTAATCATTTATCAACTGAACTAGAAGAACCAATTTTTGTAAAAATGACACGCATAATGGTTCAACGGTTAAATCCTACCAAACAACGTATAAAGTCTACAGTTCATAGAAAAGCGAAGTCTATGTTCAGGCTTCACTGTACTTTTGAATCATCAAACGGTTTAGACACATAGGTTTAGAGGTTAACGGGAAACTCCTTCGTGATTCATGAAGGAGTTTTTTTATGCCAAGCCTCAAGGCTCAAAAGCTCAGTCAAACCGAATAATCATTGGTTATTGCGTCTTTTGAGCCTTGAGACCTGATTTCCTTGCCTCTTAGAAAGATTCAATTTTACTCTTCCCATTTTGGGAAAGGATCCCGAAAACGAACACCTGCTTCCATTTGCCGAATTTCTGCCGCGGTGCAAAGGCAGCTTTCCAGCTCCCGGAT